>NZ_JACDWZ010000042.1:0-1327 GCF_016464285.1 Vibrio sp. bablab_jr001
AACCACAGCGACGGCCAGACGTTCCACCGTGAAGTGTTCTCGGCGATTGAAAAAGACAACGTGCGCTACAGCGCCAACCAATACCTGTTTGCCTTAGAGCAGCTGCACGCCAGCCACCTGTTTGACCAGTACGTGTTGCAGGCGATGGTAGAGAAACTCGACGCCGGCGAGCTGACCGACACCCTCGCCATCAATATCGCGCAAAGCAGCATCGAGCAGCCGAGCTTCATTCGCTGGGTCACCCAACTGCTCGCGCGCCACAAAACCGTGTGCGACAAACTGCATTTTGAAATTCCCGAGAGCTGCTTTGTCAACGCGCCGCACCACACCGCCCTGTTCTGTCATGCGGTGCGCAGCGCAGGCGCCGGCTTTGGGGTCGACAACTACGGCCGTAACTTCCAGTCGCTCGATTACATCAACGAGTTCCGCCCGGATTACGTCAAACTCGATTACCTCTTCACTCATCACCTGGATGACGAGAAGCAGAAATTTACCCTCACCTCCATTTCGCGCACCGCGCACGATTTGGGCGTCACCACCATTGCGTCACGGGTCGAGACCCAAGTGCAGCTCGATTTTCTGTCGGAGCATTTTATCGATGTGTTCCAAGGTTTTATTGTGGATAGATAAGGATGCGCGGAATGCAAGACACGCTGCTCAATGCCCTGATATACGTCAGCCGTTATTACGGCCTCGCCAATTCGCCGGAGGCGCTGGTCAACGGCCTGCCGCTCTCCGACGGTAAGCTGACGCCCTTCTTATTTCCGCGCGCCGCCGAGCGTGCGGGTCTGGTCGCCAAAGAGAACCGCTCAGCGCTCCAGGCCATTCCACATCTGGTGTTTCCGGTGGTGCTGCTGCTCAAAAGCGGCGAAGCGTGCGTGCTGAGCAGCATCAACGAAGAGAAGCAGGAAGCGGAAATCGTCACCGCCGAATCGGGCATGGTGCCGGTCGCCTACCCGCTGGCAGAGCTCGCCGAGCGCTACATCGGCCGCTACTTTATGGTCAAAAAGCAGTTTCGCTTTGATGAACGCTCACCGGAAGTGCTCAAGACCCGTCACGGTCACTGGTTCTGGGGCACCATCTGGCAGTCAAAACGCATCTACCGCGACGTTCTGGTGGCCTCGGTTCTGATTAACCTGTTTGCCATCGCCGCACCGATGTTCACCCGCCTGGTGTACGACAAAGTGGTGCCCAACCTCGCGTTTGAGACCCTGTGGGTGCTGGCCAGCGGCGTGTTCATCATCTTCTTGTTTGATTTGACCCTCAAGCTGCTGCGCAACTACTTCATCGACGTGGCGGGGAAAAAGTCCGACATTCTGATTTCCTC
>NZ_JACDWZ010000043.1:0-390 GCF_016464285.1 Vibrio sp. bablab_jr001
GCCTGAATCAGCAGCGAGTAGACAATCAGAATCACCACGCCGGCGACCGGCACCAGCACCAGATTGCCGGCCATCAGCCAAATCAGGGTCAGAAACAGCAGCGCAAACGGCAGGTCAATCAGAGAGGCGATGGTCGCCGAGGTAAAGAACTCGCGAATTGACTCAAACTCCTGCAGGTGACGCGCAAAGGCGCCGACCGACGGCGGGCGCGACTCCATACGAATGCCCATCACTTTGGCAAACAGTTTGGAGGAAATCAGAATGTCGGACTTTTTCCCCGCCACGTCGATGAAGTAGTTGCGCAGCAGCTTGAGGGTCAAATCAAACAAGAAGATGATGAACACGCCGCTGGCCAGCACCCACAGGGTCTCAAACGCGAGGTTGGGCACC
>NZ_JACDWZ010000044.1:0-28080 GCF_016464285.1 Vibrio sp. bablab_jr001
ACCTCAACCTTGGCAAGGTTGCGCTCTACCAACTGAGCTAGTGTCGCAAAGATTAAATGCCGTGGCACTCAATCTGAATTTGGTTGCGGGGGCCGGATTTGAACCGACGACCTTCGGGTTATGAGCCCGACGAGCTACCAAGCTGCTCCACCCCGCGTCCGTATTGTGTCATCGTTAAGCACGATGATGGCTATCCACTCTAACCAAGAAAGTGGAGCGACACACGAGGTTCGAACTCGTGACCTCAACCTTGGCAAGGTTGCGCTCTACCAACTGAGCTAGTGTCGCATCAACAACGTTTTCCGTCGTTTAGGGCTGCGAATTATAAGAGCATTTCTGTGTGATGCAAGAACTTCTCGCGAAAAAAATCTAATTTTTTTTCAGTTGATGAAAAAGCACTCAAATCAGACGATTCAACAACCAGAATGTGCTGAACTAACCATCAACACTCTCTTTCACCGCCCTTTGGAACAAGCTGATATTCGGCATGGAAGCCGGAAATTAGATGTTGAAAATGGTACCGCGGTAAAATTTCAGCTCCGCAATCGACTCTCGAATGTCATCCAATGCCAGATGGCTGCCCTGTTTAGAGAATCCATCCAATACTTCTGGCTTCCAGCGACGAGTCAGTTCTTTAATCGTGCTGACGTCGATATAGCGGTAATGGAAGTATTCTTCCAGGCGCGGCATGTGTTTGTAGAGGAAACGGCGATCCTGGCCAATGCTGTTACCACAAATCGGCGATTTACCGGCAGGTACCCACTGCTCAAGAAACGCGATGGTCTGCGCCACTGCATCGTCTTCATTTACTGAGCTTTGACGCACGCGCTCAACCAAACCACTGTTGGTGTGAGTATTGGTACACCAATCGTCCATTTTCTGCAGCTCAGATTCCGGCTGATGCACCGCCAGTACCGGACCTTCCGCCAGAATATTAAGCTGGCTGTCAGTCACAATGGACGCAATTTCAATGATTTTATGGGTTTCAGGATCTAAGCCTGTCATCTCTAAATCGATCCAGATTAGGTTTTGATCGCTAAAAGACATAGAGGAGTACCTATATAGGTTTGCCGATAAAGCAGGTACTATATACCCAAGTCTGTACAATTCAAATTATCAGCTCACGCTGGTAAGTAGGATTTCAACCGGACGGGTGCGACGTATTACGCGTCGTACATCCCGTCCTGCAACGCGAAAGTAGAACAGAGTGGCAAAGAAAAAGAAGCTGACAAAAGGCCAGGTAAGGCGTGTACGAAGCAACCAGCATAAGAAACTGAAACAGGAAGAAACCGTTCAGTGGGATGAATCGATGCTGGAAAACGCAAAAACTGGCTTGGTGATCACCCGTTTTGGTCAACATGCGGATATTGAAGATCCTGAAACTCAGGCCATTCATCGCTGCAACCTGCGCCGCGGCATTGAGAGTCTGGTCTCTGGCGACCGTGTGATCTGGCGTCCGGGTATCGAAACGATGGCGGGCATTTCCGGCGTGGTGGAAGCGGTCGAACCGCGCAGTTCGGTGTTAACCCGTCCGGATTATTACGATGGTTTAAAACCAGTGGCCGCCAACGTCGACCAGATGGTGATCGTCTCTTCCGTGTTGCCAGAGCTGTCGCTGAATATCATCGATCGCTATCTGATCGCTGCTGAAACCCTGTCGATTGCACCGCTGTTGGTGCTCAACAAAGTCGATCTGCTGGATGAAGAAAAGCGCGCGCTGTACCAACAATGGCTCACTGAGTACGAGAAGATCGGTTATCAGGTACTTTACGTGAGCAAAAACAGTGGGGAAGGTATCGAAGCACTGGAAGCCAAGCTGCGCGATCGTACCAACATTTTTGTTGGCCAGTCCGGAGTGGGGAAATCCAGCCTGGTGAATGCCCTGATGCCCGAACTGGAAGAGATGGTCGAAGAGGGTGAGATTTCAGAAAACTCGGGCCTTGGCCAGCACACGACTACCGCAGCACGTCTGTACCATATTCCGTCCGGTGGTGACCTGATCGACTCACCGGGAGTGCGTGAGTTCGGTTTGTGGCACTTAGAAGCGGAAGACGTTACCAAAGCCTTTGTCGAATTTCGCCCTTACTTAGGTGGCTGTAAATTCCGCGACTGCAAACACGGTGATGATCCGGGCTGCTTGCTGCGTGAAGCGGTGGACAAAGGCGAAATCAGCGCCACTCGCTTTGAGAACTACCACCGTATCATCGAAAGCATGGCCGAGAATAAAGCCAACCGACAGTATTCACGCAACAAAAAAGCGGACCTGTAATCACATCCCGCTCTTGGCTTTGAGATAAAACGAGAGCGGTCTTTCTTCTTGCGGGGATAAATGCTGACATCACTAACGAATTTCAGTAACATTCCGCGCCCAAAGATTAAACACATTGGAATGACTTACAATGGACAAGATTAAAGTTGGACTGCAATACTGGATTCCACAACACGGCCTGACCCGTTTGATGGGTAAACTGGCTTCAGCCAAAGCCGGCGGTCTGACCACAGCCATCATTCGCTGGTTTATCAAGCAATACAACGTCAACATGGACGAAGCATTGCATTCAGATCCTAAGCATTTTAAAACTTTTAACGAATTTTTCGTGCGTGAACTCAAGCCAGGAATGCGCCCGGTCGCAGAGGGTGCTGATGTGATTGCGCACCCGGCCGATGCCTGCGTGAGCCAGTTTGGTCCCATCAATGATGGCAAACTGATTCAGGCCAAAGGCCACGATTTCTCAGCCCAAGAACTGCTGGGCGGCGATGCCAAACTGGCCGAAGAATTCCGCGACGGTGAATTCGCCACGCTGTATCTCTCGCCTCGCGATTACCACCGCGTCCATATGCCATGCGATGGTACCCTGCGTCAGATGATTTATGTACCGGGCGATCTGTTCTCTGTGAACCCACTGACGGCGGAAAACGTGCCAAATCTGTTTGCCCGCAATGAACGTGTCGTATGTATTTTCGATACCGAATTCGGCCCAATGGCTCAGGTACTGGTTGGCGCAACTATCGTTGGCAGCATCGAACTGATCTGGGCAGGTACAGTCACGCCACCGCGCGGCAATACCGTTTACCGCTGGGATTATCCGGCGACGGGCAACACATCTGTGGTGCTGAAGAAAGGCGAAGAAATGGGTCGCTTCAAGCTTGGCTCAACGGTGATTAACCTGTTCGCGAAAGACGCGATTCGTTTTGATGACAGCATGCAGCTAAATGCTCCGACTCTGCTCGGTACCCCATACGCGCACAAAGCTTAATCGCTTGAACATCCCGGCTCTGGCCGGGATGTTTGTTTTTGACGTTCTGCACACTTCCTGGTGCGAACGGCGCATAAAATGCAAAACTTTGTCTCCCCTCTAAGACCTTTTTGTTTCAAAGCTTTACCCTGTCTGCAGTCATGTTCTCATTCATCAAGGAAGACGCTATGCAGACTCTGGATAAGGGCCTTCTCCTGCGGCTCGCGCTCAGTTTCGGGCTCCCTCTACTGGTGCTGATGCTGCCCATCGATGCCATTCCGATCAACGACCTCACGCTGGTGCAACATCGTCTTTTGGCGATATTTCTGCTGGCCGCACTATTGTGGGTATTGGAACCAGTGCCCGTCTTTGCCACCTCGATTCTGATCATTGCCCTTGAACTGGTGATGATTTCCGACAAAGGGCTACATCCGTTTCGCGCCCCTGTCGAGGGCCATGACCTCGGCCATCTGTTGCCTTACACGGAAATTTTCAGCGCCTTCTCATCACCGATCATCATTCTGTTTATGGGCGGGTTTGCACTGGCCATCGCCGCCTCGAAGTATGAACTCGATAACAACCTCGCCCGCGTGCTACTCAAGCCGTTTGGTAATCAACCGAAATACATCATGCTCGGCCTGATGCTGATCACTTCCGTGTTTTCGATGTTCATGTCCAACACCGCAACCACCGTGATGATGCTGGCACTGTTGGGGCCGATTGTCGCATCGGCACCGAAAGGTGACCTCGGCATTAAGGCGCTGGTGCTGTGTATCCCGATTGCAGCCAATACTGGCGGTATCGCCACCCCCATCGGCACACCGCCCAACGCGATCGCACTACAATATTTGACCGGTGAGAACAGCATCAGCTTTTTGTCGTGGATGATGATGGGTTTACCGTTTGTGCTAATCCAACTGACGATTGCCTGGTTCCTGCTGCAAAAACTGTTTCCTTCTTCACAACCGACCATGACGCTCAAACTCGATGGCACCTTCCAGCGTAACTGGCGGGCAGTAGTGGTTTACGTTACCTTCGCCGCCACAATTTTGCTGTGGATGACCACCTCACTGCACGGCATGAACACTTACGTGGTATCGATTATTCCGCTGGCGGTATTTACGCTGACGGGCATCATGGGCAAAGAAGAACTCAAGCAGATCAACTGGGATGTTCTGTGGCTGGTTGCCGGGGGGATTGCGATCGGTATTGGTCTGGAACAGACCGGACTGGCGACAGCACTGGCGCACGCCATCAATTATGAATCCCTGTCACCGATGTCGGTGGTGATCACTCTGTCGCTGGTGTGCTGGGTCATGGCCAACTTTATGTCCAACACCGCAACCGCCAACCTGCTGATGCCCATCGCAGCAGCGATTGGTGCGACCATGAACAGCCTGAGCGATGTCGGCGGCCTGCAAGGCCTGTTAGTGGTCGTGGCCTTTTCCGCCTCACTGGGGATGATTCTGCCGGTATCGACGCCGCCTAACTCACTCGCCTACTCAACCGGTCTCATCCAGAGCAAAGACATGGCCAAAACCGGCTTAATCATCGGTGTCATTGGCCTGGCGATTGTCTACATCGCCGCCGCTATTCTCGGCTGAAACGTCAACCCGTGACTTGTATTTTATTGGACACAAGTCACGGGCTCGAAATTTTCGTCCATAATTCCCTTATTAACCGGGTTGCTGAGCAATTAATAATCGATCGCGATCAAATTAATCCGCACGATAATTTCTTACGCTTTTGCTGAACAATCACTAAAATTAACCGCATTTCAGTAATTTAAATTAACTATTCACGCTTATTGGATTAATTTTCAGTTATTTCTATCAGCAGGATGAGATTGTCCGGCAGGAAGGGCAGAGTATGAGACATACGATTAAATTCAAAATTCAGGTCGCGATTGCGATCATCATCGCCATCGTCAGTGGCGTGCAGGCATGGAACTCCATCAGTCAGTTACGTCAGGAGACCACCAAATCCATCAACAGTGAAATGGCTAACGTCAGCCTGGCCACCAGCCGCTATATCAGTGACTGGTTGTCGATTCGCAGTGACATGATGCTGGCCAACGAATCCCGCATCGCCAGCGGCGAAAACACCGACCGCGAACTGCTGGTGACCAAACACGCCGGTCAGTTTCTCTCGGTGTACGCTGGTTTCAGCGATGGCACGATTGCCTACGGCGATAAAAGTGAAGACTGGCCAGCCGATTACGACCCTCGTACTCGCCCTTGGTATCAAGATGCGATGTCCAATTCCGGCTTAGTATTGACTGAACCTTATCAGGATTTCGATGGCAGTATCGTGGTCAGTTTTGCCAAAGCATTTCGCGGCAGTCGTCAGGGCGTGTTGGCCGCTGACCTGACCGTTACCAACCTGATCAAGCAAGTGTTGAGTATCAAGCTCGACAACAACGGCTTTGCATTTTTAGTCGACGGTAATAATAAAATCGTCGCCTATCAGGATGAAAAACTGAGCCAGAAACCGCTGACCGAACTCAACCCGCAGCTTTCCGCACAGACAATGCAGCAACTGGCGGCGGCAGATCACGCCAGCCAGATACAGTGGCCGAGCCGCGATGATCAATTGATCTACGTGAGCAAAATTGCGGGCACCAACTGGCTGCTGGGTATCGTGGTGGATCACGGCATGGCTTACGCGTCGGTCAGCGACCAGATTACTTTTACTTCAATCGCGACGCTGATTCTGTACGTGCTCATTGCCCTGGCCAGCACCTGGGTGGTTAATCGCCTGCTGCAACCGCTGCAAGTACTGTCCGGCGCCCTGCAAGAACTGTCACGTGGTGAAGGTGATCTGACCCAGCGCGTCAACATTGAACGCAAAGATGAAATTGGTGAACTGGCGGAGAAGGTCAATCAGTTCATCAGCCAGATGCAAACCATGCTCAAAGACATTGTTGAGCACAGCCATAGCCTGTCGTCTCAGGCGCAACACGCCAAGTCCCTCTCGATTCAGTCCACTGATCGCGTTAAACGCCAGCAGGATGACGTCAACCAAATCGCCACCGCGATTCATGAGATGTCAGCGACGGCGGCTGAAGTCGCCAGCCATGCAGAGCTGACCGCAAATGCTTCGCAAGCCTCGGCGTCGGCGTGTGAAGAAGGTCAATCCGTGATTGGTAAAAACCGTCAGGCGATTACCGA
This sequence comes from Vibrio sp. bablab_jr001, assembly GCF_016464285.1. Classification (NCBI taxonomy): domain Bacteria; kingdom Pseudomonadati; phylum Pseudomonadota; class Gammaproteobacteria; order Vibrionales; family Vibrionaceae; genus Vibrio; species Vibrio sp. bablab_jr001. The sequence goes on from NZ_JACDWZ010000044.1 coordinate 6,407, forward strand.
TCTGGCCAATCAGGTCACCAATGCGGCGAGCGTGATCCGCGAACTGGAAAGCAACGCACAGAGTATCAACCAGATCCTGTCGACCATTCAGGGCATTGCCGAGCAAACGAACCTACTTGCTCTCAACGCAGCGATTGAAGCGGCGCGAGCGGGCGATCAGGGCCGCGGTTTTGCTGTGGTGGCCGATGAAGTGCGCGTGCTGAGCCAACGTACCCACGGCTCGACAGAAGAGATTCGCACCATGATTGAAACCCTGCAGCGCAACACGCAGCAGGCGGTCGAAAGCATGGAAAGCAGTACCTCACTGGCCGACAGCAGTGTCTCCTATGCCCAGCAGGCTCAAGACAGCCTCGCGAGCATCACTCAAGCCATCACGGAAATCAACGACATGGCATTGCAAATCGCCAGCGCGGCCGAAGAACAACGTGCGGTGAGCGAAGACATCAGCCGCAATACACAAGGCATCAAAGATGCCTCAGACGATCTGGCGTATCAGGCACAGCAGAGCAGTGAAAGTGCAAGCGAGATGCACAGCGCTGCCGATGCGATGCGTCATGAGATCAGTCGATTTAAAGTCTGATTTCATTGGCCCTCATGCCCTGTAAATACAGGGCATGATCGACCGTGAATTTTCTTTGTTTTACCTACCCTTAATGGCATATTGAGAGCCTATTTCTCCCGCGCACTGTCAAGGACGATTCTATGGGATTCGAGTGGCTGGCTCTCGCCGCTGCCTTTCTGTGGGCCATTGCTGGCCTGATGTCTGTTACCCCTGCCCGCCATCTGGGCACCTTTGCCTATAGTCGCTGGCGCATGGGATGTACTTCTGTGATCCTTGGCACCATTGCGCTGCTTAGCGGAGGCTGGTCGAGTGTCGACACCAGCGCCGTCACTCCGATGATGCTCTCGGGTTTGATCGGTATTTTCATTGGTGACACCGCACTCTTTGCCTGTTTAAACCGCATGGGGCCGCGTCAGGCTGGCCTGCTGTTCTCTTGTCATGCTGTTTTTTCTGCCATTCTCGGCTACTTCCTGTTCAGTGAAAGCATGACACCGGGGGAATTACTGGGTTCGGCACTGGTCTTTTCCGGTGTATTGACTGCAATCTTTTTTGGTCGCCGTGGTCAAACCAACAATAGTCTGGAGACGATCAGCGGCAGCGTTTGGGTTGGCGTCGGCCTCGGCCTGACGGCAGCGATGTGTCAGGCGCTGGGTGGCATTATTGCGAAACCGGTTATGCAAACAGCGATTGACCCGGTGGCGGCTTCTGCGATTCGCATGATGACCGCGTTTGCCGCTCACTCGCTGCTGCGTGCCAGCGGCGCGCGGATTGCCCGCCCAACTCAGCCGATGAATGGCAAAATATTTGCTATCACCGCCGTGAACGGTTTTCTGGCCATGGCGGTGGGCATGACTCTGATTCTGTATGCACTGCGTGAAGGCAATGTCGGGATGGTGGCGCTACTTTCCTCCACCACACCCATCATGCTATTGCCTATACTTTGGGTCTATACCAAGCAAAGGCCGAACCGATTCGCCTGGCTTGGCGCACTGGTGGCCGTGATGGGTACCGGAATATTGGTGTACTAAGACCAAGCCTGTCCTGACAGACGGTCAATTTTGATCAATAGGCAACGTTTTATTGCATTGATAGGGAGAATCATTGATCTTAACCTACTGCAAGCACACCAAAGTGTAGTAAAATTACGCTAATTTCGATTTCTAGTTACTTTGAATTTGACGAGGTCATAACTATGTCAGCTAAGAAGCCTATGGCTCTGGTGATCCTGGATGGATGGGGTTACCGTGAAGACAACTCAAGCAACGCGATCAACAACGCAAATACTCCGGTTCTTGATGGTCTGATGGCGAATAACCCACACACTCTTATCTCGGCTTCAGGTATGGACGTAGGTCTGCCTGACGGTCAAATGGGTAACTCTGAAGTGGGCCACACTAACATCGGTGCCGGTCGCATCGTGTATCAAGATCTGACTCGCATCACTAAAGCGATCTCAGACGGCGAATTCCAACAAAACCCAGTACTGGTTACCGCTATCGACCAAGCAGTCGCAGCGGGCAAAGCCGTACACCTGATGGGTCTGATGTCTCCGGGTGGCGTTCACTCTCACGAAGATCACATCTACGCAGCCGTTGAAATGGCAGCAGCACGTGGCGCTGAGAAAATTTATCTGCACTGCTTCCTGGATGGCCGTGATACTCCGCCTCGCAGCGCAGAAGCATCACTGAAACGTTTTGACGAACTGTTCGCGAAACTGGGTAAAGGCCGTATCGCCTCTGTGGTTGGTCGTTACTACGCGATGGACCGTGACAACAACTGGGAACGCGTTGAAAAAGCTTACGATGTACTGACTGCGGCGCAAGGTGAATTCACTTACGGCTCTGCGGTAGAAGCACTGCAAGCGGCTTACGCTCGCGACGAAAACGATGAGTTCGTAAAAGCCACTGAAATCCGTGCTGAAGGTCAAGAGTCTGCAGCAATGCAAGACGGCGACGCGGTACTGTTCATGAACTACCGTGCTGACCGTGCACGTCAAATCACTCGCACTTTCGTGACGGATTTCGCGGGCTTTGAGCGCAAAGTCTTCCCAGCCCTGAACTTTGTTATGCTGACTCAATACGCAGCAGACATTCCACTACCCGCTGCTTTCCCACCAGCATCACTAGAAAACACTTATGGTGAATGGTTGTCTAAAGCAGGTAAAACTCAGCTGCGTATCTCTGAAACTGAGAAATACGCGCACGTGACGTTCTTCTTCAACGGCGGTGTTGAAAACGAATTTGACGGTGAAGAGCGTCAACTGGTGGCATCTCCAAAAGTTGCGACCTACGATCTTCAGCCTGAAATGAGCTCTAAAGAGCTGACTGACAAGCTGGTTGCTGCGATCAAATCAGGTAAATACGATGCGATCATCTGTAACTACCCGAACGGCGACATGGTAGGCCACACTGGCGTTTACGAAGCTGCGGTTAAAGCGTGTGAAGCGGTTGACGAATGCATCGGTCGTGTTGTGGAAGCCATCAAAGAAGTGGATGGTCAACTGCTGATCACTGCAGACCACGGTAACGCGGAAATGATGGTGAACCCAGAGACTGGCGGCGTGCACACTGCGCACACCAACCTGCCAGTACCGCTGATCTACGTGGGTAGCAAAGACATCGCGTTGAAAGAGGGCGGAAAACTGTCTGACCTTGCCCCAACCATGCTGGCACTGACGGATCAAGAGATCCCGGCGGAAATGTCTGGTCAAGTTCTGTTCGCGTAATTCACGCGCACGAACGATTGCACAAGCCCCGATATCATCGGGGCTTTTTTTATCTTTTTACCGTTCACATCGGAACAATTGCAAACTTTTTACCTGCCACACTCGCCTCATGCGTCACATTGGGTATACTGAGTGCTCAGTGATTCCAATCGTGATTATCGTAAAAACATGACGTTATCAACTTTCCAGCCCTCTTCGCGTCTCTGCCGAAGCCTGTTATTGGTGTGTCTCAGCGCCGGATTACTGCCGTCCAGCGTCTTGGCTGCCTCACAACAGGAGCTGAAAGGCGTTAAAAGCGAAATCTCGCGCCAGCAACAGTCGTTATCACAACAACAGAAAACACTGGATCAATTGCAACAGGCCCTCAAACAACAGGAAGTGGGTATTTCCGGTTTGGAAAACCAGATCAAGCAGACCAAAAACCAACTGGCTGAAGCCAACGCCAACATTGGCCGCTTGAAACAAAAAATTGCCGCACTGGAGAGCCAACGCAAACAGCAGGCGGATAAACTCGCCGAGCTGCTGCAGACTTACTACATTACTCAGCGTGCCAAAGCGAGCGGCGATTTACTCAACAACGGTGTTGAAGAAGACCGTATCAGCCAGTATTACCAACATTTGGCCAAAGCCCGAACCGATACCATTACCGAATTAGAGGCCACGCGTCAGGCTCTGAACGACAATGAACGCCAACTGCAACTCGAGCGCGATCAGATCACCACACTGCTGGAAGAACAGACGCGCAAGCGCGATCAATTAGCCAAGACGCAATCTGACCGCCGTCAGACTCTGGGCAAAATTCAGAAAAGCATTTCTGGTGACAAAGTGTATCTGGCAGAACTGCAACGCAACGAAACCCGCCTCAAAGCGGAAATTGCCAAAGCAGCCAAACGCAACGCCGTGCCGATGGACGGAATCAGCCAGCAGCGCGGTAAACTGCCGTGGCCACTCAAAGGTCAGGTGCTGCATCAGTTTGGTGAGCGACAAACCGGTCAGATCGATTGGAAAGGTTTAGTGATTGATGCCAATTACGGCCAGCCTGTTAAAGCGGTCTATTCCGGTACCGTGGTGTTTGCCGAATATCTACGCGGTTATGGCTTAGTCGTCTTGCTTGATCACGGTAAAGGCGATATGACGCTGTACGGCTTCAACCAAACGCTGATGAAAAAAGAAGGCGATAAAGTCACTGCAGGTGAAACACTGGCACTGGCAGGCGATACCGGCGGTCAGTCCCGCCCGGCACTCTACTTTGAAATCCGCCGCAACAGTAAAGCGGAAAACCCACGTAACTGGCTGACCCGCTGAGCTAACCTCTGTTTTTAAGTAACAAGGCCGCTCAGTAAGCGGCCTTGTGCTTTCTAGGCGTAATACGTTTCAACGCTGGCGATTAGGCGCGCTAAATCTTGCTTTGGCAGCCGATTGATCCCCGCCGCCGCTTCCCGACCGCCCCCCGTAGTGAACTGACTGCACAGCGTGCCCGCGCCGTGCTTTTTGCTCAAAGGGGCACGTAGCGAGACCGTATAACTCTCATCGTCTGCCACGGTCAACACCACATGCGCTTGATCCGGCTTTTGATTCGCCAGCAAATTACCATATACCCCACTCACCCGGTGTGATGCCGCTTCATCGGCAAGTGCAAATACGCGCAGTGTTTGGCTCTCATATACAGCCGGTTTGGCCAGCGCCTGAGCAATATCCTGTTCGTACGCCTGTTTGAGTACAGCATAAGGCGATGTCGGGTCAGCAATCACCTCAAACGGCGATGGGTAGCCTTGCAATGCACGGAACAAATCTGCGGGATGGTAATGTAGGTCACTGACGGATTGACCATAGCCGTTATAGTTGATCAGGGTGCCCAACTCTTTTAACTGCTCGGCTTGTTCAGGGCGTAAACCCGCCTTGGCTACCAGAGCATCGGCAACGCTGAGCAAGTTATCTCCGTAAGCTGCGGTGATGGCCCAATGGTGAAACTGGCCTTCGAGCAGCGTATCCACAATCAATGCGGTACACACATTGGCATCCAGATTGATGTGCGCATCTAACAGCTCATGCTGAGGAATGTCACCAGCCTGATGGTGGTCGGCATAGAATACCTGAGCGCCGCTGGCCAACACGGTTAACAGTGCGTCTCGGTTTTTTGCCATAGAGATATCCAGTACCGTCAACGAATCGCCGCGCTGAGCGGTTACATTCGCCAGAAGCTCAATATCGCGTTTGACGCCAGTTATCAACTGACTGTCTCGGGGCTTAGCCAGACGCAGTTGAAGAAGTGCGATGATGCCATCGGCATCACCATTAAATATGTCGTAATGCATAGTGAGCGCTACTTTTAATCCCTTGTAATAACATCAGAAATTAGCAGTTTCACGCCCACCAGCACAAGAATGAAAGGTTATATGTCATCCCTTTTAGGCATGCATCGCTCGCACGCCATCTTCCAGCAATTGTAACTGCTCCAGCCCCTGCTCGGTCGCATTCGGCTTCATCACCGAGATGATTTGCAGCATCCCCTGATGAATCACCTGCTCGGTGATCTTAGTTTTTGGTGACATCGCTGACTGATAAGCCAGCCAGCTGCAGGCGATCAAATGCAAAGTGGTGACCAGTTTTTTCATCTCATCTTCATTGAGCGCCAGCAACTGCATCTCGACAAAAGCACGCATAATGTTGACTAAGTTGGTTTGCAGCTTTTCCTGCACGCGAATGTAATCGTCGTGCAACTCTTCATCCCGCTGCAGAATTTCGGGCAAATTGGCGTAGAAAAAACGGTATTTCCACATCAGGGTGAAGATAGAGTCGAGGTAGTGTTTGAGCAGAGTCAGGCTTTCATACTGACCTTGCAGCGGCGTAAAGCGCTCAATCAGTTCTGCTGAGTAGAGTGCAAATATCTCACGCACAATCTCCTGCTTATTGCGGAAATGATAATAGAGATTACCGGGGCTGATCTCTATGTGTGCAGCAATATGGTTAGTAGTCATCGGGCGTTCACCATGCTCGTTAAACAGCTCTAACGCCGCATGGACAATTCTGTCTCTTGTTTTCATTAATGGTTCACATTCCTTCCTGATTACCTGCAGTATAAAACAGCTCCATTGAATGGTAAAAAAAAGCGCCCGTTTCCGGACGCTGATGTCATTGGTTTATTTATGATACGGCTTAGATAGCTCATGGACCGCGTTGACAAACACGCCTGCGTTTTCTGGCGGTACATCCAGATGGATACCATGGCCAAGGTTGAAGACGTGACCAGTACCACCGTGACCAAAACCGTCCAGAATGGAAGCCACTTCTTCACGAATACGCTCGTGCGGGGCATACAGCATAGAAGGATCCATGTTGCCTTGCAGCGCCACTTTGTCACCCACGCGCGCTTTGGCATCGGCGATATTGATGGTCCAGTCCAGGCCTACTGCATCACACCCGGTTGCCGCAATCTGCTCCAGCCACATCCCGCCGTTTTTAGTAAACAGTGTCACTGGCACTCGGCGGCCTTCGTTTTCACGGATCAGGCCATCAACAATCTTGTGCATGTATTGCAGTGAGAACAGGTTGTAGTCACGCGGAGTCAGTACGCCGCCCCAGGTATCAAATACCATTACAGACTGCGCGCCAGCTTTGATTTGCGCGTTAAGGTATTCAATCACGCTGTCCGCCAGCTTATCCAATAGCAGATGCAGAGTCGCAGGCTCAGCGTACATCATCTTTTTAATCTTGGTGAATGCCTTAGAGCTGCCACCTTCAACCATATAGGTTGCCAGTGTCCAAGGGCTGCCAGAGAAACCAATCAGCGGCACTTCGCCTTGCAGATCTTTGCGAATCTGACGCACAGCATTCATAACGTACTGCAGTTCACCTTCCGGATCCGGCAGGCCAATCTTGTCGACGTCTGCCTTGCACGTGATTGGGCGGTCAAACACCGGACCTTCACCAGCAGCAAAGCGCAGCCCGAGTCCCATCGCATCAGGAATAGTCAGGATGTCAGAGAACAGAATCGCGGCATCGAGTGGAAAACGGCGCAGTGGCTGTAAAGTCACTTCAGAGGCCAACTCAGCGTTTTTACACAGAGACATAAAGTCGCCCGCCTGAGCGCGCGTGGCACGGTATTCTGGCAGATAACGTCCAGCCTGACGCATCATCCATACTGGCGTGCAATCAACAGGCTGCTTGAGCAGAGCGCGTAGATAGCGGTCGTTTTTTAATTCAGTCATTCCGTATTCCACTTCTTTTCTAGGCTTATTAGTTTGGGGCGTATTCTAGCACTGATTTGCCCTCAGGAGCGGAGAGCTTTGCAACCCAGATCAAGTTATTAACTTTTAAATCAATGCTTAATTTGCGTACAATCTTTTTCGATGTTACAAATTTGTTCGCTAGCGAAAACTACAATTATAAACTGAGTATTCAGTACTCAGCATCTCATAACGACATCTTACTTACCCCCTCCCTAATCGGAGGGTTTTTTTTATCCCTTGGACGGCGTGAGACGAATATCTTCCAGAGTTCGTTCGATCAATGCCCGGGCGATGGTGCCTTCTGGCGCAACAGGTGGCATGGTTTCCGGAGTAAACCACTGGGCATCGCTCAATTCAGAATAATCCGGTTTAATATCGCCACCTGCGTAATCCGCCAAGAAGCCCATCATCATGCTCGATGGAAAAGCCCAGGGCTGGCTGCCGAAGTAACGAATGTTGGTCACATCAATACCCGTTTCTTCTTTGATTTCGCGTGCCACGCATTGCTCGAGCGTCTCTCCGACTTCCAGAAAGCCTGCAATCACAGTATACATGCCACCACGATGGCGCGGATGCTGAGCCAGCAAAATCTCGTTGCCCTTACGCACCGCGACAATAATGCACGGGAAAATACGCGGATAATGCAAAGTACGACAGTCATGGCACTGCATCGCTAAATCGCGATGGTTAAGATAATTGCGTCCCCCACACTGTGGGCAAAAACGCAAGCTTTGGCTCATATGGCCATACTGAATAGCCTTGCTCGCCATCAAAAACAGGGGTTCCGGCAGATGCAGCAAATCACGCAGTGACGTCAGTTCAAGATCGCGATCCAGATCCGAGGCATTGACCCAATAAACTGGCGCGCCCTGATGATGATCGATTTTGATCGCGGCATCTACGGGCAGATCCCACTGCTCACCCCGGCCAAAAGGGAGTGCTCCGTCAACGGTCCAGATCTCACTGCCTGAAACGACGCACCAATAAGCGGATTTTGTGTCACTGTTTTTTAACATGCCAACTCCTGTTTGCTTGCAGTTCGTTCATTTTACTGGCAATCTAAATTCATACCAGAGTTTGTACAGATTTGATTTTAAATCTATAAATTCTAGTAAGGACAATGAGTTGTGCTGTACCACTACAACAGACGTGCAAAGGAAAGATCATCGTTGAATGATCGGATCATGAGGGCATGGTCATGCTAAAAAAATTCAAAAGAACGCAAGAACAATGGGGTGGCTCGAGTGATGTTATTGATCATTGGCTGGATAAGCGCCAGCATCTGATCGTTGAATACTGTAAACTCGCTGCGCTGCAACCCTGCGCAACCAAAGCCGCTGTCACCGAACTCCCTTCCCCGAAAGAGCTGCAGTATTTCTGTCAGGAGCTCGTCGATTACATCTCTGAAGGTCATTTTAAAATCTATGACATGGTCATGAACAAATGGCATGCCACTGGCTTTCAGGCAACAGATGAAATTAACCGGGCATACGCACAGATCATCGAAACGACCGATCCGCTACTGAACTTCACTGATCAGTATGCTGCGATTCACGAAGAGGATGATCTGGAGACACTGGATGACGATTTGTCGCAAGTCGGCGAGCTGTTGGAGTCACGCTTTGAAACCGAAGATGGTCTGATTCAACTGATCGCAGACAGCCTCGCGATTCCGCCGGGCGCTTAACGTAGTAGACTGAGTCGCCGTCAACGAAAACCACCAGCGCAAATAGCAGGCAATAAAAAAGGCACCCTAAGGTGCCTTTTTGCTATCAGAACGATTACTCGTCAGCTGAGAAGCCTGCGTTTAGCAGAGCTGCCAGGTTGTCAGTAGCCTGTTCCGCAGAAGGACCATCTTTCTGAGCTTCACGCTTAGATTGACGATCTTGGTGGTACGCAAAACCGGTACCAGCCGGGATCAGACGACCCACGATAACGTTCTCTTTCAGACCACGTAGGTCATCACGCTTACCAGAAACCGCTGCTTCAGTCAGTACGCGAGTCGTTTCTTGGAACGATGCGGCTGAGATGAACGATTCTGTTGCCAGAGACGCTTTCGTAATACCCAGTAGTTCACGTTCAAAACGTGCTGGTTCTTTACCTTCTGCTTCCAGATTACGGTTCGCAATCTTCACTTGTGAGTATTCTACTTGCTCACCTGGCAGGAACTCAGAGTCACCTGCGTGAGTAATAGTACACTTACGTAGCATCTGACGAACGATAGTCTCAATGTGCTTATCGTTAATCTTAACGCCTTGCAGACGGTAAACTTCCTGAACTTCGTTCGCGATGTAAGTCGTTACAGCGTGGATACCACGTAGGCGCAGAATGTCATGTGGAGATTCTGGACCATCTGCGATTACATCACCACGTTCGATGCGCTCACCTTCAAACACGTTCAGCTGACGGTGCTTAGGAATCATCTCTTCGTAAGTCTCACCGCTGTCGCGAGTGATGATCAGACGACGCTTACCTTTGGTCTCTTTACCGAAGCTTACAGTACCTGTGTACTCAGCAAGAATCGCAGGCTCTTTAGGCTTACGTGCTTCGAACAGGTCCGCTACGCGTGGTAGACCACCGGTGATGTCCTTGTTACCGCCAGATTTCTGAGGAATACGAGCCAGTGTGTCACCCACATTCACTTCAGCGCCATCGTCGATGTTCACGATCGCTTTACCAGGCAGGAAGTACTGTGCTGGCATATCAGTACCAGGGATCAGTACATCATTACCTTTCTCATCCACAAGTTTGATAGCTGGACGCATATCTTTACCTGCTGCTGGACGAGCCGCGGCATCTGTTACTTCACTTGAAGACAGACCAGTCAGGTCATCAGTCTGGCGAGAAACGGTAACGCCATCGATCATGTCAACGAACTGGATGCGACCTGCCACTTCAGTGATGATTGGCATGGTGTGCGCTTCCCAGTTAGCTACGGTTTCGCCCGCATCTACTGCATCGTTGTCTGCTTTGCTCAGCAAAGAGCCGTATGGCAGTTTGTGTTTCTCTTTGGTACGGCCAAATTCGTCAATGATGGTCAGTTCAGAAGCACGAGAAGTGATTACCAGTTTGCCATCTTTGTTGATTACGAATTTCGCATTGTGCAGTTTAACAGAACCCTTGTTTTTCGCTTGGATGCTGTTTTCTGCTGCTGCTGTTGATGCCGCACCACCGATGTGGAACGTACGCATCGTCAGCTGTGTACCAGGTTCACCGATTGACTGAGCCGCGATAACACCCACAGCTTCACCTTGGTTAACCAGGTGACCACGAGCCAGGTCACGACCGTAACACAGTGCACAGCAACCGAAGTCTGCGTCACAGGTTACCACTGAACGTACTTTAATACGGTCAACAGAGTTGTCGTTTAGAATCTGACACCATTTCTCATCCAGAAGCGTGTTACGAGGAACAAGCACTTCTTCTGTACCTGGTTTCAGAATGTCTTCAGCAACCACACGACCCAGAGCAAGCTCAGTCAGTGGAACTTTAACGTCACCACCCTCGATGTGAGGCATCATGTCTACACCCTCTTGGGTGCCACAGTCGTGCTCATAAACGACAACGTCTTGAGCAACGTCTACTAGACGACGTGTTAGGTAACCTGAGTTCGCTGTCTTCAGTGCCGTATCCGCCAGACCCTTACGAGCACCGTGCGTTGAGATAAAGTACTGTAGTACGTTCAGACCTTCTTTAAAGTTCGCAGTGATTGGCGTCTCGATGATCGAACCATCTGGACGAGCCATCAGACCACGCATACCAGCAAGCTGACGAATCTGAGCTGCAGAACCACGAGCACCTGAGTCAGCCATCATGTAGATGCTGTTGAACGACTCTTGTTTCTCTTCTTCGCCGTCACGGTTAATCACCATTTCAGACGACAGGTTCTCCATCATCGCTTTCGCTACGCGATCGTTGGTTGATGCCCAAATATCGATCACTTTGTTATAGCGTTCACCGGCAGTTACCAGACCAGACTGGAACTGTTCCTGGATTTCACGTACTTCTTCTTCCGCTTCGGAGATTTCAGTGTATTTCGCAGGCGGTACAACCATATCGTCGATACCAACAGAAACACCTGACAGTGCCGCGTAGGCGAAACCGGTGTACATGATTTGGTCAGCGAAGATAACGGTGTCTTTCAGACCCAGTTTGCGGTACGCCTCGTTCAGCAGGTTAGAAATCTGTTTCTTACCTAGCTTCTGGTTCACGATGCTGAATGGCAGACCTTTCGGTACGATTTGCCACAACATTGCACGACCAACAGTGGTATCCACCATCTTGGTCTCAGTTGTGCGATTACCGTCTTCATCAACCACTGTTTCAGTGATACGAACTTTAACGCGTGCGTGCAGTGCCGCAGTCTTAGTGCGGTAAGCCTTCTCAGCCTCAGCTGGGCCGGCCAGGTACATACCTTCACCTTTCGCGTTGATCTTCTCACGAGTCATGTAGTACAGACCCAATACAACGTCCTGAGAAGGTACGATGATCGGATCACCTGACGCTGGCGACAGAATGTTGTTTGTCGACATCATCAGAGTACGAGCTTCTAGCTGTGCTTCCAGAGTCAGAGGCACGTGTACCGCCATTTGGTCACCATCGAAGTCCGCGTTGTACGCCGCACACACAAGTGGGTGTAGCTGAATCGCTTTACCTTCGATCAGTACAGGTTCAAACGCCTGAATACCTAGACGGTGAAGAGTTGGTGCACGGTTAAGTAGCACTGGGTGTTCACGGATAACTTCATCCAGGATATCCCATACAACTGCTTCTTCACGCTCTACCATTTTCTTCGCAGCTTTGATCGTCGTCGCCAGGCCACGAGTTTCCAGCTTGCTGTAGATGAATGGTTTGAACAGCTCAAGTGCCATCTTCTTAGGAAGACCACACTGGTGCAGACGCAGGTAAGGACCAACTGTGATTACAGAACGGCCTGAGTAGTCTACACGTTTACCTAGCAGGTTCTGACGGAAACGACCTTGTTTACCCTTGATCATATCAGCAAGAGATTTCAGAGGACGCTTGTTCGAACCTGTGATCGCACGACCGCGGCGACCGTTATCCAGAAGCGCATCAACAGACTCTTGTAGCATACGTTTTTCGTTGCGTACGATGATGTCCGGAGCAGCAAGCTCTAGAAGGCGTTTCAGACGGTTGTTACGGTTAATCACACGACGGTATAGATCGTTCAGATCTGAAGTCGCAAAGCGACCGCCATCTAGTGGTACCAGAGGACGTAGATCTGGCGGAAGTACCGGAAGCACAGTCAGAATCATCCACTCAGGTTTGTTACCTGATGCAACGAATGCTTCAACCAGTTTCAGGCGCTTCGTAACTTTCTTACGCTTAGTTTCTGAGTTAGTCGTATCCAGCTCTTCGCGCATCTGCTCAGCTTCAGCCAGCAGATCCATAGATGACAGCAGATCTTTGATCGCTTCTGCACCCATTTTCGCAGTGAACTCGTCGCCCCACTCTTCCAGGCGATCCAGATACTCTTCTTCAGTCAGCATCTGACCACGTTCCAGGTCAGTCATGCCTGGTTCAGTCACCACGTACATTTCGAAGTAAAGAACACGTTCGATGTCGCGCAGTGGCATATCCATCAACAGACCGATACGAGACGGCAGTGATTTTAGGAACCAGATGTGAGCAACTGGAGAAGCCAGCTCGATGTGGCCCATACGGTCACGACGAACTTTAGTTTGCGTTACTTCAACGCCACACTTCTCACAGATAACACCACGGTGTTTCAGACGCTTATATTTGCCACAAAGACATTCGTAGTCTTTTACCGGGCCAAAAATACGCGCACAGAAAAGACCATCGCGTTCAGGTTTGAACGTACGATAGTTGATGGTCTCAGGTTTTTTCACTTCACCAAATGACCATGAACGAATCATGTCAGGTGAAGACAGACCGATTTTGATTGCATCAAATTCTTCGGTCTTATGCTGTGCTTTTAGAAAGTTTAATAAGTCTTTCACAATCAGCTCCTGTAAGGAGTTAAAAGGAACTCGCCGCGTGAACTAGCGAGCTCCTTCCTACCAGAAAACCGGTTAGGCTCCCCGAATGGGGAACCTTAAGGTTTACTCTTCGTCTTCTAGCTCGATGTTGATACCCAGCGAGCGAATCTCTTTCAACAGTACGTTGAACGATTCTGGCATACCAGGTTCCATCGCGTGGTTTCCGTCAACGATGTTCTTATACATCTTCGTACGGCCGTTAACGTCATCCGACTTAACGGTTAGCATTTCTTGTAGGGTGTAAGCTGCACCGTATGCTTCCAGTGCCCATACTTCCATCTCACCAAAACGCTGACCACCGAACTGAGCTTTACCACCAAGTGGTTGCTGAGTTACTAGGCTGTAAGAACCTGTTGAACGAGCGTGCATCTTGTCGTCAACCAAGTGGTTCAGTTTCAGCATGTACATGTAACCTACAGTTACCGGACGCTCAAACGCATCACCAGTACGGCCATCAAACAGAGTCAGCTGGCCAGATTCTGGCAGATCACCCAGTTTCAGTAGCTCTTTGATTGACGCTTCGTTCGCACCATCAAAGACTGGAGTCGCGATTGGCAGACCTGCGCGCAGGTTATTTGCCAGTGTACGTACTTCCTCATCAGACAGAGCCGCAATGTCGACTTGTTGACGAGTTTCGCCCAGATCGTAAACCTTCTGCAGGAACTCACGCAGCTTAGCCAGCTCTTGTTGTTCCTTGATCATCTGGTTGATCTTGTCGCCGATACCTTTCGCAGCCAGACCTAAGTGAACTTCTAGGATCTGACCGATGTTCATACGTGAAGGTACACCCAGTGGGTTCAGTACGATGTCGACCGGTTGGCCTTTCTCATCGTATGGCATGTCTTCAACAGGGTTGATCTTAGAGATTACACCCTTGTTACCGTGACGACCCGCCATCTTATCACCCGGTTGGATGCGACGTTTCACTGCCAGGTACACTTTAACGATCTTCAGAACGCCAGGTGCAAGGTCATCACCTTGGGTGATCTTGCGACGCTTGGTTTCGAATTTCTTATCGAATTCCGCTTTCAGCTCGTCGTACTGCTCAGCCATTTGCTCTAGCTGAGTTTGCAGTTCGTCGTTTTCTAGCGTCTGTTCTAGCCATTTCTTACGATCGATAGAGTCCAGCTTCGCTTCGCTATAACCGCCAGTGATCAGCAGAGAACGAACACGAGCAAGCAGACCGCCTTCCAGAATCTGGAATTCTTCAGTCAGGTCTTTCTTCGCTTCTTTCAGCTGCATCTGTTCGATTTCAAGCGCACGTTTGTCTTTTTCTACGCCATCGCGAGTGAAGACTTGAACGTCGATAACCGTACCCGCAACAGAGTTAGGTACACGCAGAGAAGTATCTTTAACGTCCGATGCTTTCTCACCGAAGATAGCGCGTAGCAGCTTCTCTTCAGGTGTCAGTTGGGTTTCGCCTTTCGGCGTTACTTTACCAACCAGGATGTCGCCACCCTTCACTTCAGCACCGATGTAAACGATACCTGACTCATCCAGCTTAGACAGCGCAGCTTCACCTACGTTTGGAATATCCGCAGTGATCTCTTCTGCACCCAGCTTAGTATCACGAGCCACACAAGACAGTTCTTGAATGTGGATAGTCGTGAAACGGTCATCTTGAACAACACGTTCAGAAACCAGGATCGAGTCTTCGAAGTTGTAACCGTTCCAAGGCATGAACGCGATACGCATGTTTTGGCCAAGCGCCAGTTCACCAAGGTCAGTTGATGGACCGTCAGCCAGTACGTCACCGCGAGCCACAGGTTCACCCGGCATCACACATGGACGCTGGTTGATACAAGTGTTCTGGTTAGAACGGGTGTATTTAGTCAGGTTGTAGATATCGATACCCGCTTCGCCAGGAATCAACTCTTCTTCATTAACCTTAACTACGATACGTGATGCGTCTACAGACTGAATCATACCGCCGCGTTTCGCGACTGCAGTTACGCCTGAGTCTACCGCTACGTTACGTTCAATACCGGTACCAACGAAAGGCTTCTCAGCTTTCAGCGTTGGTACTGCTTGACGTTGCATGTTCGCACCCATCAATGCACGGTTCGCGTCATCGTGTTCCAGGAATGGAATCAGCGATGCTGCGATCGATACAACCTGGTTCGTTGCAACGTCCATGTAGTTAACGTGTTCACGTGGGTGAAGACCAGATTCACCTTTTTGACGTGCTGTAACCAGCTCATCAGCAAAGCCACCTTCTTCAGTCAGTTTCGCGTTCGCCTGTGCGATAACGAATTGACCTTCTTCGATAGCTGACAGGTAATCCACTTCATCCGTAACAACGCCATCTACAACGCGACGGTATGGGGTTTCTAGGAAACCGTACTCGTTGCAGCGTGCAAACGCAGACAGCGAGTTGATCAGACCGATGTTCGGACCTTCAGGCGTTTCGATAGGACATAGACGACCGTAGTGAGTTACGTGTACGTCACGTACTTCGAAGCCAGCACGCTCACGAGTCAGACCGCCAGGACCTAATGCAGAGATACGACGTTTGTGCGTAACTTCTGACAACGGGTTGTTCTGGTCCATAAACTGAGACAGCTGTGAAGAACCGAAGAATTCTTTAACAGCAGCAGAAATTGGTTTCGCGTTGATCAGATCTTGTGGCATCACGTTGTCCAGATCGCCAAGGCTTAGGCGTTCCTTCACTGCGCGTTCAACACGTACAAGACCAACACGGAATTGGTTCTCTGCCATTTCGCCAACAGAACGGATACGACGGTTGCCAAGGTGGTCGATATCGTCCACTTCGCCTTTACCGTTACGGATCGCGATCAGTTTCTTCATCACTTCGACGATGTCTGTTTCGTCAAGAGTGCCTTGCTCTTCTGCGTCTGCACGCTCGATAGAGCTGTTGAACTTCATACGGCCTACCGTAGACAGGTCGTAGCGTTCTTCAGAGAAGAATAGGCTTTCAAATAGGGCTTCAGCCGCTTCTTTTGTTGGCGGCTCGCCAGGGCGCATCATGCGGTAGATTTCTACCAGCGCTGAAATACGGTCATTCGAGCTGTCGATACGCAGGGTTTCAGACATGAACGGACCGTGGTCTAGATCGTTCGTAAACAGAACTTCTAGTTTTTTGTAACCTGCTTGTGACAGGTTCGCCAGCGATTCAAGGCTAATTTCCTGGTTCGCTGCAACGATGATCTCGCCAGTTGCTTCGTTGATGTAATCTTTAGAAGAAACTTTGCCTACGATGTACTCAACTGGTACTTCGATAAAGCTCACGTCATCTTTTTCAAGTTGACGGATATGACGAGCCGTTACGCGACGACCTTTCTCAACATAAACCTTACCGTCTGCTTCGATATCGAAAGACGCAGTTTCACCGCGTAGACGCTCAGGGACCAACTCCATCATCAGAGTCTGGTCTTTGACTTCGAAATTAATTTTCTCGAAGAAGATGTCGAGGATTTCTTCAGTCGTCTTACCCAGCGCACGCAGGATAATAGATGCAGGTAGCTTACGACGACGGTCAATACGTACGTACAGGTTATCTTTAGGGTCGAATTCGAAATCCAACCAAGAACCGCGGTACGGGATGATACGTGCGTTGTAAAGCACTTTACCTGAAGAATGGGTCTTACCCTTATCGCTGTCGAAGAACACGCCTGGGCTTCGGTGCAGCTGGGATACGATAACCCTCTCGGTACCATTGATTACAAAGGTACCATTATCTGTCATGAGTGGAATTTCACCCATGTAGACTTCTTGTTCTTTAATATCTTTGACAGTACCTGCTGGCGCGTCTTTATCAAAGATCACTAGGCGTAGTTTCACGCGTAGCGGTTTTGAATAAGTTACACCACGGATTTGACATTCTTTAACGTCAAAAACTGGCTCACCAAGACGGTAGCTAACGTATTGCAGCTCTGAATTGCCGTTGTAGCTCTGGATTGGAAACACAGAACGAAAAGCGGCTTCAAGACCGTATTGTCCTTCAGGATCCTGTTCGATGAATTTTTCGAACGAATCGAGCTGGATCGATAGCAGGTATGGAATGTCCAACACTTGTGGACGAGTACCAAAGTCCTTACGGATGCGCTTTTTCTCGGTATAAGAGTAAACCATGGGGTTCCTCAGCTCGCTGATAAGTGACCCAAACTGTCCGCTGAAAAGGGGACAGTGACTAAATCGCTGTTTACTGTAGTGACGGCTCATTACGTTAGAATGAGACGTTTTTTGCAAGGATATGAGACGCTTAAACAGCGGGAAAATTCGCTCATACCCTACAGCGCAAAAAGGCCGGTGGTCAATAAACCACCAGCCATTAGCCTTACGGCTAAGAAATTAAGTAATTATTACTTAACTTCAACAGTTGCACCAGCTTCTTCAAGCTCTTTCTTCAGTGCTTCAGCTTCTTCTTTAGATACAGCTTCTTTCAGAGCAGCTGGAGCGCCGTCAACTAGAGCTTTAGCTTCTTTCAGACCTAGGCCAGTTGCGCCACGTACTGCTTTAATTACAGAAACTTTGTTCGCGCCAGCAGAAGCTAGGATTACGTCGAATTCAGTTTGCTCTTCAACAGCAGCGCCTGCAGCAGCACCACCAGCTACAACTGCAGCAGCAGCAGTAACACCGAATTTCTCTTCCATTGCAGAGATCAGTTCAACAACTTGCATTACAGTCATTTCTGCAATAGCGTCTAGGATTTGCTCGTTAGTAATAGACATAACAATTCTCTTTTAAGTCAACAATAAGTTTATTTTGCAACCAGTAAAAAGCAAGGCAATTAAGCCGCAGCAGCTTCTTTTTGGTCACGGATAGCAGCGATAGTGCGAGCCAGCTTAGCAGCAGAAGCTTCTTTCATGCACATCATCAGACGTGCGATTGCTTCGTCGTAAGTTGGTAGCGTCGCTAGTACTTCAACGTCAGTCAGTGCGCCTTCATATGCAGCTGCTTTGATCTCAAACGCTTTGTTCTCTTTAGCGAAGTCTTTGAAAAGACGCGCTGCAGCACCTGGGTGCTCGTTAGAGAAGCCGATCAAAGTAGGACCTACGAATACGTCTTGTAGACATTCGTAAGCTGTGCCTTCTACTGCGCGACGTGCTAGTGTGTTACGAACAACACGTAGGTAAACACCCGCTTCGCGAGCTTGTTTACGTAGAGTTGTCATCGCAGCAACTTGTACACCACGAGAGTCAGCTACAACTGCAGAAAGTGCACCACTGGCCGCTTCGTTGACTTCAGCGACAATTGCTTTTTTGTCTTGAAGATTTAAAGCCATCTTGGATTACTCCTGGTTGTCGTTACACCACTCACTATTATCACAACAGTGAGAGATTATTAGGTGCAGTCCCAGAAGAAAGTTAACCCATTCTTTAAAATAAAAAATGAAATCTTTCTGTCAGGTTCGGGCACCATCTACGTAGGTTGCATTAAGTTATCAAGTGATAACGCCTACGGTCTTGGACGGAGACTGAACATTCATTCGAGGAATGAACTATCAGCCCCAACCACAAATATTAGGCGCGAAATTATACACAAATTTCACGCCTAAGCAAATGCATTATACTTGAGCAGTCAGAGTCGCCTGATCAACAGCAACGCCAGCACCCATAGTAGTAGAGATGCTTACTTTCTTCACGAAAGTACCTTTCGCAGAAGAAGGTTTTGCTTTCTTCAGAGCAACTAGCAGAGCTTCTAGGTTCTCTTTAAGTTGTTCAGTTTCGAAAGACACCTTACCAATGGTAGTGTGGATGATGCCGTTCTTGTCGTTACGGTAACGAACCTGACCTGCTTTAGCGTTCTTAACCGCTTCAGCAACGTTAGGAGTTACAGTACCAACTTTAGGGTTTGGCATCAGACCGCGAGGACCTAGGATAGTACCTAGTTGACCTACAACGCGCATTGCATCTGGAGATGCGATAACTACGTCGAAGTTCATTTCGCCTTTCTTAACTTGCTCAGCAAGATCTTCCATACCCACTAGGTCAGCGCCAGCTTCTTTCGCAGCTTCAGCGTTAGCACCTTGAGTGAATACAGCAACGCGGATATCACGACCAGTACCGTGTGGCAGTACAGTTGCACCGCGAACGTTTTGGTCAGATTTACGAGCGTCGATACCTAGGTTAACAGCAACGTCAACAGATTCTACGAATTTTGCAGTTGCAAGTTCTTTCAGAAGAGCAACAGCTTCGTTGATGTCGTACTCTTTAGTTACATCCACTTTTTCGCGGATAGTACGCATGCGCTTAGTTAGTTTTGCCATTGTCTTAACCCTCAACCACTAGGCCCATTGAACGAGCAGTACCTGCGATAGAACGCTTCATTGCTTCGATATCAGCACCAGTCATGTCAGCAGCTTTAGTTTCTGCGATTTCTTGGATTTGAGCGTCAGTGATTGTACCCACTTTATCAGTGTTTGGACGACCTGAACCAGACTTGATACCAGCTGCTTTCTTCAGAAGAACTGCTGCAGGTGGAGTCTTAGTTTCAAAAGTGAAAGAACGGTCGCTGTATACAGTGATAACAACTGGAGTAGGTAGACCTTTCTCCATAGATTCTGTACGTGCGTTGAACGCTTTACAGAATTCCATGATGTTCACACCACGTTGACCTAGAGCAGGACCAACTGGTGGACTTGGGTTAGCCATACCCGCTGCAACTTGCAGCTTGATATAAGCTTCAACTTTCTTAGCCATGATATTTCCTAGATTGTGGGTTCAAACGCTAATCTACTGATCAGCTCCCCGTTAGAGCAAAAAACTTTTCACTTCGACAGAAGTAAAAAGGCGCGAAATTATAGTCAGATTTCGCGCCTTAAACAAGCCTACAAAGCTGTTTTTTTAATCAAGTTTGTCAACCTGACCAAATTCAAGCTCAACCGGTGTTGCACGACCAAAGATCGATACAGACACTTTCAGACGGCTCTTCTCATAATCCACTTCTTCAACAGTACCGTTGAAGTCAGCAAACGGACCTTCGTTAACACGTACCACTTCGCCCGCTTCGAACATAGTCTTAGGACGTGGAGCTTCGCTCGCTTTCTCAAGACGGTTCAGAATAGCGTCAGCTTCTTTATCTGTGATAGGTGCAGGACGATCAGAGGTACCACCAATGAAGCCCATTACACGAGGAACGCTACGTACTAAGTGCCATGATTCATCATTCATGATCATTTGCACTAACACGTAACCAGGGAAGAATTTACGTTCGCTTTTGCGGCGTTGACCGGCGCGCATTTCTACAACTTCTTCAGTTGGAACCAGAACTTCACCGAACAACTCTTCCATGCCATGCATTTTGATATGTTCACGAAGTGACTGGGCGACACGACCTTCAAATCCCGAGAAGGCTTGAACTACATACCAGCGTTTTTTTGGAGCTTCACTCATGTATTAAACCCTCTATACCCCAGTTGCAAAGGCAACAAGACGAACCATAATGCCGTCAATGCCCCAAAGCACTAGAGCCATTACAATACTTACAGCTAACACGATCAATGTCGTTTGCATTGTTTCCTGACGCGTAGGCCAAACAACTTTGCGAACTTCCATACGAGATTCGCGTGCAAAAATAATCGCGGCTTTACCTTTTGATGTGGTTGCAGCAACGCCAAGCGCAGCAGCAATCAACACAATCACACCTGCAGCGCGAATCACTACAGACAATTCACCATACAGGTAATTACCCACAACAGCGGCAGCTAGCAGTACAAAAGTGACGATCCACTTCAATGTATCCGCTGCACTTGAGCTATCAGGAGTCTCAGCATTGTTTGCTTTCATAAACCAACCTGTCACAAGTCTTACTATAGACGACAACAACCCCGCTGTTGCAGGGCAAATCCATTCCATCAACACTAAAAAGTGTCGATCGATCGTTCAAGACCAAGAGGAACTCTCAGCCCCGGAATTCCTTGCTGAGTGCGATTCGATTAATAAATCAGCACAAAAAACTACAGCGCAGAAAAAGGGCATCAAATGATGCCCTCTTTGCTACTGCGTAGTCAAATCATTCTTCACAGAATCTGTGATTAAGCGATGATCTTAGCAACAACACCAGCACCAACTGTACGGCCACCTTCACGGATCGCGAAGCGTAGACCTTCGTCCATTGCGATTGGAGCGATCAGTTCAACAATCATTTGAATGTTGTCGCCTGGCATTACCATC
>NZ_JACDWZ010000045.1:0-445 GCF_016464285.1 Vibrio sp. bablab_jr001
GCGCATAAGAATGTGTTGAGAGAACGAAAAACAGCTTTCCGAATTTTAAGAATTTGCTTGGCGACCATAGCGTTTTGGACCCACCTGATTCCATTCCGAACTCAGAAGTGAAACGAAACAGCGTCGATGGTAGTGTGGGGTCTCCCCATGTGAGAGTAGAACATCGCCAGGCTTTAATTTGCACTTGCTTAAACTTTAAGCAAGTCACCATAGAGCTCTAAAAAACTTAGAGTTTTATGTTGACTTTCACGGTGTGAAGCGTAATATACGCGTCCTGCCTACGTGCTAACGCACTGAAAGCAAAGCTCTTTAACAATATAAACCTATCAATCTGTGTGGGCACTCGTTGATGATAATCGCAAAAGATTTATCAATGAACTGAGTGACCAATTTGATACTTCGGTATCGAGCACAGTCAATTCAACATTACGTAGTAATGTTATCA
>NZ_JACDWZ010000006.1:0-6386 GCF_016464285.1 Vibrio sp. bablab_jr001
CCAGTGCGGAGCGGTAGTTCAGTTGGTTAGAATACCGGCCTGTCACGCCGGGGGTCGCGGGTTCGAGTCCCGTCCGCTCCGCCACTTATTTAAGACCTCAGCAGCAATGCTGGGGTTTTTTGCTATCTGGGAGTTGCTAAACCTCCACACTCTCCAGCCTCACTGGCGCTTCGCTCTCCTCTTTCTCTTTATGCCCCAGCGTTTTGTCGCTCGTAAGCGTTATTCCTAACGGGTCGTTACCTATTTCAGGCTCTTACCCCTTCGGCTTTGTTGTCATCGCGCCTCTGTTTGCAGAGATAGACCTGGCTTCTCTTGCTTGGCGTTACTCAGGTTGGCTTCAGACTGGTGTACTACAGAACCTTGTCTTGAAGGCTTGCGGAAGAGAGTGTGCGTATCTGGGCCGAAAGTTGTGACCCCTTGGTGCGGTGTTTCTGAGTGGTTAGGGGATAGCAAAGATATAAAAAAAGCCGATGCTGGGCATCGGCTTATCAAAGTGTTGGATACTCAGAGAATCTGTTTGAGCACTCGATCGGCTTTGACCCGCGTAATTTTACGAATCAGGCGCTGAACGGTTTCTGGATAGTTCTCAAGCTTCTCAATTTGTTTGTACGTACAAACCAGTTGAGTGTGCTGGAGAATGTTTTGTACTTCCTGTTCAAAACGCTCAGTCAGGTGATGATAATCATCAGTGATCAGAATTGCGTTCTCTAAGTCTAGCTTCCAGGCGCGTGGATTAAGGTTGTTGCCAGTGATGAGCATATACCGTTTATCCACCCAGATTCCTTTCAAGTGGAAACTGTTATCCCCATCTTTCCACAGATGGATAGAGAGTTTGCGGCTGGCGATATTCGCTTCGTTGATTTTCGCAAATCGACGCAGGTTAAGTTCATACAAATACGGCAATCCACCAATGGTTTTAAACTCTTGCGTCGGTGGAATATAGAAGTCATTCGCCGTTTTATCACCCACCACAATATGGACTTTAACACCGCGTTTAATAGCTTTACGCACTTCCTTGGCGACGCCTTTCGGGAAATTGAAATACGGTGTGCAGATGAAGATTTCATCTTTAGCCTGAGCAATCAGCTGAACGATGTATTGATTCAGGCGGTTGCGGCGTTTGCCGATACCGACCAACGGCGTAATGCCCACTTGATCAGGTGATACCTGCTGCGATTCAAAATCGTACCCAGCTTGAGATAGCGTCGCGCGGAACTGGCGAATATCGGTTTTAATTTCTTTGGTGGTTGGCTTGCTGTGACATGCGAGATCGTTGACCGCCGGGTGAGCCAGCATCTGCTGCTGAATGAACGCGACCATACTGTCGGCCAACACTTGGTTTTCTATCGTATGATAACGGTCAAAGCGGTAACGTTCTTTGTAATGCAAATAGACGTTGTTAAGGCTGGCGCCGCTGTAGATCACTTGATCATCGATAATGAAGCCTTTTAGGTGTAGGACACCAAAGACTTCTTTGCCACGAACGGGAATACCATAAACCGGAATGCAATGGTCATACTGATCTTTGAAAGATTTGTACATCGCCGCATTGCCTTCGGAAGAAGCCGCGCCGATAAGGCCGCGTTGGGCACGGTGCCAGTCAACACAAATATTGATGTCCAGGCCGGGATTGCGTTGCTTCGCTTCATACAGCTCAGTGAGAATTTCGCGACCAGCATCATCATTCTCTAAATAGAGCGCCACTATGTAGATACGCTTACTTGCCTGACGAATCGACTCAATCAGATGAGTGCGGAATTCTTTGGCAGAGAACAAAATACCAAACTTATTCGGATCTTGCGCAATAGTTGGTAGCTGTTCGAATGGGTTTCTACGAGCAATCATAGGGATGCTTTACCTTACGTACGTGCAAAATTGCGAGCAGAGCATATTACCAAAACTCGGCAAAGAAAGGCTAGGAAAGTGCACAATTCTTACCATCTCTATGGGATGAATTGCATCGGAATGAGATCTTTACCGCTTGATGAATAACGATTAAGTAATGTTTGTAGTTCGGTAGGAAGTGTATCAGCCATTACCGGGATGAAAGCCGCTTTGCGGTAAAACTCAGCAAGGTGGCTATAGGCAAAGCAGTAATCGTTATGTTGTAAGATGTGTTGACTACAGTAGTTCAACAAGGCGAGACCGATGCCACATCCTCGTTGGTTACTGTCTACCGCCATGCCGGTCAGCAGCCGATACTGAGCTATTTGGCGAAATCGCACTACGGCGCACAAACCTTGTTCGCTGTACGCACCAATCATTAATTCATCGCTTTTGGGTTTGGTACTCGCGTAGTGCTGCTTATAAAAACGCTTTATCAAAGGCAACTTTATCGGGTCTATGTGTTCAAACTGCAGAGTTGGCATTTGTATCTGTCTTCAAAGTACATCTGTTGTAGAATGACCCCAGTTTAGTTTATTCAAAGAATCTCATGCAATTACATCTCGACGCGAACTTAAAGCCCTATCATACGTTTGGTATCGAACAGTCGTGCAAGGCGCTGGCGATCATTGGATCGGTGGATGATCTGGTGCAACTCTATAAAAATGAGCGTTGGCAAGGCTCACCTAAACTGATGCTGGGTAAGGGCAGTAATATGCTGTTTACTGAACCTTATCAGGGGTTGGTCATGGTGAATAACATTACAGGTATCGAACACCGTGAAGATGAACATCATCACTACCTGCATGTAAACGGAGGCGAAGATTGGCCAGCCTTAGTTACCTGGTGTATGAACCAGCAGTTCTATGGTATGGAGAATCTCGCTCTCATTCCTGGTTGCGCGGGGTCTGCTCCCATTCAGAATATCGGCGCGTATGGAGTCGAGTTTCAGGATATCTGCCAGTATGTGGACTACCTGTGTCTGGAAAGCTTTTCCATCAAGCGTCTTAGCGCGCAAGAGTGCCAGTTTGGTTATCGAGACTCCATTTTTAAACACCAGCTGTATGGTAAAGCGATTGTTGTCGCTGTCGGACTCGTGCTGAAAAAGCACTGGCAAGCGGTAGCCTCTTACGGCCCTTTGCAGGCATTAGGTGAGAGTTGCTCGCCAGAAGAGATCTATCACACAGTATGTCGTACTCGTATGGACAAGTTGCCTGACCCTTCTGTCACTGGTAATGCGGGGAGCTTTTTTAAGAACCCTGTGATTGCAGAGGAACACTACGCGAAACTCAAACAAACGTATCCAGAGATGGTGGCTTATCTGGCAGCAGGCGGTGTGAAAGTGGCGGCGGGCTGGCTTATTGATAGCGCGGGTTTAAAAGGTGTGAGTGTGGGAGGCGCGCAAGTTCATCCCAAACAAGCCCTGGTTCTGATAAATACCGGCCATGCTACGTCACGAGATGTCGTTGAGCTGGCTGCGTTAGTGCGAGAACGAGTCGAAGAGAAATACAGCATTCGCCTTGAACATGAAGTGCGCTTTATGGGCGCAATTCAGGAAACTCATTTAACTACCCTAATGGAGCAAGCAGAGTGAAAGAGCATAGTGTGAAACTGACGTTATTAAAGACATTGTCGGATGGTGCTTTTCATTCTGGTGAATCGCTTGGCGCGCAGTTAGGCATGACCCGTGCCGCGATCAGCAAACACATTCAAGGCATTCAGGAATGGGGCGTGGACGTATTTCGCGTACAAGGCAAAGGCTACCAGTTGGCTCAGCCACTGCATATGTTGGATGAAGCGTTTATTCAAGCTCAAGTGAACAATCTGGTTGAACTGCATCCTATTATTGGTTCAACCAACCAGTATCTGCTGGATAACGTTGATACGTTGACATCAGGCACGGTGTGTTTGGCGGAGTACCAAGCCAATGGGCGAGGACGTCGTGGTCGTCATTGGGTGTCACCTTTCGGCGCTAACCTCTACTTTTCCATGTACTGGCGCCTCGATGCGGGAATTGCGGCGGCTATGGGCCTGAGTTTAGTGGTCGGAGTCGCGATTGTTGAAGCGTTGGAAAAGATGGGGCTGGAAGGCGTCAAACTGAAATGGCCAAACGATCTGTATTACCAAGATCGCAAACTTGCCGGGATTCTGGTGGAGTTGTCGGGTCAAGCCGGCGCGGCTGCCCATTTAGTGATTGGTATGGGGATGAACCTCATTATGCAGGATCGTGAATCCAACATCGATCAGCCGTGGGCGAGTTTGTCGCAGGTGATCGGTCAGGATCGTGTCGATCGTAACCAACTGGCGGTCGCCTTCATTCAGGCACTGGATCAGGCACTGCGCGACTATGAGTTACATGGCATGCAGGACTTTGTCGAACGTTGGAACCGACTGGACAACTTTATTGGCCGTAAAGTGCAACTGATCATGGGCGCCAATGAGATTACCGGTATTGAACGGGGCATCGATGCGCATGGTGGCGTATTGCTGGAAATGGAAGATGGGATAAAGAGCTTTATCGGTGGCGAAATTTCGTTACGTAAAGGTGAATAAAAAAGAGGCTCAGGCCTCTTTTTTTATTGCAGATACTACTTTCTCAGCAGCACTTCTTCCACCGTATGATTGAGGCTTTTACGCAGAATCAGTTGCGCGCGCTCTTTGGTCGGCAAAATGTTCTGTTGCAGGTTTTTGCCGTTGATGTTGTGCCAAATCTCTTTCGCCTTGGCGACGGCCTCTTCTTCGCTCAATTGAGTGTAGTGGCTGAAATACGATCCCGGCTTCATAAAAGCACCTTGGCGAAACTTCATGAAACGTTCCACATACCACTTCTCGATCATCGTGCTGTCGGCATCGACATAAATAGAGAAGTCGAGAAAGTCAGAGATAAAAACACGATGCGGATCATGTGGGTAGTCCATGCCGCTTTGCAGCACATTCAGACCTTCAATGATCAATACGTCCGGGCGATCGACCACTTTAACTTCCGGCGTAATGTCGTAAGTTAGATGCGAGTAGATCGGGGCTTCCACATGTGGCTCGCCAGCTTTCACGTCCGAGACAAACTGGACCAGACGGCGCATGTCATAGGATTCAGGGAACCCCTTTTTATGCATGATGTCGCGTTCGTTCAGAATGCGGTTCGGGTACAGAAAACCATCGGTGGTAATCAACTCGACTTTCGGATGGTTTTCCCAACGTGATAGCAGCGCTTTGAGCAGACGAGCAGTGGTGCTTTTCCCGACGGCGACACTGCCGGCAATACCAATCACAAAAGGTGGTGCTTTTTCGGTGTTACCCAAAAACTGATTCAGCACTGAGTTACGGCTCTGCCTGGCGGCGACATACAAATTCAACAACCTGGCGAGCGGCAGATAGATCTCTATCGCTTCTTTGATGGTTAGGTTTTCATTGATGCCTTGCAGCTCTTGAAGGTCCGTTTCCGACAACGTCATAGGCACAGAATTTCTCAACTCTGCCCACTGATGACGAGCAAAAGACAAGTACGGGCTCATAAAATGCTCAATCGTATAATTAGAATAAGAGAAGGGAACATACAATATGGCGCTGATAATGCAAATGAGAAAGATGACAGAATTAGCGATTGAACCTAAATTCGGGTGAAAAATCATCGAATAAACAAAAACGTGCCAAATTTGGATTTTTTTTAGCTTTAAGGGTTGCAAGCTAAGAAATCATTCAATAGAATGCGCTCCACTTATGCCGACTTAGCTCAGTAGGTAGAGCAACTGACTTGTAATCAGTAGGTCACCAGTTCGATTCCGGTAGTCGGCACCACTTTCCTTAGGAGTAAAACTCCAAGACGTATAGTGGATAAAATTTGGAGGGGTTCCCGAGTGGCCAAAGGGAGCAGACTGTAAATCTGCCGGCTCCGCCTTCGATGGTTCGAATCCGTCCCCCTCCACCATATTCTAAAGGAAATAGCTCTCAGAGTTACGTGTTGCGGGCATCGTATAATGGCTATTACCTCAGCCTTCCAAGCTGATGATGCGGGTTCGATTCCCGCTGCCCGCTCCACTCATTCAAGAGTGCTGATATAGCTCAGGCGGTAGAGCGCATCCTTGGTAAGGATGAGGTCGGCAGTTCGAATCTGCCTATCAGCACCAGCTCTAAGCAAAGTTTTCCTTTTGATATATACTTTACTACCGGTAATTTTTGGTTGCGTGGTCATAAATTAAAGCCACCTATATCCGTACCTAGAGGGACAACTCATGTCTAAAGAAAAATTTGAACGTACGAAACCGCACGTAAACGTTGGTACTATCGGCCACGTTGACCACGGTAAAACAACTCTAACTGCAGCAATCTGTACTACTCTGTCTAAAGTATACGGCGGTGCAGCTCGTGACTTCGCGTCAATCGACAACGCTCCAGAAGAGCGCGAGCGCGGTATCACAATCTCTACTTCTCACGTAGAGTACGACACTCCAAGCCGTCACTACGCACACGTAGACTGCCCAGGACACGCTGACTATGTTAAAAAC
>NZ_JACDWZ010000046.1:0-553054 GCF_016464285.1 Vibrio sp. bablab_jr001
AAAACAGCACCATCACCCACAACATAATGCGGGCACTGCTCGGGGTGTTGAGCAGCAGCGCGGCGGTCTGGTCGTCGACAAATTCAAGTTCGCCGGGCGAGAGCTGGTGATAACTGCGTTGACTCATGGTGCGATCCTGCGTGTGTGAGAAAAACGAGGTGGCAAGTCGCCGAGACTTGTCATTACAGTTTAGACGTTTTCTTATTCCTCGCTGTGATGGCTGGCCGAATAAGTATCCGAAAATTAACGGTTATGAGAGATAGAGCGCGTGCGCTTTTTGGCGGCTTGCGGCTTGAGTTCTGAGGCGTATAAGCGCACAATCGGCAAAAAATAATGAGGAGTAGAAATGGATCTTTCAGATATTCGCCGTGAATACATTCAAGGTGGTTTACGCAGAAAGGATTTGCTTGCTGACCCGATTGATCAGTTCAACCTTTGGCTGCAACAGGCGATTGATGCCAAGTTAACAGACCCGACCGCAATGACCGTGGCCACGGTGGATGAAACCGGCCAGCCATTTCAACGAATCGTGTTGCTGAAAAACGTCGATAAAGACGGCTTTGTGTTTTATACCAATCTCGGCAGCCGCAAAGCGCAGCATATTCAGCACAACAGCAAAGTGAGCCTGCATTTCCCTTGGCATCCGCTTGAGCGTCAGGTACACATCACTGGTACGGCAGAAAAGCTGAGTGCGCTGGAGAACATGAAGTACTTCACCTCTCGTCCCAAAGAGAGCCAGATCGCGGCGATTGCCAGCCATCAGAGCAGCCGTATTTCTGCTCGCGGTGTGTTGGAAGGTAAGTATCTGGAACTGAAACAGAAATTCGCGAAAGGTGAAATTCCGGTACCGAGCTTCTGGGGTGGATTCCGTATCAGACCGTCGAGCATTGAATTCTGGCAGGGCGGTGAACACCGTTTGCATGACCGCTTTATTTACAGCAAAGCGGATGCTGGCTGGGATGTGGATCGCCTAGCACCTTAATCTGCGAAGATGACACCAGACACGCCGCTTTATGCGGCGTGTTCGTTTTTCAGCACCACCGACAACTGCGTTTTGAGCAGCGTTTTCGGAATCACCGAACCAAAACCCAAATCCAGCGCTAGATCGAGCAAGTTTTCTTTGCTGTGAGCACCAAACTTATTGCGCAATCGCGCTTCATAACCTTCGACGGTCTTGATTGAAATTCCCATCACGCGCGCAATGTGCTGTGGTTTTTTACCATACAGCATCAGAAACAGCGTCTCAGATTCACGAGTTGTCAGTTTCGGTAGTTGGGTTGTGTTGTGGCTGTTGGATGTTTTGAAGGGAGATGTCAGGCCCGTGGCCCGGCATACCCAGTGTCCCACTTCTAAAATCGCCGTGTCCGTCAGATCCTGGCCGTAGAAAATGGTGCCCTGAATCCTGCCTTCGGCATCGCGCCATGGGCTTTTGGTAAAAATGTGGGCATGCCAGCGGCCATCGGGGTAGGGGTGTATATCGAGTACCTTGAGTGAGCGCCCGGTTTCCATCACATAGCGATCCTGTTCCTGAAAATCCCCGGCACAGGCGACCGTTGGGCTTGGCATTTCGAAATCGGTGCGACCGACACACTCTTCGGCGGAATCGACACCGATCAGCTCACCATACGCATCATTCGCGTAGACAAACACCGAGTTTAAGTCTTTGCAGCCCCAATAACCGGGCAATTGTTTAAACAGTAAGATTTGTTCGGCAGTCAGATGAGTAGACACACATATTTCCTCAAGTACAACGCGACTTATGATATCAAGCAGCAATACGGTTGTAAGCAACGAAATGCAGTGATTTTCGGGGAAAATGACGAAAAAAAGCCAGCCTGAAGACGGGCTGGCAATAAATACAAGAAACATATCTTGTCGACGTGTAGAAGAGGTTCCATGATTTCAGCGAGGGTCTGCTGAAAACACAGAGGTATCAATAAGATACCGGGCATTAGGTGTTACCCAGTGCTTGAGCTAACTATATTGAAGCGGCCAGAAACGCAAAAGGGGGGAAATCCCCCCTTTTGAGAAAAACCTGCAGTTAAAGTTCGCGAAGTATGCGGAAACCGACATAGTTCGCGGCCGCAGACGGCGAAATAAACAATTCGCTTTCTGCTTTGGCCATTTCCGGAGAGAAACTCCAGGCGCCACCTTTTGCTAAACCGCGTGCATCATTGGTCCACTGCCAAACGTTGCCGACCACGTCATAAAAACCTAAGCGGTTCGGTTCAAATGAGCGGACTGGTGATGTGCTCTTGTTTGACCAAGGTGTGCCACCCCAGCCCGTGTTGGCCTGACCGCTGCCGAAGTTATCACCCCACCAGTAACTGGTTTTGCTGCCGGAACGGGCGGCCACTTCCCACTCATCTTCACTAGGCAGACGGTAGGTAAAGCCGGTTTGTTTTGATAGCCAATGCGCATACGCGTTGGCATCGTTCTGACTGATACACACGGCCGGAGATTGCGCCGATTGTTTAAAGCCTGGGTTGCGCCAGTAGCTGTCTGGAATCGGCGTTACTTCGGAATTGTTGACTGCGATACAAACGTTCTGCAGCTCAGCATCGGTTTGGTATCCAGTCTGATTGACGAAGGTTTCAAACTCACCGACAGTAATCGGTGTCGCGCTGACTGCGAAAGCATGATCAAGGCGAACCTGACGCGATGCGTTTTCACCCAGCAGGTATTCTCCGCTAACTAACGTGATCATTTCCGGCGCCTTGATGTTTCCTTTCAGCGAGTCAGCAAACTTAAAGCCCTGCTTAAGAATGTTGGCCTGCTCGCGCAGCACCGCACGTAAGGTGTGATCGGAATTGATGCTCAGTTCCTGATGGAATGAACGGTAGCCTTCTTTTTCCACCGTGATCATGTGATTGCCAACCGGCAGCATGATTTCGACCGGAGTGCTGCCGTAGCTGACACCATCAACCGACACTTTGTCGTTGTACTGATTCGAACGAATGGCCAGGTTCACCCACGCCACTTCTTTTTGCTTGCTGGTCTGAGCGTTTTCACCCGGCGCAAAACAGTATTGTGAATCGACATTCAGCAGCTTACAGGGGGTGTTTTCTGCCGGGCGGGCATCCAGTTGCGTGTCGATAACGGTTTTAAACTTGCTGCCGTCATAGAAGCCAGAATCTGTCGTGGTGTGTTTGAGTACGTGGATATTGAGCGACACGTCAGCCAGATGCTGTTTCACTACCGCCGCTTCGCTGGTTTCATCAATCAGCCAGGCCTGGAACTGTTTCACGGCTTTCTGCAACGCCAGATCAGTGGTCTGTTTGGCACATTGCGCCAACGTCATATCGGCGCTACACGCGTTGGTGAAGCTGACTTTTTGCTCACCAGTGCGATTGAGCTCAGAACGCAGACGTTCAACCCGTGCGCGCAGTTTGTCTTGATCAAGCTTGGCAATACTCTGCTCAATCACCTGCTGCGCAGCTTGGGTCTGAGCAAGTGCTGCCTGCTGCTCCTGTAGTTTCTGCTCGGCTTCCAAACGTGCTTTCTGATTCTGTTTGATGTCTGACCAGGCTGCCTGATAGGCATTCTGAGAGCCTGTAATATCCAGCTCTGGCTCATCAATCATTTTCTGGTAATCACGCTCGAGGTTCGCTTTGGCTGTCTTCAGCGCCGCGTCCAAGCTTTGCGTTTGTTTATTCAGGCGATCCAGTTCAGCTTGCTGATTATCAACAGCGGTTTGCTGAGTCTGGGTAGCCTTTTTAGCGTCCTGCAACTCTGATTGCTTGCTAAACAGTGCATCATCGATAGCCATAACAGTGGCGGGTGCCGTGTCTTCAGCTATCGCGGGCACTGCCAGTAAGCATGGCGAGAGTGCGAATAACAGAGCGGGTAAACCTTGTCGCATGGTTGTCTACTTCAGTTAAATGTTTGAAAAAACCTGTCAGCATTCTAAACGAAAACGCCATTTTGTCAGAAGTCATCTTTCAATAACTTAGTGACAAAATGGCGTTTAAACGACAGCTTTGTGAAATTCGACACCAAATCAGAGCCGCATGGGATGATTAGCTGTCTTTGTTCGGGCGAAGCTTCACCCAAACCGTGTC
This sequence comes from Vibrio sp. bablab_jr001, assembly GCF_016464285.1. Lineage (NCBI taxonomy): Bacteria > Pseudomonadati > Pseudomonadota > Gammaproteobacteria > Vibrionales > Vibrionaceae > Vibrio > Vibrio sp. bablab_jr001. The sequence goes on from NZ_JACDWZ010000046.1 coordinate 4,062, forward strand.
ATTACCATTGACGGTAATCACGCGGTTGTAAGTTTCATAACCGTCTTTGGCAACTGTCACCTGATGACGGCCTGCTGGTAGCACGATTTCGACTGGCGTGCTGCCGTAGTTGATGCCGTTGATGGTGACTGAATCGTTGTACTGATCAGAACGTACAGTGACATTCGCCCACTGCTTGTCTTTCTTGGTCGTTTGCTCATCAGAAGAGCCTTTCAGACAGTAGCGGCTTGAGACGTTCAGCAGTTTACATGCAGCCACTGCCTCTGGTTTTGCCTGTAGCTGAGCCTGCATTTGCGTAAAGTATTCGTTGTTGCCTTCAAAGCCGCTGCGGATGATCTGGCTTTCCTGAACGTGAATGTTCAGTTCCACACCGTTGAGATTCTGCTTGGCAATCACGGACTCAGTCAGGTTATCCAGCAGTTTGGCGCGGAACGTTTTCACTGCTTTCTGTTTCGTCAGATGTTGACCCTGACTTGAACATTCACCCAGCGTCATAGTGGTAGAACACGCTGTTTTGTAGCTGGTTTCCAACACATCGCTTTCGCGCAGTTCCGCATCCAGACGTTTTACGCGCGCTTCGATTTTGCTTTCTTCCAAGTTGGCAAATTCGGTTTTCAGACGTGCTTGCTTCTGCTTGATTTGTGACAGACGCATTTCGCTTTCGGTAATGGCCTGATCGTTCGTCAGTGCTTCAGACTGATTCTCTTTCACCGCGCTCCAGCTTTCCTGATATTTCTTCTGGAAAGTCACTAAGTCTGTATCTGGATCTTCAAGAAGGCGGCTATATTGTTTGTCCAGTGCCGACTTAGCTCGGTTACGTTTCGCATCCAACTCATCGCTTTCACGCTGTAAACGACTTTGTTCGTTTTTCAGCTGTTGAAGCTTAGAGCCTTCGGCGTCGTACTCAGACGCGATGGAATCGATCTCGCTCTGTTTTGTACTGATTTTCTCATCGATAGCGGTAACAGGATCAACCTGTGTAACTTCATCCGCGTACACCGATGCAGATACCCAAATAGGGCTTAGCGCAAGCAGTAGCGCTGGGAGGCGATGTCTGATCATAGGTCCCTGCAACAAATTGATGTGGTTCCACTGAGGTCAGTGGGAAAAGACAAACTTTTGACAGCGCGATGGATACGCTGGTTTACATAATGCAAAAGCTATTTCTATTACAATAAAATCACAAAATCTGGACAATAGGCCACTGATTTTGTGAGTCTTCTATTTCTCAAGCTCCATTTTGAGCAGATTATCGAAATATGCAAGCACCGATTTCTGATCTGGTTTGACGTTTTTCAATTGAATACACATTGACCGTAATTTATGTGCACTTGATCATTGTTCCGAAGTGTGAATTTGGTCGGAATTTCATGCCGGGCCAGCACAATTATGCACATGGTTTTCTATAGCGCATCTTGAGTGGCGGGTAATTTCGCTCGAGGCGAAATTGTTATACCATGCAGGTCTGTCATCGTGAGGTGAAACCAGTATGAGTACATTATCTTCTCACAAGCCGTCCATTTTAGAGCAAAGAGCCAAACTTTTGTCGCCTCGTCCGGCAGAGTTGGTGACCTTGCCTTCCCACATGCACTGTCACGATCACAGCTATACCCAGATTGTTATCGGCTTAAAAGGTCAGGCTGAATTTGAAGTCAGTGGGATGGGGAATATCGTCGGCCCGGGGCAGGGTTGCGTGGTGACGTCCGGATCCGATCACGCATTTGGCGGCATCATTGGTCAGTCGGATATTCTGGTACTGAACATGCCACTGCCGAGCAACGATGATCCTTTGATGTTGCAGAAGATCAACGATCTTTCCAACGCCGATGTTTATTTCCAGCTGGATGGTCAGATCCAGAAACTGGTGCAGATGTTGGTGCAGGAAATGCAGAACAGCCCGGAAGATATGTTGCTCAGCCGGGCTTGCAGTGACACAGTGCTTGCTTTGTTGCAGCGTCATATTTCCGCCTTCGAAACTCATCGCCGTGAGTCGCGATTTGATCTGGAGGCGATCGATCGCTACATCGAACAACACATCAGCAGCCGCATTTCCGTCGCACAGCTCGCGGGCAGCGTGTTTCTCGGCGAGAGCCAGTTTCATATGCTGTTTAAAGAGCAGATGGGCATCACGCCGCACCAGTATGTGCTGGGCAAGCGTGTTGATATGGCCAAACTGATGATTGAACAGGGCCGATTGACGCTCGGCCAGATTGCCGAACTGAGCGGATTCTCCAACCAGAGTACCTTTACCCACACCTTTTCTCGCCTGCAAGGGGTCTCTCCTTCTCAGTACAAAAAAATGTGCCGCAACTAAACGCTGAATATCGCGAATTTTAATGAGAATTATTCTATAACCCGAGACTGTTTATGCACTCTCGGGTTATTTATTTGCGAAAATTGGTAAATGAACAGCATTTTATTTTATCTAAATTGATGTGATTCTGTTTTTGCTTTGTTAAAAAACCGAGTTTTTGGCAAAAAGCTCGGAGTTTTTGACAAGTATTCTTCACGCGCTCAAAATACACTGCCAGCCATTGTAGGAAACCCGACCCAATTGAATCTCGGGTGTGAGATTGAGGAAAACGCATGTTTACAGCAACAGATGTGTTGAAAGCAGAGTTTGTTGAGCAGCCGCTTAGCAAGCTGTGGTCAAAGATCTCGCCACTTTACATGGTGGACGAATCCCAATGGCTAGAGCAGCTTTTACCTTTGGCGACCCCAAGCGATGCAGAAAAATCGTCGATGGCCGTCAAAACCACTGAACTTATCGAAGCAATTCGTAAGGACAAAAAGTCGATTCAGATGATCGACGCCCTGCTTCTTGAGTACAGTTTGGATACTCAGGAAGGCATTCTTCTGATGTGTCTGGCTGAAGCGCTGATGCGTATTCCGGATACTGAAACCGCTGACGCGTTCATTCGTGACCGCTTGGGCGTGGCAGACTGGAAATCTCACCTGAAGAGCTCAGATTCGGTGTTCGTTAACGCGTCCACCTGGGGTTTGATGCTGACCGGTAAAGTGATTGGTCTGGCCGATGCAGAAGGCACCAGCCCGATTCAAGCGGTAAACCGCTTGGTGAACAAGCTGAGTGAGCCGGTGATTCGTAAAGCGATGCATCAGGCGATGAAGATCATGGGTCACCAGTTCGTTCTGGGCCGCACCATTGCCGAAGCGCAGAAAAACGGTCGCCCGATGCGCGATAAAGGCTACACCTACTCATTTGATATGTTGGGTGAAGCGGCGCTGACCACGGCAGACGCGAACAAATATTTCAAAGATTACCTGATGGCGATTGAGGCGGTTGGCCGCGACAAATATGGTCTGGACACCAGCCCGGCACCATCAGTATCGATCAAACTTTCCGCGCTGCACCCACGTTATGAAGTGGCAAACCGCGACCGCGTAATGACTGAGCTGTACAGCACGCTGATCCAACTGCTGGATCGTGCGATGGAGCTGGATGTGGCGATCACGATCGACGCAGAAGAAGCGGATCGTCTGGAACTGTCACTGGAACTGTTTGAAAAAGTTTACCGCAGCGAGAAAGTGAAAGGCTGGGGCAAATTTGGTCTGGTGGTGCAGGCGTACTCAAAACGTGCCCTGCCAGTCCTGGTTTGGCTGACTGCGCTGGCGAAAGAGCAGGGCGATTTGATTCCGGTGCGTCTGGTAAAAGGCGCGTACTGGGACAGCGAAATCAAATGGTCACAGCAGAGTGGTTACACCGGTTATCCGGTTTACACCCGCAAAGAAGCGACCGATGTTTCTTACCTGGCGTGTGCCCGCTTCCTGCTGAGCGAAAGCGTGCGCGGCAATCTGTTCCCACAATTTGCCAGCCACAATGCGCAGACCGTAACCGCAATCGCAGTGATGGCGCAGCACAAAGACTTTGAATTCCAGCGCCTGCACGGTATGGGCGATGCGCTCTACAACCACGTCATGGCGGCATACAAGCAATCTGTGCGTATTTACGCACCCGTGGGTAGCCACAAAGATCTGCTGCCGTATCTGGTTCGTCGTCTGCTGGAAAACGGCGCGAACAGCTCATTCGTACACCGTCTGGTGGATGCGCGCTGCCCAATCAGCACGTTGACTCAACATCCGGTGGACATGTTGCTTGCGTTCGATACGTTGAACAACACCAAGATTCCTCTGCCTTCACGCATTTTTGCTGAGCGCAGCAACTCGTACGGTGTCAACATCGACATCGAGAGTGAAGCGAAGCCATTCGAAGAGCAGGTCAATGCCTTCCTGAGCAAGCAATGGCAAGCATCGCCGATCATTAACGGCGAGATTCAGTTCGAAAGCATGATCAAGGCAGCTGGCCAGCCAGAACTGGTTAAAGCGCCGTATGATCGTCGCATCGAAGTGGGCCAGGTTTTCCATGCTAGCCATGATCATGTTTCCGCAGCGATCGAAACCGCACATGCTGCATTTGCTGAGTGGAACCAAGCTCCGGCACAAGCGCGTGCTGAGAAACTGGACAAACTGGCGGACCTGCTGGAAGCCAATCTGGCTGAACTGGTGGCAATTTGTCATCAGGAAGCGGGTAAGACCATTCACGACAGCATTGATGAAGTGCGCGAAGCGGTCGACTTCTGTCGTTACTACGCCAAACGCGTAGACACACTGGGCGAGTTCTCGGTAGAGGGCTTTGATGGTCAGAGCCGTCAGGTTGCTCGTCAGGGCCGCGGTGTATTCGTATGTATCAGCCCGTGGAACTTCCCGCTGGCGATTTTCCTGGGCCAAATCAGTGCCGCACTGGTTGCGGGTAACACCGTCGTGGCCAAACCTGCAGAACAAACCAGCCTGATCGCAGCGCGCGCTATCGAACTGATGCTGGAAGCGGGTTTCCCTGGCGGCGTGATTCAGCTACTGCCTGGTCGCGGTTCGCAAATCGGTACGGCGTTGACGTCACACGCGGCCATTGCTGGTGTGGCGTTTACGGGTTCTACTGCGACAGCGCAGCGCATCAACCAAACGTTGGCTGAGCGCGATGCTGATCCCGTACCGTTTATCGCGGAGACTGGTGGTCAGAATGCGATGATCGTTGACAGTACAGCCCTGCCTGAGCAAGTGGTGCGTGACGTTCTGCGCTCTGCCTTTGCGTCGGCGGGTCAGCGTTGTTCAGCACTGCGTGTGCTGTTTGTTCAGCAAGACGTTGCCGATCGCATCATTACCCTGATTCAGGGCGCGATGCAGGAGCTTTCGGTCGGTACTCCTTATCTGCACAACACGGATGTGGGTCCGGTGATCGATGCAAAAGCTAAGCAAGGTCTGCTTGAGCACATCGAACGCATGACCAAAACGCAGAAGAAAGTGGCACAGCTGGAACTGGGCGAGGTGTGTGAACACGGTGATTTCGTTGCGCCGACTGCGTTTGAAATCTCGGGCATCGACTGCCTGACTGAAGAGCAGTTTGGTCCAATCCTGCACATCGTTCGCTTCAAAGCGAGTGAATTGGCGCAGGTGGTTCAGCAAATCAACGATACCGGTTTTGGTCTGACCATGGGGATCCACAGCCGTAACGAAACGACCTATCGCTGGATTGAAAAACACGCGCGTGTGGGTAACTGCTACATCAACCGTGACCAAGTTGGTGCGGTCGTCGGTGTGCAGCCGTTTGGTGGTCAGGGCCTGTCCGGCACCGGACCAAAAGCAGGTGGTCCACACTACCTGTACCGCTTCACTCAAGTTCAGTACAGCTAATCCGTTCAGCGAAGGAGACTAACTATGGTGCATCAAGTAACTCGTTTTTCTGACGCTTTTTCGGCTTGGGAAAACTGGAATCTGACTGGCTTTGACTCAAAATGTGAGTCACTGCTGTCATTGAAACACAATTTAGAAAGCGCTATGCCAGCATTGGCAAAAGTGATTTCTTACCAACTTCAACAGGCTTCAGCTTTATTGGCGCAACCGCACCAATTAGTTGGACCCACTGGAGAAACCAACGAGCTTTATACTGCAGGGCGCGGTGTTGCCCTCATCGTTCAGGATGACAGCAGTAATGAAGCAAAACTGGCGGTCGCAGCTCAATTGTGTGCTGCGCTGGTCGCAGGCAACAGCGTCGTATTCTGTAGTGACGATGCTGAGCTGACGTCCGCTCTGTCGGCTGCTTACGAGCAGTCAACGCTCCCGGCTAACCTGCTGCAGTTTGCAACGTTCGACGCCTATCATCAATTGATGGAATCGGATATTCGCTGCATGGGTTATGTCGGTAATACGTCGGTTGAACGCACAATCAACCGTCAACTAGCCAAACGCTCAGGCGCAATTGTTAGCCTGGTGTCTGAAACGGATTTTGCCGCACTCCCGGTGGCGAATGATCCACACTTATCGCTGCGTTTTATTACCGAACGTACGCGCACAATAAATATAACAGCAGTGGGTGGTAACGCGACCTTGCTTGAGCTTGGGAACGAGGCCCACTAATCCTTTCTGTAGTTCTCCCCCCGCACCTTGTGGGGGGACATGGAAGGCGATCGTATATAAGAGGACACATCAATGGAAAATAGCTTTGCTATTACGACCACATTTATCGTCTACCTCATTTTGATGTTGGCGATTGGGGTCTATGCATATCAGCGAACGAAAAACTCAGCTGATTACTTTTTGGGCGGCCGTTCTTTAGGCCCATGGCCTGCAGCGCTTTCTGCGGGTGCATCTGACATGAGTGGCTGGCTGCTGCTTGGTCTGCCGGGTTACGCATACGCGGCCGGTATTGAAGCGTTCTGGCTGGCGGGTGGCCTGCTGGTGGGTACTTGGGCAAACTGGCTGATCACAGCTAAGCGTCTGCGCACCTACAGCATTACCACTGACGCACTGACGCTGCCTGAATTCCTGTCTCGTCGTTTCAACGACAATTCAAAACTGATTCAAACGATTTCAGCGTTTTTCATTCTTCTGTTTTTCCTTTTCTACACCAGCTCGGGTCTGGTGGCAGGCGGTAAACTGTTTGAAACAGTCTTCGGTCTGGATTACAGCACAGCGGTTATCGTGGGTACGGTGTGTGTGGTTTCTTACACACTGTTCGGCGGCTTCCTGGCGGTATCTTGGACCGACTTGGTGCAAGGTCTGCTGATGGCAGCGGCACTGATGATCGTACCTATCGCAGCCATGAATGGTGGTTTCACTAAGCTGGACAACGATCTTTTGGCAATTAACCCACAACTGCTGACCATGTGGAATGACGTGAAAGGCCAGCCGCTGTCTGCGGTGGCGATCGTCTCGCTGGTTGCGTGGGGTCTGGGTTACTTTGGTCAGCCACACATTCTGGCGCGTTTCAAAGCGACACGTTCGAACAAAGATCTGACCACAGCACGCCGCATTGCGGTTATCTGGACGGGTCTGTCAATGGCGGGCGCGATGCTGGTGGGTCTGGTTGGTCTGATTTACGTGACCAACGACGGTTCTATTCAGCTGGACGACGGCGAGAAAATCTTCATGCTGCTGGTGAACGCGATTTTCCACCCAGTGATGGCCGGTATTCTGCTGGCAGCGATTCTGGCGGCAATCATGAGTACGGCGGACTCTCAGCTGCTGGTTTCTTCTTCTGCACTGGCCGAAGACTTCTACAAGCAAGTGTATAAGAAAGATGCAACGTCAGAAGAGATCGTGCGTGTTGGCCGTGCGGCGGTCATCATCATCTCTATCATCGCGCTGATCCTGGCAATGACGCCAGACAGCTCGGTTCTGGGTCTGGTGTCTTACGCATGGGCAGGTTTTGGTGCGGCCTTTGGTCCGGCACTGGTACTGAGCCTGTACTGGTCGCGCATGAACCGTAATGGCGCGTTGGCGGGTATCGTGATCGGCGGTATCACTATCGTCGTGTGGAAACAGCTATCAGGTGGTTGGTATGACGTGTACGAAATCGTACCGGGAATCATCTTCTCGACCATCGCGATTGTTGCGGTTAGCCTGCTGACGGGTGAACCTGAAGAAGCAGTGAAGAAACAGCATCTAACATTCAAGAAGCATCTTGTTGAGCTGGACTAACTGACAAACAGTTTGCATAACTGAACAAAGCCCCACCAATGTGGGGCTTTTTCGTGCTTGTGTCATGGCAATGCAATAGCAGAAACTCACTCGAAAGTGGGTGTTATTTTTTGAATCCCAGTCACAAACTTAAAACTAAAGTTTGGGACAATGGAACCAACCGATTCAAAATGCGTCAATTGTCAATAGAAAGGCTCAAACAGGAGGACCCACCATGCCAGAAGCGTATTGCAACTGTTGTCGAAAAACCACACCGCACAAAGTTGTAATGAGGCGTTGTCAGACGGAACCGACGACGGGTTGGCAGGGTTTTCAGCAATTCATGGCTGCACTGATGCACGGCGAGCATTATTACAAAATGGAGAAACAGGGTTTCTGCCGCGTTTGTAATCAACAATCCGATTTATCAGCGGCTGATTTCTCTCGAGCCAGAGTGATTTAAGTTCGTGTCAGTTTGATGACTCCCGTGGTTGTCACGGGAGTTTTTTATTTGTCTCTTCAACACAATGGGCAGCAGATCACCGATTTGATGCAACAGCCGACTTCTTGTCCCGTAATGGGAACTTTCGCAAGGTAATCTCTCTTCGTTCAGCTAATCTGTAGGGAATTCACCTGTGGATACGACGAAGGAGTCCCATTCATGCAGTTAAGTTTAAAGAGAAAAATGGTTTTCTCTGTGGTGATTGCGATCGCGCTGACCGCAATCGCATTGGTGGTCGCGGGTTATAAAACCTTCCAGCAAGACAGTTGGCGTGCCATCGAAAGTGAAAGCCGCAATACACTGCAGGCGCATGCCAAGGGGATCGGTGACTGGTTTGCCACCAAACAGCATGCTCTGAAAGGGTTGCGCGAAGAAATTGAACGCAATCCAAATCTTGATTTGGTGCCACATCTGCGCCAAACCCTCGAATCCGGTTCATTTGGCCTGAGTTACTACGGTAACGAGCAAGGAGAGATGTTCCGTCAGGATCCTTCCCTTAACAAAGCGGGTTACGACCCACGCGAGCGCGGCTGGTACAAAGAAGCCAAAGCCGCAGGCAAGCCGACCACAACGGAACCGTATGTGAGTGTGACCATGCAGACGCTGGTGGTGACGCTGACAGAGCCTGTACGCGTCAATGGCCAGTTTATCGGCGTAGCGGCGTCCAACCTGGCACTGAATAAGTTGATTGAGGATGTCTTGGCGATTGAAGTGCCGGGCAAAGGTTACGCCATTCTGGTCAATCAGAAAGGCAAAATTGTTGCTCACCCGAACAAAGACCTGATCCTCAAACCGACTCAGGATATCGCCTCTGGCTTGAGCATAGCCGCGCTGCAGGGGGCGGCGAATGATCACCATCTGCTGCCGATGTCGATTGACGGCAAGGACAAGCTGCTGATGGCGCAAAGCATCGACAATACCGACTGGATGCTGGTGATGGTGATGGACAAAGCCGTGCTGGAACAGCCGTTAAATCAGATGCTGATGACACAAACCCTGATTGGTCTGGTGATTCTGTTGATCATGGCCTTAGCCACCTCGTGGTTTGTGGCACGTCAACTGAATGAGCTGAGCAACATCGCTGCGGCACTGGGAGATATCGCTGAAGGTGATGGCGATCTGACCCGCCGTCTGACCGTAAAAAGTGACGATGAAGTGGGCATGTTGGCGGATAAGTTCAATAAGTTCGTCGATCGCCTGCACGTGATGGTGAAAAACGTGCGTGATGTATCGGTTGCTCTGAACGAAGGGGCGAACCATGCCGCGCGCGCAGCAGGTCAGCGCAGCGAGCGCATCCGTACCCAGCAAGATGAGATCACCATGGTGGCGACAGCGGTGACTGAAATGGCTTCTGCGACGGCGGAAATTGCCGGCAATGCTGACAACACGGCGAAAAATGCCAACCAATCGGTTGAGCTCGGCGCGCAGGGTTACCAGCAAATGCAGCAGAGTAAGCACTCGATTGACCAGTTGGCTCAAGAGCTGACGGGCGCGGTCAACATCATTGGCGAGCTGGAAGAGCATGCCAACGAAATCTCAACGATTTTGTCCACCATCCGTGCGATTGCTGAGCAAACCAACCTATTGGCGCTCAACGCTGCGATTGAAGCTGCGCGGGCAGGCGAGCAGGGGCGCGGTTTTGCGGTGGTGGCGGATGAAGTTCGCGTGCTGTCGCAGCGTACTCATGCCTCAACAGAAGAAATTCAGACCAAGATCGCCGGTTTGCAGAAAGTGACTTCAAATGCGGTGTCGGTGATGACGGAAAGCCATAAGCTGGTGGAAACCAGTGTAAGCGATGTCAATCAAACGGGGGAAAGCCTGCAGGCGATCAGCGAAGCGATTCAACTGATCAGCGACATGGCGACACAAATTGCTTCGGCGGCAGAGGAGCAATCCTTGGTAACAGCAGACATTAACGGCAACACGGAGTCGGTGCGCGAAGTGAGTGACGCGCTAGCGAGCGACGCTCAGGATGCGGTGCAGCAGGCCAAAGAGCTGCACAATCTGGCGCAGGAGTTGGATCAGGAAATTTCCCGCTTCAGACTTTGATTTACCGTAAACAACTAAGGGCATCTGACGATGCCCTTTATTTTTTCACTGTGAACGCAATCACAACCCGTATTGAAACGTTTCTTCCTGAGCGGATTAGTCAGTATTGTATGTCGCAAATGATGTCTCACAGGGAATTCGAACATTATGCATTTAGACCGGGTAGACCAACAAATTCTGCGCATTCTGCACGACAAAGGACGTTTGCCAGTGGTGGAACTGGCCAAGATGGTCAATCTCACCACATCCCCTTGTTCAGATCGGGTGAAACGGCTGGAAAAAGAGGGCTACATCAAAGGCTATCATGCGGAGTTGAACGCGGAAAAACTCGGATTGGACGTTCAGGTATTCATTCATATCCGTCTTGACCAGACCAGCTTTTCAATTTTTGAACGCTTTGCTGAAGCGGTGCGCGATGTGCCGGAAATCGAAGAGTGTTATTCGCTGTCCGGGGATTTCGACACCATGATTAAAGTACGTGTTAAAGACATGAAGGCCTATCAGGCGTTTATGTCAGGGAAATTGGGTACCCTACCGGGCGTGATCCAGACTCGCAGCGAGTTTGTGATTGAAGAACATAAGACCAGCTTTGGCATCAACCCGGAGCTGCTTCACAACCTGTAACTTTGGAGAGACTATGGCGCAGTTAGCCGATGTGGTCACCGAACCTCTTAGTGAGGAGGCCCTGTTATCCACTCAGTTTGGTCGTTTAGCCATTCAGTTTGCCAACGACCCGTACCCTTCATTGGAAAAACGCCAGCAGCGTCTGGTGGCGCTCAAGCAGGCACTGCTCACCGAGCAGAATGCTTTAGTGGAGGCCCTGAGCCGTGACTTTGGTTATCGCAGCCGTTTTGACAGTTTGCTGTGCGACATCGTGCCAGCAGTCAGTCATCTCGATTACACCCTCAAATCTCTCAAACGCTGGATGAAACCGCAGCGACGTAAAGCGGGGCTGATTCTGGCGCCCTCGCGCGTTTGTGTGCGCTATCAGCCGCTGGGAGTGGTCGGCATTATTGTGCCGTGGAATTTTCCGGTGGTGCTGAGCCTGGCACCGCTGGTGACCGCGGTCGCAGCCGGCAACCAGGTCATGATAAAGCTCAGTGAACACACGCCGCAGGCCAATCAGGTGCTGCGACGTATTGTGGCGTCACTGGGCGATATCGCCCAATGCGTGGAAGGAGAGGAGGAGATTGCCGCGGCTTTCAGTGCATTGCCATTCCAGCATCTGCTGTTTACTGGTTCCACGGCGGTTGGGCGCAAAGTGGCCATTGCCGCTGCGCACAATCTCACGCCAGTTACGCTGGAGTTAGGGGGCAAATCTCCGGTCATCATCGCGCCCGATGCCGATCTTCTGCGTGCGGTAGACAACATCATGTTGGGCAAGGCCACCAACAGCGGCCAGATCTGTGTTGCGCCCGATTATGTGATGCTGCCAGAAGCGCAGGTGGCCCCTTTTACCGAACTCTATTTACGCCGCTTTGCCAAACGTTTTGTCAACAAGCAGGGCAAACTCGATTGCACACACATCATCAATCAGGCGCAGCATCAACGGCTGCAGGCGCTGCTGGATGATGCACGTCAGCAAGGCGCTGAGGTAAGCACACTGACTGGTACACTTGACTTGGCTGAGCGTCAGATAGCGCCACAACTGGTGAGCAAAGTGACGGATCAGATGCGAGTGATGCAAGAAGAGATCTTCGGTCCTATTTTGCCGTTAGTCGGTTACCGCACCATTGAAGAAGCCATCGAACGCGTCAATGCGCAGGCGCGACCGCTGGCGCTGTATGTGATGAGTGACGATCAGGACATCATCGATTACGTGCTTAAACGCACCCACAGTGGTGGTGTGGCGATTAATGACACCCTGTTGCACGTCGCGGCCGATGATGCGCCGTTTGGCGGTTTGGGGGAATCGGGGATGGGACATTATCACGGCCTTGAAGGATTCCAGACGTTTTCACATGCCAAAACCGTGCTGCATTCCTTCAGCAAACTGCCACGTAGCCGCTGGTTACTTAACCATCGCAAGCTGTGGCTCAAGTTGCTCGGACGCTTCGTTCTGCGTTAAATCGCTCGCTTTGATCGAGACGCGGCGCTTTTTACACCATTTGCGCCACGGATGCTTTTCAATCGTCTATGAAAGCACTACCATACCTCAGGCCGCTATGCTGAACGTAGCGGCTTACTATTTTTAACGTATTCTCAGGGCGGGGCGAAATTCCCCACCGGTGGTATGCCCAACAGGGTGAGCCCACGAGCGCTCGATTCGTCGAGGTCAGCAGATCTGGTGAGACGCCAGAGCCGACGGTTACAGTCCGGATGAGAGAGAATGACAAACACACCAGCCTGACGGTTTGAGGTTCCCTCACGCCTAGGATTTGGTGCACTTGGTTTTGGCTTTTGATCCCTCATAACAGCCCTGATTCTGGTCATTATTAGGAGTAACCATGAATCAGTTATCGCTACTTGCCGAATTCGGCGACCCAATCACCCGTGTTGAAAATGCACTGCAAGCGCTGCGCGAAGGCCGCGGTGTGTTGCTGCTCGACGATGAAGATCGTGAAAACGAAGGCGACATCATCTACTCAGCAGAAACGCTGACCGCGGAACAAATGGCACTGATGATCCGTGAATGCAGCGGCATCGTCTGTCTGTGTCTGACCGATGAACAGGCCAACAAGCTGGAACTGCCACCCATGGTGCAAGTGAACGACAGCAAAAACCAAACTGCGTTTACCGTGACCATCGAAGCGCGCCACGGCGTGACCACTGGTGTTTCTGCAAAAGACCGCGTGACCACCATCAAAACGGCGATCAACCCGAATGCGAAACCTGACGATTTAGCGCGCCCGGGACATGTGTTCCCGCTGCGCGCACGCAAAGGCGGCGTGTTGGCGCGTCGTGGTCATACCGAAGGTACGGTTGATTTGATGCAGATGGCGGGTCTGATGCCATCAGGTGTTCTGTGCGAAGTCACCAATCCAGACGGCACGATGGCTAAAACGCCTGAAATCGTAGCATTTGGTAAGCTGCACAACATGCCAGTTCTGACCATTGAGGATATGGTGCAGTACCGCATGCAGTTTGATCTCAAATTGGCATAAGCCGCTTTACACTGTAAAGGCGCGATGATTCGCGCCTTTTTTGACGTGATTCTTACCCAAACCTTCCCGTTTCTGGCTATCTTATCCAGTTCAGATCAGCAATTACTGTCATTAAACAGAAATATCAACGAACGTTCATGCCATTTCTCGGTCTTACTGAAAGTTAAGAACGAGCCACGAAAATCAGAAGTTCTGTCTTTAGTTTGACTAGGCTTAGAAATTTTTATTGTGGATATCGTTTCTGTTTGTAAAATGTTCTGTATAAAACATGGTAATTCCCCCATGTATGGCGTTTCTTTTTGTTAACCCTTTTTGCCTTGGAATTCCCCCTTTTTATGTTACTTAAGCTTTTGTTTAAATGGAGTATTTACTTCATTGGTAAGCCAAGATTTTTAGCGTCCAAGGCCTCTGCAAAGCCAAGAGTTTTACTCATCCCATATAACGCGATTGGCGATATGGTGATGACGGCACCATTATTTAGCGCGTTGAAACAGTCTTTTCCTGATTGGCAGTTGGAGGTGCTTTGCAGTTCCAGAAATCATGAAATCATCCGCTATCACCCGGCGGTGAGTCGCTGCTGGCTATTAGATCTTGGTTTAAAACCGCAGCGAGCGCTTGCACAACATCGTTTGAGAAAAACGCTGTATGAACAGCACTTCGATAAAGTTGTCTATTTGGGTGAACGCAGTAACTGGGTTGAGTTATGGCGTATCAACCGCTTGGCGGCGAAAGGCAAATTCAGCTTGCCCTATCTGCAGGAAACTCTGGCCAAGAAGATAGACCCGTTTGCGCTCAACATTTTTGATGGGGTTGTCGGTAAAGACAAACATCAGGCTCCGCATTTTACTCGCCGCATGATGAGCATTCTGAGTGATCTGGAGGCGAAGGAACCTGAGCAGTTAGCGTTCAATCTCAATCTGCCGCGAGTGCATGATCAAGACCGTTCGTTGCCGTCAGGTATCAAACTGTTGTTCAATCCGTGTGGTTCACAGACAGGAAACACGCTGAGTGACGAGCAAACCAGCGCTATTTTGACTGGCTTGGAGTCGCTGGGTATTCAGGTGTGCGTATTTGATTTACCTGAAAACCGTGCCAAGTTGGCGGCTTATGCGCATGAAGAGCGTGTTCATTACATCCGTTCATCGTCAATCAGCGATGCTGGCGACTGGCTGCGCGAAATGGCGTTGGTCCTGACGACAGATACCTCTATGGGACACATTGCTGCGGCGCTTGAGGTGCCGACATTAATTATGAGAGCCGATGAACAATGGCGCGCGAACTGCGACCCTATTTCCGATTTCGCTACTATGCTGGTGGCGCAACCTCAGGGTACCATCCAGACCATTACCGCGAATGATGTCGTGGCAGCAGTTAAGAATCTTTTGCAAACATTACCTCTGGTAAAGTGACTCCTTTTTCTCCTGCTGGTTATCCTCACTCGGCGTGATGTTGTCGTTCTTTGGCATATGCACAAGACGAATTCCATAGGGCGAATCTGGTCAGCAATCATTGTCTCGTTGTGCAATCATGCTAGAATTCCGCGCTGCGGTAGAGCATGCTCTACTTTAACGGTTACCAATTCAGAGTCTGTTCATGTCATTTTCCAAACTTGGACTGAGTGAAGCCCTGACACAAGCAGTGGCAGAACTCGGTTATCAAAAGCCAACCACCATTCAAACCAAAGCCATCCCGGTGATTTTGCAGGGGCAGGATTTGATCGCTGCGGCGCAAACCGGGACGGGTAAAACCGCCAGTTTCGTGCTGCCTATTCTGCACAAACTGCAAGGACGTGAAACGCAGCGTAAAAAACGCATTCGTGCCCTGATTTTGGTGCCGACTCGCGAGCTGGCGATTCAGGTGGCAGACAAAGTGGCGCAGTACGGCCAACACACCGGACTGACGACGCTGGCGATGTATGGTGGTGTGGAAGAGCAGGCTCAGAAACAGCGCCTGATTGAAGGTGTGGATGTGCTGGTGGCGACGCCAGGTCGTTTGCTGGATATGTACGGTCAGCGCGCCGTCTACTTCGAAGAAGTGGAAATGGTGGTGCTGGATGAAGCCGACCGCATGCTCGACATGGGCTTTATCGAATCGATCAACAAAATCATCGATCGCCTGCCTCGGGATGCGCAGTACCTGCTGTTCTCTGCTACGTTGTCGCACAAGGTGCGCGATCTGGCGAAAACCGCGGTGAGCGACCCGTTTGAAATCAGTATTGCGGCGAATCAGGCATCGAAATCGAACATCGAGCAGTGGCTGATCACGGTCGATAAAGACAAAAAATCCGCGTTGCTGAGCCATCTGATCACTGAAAACAACTGGGATCAGGCGCTGATTTTCATCGAAACCAAACATGGTGCAGCAAAACTGGCGAGCCAATTGGAAAAACGTGGTATTACGGCGGAAGCATTCCATAGTGGTCGTAGTCAGGCTGTGCGCGTGCAACTGCTGGAAGATTTCAAAGCGGGCAAAATCAAGTACATGATCGCGACTGGTGTTGGCGCGCGTGGTATCGACATTCACGAACTCTCTCGCGTGGTGAACTACGATTTACCATTCCCGGCGGACGAATACGTGCACCGCATTGGTCGTACGGGCCGTGCAAACGCCAAAGGCGAGGCGATTTCGTTTGTCTCCAAAGACAACTTCAAAAACCTGTGTATGATTGAAAGCCGTCTGGGTCACTTGATTGAGCGCCGAGTGGTGGAAGGATTTGAACCGAAAAAGCTGGTGCCAATCTCGATTCTGAACTACGTTCCGAAAAGCAAACGAACTCCGCAAGACTAATCTCAGCCAGCATTGCGCCGATCTTGGTGCAATGCTGGACTCTTGGCGTGATTGACTATTGACGATCGCGCGAACGACTTTCTCCTTCTTAATCACTTCACGAAGTTATGACTGACAAGCGTGCACCTTCGGCTTGCTCCTGGTGAGCCCTACGATCACCACACTCATCATGGCCACCCCAAACACCCAACTGTGGCTCTGAGTTGCGCCCCCGGCCAGCATAGCCGCCACGCCCGCCATTGATTGTTGCAAAAAGCCACACAGGGCAATGCTGCGTGCGCCACTGTGCGCTGAATGGCTCGCGGCCAGCGACATGCTGTTGGGAAAAATCACCGCTTGACCCCAAATGATCACCAAGTACAGCGCGAGATAACCGCCGGTCAGGACGTGGGGTGGCAGCGTATCGCTCAGCAGCCACAGGCCTAACATCAACAGGGCACCCATCGCCACGCAATAGGCGCCGCGACGCAGCATTGGTTGGCTGCCGCTTTGAGTCACGTGGCGCTTCACGTGCAGTGAGCCCAGCAGGTAAACCAAGCCTATCGCCAAACCAAATACACCAAACCACTGGCTCGAAAGGTGCAGCGTTTCGGCAAAGACAAACGGACTGGCTTGCTGCAACGTGACGATCGTAGCAAAGCCCAAGCCGCCTTGAACACAAGGCACAAGAAATCCCTTGTCTTGAAGAATGGTCAGGTAGTGGGTGCTGGCGCCAGGTGTGTGCTGGGGTTGCGCTGGCCCTTTGAGTGGGAAACGAGAGGTGGTCAGCAGCGCCAGCAGGGCAATCAACGCCAGCAGCAGAAAGCCGACGCGCCAGTCACTGTAGCGCGTGAGCATCGCCCCCACAAACTGCCCCAGGCCCAAGGCGGCGATAAAGGCCATCGACAACAACGAGAGTTTTTGCGCCAACACGTCACCGCTCCAGTAATCCCGAATCACGATTCGAGCAATGATTGCGGCCCCGCCAGCGGCTGCGCCTTGTATCACGCGAGCCAACAATAACTGGGTCAGCGATTGAGCCACATAGAGACTCAAGCAAGCACCAATAAACAGCAGCAACGCCAACGAGAGCGCGGGCCTGCGGCCGTACTTTTCGGCGGCATGGCCCCAGTAAATGACAGGAAGCGCCGCGCCGAACACAAACAATGAAATCGAGAGTTCAGCGCCGTAGCGGCTGATGTTGAGCTCGCTCGCCACCAAGGGCAGCGCGGGTAAGTACAACGTGGTGGACATTTGCGCCATCAACACCAGTGAACATGAGAGCAGCAGCAAGCGAGTGCTAAGGTTTTTCATTGTTTCGCCTCCGATGGCGTTAAAGTGCGATTCCTGTTTGATGCGGCAGGAAAATAACAATCAACGCGATTGAAAAGATTCCCTGAGATCGGGGTGACGTTATTTCTGAATGATTTGCGATACAAAACGAATCCTTATTATGAGATGACTCATGATGGAGGGATGAATTTGTCGTTCCCCCGTGACAATCAGCAGCGCGGCTTATCTTGGTTTCGTATCTTTATGAATCGGTGTTAATCTGGCAAACGATCATTCCTTACCTCTGATTAAGGCTGAGTTAATTGAAACGTCGTCACCTGCCCCTGCAAGGATTGCTCTATTTTTATAAGTCTGCCGAATTGGGCAGTTTTAAATTGGCGGCTCAGGATTTATGTGTTTCCCCTGCGGCGGTGAGCCAGCAAATCCGCCAACTTGAAGCCACGCTCGACACGTCGCTGTTTACGCGCAATCATCGCACCATCGGCCTGACGCCCAGCGGCGAAAACCTCTATCAAGAGGTCAAACTCGGTTTTCACCATTTGCAGGCGGGCGTGGATGCATTGACGGCGGATGAGCGCCCCAACCAGCTCTCCATCTCCGCACCCAGCTCGTTCGCTCATCACTGGTTGATCCCTCGATTGCAGGCGTTTCGCGCTCAGTTTCCCGACATCAGCATACTGGTCGAGCCCACCAATCGCCTCACCTCGCCCGACGACACCCGTGTGGATGTGTGCGTGAGATTCGGTTCAGGGCAGTATGCCGGTATGCATAGTGAATGGTTGATGGATGATGCGATTTATCCCGTCTGTCATCCTCATTATCAGCAGGAGTTTGGCATTGAAACGCTGGCGGATTTGCAGAAAGCTGCGTTGATTGAAGATATTCATACCGACATGCGGTGGGAAACGTGGCTGAATGAGCATCACCAACCAGTGAAGCAGCCGACGCTATTATTTGATGGTTCTCAGTTTGTGGTGGAAAGTGCCTTAGCGATGCAAGGGGTCGGCTTAATTAAACACAGTTTGGCGCAGCGATATATTCAAAACGGCACACTGGTGCGAATTGATGCGCAGCAATCTCAGCCTCAAGCCGCTTATTTTATTTGTTTACCGGAAAAGAATTTACAGCGACCCAAAGTGCGCTGTTTTATTCAGTGGTTGAAGCAGCAAATCGCGGGCGATGCCTTGCTACGAGCAAGTGCCGAACGTCTTGACCAAGTCACCGCACTTGACTCTATGCCCGAACGGCATAAAATTAGTGCCGATTCATAAACAGCAAGTTGAAGAAAACGACCATGCAACCGCTTTATGCCTCGGATCAGCGAGTGACCCGAGTGAGCTCTGACAATTGTTTGCGATGAAACATTGGACAGAGCCAACGAAATAAACATTTCGACAAATTCATCGCTATGGTTTTGACTGATCTCTTTACGGAGAGATCACGTCATGTCGATAGCGAGCGAAACAAGGGCTACGGATGAGGTTTCACCGTGGCCCTTGTTGTTTCTGCCGTTTGTCGGCAGCACGAGCGAACGGGGCCAGCCAGCCCGGTTCGCTTTTTTTATGCCTCGCATTTGAGGTTACTGATTTTTATTGATTGAGGAATGAAGACCATGTCTCAGAATATTTATGATAATGCTGCGTTTTTTGATGGTTATGCGCAGTTGCCGCGCTCGCAGTTTGGACTCGACGGCGCGCCGGAATGGGCATCGATTGAAGCGATACTGCCGGATCTCACCGGAAAAAACGTGGTGGATTTGGGTTGTGGCTACGGCTGGTTTTGCCGCGCGGCGACCGACAAAGGCGCAGCCAAGGTACTGGGAATCGACTTGTCGCAAAAGATGCTGGATAAAGCGCACGCCATGACTTCGGATGCGCGCATTACTTATCAGCGCGGCGATCTGGAACACCTCACGCTGGGTAATGCGCAGTTCGATCTCGTATACAGCTCGCTGGCGCTGCATTATCTGCCCGATCTTAACCCAACGTTTACCACCGTATTTCAGGCGCTGAAACCCGGCGGTCAGTTGGTCTTTTCCATGGAGCACCCGATTTTCACCTGCTCGCCGCGCCAGGGCTGGCTCACCGATGCCGACGGTCAACGTTCTTGGGCGGTGAATCGCTATCAGGATGAAGGCCAGCGCGTGTCGAATTGGCTGGCCGAAGGCGTCATCAAATACCACCGCACATTGGGCTCTATTCTCAACGCCCTGATCGCGGCGGGCTTTGTGCTTGAGCATATCGACGAGTGGGGACCAAGCGCCGAGCAAATTGCCGCGATGCCTGCTCTGGCGGAAGAGGCGGAACGTCCGATGCTGGTGCTGGTGTCGGCGCGCAAAGCGTAACTGAAAAGGCACGCCGCCAAGGCGGTGTGCCTTGGGACAACAGCTATACTTACCCCATCCTTTAGAGGCAGAGCGTGAACCTGCCTCACATCAGCTGCTGAGTGGCACGAAAATGCGTGGCGGTGAGGCGCATGGGCGTGACGGGCATGCCATAGAAATCAAACGCTTCACCCAGCACCTCACCGCCGAGTTGGCGCACAATGTTGACGGTGGTATCGCGCGCTTCAATCAAGATTTCCGGCTCTGTCGCAAGCAGTTCTGTCAGCGAGGCCAACGCCAGCGATTTCCCAATTCCCAAACCGCGAAACTGACGATTCACGGCAAAGCGTCCCCAGTGCCAAGCGTCACCTTCACGCCAAGCGGCAACGGCGCCTAAAATGTACTCGCCGGAGCGCGCAACCCACCATTTCACATCGCTGTCATTCGCAAATGGAATCAATGCTGGCGGAATATTCTGCTCCTGCGCAAACACATCCATCACCAACTGCTCGACTTCGGCGCGATAAACCGGATTTAACGCCTCCACTTGTACGCGGGCTTGCTGATGGCGTGTGTTGTGGTGAAAGGCGCTCAGGCGCAGCGTACGCAGGCCATTGAGCACCGCCGCTTGTGCATCGTCAGCCAGCGAATTTATCACATCGCCCAATGCGAGGTTGGCGGCATGATTGGCGCACTGTAGAGTGTCGCTGCCCGCTGGCGTGATTTGGTAATATTTCTGGCGTTTGTCGTGTGGGTGCGGCATCGGCTGCACGTCGCCATTTTCGACCAGTTTGTTGATGGTGCGGCTGAGTGACGCTTTGTCGGCGTTGAGCTGAATACACAGTTCGGAAAACGGAGTTGAGCCGTTTTTACTCAGGTAGGTCAGCAGGTGTGCCTGACTGAGCGACAGCCCCGAATTCCAGCAGTTTTTGTCCAATAATCCCAATTCTCGCACCAGATAACGCAGTTCACTGCGAATCTGTTCCACAGAGTTCATAAGTGCTTTCCTAATAATGTTGACTCTATCAACGATATGGTTTTGGGCAGAGTAACTAAGCCTTGTTGATAGTGTCAACAATTTGCTTGAGTAAACCGACAATGTTGGCTTCAAACAGCATTGACCTTCAAGTTCACTTAAACTTTATAATGACTCATCGTCACCACAGGATGAACAACATGAAGATTGGAGAGCTGGCAAAACGCACGGGCTTGGCTCCGTCGGCCATTCGGTTTTATGAAAGTGCCGGGCTACTGAAAATGGTGCAGCGCCGCGCCAATGGTTATCGCACTTATCCCGAAGAGGCGGTGCTGGCGCTGGAGCTGATTATGCTTGGCCAACAAGCGGGGTTCAGTTTGGAGGAAATCGGTGCGTTGCTGCCGTCGGATCTGACGCAATGGCAGGGCGAGGTACTGGTGGAGCGGCTACGCAGCAAAATTGCCGATATTGAGCAACTGCAGGCCAAACTGGCTGAGACCAAAGCGCATCTGCTGAGTATTGTCGAGGATATTGAATCGCGACCGGAGGGTGTCGATTGTTCCACCAATGCACAGCGCGTGCTGTCGCGTCTGAAACTGGCTGACAGCGGCACCTGAGCCCATCATTCAGACACAAAAAAGCCAACCCGAATGGTTGGCTTCTCTCTCTGCAGAATTTGAGATTACTGCTGCGCCGCTTTCACGCGGATTTTGCTTTTTGCCACGCTTGTCATGTTCAGCGCATTGATGGCCGTTTTGGCTTCTGCGGCATCTGGCATTTCGACAAAGGCAAAACCTTTTGACTGGCCAGTTTCCTGGTCAAGAACCAGCGTACACTCTTTTACTGTGCCGAAATCTGAAAACAGCTTGCGGATTTCCTGTTCAGTCGTTGAACGAGACAGGTTGCGAACTAAAAGTTTCATAATGAACCTTAATATAAAGAAACGCCGCTATTGTCGCAGTAAACCCGGCGATGACCAAGCGATTGTTTTGATCGCTTGGTCAATTGTTCAGTGAATCAGCACGGGGTGTTTACGCGGCCAGCAGTGCATCTAACGTGTCGATTAACCGCTGCACTTCCTCAGGACTGTTGTTATGCACCATCGAAAAACGCAGCACGCCAAGCGTTGGGTCGATATCCATACCTTGCAGCAGGCGATAGGAGTAAAAATGGCCTGCGCCGCACAAAATGCCCGCCTTACCGAGTGTTTCTGCCAGTTCAAGCGGCAAGTGGCCTTCAACCGTGATCGACACCGTTGGCGCTCGGTTTTCAAGCGTGTCCGGGCCGACAATACGAATCGCGGGGTGCGCTCGCAAATAAGTCATCAACGGCTCCAGGAGTGCCAGTTCGGCATCGTGCAGCAGCGTGCGTACAGCCTGTGCTTTGTACGCGTCACTGGCATTGAGTTCATCAGGGAAATGATGCTGATACAGCGCCGAAAAGTATTCACCCACCCCTTTTGTCGCCGCCACCTGAGCGTGATCCGGCCCCGCAGGATAGAGCATTTTCTCGCGAATTCCGGCGTTAAAATAGTGGCCCTGATTGCTGAGTTTTTCCGCCATCTCTGGTTGAATCACCATGACTCCCAAATGCGGCCCGTAGACTTTGTACAGGGAAAACAGATAGATATCGGTACCCAGAGCAGGCACATCCGGCAGACCATGGCCAGCGTAGGAGACGCCGTCAACCACTGTGCGTACACCGTGCTGATGAGCCAGCGCACAAATTTCTGCCACAGGATTCACGTAGCCCAATAGGTTTGAGCAGTGCGGAAAGGTTAGCAGCTTGGTGTTGGCGTTGAACAGTGGCGTCAAAGTCTCTAGTTCCAGCATACCGCTGGCACTGTTGACGGACCATTCGCGCACCACAATGCCGCGTTCAGCTAGACGTCGCCATGCGCCGCTGTTGGCTTCGTGATCCTGATTGGTGACGATGATTTCATCACCCGGCTGCAACCAGCCCATCACGGCATTGGCCAGCACATAAGTGTTTTGTGAGGTGGACGGGCCGAAGTAAATCTCGCTGGCGGAAACACCCAGCCAAGGCGCAAGCGCCTGATAACTCTCGTCCATCCATTGTCCGGCTTTGCCTGAGACCGCATTGGGGTAATAGGGCTGCACTTTCAACTGGTGAAAGTAGGTGTCGAAGCGATCCAGCACCTGGCGGCACAGGTACGAGCCGCCGGCGTTTTCAAAAAAAGCCTGAGATTGCAGGGAAGGTTGTTCAAACGCAGGAAACTGCTGGCGAATAAAATTGAGGTCGAGTGTGCTCATTGTGGCTCCGTTCCTTGGGTAACATCGTAGTTCTAATCATACGAATAAAGTCACGCTGAATTCTTAGCAATCTACGCTTGAAAAGCACAAGCTAATGCGATAAACCAAGCATAAATAGTGATATTAAGGAAAATATTGTGCATTCCATAGCCCTGGACCGCCTCGATGTTCGCATTCTGGAGTTACTAATGAAAGACAGCCGTATCCCGCGTCTGGAATTGGCCGAAGCTGTTAACCTCTCGTCATCGCAATGTTTTCGTCGCCTGAAACGGCTGGAGCAATCGGGGATCATTGAGCGCTATTCAGTGGTGCTTAACAACGCCAAAGCAGGGTTTGATGTCAATGCGCTGGTGATGGTGCAATACAGCAAGTCGGAGCCGGATGCACGCCATAAGCTGCTGGCACTGATTGAGCAAACGCCGATCATTCACGAATGTTATTCGATTACCGGTGAGCACGATTTTGCGCTCAAGGTCAGTTGTGCCAGCATGACGGAATTCAATCATCTGATTAACGAGACCTTTCAGACGCGCTGCATTTCCGGCATGCACTCTTATATGCTGCTCGATTGTTTCAAGAACACGCTGGCGCTGCCGTCGGTGCAGTGAACGCAGAATGTGAATAAAGAAAAGCCCCTTCACTCTGAGCCGAGGAAGGGGCTTTTTACGTTGAGTGCTAAGCGCGCTTAATTGGCGGTTTTCAGCACTTTCTTGGGCTCTTTGGCTTTCATCCACAGCATGATGGCGGCAAGGACAACGAACGGTACGATTGGGTCCAGCAGGGTACCTGCTTTACCGAAGATCAGGTTCAGCGCCATGACGATGCTGGCACCAATTGCCCATGCGATGGTTGAGGATACTGTCCAGATTTTCAGTTGGTCCGACAATTCCGTAATTCCCAGCGTACGGCTGATGATGTGGAAGTAAGAGTCGTTGAGGTGCGAGAAGCCAACCGGGCCGACTGCGCACGCTAGTGCAACGAATACCGGATCCAGACCTAACGTTTCCACCAGCGGTAGTGTCATGGTGGCTGCTACCATCATTGATGCGGTCGCAGAACCTTGGATCAGACGCAGCATCGAGGCAATCGCCAGTGGGACCAGAAGAGGGGGAATACCGCTGCTGGCAATCGCTTCGGCCACCTGAGGACCCGCACCAGAGGCTTTCAGTACCGCACCCATCGCTCCGCCACAACCGGTCACAACCAGAATCAGACCCGTCGTTGATAGGGCATCATCCATTGAACCGATCATGTCTTTGCGTTCAATGTTACGGGTCAGGCCGTACAGTGCCATCAGTACACCGATACCGACCGCCACCACCGGGTTACCCAGCAGCGAAATCACCGCATAGAACATCGATTCGTCTTTTGGCGTCAGCGTGCTGACCAGGATCAGAATAATCGGGATCAGAATCGGGCCAAATGACAGGAAGTTGCTTGGCAGGTGGCGCTCGTCGGTCTCTTGTACAACTTCCAGATTTGCCCAGTCGGCTTCACGTGTGATCCAGCTGTCGCCGTTTGGTACGCGGTAGTACTCTTTGCCCACTTTACGGATGTAGAACAGAGACAGCAGCATCATAGGAACCGACACCACCAGTCCCCACAGCATGTATACGCCAAGGTCTACGTTCAGAATGCCTGCGACAGCAACCGGTCCTGGCGTTGGTGGCACCATCGCATGGGTGATCAGCAGGCCTAAAGCCAGCGTTACCCCAAGGCCGACTGCGGACTTGCCAGTATTGCGCGAAATGGCGCGAACAAGGGAATGAAGAATGATGTAGGCAGAGTCACAGAAAACCGGGATAGCGACCAGCACGCCAGTGAAACCAAGCGCCACGTCCTCACGTCCTTTGCCGCACAGTTTGACGAAGGTTTTCGCCATACGTACTGCCGCGCCGGAGCGTTCAAAACAGGCACCCATGATCACACCAAACGCGATGATCAGGCCAATACCACCGAGCACACCACCAAAGCCGGCTTTGATCGCATTGACCAGATCCGTTGGTGCCATGCCGGCAAACAAACCCATGATGATACTGGCGATGATCATAGCCAGTGCCACAGGGATACGAGTCTTGATGATCATGACCATCATGGCCACGATCCCAAGGATGATTCCAATTAAAGCAGCGTCCATCTTTCGGTCCTTTTTATAATTTATCCATATTTAGATTGTGTAGGGCCACTGCCTCAGGATTTTGAGGCAGGCGGCGTTTTGCTATTGCTCACAAGGGTTACAGGTAAGGTTTGACCCAGGCCAAGCCCTGCTCTGTGGTGGTTTTTGGTTTGTATTCGCACCCAATCCAGCCGTCGTAACCGGAGTCGTCCAGCACATCGAACAGGTACGGATAGTTGATTTCGCCGCCGGCGGGTTCATTGCGGTGCGGCACAGACGCGATTTGAATGTGGCCGGTAAACGGCGCTAAATCGCGGATCAGTACATCCAGATCGCCATCCATGATCTGCGCGTGGTACAGGTCCAGTTGCAGTTTCACGTTCGGACGGTCGACCATCTGAATCAGTTCCACCGCGCGGCGCTGGTGGGCGACGAAGTAGTTCGGTACATCGCGGGTGTTCAGTGGTTCAATCAGCACATCTATCCCATGTTCGGCGAATGTGTCCGCGGCATAACGGATGTTGGCGATAAAGGTATCGATGTGTTGCTGCATGCTGTACGCAGGGTCAATAATGCCCGACATGGCGTGCACTTTTTTGCAGTTCAGTGCTTTGGCATACATCAGCGCGGTGGCCACGCTCTGTTTGAACTCCTGCTCGCGCCCCGGCAGGGCAGCAAAACCTTTTTCGCCCGCGTCCCAGTCGCCCGGAGGCATGTTGAACAGCGCTTGCTCAAAGCCGTACTGTTCCAGTTTTTCTGCCAGCACGTGTGGCTCGAACGCATACGGAAACAGAAATTCGATCGCCTTAAAGCCAGCGCGGTGCGCTTGTTCAAAGCGCTCTAAAAACGGCACTTCGTTGAACAGCATGGTGAGGTTTGCAGCAAATTTGGCCATTATTTTCCTCTCCCTTTCAGGTCTTCCACTTCCGCGTCGGTCAGGTAGCGAACAGGGTGATTGTTAAGTAAAAACATCAGTTTGGCAGTCTCTTCCAGCTCTTCCGCGTTATCGACCGCATCTTCCATATCGGTGCCGGTGATGACCGGACCATGGTTCGCCAGTAAAAAGGCGCGATAATCGGCGGCGCGTTTACCCAGCTCTTCAGCAATGCGCGGTTCACCCGGACGTAGATACGGAATCACCGGTAACTGGCCGATACGCATCACGTAGTACGGCGTAAACGGGCGAATGGCGTTTTCCGCATCGAGGTTGTCGAGACACGACAACGCCGTCAGATACGTCGAATGCAGGTGCACAATCGCGTTGCATTTCGGGTTGTTGCGGTAAATCGCCAGATGGAATGCAATCTCTTTTGACGCGCGTTTGCCGGAGATCTGATTACCGTCGATATCCACCACTGAAAGTTCATCAGCAACCAAACGGCCGAAAGATGAGCCGGTTGGGGTGGCAAGAAAATGGCCGTTAGGCAGTTTCAGCGACAGATTTCCTGCGCCGCCGGTGGCGTAACCGCGTTCGAACATCGAACGTGCCAGACTGACCATCTGTTCTCTGAGTTGTTGTTCTGTCATAGATAAAAATCCTGCGCTTTTTCGAAGAACCGTTCATCGCCGAAGTTGCCTGACTTAAGCGCCAGCGACAGTGAACCGTCGATGGATTTGACCCAAGGCACGCCAGGAGCGATTTGCGGTCCGATGTGAAAACCTGTGACGCCAAGGCTCTGGGTCACGGTGCCGGACGTTTCACCGCCCGCGACGATAAAGTTCTGCACGCCAAACTCCTGCAACTGGTGCGCAAGCTGGCTGAAAAACTGCTCCACCGCTTCGCTTGATGCCGCCGCGCCGTATTGCGCTTGAATGGCTTTGAGTTGCTCGGCTTCAGCGGTGGCGTATACCATCGGTGCGTAGTCGCCATCCAGCTGTTTGGTCACCCAGTCAAATACATACTGCACGTACTGTTCATCACGTAAACACGCTTCAACATCGACGGCAAAATGCGGTGCCAGTGTTTGATAACGGGCCACTTGTTGGTTGGTCATCAGCGAGCAGGAGCCTGACAGCACCACACTGCGCGCGCGCTGCGGCAGACCTGCTGATTTGGCTTCGCTTTGATCCGCTAGTGTGTCGGCCCAGTTTTGCGCGATACCTGCGGCGAGACCTGAACCGCCGGTAATGAGTTTGAGCGATTTGGCCGCCTGACCCAGTGTGACCAGATGAGCGCTGTTAATCGCATCAACCACAGCATAACGTTTGCCTTCGCTTTGCAGCTCGGCAAAGCGGGCAACCACGGCATCGGCGCCTTGCTCAATCACCTGATAGTTCACCAGACCACATTCGCCTTGCGACTGACGATTCATCAGGCGCACGACGCTCGAATCGGTCATCGGTGTCACCGGGTGATGACGCATCCCGGATTCGTTCAGCGGTTCACCCAGCACAAACAGATGGCCGTTGAACACGGTGCGCCCGTTCACTGGCAGTGCCGGACAGACGATAGTGAAGGTTTCATTCAGTTCGGCCAGCAGGGCATCGGTCACTGGCCCAATGTTGCCCTGCTCGGTACTGTCGAACGTCGAGCAGTATTTGAAGTAAAACTGTTGGCAACCCTGAGCCTGTAACCAGCGCAGCGCAGCCAATGACTGGCTGACGGCTTGGTTGGCCGGGCATGAGCGTGATTTAAGGCTGATGACGACCGCATCGGCATCCACTTGAGTGTCGCCCGTTGGTACCCCATTGAGCTGCACCGTACGCATGCCGTTTTCTACCAGAAAACCTGCAATGTCGGTCGCGCCGGTAAAATCGTCGGCAATGACTCCTAGCAACATAATTATTTCTCCACGCCAGGCAGGTCGATGCCGTCAAAAATCTTAATCACGGCGCTGTCATCCTCTTTACCAAAACCCGCGTTGCTGGCGGAGGTAAACATGTTGAGCGCAGTGCTTGCCAGTGGCAGCGGGAATTTCAGATCCTGCGCGGTATCGGCGACCAGATTGAGGTCTTTGACAAAGATGTCGACCATGGATTTTGGCGAGTAGTCGCCGTCCACCACGTGTTTCATGCGGTTCTCAAACATCCAGGAGTTGCCTGCTGCGTTGGTGACTACGTCGTACATCAGATCGAGAGGAATATTGGCACGCGCGGCCAGTGCCATCGCTTCCGCGCCTGCGGCAATGTGCACGCCAGCGAGCAACTGGTGAATGATTTTCACCGTGGCGCCAAGACCGATTTCCGTGCCGATGTTGTAAACTTTGCCCGCAGTGGCGTCGAGTACCGGCGCCAGTTTTGCAAAGGCTTGTTCGCTGCCGGACGCCATGATGGTCATCTCGCCCGCTTCCGCTTTGACTGCGCCACCCGAAACGGGGGCGTCGAGCATCAGCAGGTTGTGAGCCTTAAGGCCGGCTTCAATGTCTTTTGCGTCTTGAGCAGAGATCGTGGCAGAGACCATCACAGCGGTGCCAGGCTTGAGGTTCGCGGCCAGACCTGAATCGAACAGCACCGATTTCACCTGTTTGGCGTTGATCACCAGCAGCAGTACTGCATCCAGTTGGCTGGCAAATTGGTTCGCGTCGCTCGATACCGCTTTCGCGCCGTAGTTGCCGAGTGTCTCCAGAGCAACCGGATTAAGGTCAACGCCGTACACATCCAGCCCGGCACGAACACAGGATTTCGCGGCGCCCATGCCCATAGAGCCTAATCCGATCACAGCTACCGACTTAACTGTTTGATTATCCATACACTTATCTCGCTCTAAACGTGTTTTAAAATGTTAATTTGTGTTCTTTGTTGTGATTATATGTGAATTTTACGCGATTATCCTGTGTGGTAACTCACAAAATTTACCATTCACTAACAACAATGTGAAAATTAAGCCGCAATTCACACTCCTTACCCTCAGTTTAGTGCCCAAAAGCGGATTGAATTCACAATAGTTAACACAACTTCACACATCGATGGATGGCTGGTAAGATGAACACACTTATCATCTACGGCTAAGTCATTATGATTCCAGCAGAACGTCACAAAACCATCCTGTCACTGCTTTCACAACAGGAAGTTATCAGCATCAACGAGCTGGTTGAGCAACTCGATGTGTCGCACATGACCATTCGCCGCGACATCGCCAAACTCGAAAAACTGGGCAAGGTGCTGTCGGTGTCCGGTGGCGTGCAGCTTACTAAGGTGCTGCATCAGGAGCCGTCCCACGATGCCAAAGCGACGCAACATGCCAGCGAGAAAGCGGCGATTGGCCACATTGCCAGCCAGTTGGTGCCGAAAAATTCCACGGTGTATCTTGATGCCGGCACCACCACGCTGGAAATTGCCCATCAACTCGCTCCGCGCGACGATCTGCTGTTTATTACCAACGATTTTGTGATTGCGGCTTATCTCACTCATCACAGCAAAAGCGACCTTTACCATACCGGCGGGCGCGTGGATCGCGAGAACCAGTCGAGCGTGGGCAGTAAGGTGTCGGACTTTCTGGCGGGGATGAATGTGGATGTGGCGTTCGTGTCGACTTCGTCATGGAACCTGCGCGGCATCTCGACCCCCAGTGAGCCGAAGGTGATTGTTAAAAAAGCGGTGGCTGCGGCGGCGCAGAAGGTGATTCTGGTGTCCGACTCATCCAAATACGGCAAAATCGCCACCTTTCACGCCCTCGATATTCAGAGTTTTGACGCGGTGATCACCGATGCGTCATTCCCGGTCAGCGTGCGTCAGGAACTGGAAGAAAAAGGCATTCAAGTGCTGATGGAGACGTCGGCAGTCAGCGTGACAGCACTGGGTGAAGCCATCGTCTGAGGCCGGGTTCACATAAGTGACCATCCATAGCCAGCGCTTGTCGCTGGCTTTTTGGTTTCTGCGCCTCGGTGGGCGGGCGTTATGACACATTGGTCATGTGTATAGAACGAAATGATTTAAGCGCTTTAATTGATATATTGAAGAATAAGGTTAACTTTAGTAGGAGTTTTGCACATTTTTTATGCAGCAGAATGCTGCGTTTTTTAATCTTACGCTGCTTGTCAATCGAGGGAGTGAGTATGTTGTTTCGTAAAAATGTTACCCAACCTAAAGATAACAATAATCAAATCATCAACGCGCTACAGGCTGAACTGTCGAGTATCGCCAATTCATGTGCAACCATTTACTTTACTCCGGAGGGGGAAGTGGTTGATGCCAGCCCGCTGTTCCTGAGTACCATGGGTTATACCCTCGATGAGATCAAAGGCCAGCATCACTGTCTGTTTTGTCCGCCTGAGCTGGTGGACAAACCGCAATATCGCCAGTTCTGGAGCGACTTGGCCAAGGGTAAACCACAGCGCGGCACCTTTTTGCGCAAGAGCAAGCAAGGCCATGATGTGTGGCTGGAAGCAACCTACATTCCGATTGAGCAGGATGGTCGTGTGGTGCGCATCATGAAAATCGCCAACGACATCACGCAGAATTTTGAAGAGTCGGTGGACGACAAAGCGCTGCTGCAGGCGATTCATCGCTCCAATGCGGTGATTGAATTTACCGTCGATGGTCGGGTGATCGACGCGAATGACAACTTTGTGCACGCGCTGGGTTACAACGAGTTGAGAGAGATCAAAGGCCAGCATCACGAGATCTTCTGTCCGCCGGAATTTTATAAAGAGAACCCGACCTTTTGGCGAGACTTGGCTAATGGTCAGGTGAAAAATGGCTTGTTCCGCCGCGTGAGTCGCAATGGTGACAACGTGTGGATCGAAGCGACATACAATCCGGTGTTTGATCATCGCGGTAAGGTGATCAAAGTCACCAAGATCGCTTGCGATATTACTGAACGCATGGAGCGCCAACTGGCGATCCAGAAAGCGGCGGAAGTGGCGCACAGCACGTCGGTGGAAACTGCCCAGGTATCGGAACGTGGTGCCAGTATCCTGAAACAAAATCTGAGTAATTCAGAAAAAATCTCCTCAGACATTCGCCGTTCGTCGGGGCTGGTGGATGATCTCAATACCCAATCGGAAGAGATCTCGAAAATCGTCACCACGATTAAATCGATTGCCGATCAAACCAACTTATTGGCACTCAATGCGGCGATCGAGGCGGCGCGGGCAGGCGATCACGGACGCGGGTTTGCGGTGGTGGCGGACGAAGTGCGCACGCTGGCGTCACGCACGACGCGCTCGACGGAGGAAATTAACACCATGGTTGATCGCAATAATCAGCTGGTGGGCAATGTGCGCAGCAGCATGGTGGAGGTGACCGAACAGGCGACGCGCAACGCCGACCTGATTGCCGAAGCCTCGGAAATCATTCATGAGATCCTCAAAGGAGCCGACTACGTGTCGCACGTGGTGGGGGACTTGGTGAACAGTTCGCAGCGCTGACGGTTTTCAACCCGAGCGCGACTGCTCAAGCGGTGTGCGCTTTAGCTGAGATTTGCGGTTTGTTTGCGCAAAGCTGAAGAATTTTCATTATCCATTGCCGGACGAGGCAGTTAGAGTAAAGCAAGTGGCGGGCATCAACCCGCCGTTTGTATTTAATTCAGCAGCCAAAGGAGAGGTGGGTGTGAAATACGATGTTGTGGTCGTTGGGGCCGGTTCGATGGGCATGGCCGCAGGCTATTTTCTTGCCAGACAGGGCAAAAAAGTGTTGATGATGGACGCCTTTGACCCACCGCATCACCACGCCAGCCATCATGGTGAAACCCGCATTATTCGCCACGCTTACGGTGAAGGGGAAAAGTACGTACCGCTGGCACTGCGCGCACAGGCGTTGTGGGAAGAGCTGCAAGCCCAAAGCGGCCAGACGCTGTTTCTCAAAACTGGCGTGCTTAATATGGGTGAAGCCACCTCGCCGTTCATTCAGATGATCATCGCCAGTGCGGAAAAATATCAGTTGCCGATCGAAGTGCTGACTGCGGCACAAATTCACCAGCGTTTTCCGGGCATCACGCTGCCAGAGAGCTACATCGGCTGTTTTGAATCGACCTCGGGTGTATTGCGTTGTGAAGACTGTATCAGTGCTTATCGCCAGTTGGCGCTGGAGCACGGTGCTGAGCTGCTGACGTACCATCCGCTGGAAGAGATTGAAGTCCAAGGTGGTGAAGTGACGCTGCGCAGCGGCGCCAAAGTGATCGTGGCGGATAAAGTGATTGTCTCTGCGGGAGCGTGGGCGACCAAGCTGATGAACAAGCTGGATTTTGCTCTGCCGATGCAGCCGAATCGCAAAACCTTTGCCTGGTTTGAAGCCGACGAAGCGCTGTATGGTGACGGCGTGTTCCCGGCATTCTCGTTTGATTCGCCGCAAGGCATTTACTACGGTTTCCCAAGTATCGACGGTGCGGGGCTGAAAGTCGGTCGCCACGATGGTGGTGACGCGCAGGACCCGGATCAGCCGGTTGCCCCTTACGACAACGTTACTGACAGCGTCGATTTGGAGCGCTTTTTGGCGACGGTCATGCCCAAAACGTCTGGCCTGATGTATGGAAAAACCTGCATGTACAGCATGACCGCCGATGAGAATTTCATCATCGATACGCATCCAGAGCACGATAACATCATTGTGGCGGCTGGTTTTTCCGGCCATGGCTTTAAGTTTGCCAGTGTGATTGGTGAGATCCTCAGCGATTTGGCTGTACGCGGTGAAACGGAGCACGATATCTCACTGTTTTCGCTCAGCCGTTTTCAGTCATAACAACGCGTATTCAAAGCGAAAGGAAGCCATTCGGCTTCCTTTTTTATTGTGTGTTTTTCTGCGTGATGGCGCTTAAACCGGCGCGCGAATGTCTTCCTGCCAGCGCTCGGCGACAAAATCGATGAACTGACGCACCAATGGCGTTTGATAACTGCGCGACAGATACACCGCCCACAGATGACTGCTCGGGCTGTGATAATCGGCCAGCACTTTGACCAGTTCACCGCGTGCAAGATACGGGTTAGCGAGATCGCACGGCAGCCACACCACGCCTTTATGATGCAGCGCCGCGCTGCGCAGAATATCCATGTCGTTGGCGCGAATCGTACCGCTGACTTTGACGCTGAAATGCTGATTGTCGCGCACCATATCCCAGGTGTGATTGGTGAGATGCACGAAGCAGTTATGGCGGGTGAGATCGGCAGGCTCAGTGATGGGGTCATGCGTTTGCAAGTACTGTGGCGAGGCACACACCACCGTATCGACCTGGATCAGGCGGCGGGCAATCAGACTCTCGTCCGGCTGCTGAGTAAAGCGCAGCGCCACATCCACCCGTTCATCCACCAGTTGCGACAGGCGGTCGGAGGCGAGAATATCAATCGTCACCTGCGGATGCAGATCGGTAAACGCTTCGACGGTGTCGAGCAGCAGATGCTGCGCCAACCCGATCGGGGCGGAAATACGAATGCTGCCGGTCAGTGATTGCGACTGCTCCAGCGCACGAATTTCCAGCTCGGCCGTTTGGTCGAGAATTTGCTCGCAGCGGGTCAGCGCCTCTTCGCCGGCGGCGGTCAGGCTCACTTTGCGTGTGGTGCGGTGCAGCAAGCGCTGTTTGAGCCAGTCCTCAATTTCCTGCACATGGCGCGTAACCTGCAACCGGCTGAGGCTCAGGTTGTCCGCGGCTTTGGTAAAACTGCCGGTGTTAGCGACTTCAACAAAACTGCGCATGGCGGTCAGTCTGTCCATCGTTGGCTCCAATTAGTAACTTACATTGAAACAATCTACATCCTTTTTGTGCATTTTTCACGGTTTGGTTAGCAACTAAACTGGACTCCGTTGATTGGAAACATCCATTGAAAAATTCAGATTCCAGATGAGGAGAGTTCAGATGAAAGTAGCAGTATTGGGTGCAAGCGGTTGGATTGGTAGCCACATTGTTGAAGAAGCACAAGCGCGTGGTCATGACGTGATTGCTGTGGTGCGTGACCCGGCAAAAGTCAGCGCACAAGGCGTGGACGTTCGCCAGTTTGATCTGCAAGCGGGTGGTGACCTTGCTGCGGCAGTCGCTGGTGCCGACGTGGTGGTGGCATCCATTGGTGGCCGTGCATCTGGTGCGCACGACATCGTCGCGAAAACCGCAACCGTGATGCTGGAACAGTTGCCGCAAGCAGGTGTTGAGCGTCTGCTATGGGTTGGCGGTGCGGGTTCACTCGAAGTGGCTCCGGGCGTAAAACTGGTGACCGTACCGGACTTTCCTGAAGCGTATAAAGCTGAAGCCTTGGCACAAGGCGAAGCGCTGGATGTGTTTAAAGCCAGCACCAGTTCAGTGAACTGGACGTTCATGAGCCCAGCGGCGGAAATCTTCCCGGGCGAAAAACAGGGCGCTTACCGCGTTGGCGGTGACCAACTGTTGAGCGATGCGGAAGGCAACAGCCGCATCTCTGTGGCGGACTACGCCGCGGCGTTGGTCGATGAGCTGGAAAGCGCAGCGCACCCACGTCAACGCATTGGTTTTGCTTACTAATACCAAGCAATTCATGGCCAAGTGAAAACCAAAAGCCAGCCCGAAACGGCTGGCTTTTTTTAATCTTCAATGCATTTAAGAAAGCTCTTGTTGCGTGAGCGCTTTGTTCTGTCTGGCGCGCCACAGCCGGCGCCATTTGACCGGCATCATCGGCACCACGATAAGCAAGATGCCCACCACGGTCAGCACGTCCGGCACTTCGTCAAACCACATCACGCCAAACCAGGTGACAAACACCAAGCCTGAATATTCCGCCAGTGCGATGCGGTTGGCTTCCACCCCTTTGTATGCCAGCAGCACCAAAACGTGATAGCCCAGTACCAACAGGTTAATCAGCACAATCCAGCCCAAATGACGCCAGGAAATTGGTGCCCATTGTGGCAGCGCGAGAATCAGCGCCAGTGGCAGCGTCATCACTCCAGTCCAGAATAGAGTCGCGACCATCGGCTGCTCCGAGGGCAGTTTGCGGATCAGAATATTCCCCAGTCCCATCGACAGCGCGCAGCCCAATCCCGCAATCGCCGCCCAGTGAAACTGCTCCGGACGTAGCACCACCAGCACGCCGGCAAAGCCAATCAGAGTGGCGACAATCTGTTTCACTGCCGGGCGCTCACCGAGCAGGGTTATCGACAGCGGCAGCATCAGCAGCGGGCCGACGTAGAACATCGCGTTGGCGGTGGCGAGTGGCAAGTAAGTGATCGCTATCATCGCGCACGCGCTGCCCAGCAGGATCAGTTGCGCACGCGAGAAGGTTACCCAGCATTTTCCACCCTGCATGCGTTCAGCTTTCGGCAGGCGCAGCCACAACGGCAGCAGAATCAGCGTGCTGATCAACTGGCGAATAAACACATATTGGAAAGTCGGCACTTCGCCGTTGAGCACTTTAAGCGACACATCGGAAAAAGAGGCCAGCAAGTTCGCCAGTACCAACAAAGTAATCGCGCGCGAAATGGGGTTCGACATGAAATGTGCCTGCAAAAATGAAAGCGCTCAGCGCCGGAGAGTGGCGCTATTTTAGAGGATTTGTGAAAAATGAAAAGGTGTTTTAAAAAAGAATTTAACGAAGTTTAAAACACCTTATCAAGGGAAACTGTCAGCCGCTTTGCGCCACGGTATCGACCGTATAGTGGGACGGCGCGAAGCGGCGGCGAAAATCGCTTGGAGTTAACCCCATGATTTTGATGAACACTTTTCGGCAAGCTCCGACATCTTCGTAGCCAATTTGATGGGCGATCCATTCAAACGGTTGCGCGGTGGATTCCAGCCAGTCGCAAGCTTTTTGGATCCGCACGCGTTGCAGATACTGAATCGGGTTGAGCCCGGTCGCTTTGAGGAAGCGGCGCTGCACCGTGCGTTCGGTGACGCTGGCGTGCTCGGCGAGCTGCACGATGGTTAAGTTGTCGGCAAAGCGGCGGTGAATCAGATGTTGCAGTGCGACGATGCTTTCATCACCGTGCAAAAAGCTGGGCGTGAACTGCTGGTAGTAGCGCTGCTCACGTGAGCCGGTATCAACCACCAACAATTTGCCCACCTGACGCATCACGGCAGGCGAAGCAAACTGCGCGATAAGTTCAAGACCCAAATCAATCCATGACATCATGCCGCCGGCGGTGATGATGTCGCCTTGGTTGATCAGAATGTCGTCGGTATTGAGCTGCAACTGGGGATGGCGCTGCTGAAACAGTTCGGCCAAGCCCCAATGGGTGGTGATGACTTTGTGCGCCAGCAAACCGGTATCGGCGAGCAAAAACACGCCCGCACAGGCGGAAGCGAGAATCGCACCTTGTTGATGACGCGTTTGCAGCCAGTCGGTGAGTTCAACCGGCGCTTTGACGTCAAAGCCGCGTTCACGACTGGGTGGCAGCACCACCACCGCGTAAGGCACATCTTCATGAGTGGCGGCGTCCAGCGGCCAGCGCAGCAGGTGGCAGTCAAACTGAAAGGGCTGCTCCAGTTCGGCGCAGGCGCGGTTCGCCATCCATAGCATCTCTTCCAGCCCATGCACGGCAGAGAGCAGGCAACCGGGGTAGGCGATAATGGCAATCTGAATGTGGTTCACGAAACATCCTTGCTGTCGTTTTTGGCTCGATAAAAGTCATTTTAGACTCTGAACAACACAATGCAATCGGCGGATACTCAGGACTCATCCCAACAAGAATAGGAGAAAACCATGAGTCACACGGCGTTAATTGTTATCGATGTTCAAAACGACTACTTCCCGGCAGGGGCTTATCCGCAGCATCTGGCTGAGCAGACGTTGGCTAACACACTGTCCGCAGTAGATATCGCGCAGCAACGCGGCTGGTCTGTCGTATTGGTACAGCATGTCGGCAGCGAAGAGGCACCCTTTTTCAAAGCGGGCGGCGAAGGGGTGAACTTGCATTCGGCACTGATTGCCAAAGCCCCGGCGGACGTCGTGGTGGAGAAGCAGCACGCCGACAGCTTTCTCAATACCACCTTAAGTGACGTACTTCGCGCGCAGAATATCCGTGAGTTGGTGGTGTGCGGCATGATGACGCAAAACTGCGTCACCCATACCGCGCTGTCGCCTGCGGCCAGTGATTACTCGGTTCGCGTGCTCAGCGATGCGTGCAGCGCGCCGGATGCCATGGTGCATGGGATTGCACTACGCGCATTGAGCGACCGTGTGCCGCTGATAACCTTGGACGAATTGTGAGCACTCACTTTCTCTTTATCTTCTCATACAAAAGGCACTAGCCGATAACCTAAGGAAGAAACTGCTGCTGATACTGCTTGGGCGAGACGCCGAGTAAACGGCGAAAATGGTGGCGTAGCGTCACCACACTTTCAAAGCCGGATTGTTCGGCGAGGCGTTCCAGCGGCAGCGTGGTTTCTTCCAGCAGCCCTTTAGCGCGCTCGATTTTTTGCTGAATCAGCCACTCGTTCGGCGAAAGGTTAAAACTGGCGCGAAACTTTCGCTCAAAGGTGCGGCGCGACATATTGGCGCGCGCGGCCAGTTGGTCGACATTAAGCGGCGCAGTGAGGTTCTGCTGCGCCCAGTCCAGTGCGCCCGCAAACTGGTTGGGCACCGCCAGCATCGGCGCTTCAACAAACTGCGACTGACCGCCCGCGCGATGCGCCGACATCACCAGCCGCCGCGCCACCTGATTGGCAACCTTGTAGCCGAAATCGTGGCGAATCACCGCCAGACCCAAATCCAGCGCAGCGGCACTGCCGGCCGAGCAGCCAATCGGATCCTGCCACACGTACAGCACATCATCGACGTAATCGACCTTGGCAAAGCTCGCTTTAAACTGCTCAGCATAACGCCAATGGGTGGTCGCCTGACGGCCATCGAGAATGCCCAGTTCAGCGAGTAAAAATGCGCCGGAGCAAAACGTCAGCAGGCGCTTACCTGCCTGAGCAAACGCGCGCACTTCACTGGCGAGTCGCTCGGGCACAGGGGAGCCCTGCGTCGGCCAACTGGGAATCACCAAGGTATCGTAATCGCTCAGGCTGGTAACACGTTTGGCTTCAATTCGTACCCCAGCGGTGGAGTCAAATGGCTCGCCTTCAAGGTTGACCACATCGCAGTGATACCAGTGTTCGATCTCCGGACGCGGCAGGGCAAACAGCTCGACGGCGCAGCCGAGTTCAAACAGCGAGCAGTGAGCGTGAGTGAGAATGGCGATACGGCGCATAGGCTTCCTTTGGCACGAAAGGGTGGTATGAGTGTTGACGTAATATTGTCGATAATTGGCGTTTGCGCCAGTGTTGCGTGAGCAAAGTGTGCGGCACACTACACATCACTGATACACACCATTGACGCATCAATCATGAAAAGGAGAGTCATTATGTCGAGCGCGGTATCGAGAATTCCTGCGGCCAGCAGTGAGCAAGCACTTGCTCATTTTTCCGCCTTATTGCAATTTGAAACCGACTGCTGGGATGTGCACCACGCACTGACCAACCACACGCAGGACTTCATTTTGCTCGATGTGCGTGGCGAAGCGCTGTTCGCTGAAGGGCATATTGACGGCGCGGTCAACCTGCCCCACCCGCGCCTTAATGAGCGCACTTTAGCCGATTACCCGCCAGAAACCCTGTTTGTGGTCTACTGCGCGGGGCCACATTGCAATGGCACGGAAAAAGCGGCGATACGTTTGGCGAAACTGGGGCGTCCGGTGAAAAAAATGATTGGCGGCGTGACCGGCT
Organism: Vibrio sp. bablab_jr001; assembly: GCF_016464285.1. Taxonomy (NCBI): domain Bacteria; kingdom Pseudomonadati; phylum Pseudomonadota; class Gammaproteobacteria; order Vibrionales; family Vibrionaceae; genus Vibrio; species Vibrio sp. bablab_jr001. The sequence goes on from NZ_JACDWZ010000046.1 coordinate 42,972, forward strand.
GGCTGGATGAAGGCTTTAGCCTGCTCCCGGCGTGAACCGGCTGCCAGCGAAACGTTTTTATTGCGAAAATTCAGCAAACTGTTAACGTTCAAAAGTCATGCAATTGCATGACTTTTTTCATTCTCTTTGGGCTTTCGCCCGTCAATCCAACCTCAAACCATGGGGGTGGCAGTCAGCATTGCTGCCGTTGTAAAACAAAAAGGTATAAGGCGTCATCATGGACTATTTCAGCAGTACCGTACTCATTGCGATGTTTCTTATTTTTGTCGGCTCGTTTGTGCAGACGGCAATTGGGTTCGGGTTGGCGGTAGTGGCTGCGCCTTTGTTGTTTATGGTTTCGCCGGATTACGTTCCCGCCCCGATTTGTATTGTGGCGTTGTTCATCTCCTTGTTGAGCGCCATGAAGCATCGCAGCAGCATCTCTATCGGCGGTTTAAAAATGGCGTTGATCGGTCGCGTGCCGGGTTCGATTGCCGGTGGTTTGCTGCTGGTGTGGGTCTCGACCGATGTGCTGGCGTTGTGGCTCGGTTTGCTGGTGCTGTTTGCCGTCGGGGTGAGTTTTCTGCCGTTTCGCATTGAACCGACGCCCGCGCGCATGGGTATTGCTGGTTTCTTCTCCGGCTTTTTCGGCACCAGCAGCGCGATTGGCGGCCCGCCGATGGCGTTACTGCTGCAGCATCAGGAAGCCAACCAACTGCGCGGCAACTTGTCGGCGTTTTTTGTCTTCAGCTCCATCATTTCACTGATGGTGCAGATCCCGGCGGGCTTTCTGACCATGCACCATCTGCTGATCACCATTCCGCTGATCCCATCGGCGTGGCTGGGTTACGCTCTGGCACGTAAAACCACTCAAACCCTGCCGAAAGAGAAAATCCGCGTGGGCGCGCTGTCGCTGTGTTTGCTCAGCGGTCTGACCGCACTCGGCAAAGGATTGATGTAACACATTGAAAAGCTGAAATTTGCGTCTGAATGACGCATTCATATTACGTTAAGGAAAAACCATGATACTGGAAGTCGCGATTCTGGATGTAAAACCAGAACAGGAAGCGCAGTTTGAACAGAGTTTTGCTAAAGCGCAGCAAATTATCGCCAGCATGGCGGGTTATGTGTCGCATCAGTTGCAACGCTGCTTAGAGAATCCGAGCCGCTACATTTTGCTGGTCAACTGGCAGACACTGGAAGCACATACCGAAGGATTCCGTCAGTCGGCGGAATATCAGCAATGGCGCGCGTTGCTTCATCACTTTTACGATCCGTTTCCCACGGTGGAGCATTATCAACGTGTGTTTTAAGAGGAAGACATGAGAACGATCGGTAACATTATTTGGTTTTTATTGGGTGGCGTGATGATGGGCCTCGCCTGGTGGTTTTTCGGCTTGCTGGCGTTTATCAGCATTGTCGGCATTCCCTGGGGGCGCGCCTGTTTTGTCATCGGTAATTTTTCCTTCTTTCCGTTTGGTCAGGAGGCGATTGGCCGCGACGAACTGACCGGCAAAGAAGACATCGGCACTGGCGGTTTTGGGGTGATCGGCAACGTGATTTGGTTCTTGCTGGCCGGAGTGTGGTTGGCGATTGGTCATCTGCTCTCAGCGGTGGCGTGCTTTATCACCATCATCGGCATTCCGTTTGCCCTGCAACACCTCAAACTGGCGGTCATTTCGCTGGCCCCGATTGGCCAGACGATCGTCTCCAAAGAAGAGGCCGCCCGCGCACGGTACGGCCAGCGTCGTTAAGCCTGAAACAGCACTGGCAGGATGGTCGCAAAGGTCATTCCGCTCAGGCTGTAGTTGAACGTTCGAATCTTACGCGGCGTGTCGAGATACAGGCTCGCCGCTTTTCCCATTCCTGCCCAGCATAAATTACACACCAGCCCGGTCACGGTAAACGCGGCCAGAATCCATAGCACTGATACCCAATACAGCGACGGCAGCGTATAGGTGGCGACCACCGTCAGGCTGGCCGCCCAGGCTTTGACATTGCCGAGTTGAAACAGCGCTGCCTGAACTAACGTCAGTGGCTGCGCCGCATGGCTTTTATTGAGATTACCACCCGCCAGAATCAGCTTGATGGCCAGCCAGCTCATGTAAATAAACCCGAAGTATTTGAGCGCCGAGTAGGCGAGCGGATACGCTTGCACCAGCACACCGACACCCGCCGCACTGAGCAGAATCAATCCACTGACACCGATACGAATGCCCAGAATGTGATGCCATGTGCGGCGCAGACCAAACTGAGAGCCGGAACTGGCGAGCAGAAAATTGTTCGGCCCCGGCGTGAAGGCGGTGATGAACGCGAACAGACACAACGAAGGCAATAGGGTCCACATGAGAGTTAAGCTCCTTTAACTGACGATATGCGCACACTCTAATCCGCCCGCAAAGTGAACCCCTAGTGTTTATGCGTCACCATGACACTTTTGTATTTCACATTCCGCCAACCCTTGAATATGCTTAACTTTCTAACCAAGTGTATCGATGACAATGGTGACAATGTTTATACCGGATCTCACTGGCCGTGCGGGGCCGAAATACAAAGTGCTGGCCGATGCGTTTGAAGAAGCGGTCGAGCGCGGCGAGTTACGAGCGCACAGTAAATTGCCGTCGCAGCGCATGCTCTCTTACAAACTTGGCGTGACGGTCGGCACCATCACGCGTGCTTATCAGGAGCTGGAACTGCGCGGCGTCACCGTACCCGTGGTGGGCAGCGGTACCTACATTAAAGATCGCAGCCACGAGCAGCAGGACTATTATCATCCACTGGTGTCGCGCGGTGGCGTGGATTTGTCACTGTGTCGCCCGTTAATTCTCAGCCAGCAGCGCCATTTGATGGCGGCTTTGGGCGAACTCGCCAGTCAGCCGACGGCGCAAAAAGCGGTGCTGGATTATTTCTCCGCCGACGGTTTGCAAGGCCACAGTGCCACGCTGCAACGCTGGGTGAATCAGCGTTGGCAGTGCGATATTGACCGCTCCAGATTGCAATGGACGTACGGCGGCCAGCATGCGCTGAGTACAGTGCTGCAAGCGCTCACCCGCAGTGGCGATACCATTTTGCTTGAAGGGCTGTGCTACGGCGAATTCATCAATGCCTGTACTCAGCAGGAGCGCAAAGTCATTCCGGTGGCGGTTGATGACGAAGGCATAGTGCCGGACGATCTGCTGCTGCACTGTCAGCGCCATCGTCCGCGCTTGCTCTATATGACACCCGCGATTCAAAACCCGACAGGTGTGGCACTGAGCGATTCACGGCGCCTGAAAATCATCGAAATCTGCCGCCGTTTCGATGTCTTGATCATTGAAGACGACGTGCTCTATTGCCCGCCGGAGCATCGACGTTCGCCGTTGGTGACCATTGCGCCGGACATTACGCTCTATATCGGCAGTTTCTCTAAGTATTTTGCCGGTGGTATTCGCGTTGGTTACATGGTGCTGCCGACCAACCTCAAGCTGCCGCTGCAAAAAGCGCTGCGCGCATCGTGTATGCACGTCAGCCCGATTCTGGTGGATTTGGTTTGTCGCTGGCTGAGCAATGGCGCGATGCAGCAAGTCGATGAAGATATCGCGCTGGAACTCAGCGCCCGCCACCGGATATTGCAATCGGTGTTTCCTGAGCGCCAAACCTGTGCGATTCCCGGATTCAACTGCTGGATCACGTTGCCGGAACATTGCCCCGCGAGCGAACTGAAACAGCAGCTCGCCGAAGATGGCGTGTTTGTGCGTGATGCGGCGTTCTTTCGCGTCGGCTCTTACCCCTTGCCCAACGCAATTCGCATTTCACTTACCGGGCCGTTATCGCGCGATGACTTAAAGCAAGGCTTGCAACGCATCAAAGCGCATCTGGATTTACGGGCGCACGATCCGCTCAATAAGCCTTAATGCCGTGCTCACGAAGCCGAGCGGGCAGAATGTCGTCCAACTGATGCACCTCTTCGGGAGTAACTTCAATCAGCTTGAACTGGTGGTCAGCGTACACGGCGCGGGTCTCGTCGCGCTGCTTGTCGCTGATGGGCGTGCCGTCGGTGCCCCAGTATTGAAGATACACATTGCCTGACGGCAGGTAGAAATCGCTCATCAGCGGTTTTTCGATTGGCAGCGGGCGCTGGTAGGCATGCACCACGCCAGCGAGATACAGCCAGTTATCGATCAGCAGTTCGCCCACCGAGCGCACGTAATGGCCATCGAGGGTGCGGTGTTTGGCTTCGAACTTCTGGCGAAAGCTGGAGTAGGATTTGTCGGTCGCCTGTTCACCGGCATCCTGACCAAGAAACTCCACCACCGATTGACGCAGGTGCGGGTTGTGGCGAATCGAATCGTGCCACACCACAAACTTTTGCTCTGAGGCTTTGTCTTCACGCTGCTGTGCGCCAGCACGCAGGCCGGCGGCGGTGGCGACCCAGCCCAGATCACTTTTGCTTATCCATCCCAGTTCGCTGAACAACTGATTCATTTTCTTAGGGTTGAGTTTGAAGTACTCACCCACTTGCGTTGCGCTGAGTGTGCTGCCGCTGGTGGCCACCATGTCGATGAGTAAATTCTCCGGCCAGACAATAAAGGTACCGAACTTGGCATGCTGGACGTATTCGCCACCAAACTTCGCGCCGAGTTCCGTCAAAATCCATTGCTCGTCATGACGGCTGATGTAGCCCGCCTTTTTTAAATCCGCGAACAGCTGCTTGGCTTCGATACCGCGCAGTTTGGCCAGCGCTGAAGTCGACAGTTTGTCAGACATGTGAGAATCCCTTACCGAGGTGATGCTGATATTCAATCAGTTTGCTGCGCAGCGCTCAATCTTTGGCGTCAAACCGCGACTGAAATCTGTGAGCGCGCCGCGCGATTTACATTGTAAACACAGCGGAAAATTCCTGACGCAGACGTGCTTTTCTCTACAGCGAAATCGTTGCTAGGATAGGGGAACTGGGTTTTTCACGGCGGTACGCGATGTTCAAACGGCTTTTCAAATTCACGCTTTTGGTGTTGGCGCTGATCTCAGCGGGCGTGCTGTGGCAGCAAGCGCAGCTTTCTGTGCTCGCGCTGGGGCGTATTGACCCGCTACCGGAAACACGCCAAATGCTGGCGGAACAACGTTACGCCGATGCGGCCAGCTACCTTGGCTTTTTTATGGATTACGACTATGTGCGTGATAACCCGAAAGCGCAGGCGCTGTATGCTGATATCACCCGCATTCGCAGCGATTGGCGTTATCAGTTCGACAAACTCAGCGAAGGCTTACTGACCGGCACCAGCGACGAGACCATTGGTCAGGCTGCGGCCGTAACCACCGATTTTCTGGTGATTGGTGATATTCGTGACCTCACCTTGCAAGGCATGAATCATCTGCAAGGGGAAGAAGTGGATGAAACGTTAGTAGCATTGTCGGCGCTCGGCCTCGTGGCAACGGCCGCGCAGATTGCCAGTGGCATCGGCACCGTCGAAACTGCGGGTGTCGCCGCACCGACGTTGGTCGCCACCACCGCGACCAAAAACGGAATCGTCGCGCTGAAAACCGCCAAACGTTTAGGCAAACTGCCGCCTTGGCTGGGGAAAACCTTAGTGCGAGAGGCCAAAATCGCGCAGCAATCGAAAAGCCTCAGTGCGCTGACGGAGATGCTGAGCGATGTCACCACGCTCGCCAACACCCGCGGCGGATTTCGTTTGCTCAGCCGCACAACAAACAGCGCTGAGCTGAGCCGCATGGCGGAGTTTGCCAAAGCGTTTGGCTCACAAAGTGCGACTCTTTATCACCTCGGCGGCGATGTGGTGGTGGTGATGACACCACGTGCCGCACAACTGGGCAAAGAGAGCATGAAACTGGCGGCCACGTTTGGCCAAGGCGGGCTGCGTTTGCTGGATAATCTGGGGGCGTTGAAGTTCACCAAATTGGCCGCGCGCGGGGCGAAAATTGCCTACAAAGGCGATGCCATTGCGTTGCTGGCGAAGTGGTTATTGATGCTGCCGATGTGGCTGTTGTATGCGGTGATGGGGATGGCGGCGGTAGTTTGGCTTCCGGGGTGGGGACGATTTAAACGCTGATTTGCTGATTTGTCGCGTGAATTTGCTTGGTGAGCATTAATACCACGCAGGCCTATGAACGAGGCCAAATCTTGCGGCGGTGAATGCGCCGAACAGCATTTAGCCTCGTTCTGAGTAAAGCGGGTCTGAGCCCGACGGATTCAGATAAAGTATCCGGCGATGATCAGACTACTTAATACAGTAGAGCCCACCACGAACGTGATGACTGATGCCACTTTCATACGTGAACAGTCACAGATGCGATAGAACACAAAGCCGAGCACAAGAAATACGATGATATCGAGTAACCCATGGGTCACCCAGTGATGGCCAGTGATCGCGGCCAATACACTGTGGACTTCTTCATTGCTTTCTTTAAGCACAACCAGTAGGGCGCTGAACACACTAGTGATGGCATAGGATAAACCGAACCCAATGGTTATCGCATTACTGGTTTCAGGCTTGTGTTGGCTGGTTTGGTTGACGGACATTTTCCCATCTCCTTATATCTCATTGGCTGGCAAGCAAAGAGACTTTGACTCCCATGCTGATAATGGCTCCGGCTCCCTCCATAACAAGCGAGAGAACAATGACTATCGCTGACGTCCACAATAACAATTTTCTACTGGGTAATTGGTTGACGATATCATTCCAGGCAACAATAGGAAGGTAGGTTGAAAGCAGCAAAAGCATAAGGAATATATGTTCTTTCATTTCCATGTAGAAAGAATGAGAAAATGGCCATGGTCCCTGCTTAATAATGGCCTTTTCACCGCCATAAAAAACGACGTACCAATAGCCACCGGCGATATAGGTCAGCCACATTAAAACTGCGACTAACACACTCATGTTTCGAATACGGCCAGAGTTCGTGTCGGTTGCATTCAGCGTGTCGACGAACACCCAGACGGCGGCAATCAGCGCAAGGACTCCAAACGTAGGGTGAAGCATCAATATAAATTCTTTGGACATAGTTCGCCCTCCTAATAAATGTTCCGCAAAGGTTCATTTATTCTGATTTTAAAAGCCCAAACGGGTGTCACCATGAATAGAAAAAATGGCGAACGTCGTAAGCTCTCATTAATATTAGTTATGACTAAAGTAATGCGCAATATTAATAATTTAATTTTTATATCATATTGATTTTAAATCATATATTTAGGTTTCAAGGTAAAAGTCATCATTGGTTACAGTGTTCGCTGTTCTATATTTAGCAGACGACAATCACGCTATATCGGTGGTTACGACGAGAACGAAACAGGGGAGAACATTGAGAGGTCAGTTTGCTTGAAATCTTGGCGTGTCCAACAAAATAGTGAATGGCTTTGCTCTCAAATTTGCGGGTTAATAATTGACCAAAATCGGCTTGGCTGATTACCGTATCTTTCTTATCACTGAATGATGACCGACGCTTATGACCCCTTCGATTCTTATTGCTCGCGTGGAATCTCATGCGTTTTACTCCATGACGGGGTTTGAGCTGAAGAAGACAGCGCACAACTATGAGAAAAAATTGGGCTGATGATGTCTCTGTGTGCAAGGTGAAGACAGTTTGATTGTCACGCTGGCAGGTTCATGAGTTTCTCTCTGTATTGTGGCTTGGTTTTAGGAATTTGTGTTTTCAGAGGGAGAATCGTTTGTAGCCCATTTTAAGTTGTGCCTATTTGAATCATTATTTCTGAGAGCGGTAATTTGACCTATTTGGGGTCATACTAAAAGTGGTTACTATAGCGGTAGCTAACCACATAAAGGAGCAAAGATGTCTTCAGATCATTACGGAACCAGTGCCCGTTACGCGCGTAAAGAAGCCGATTACCGAGAGAAAGCACTCAAACTTTACCCTTGGGTATGCGGAAGGTGTGCCAGAGAGTTTGTCTATTCAAACCTACGTGAATTGACTGTTCACCACAAAGATCATGACCATACCAACAACCCCGAAGATGGCAGCAATTGGGAGTTGTTGTGCCTCTATTGCCACGATCATGAGCATAGCAAATACCTAGAATATGAACTTCATGGTAGTGAAATAAAGCCCGGAGAAGATGAACATCAGGGGGCAACGTACAATCCATTTGCTGATTTAGCAAAGATGATGAAGAAGTAATTCAAAGTATTAAAACGATTCGAAGTTTGCGCTCTAAAGCATTTTTGCCCTTAGTGTTTTAACGTAAATACTCAGTTATGGGGGCGGGGGCTCGCCTCTGAATTTAAAGTACTTTTTCCGATGATAACTAGCCGTAAATGGTCATATCTCTACTACATTGGTAGCAAAATGATTTTTCCATGTAAGTTCGTAGAATTAGACTCGATTAGCTTGATAGCGTCCTGAATTTGTTCCAATGGAATACAACGATCTACATCTAGTTGTATTCCATTGGTGATGAAATGGTCTAGCATCATCGAAAATTTTTCACGTCGGATATCTTTACCAACAGCATTCTCCCAGTAACGTAAGAAAAATGTACTGAATTCAATGTTTAGGTTCTTCGCATACTCAAAGAAATGAGGCTGATAGAACTCCAGAGAAAGAGTTCCATAGTTGATATACCGTCCATTCTCGCCGATGGTATGAATCAGTTCTGTTCCTTTTTTGCCTCCAATAGCGTCGAATGCAATATTTGGGCTAGGCAAATCAAGTTGCTGTAGTTGAGTGAGTAGGTCTACTTTTGCATCTATGACATGGTTTGAATCATATGGATAATTTTCAGGCTTCGACGTTACGACAATAAGAGTGAACCCTAGCGAAGAAGATAGCTGTGCAAAAATTTTACCTATTGCAGAACTTCCAGCGTTGATAATCAGTACATCTTCTTGCTTCAACTGAGCAATTTCGGTGGTTAAAACCCACGCTGTTAGCGCATTGATATACAACTGGCACGCATAGCCGTTGTCCAGATGCGGCGGAATGATGAAGAGGTTATCTGGTGATACATCGATATATTTCTGCCAAGTACCGCTGGTAGCCACGACAACTCTTTGCCCTACGGTAAATTCTGCATGGTTGGAGACGAAGATTTGTCCAACAGCTTCAAATCCGGGTACTCGGGGCGGCTGATGACTATGCCTGTATTGACCTACACCATGTATAGACAACAAGTCGCTTGGATTAATATTAGTTGCTTCGATTTTTACTCTGATTTTATCTTCTTCAAGCGAATTCAAAGGTACCTGTTCAATCGTCAATGAATCTTGTGGTTGACCGAAACAGAGCTGGCGAATTCTGGTGTTTGTAGTGATGTTAGACATTGTGTTGTTTTTGTTCGATAAATTCTTCAAGTATCATACGTTAAGCAGGCATTTTTATCACAAATGTCCAGCTTTATGCTGACTCTTCTTTGTCCCATTGTGTGCCTGCGTAAATATTAGTTCGTATTCTGTTAATGGGTGTTTGATCTATAAGAAATCATACTTGTAAAAAGGAAAGGCCTGACGCAAGTAGGTAGTCGTATTCACTTGCGCTCATTCATATTGTTTCAAATCAATCTAGAGCATCGGTGACGAGGGAACCCCACCCATACCAATATCTTGCATATACTTATCAGGTAGTTTGTTTAGTGCCGCTTTTAGTGCGTTAAAGCACAATGGATCGATGGCTGTACCCACATTTTCTTCCATGATTTCTAAAGTTTTTGGAATTGGCACAGCACCTCGATAAGGGCGTTCAGCCGTAATGGCATCAAAAATATCTGCTGTGGTAATAATCCGTGTCATCATCGAGATTTCATCGGCAACCAGTTTATCGGGATAGCCTGTGCCATCTAACTTTTCATGATGAGCAGCTGCCATTTTGGCGAATTGTTTTAGAGGGGATATCTTTTCAATGATCTCTCTGGTAAACACCGCGTGATTTTGTATTTTTGCCCACTCGTCATCATCCAATTTTCCTGGTTTATCCAAGATCGTGTTACTTACCCCTAGTTTACCTAGATCATGTAAGAGTGCGGCACGTTTTAGCCATAGTCGATCCTCTTTGTCGACCTTGAGTTCTTCTGCTATGAGCGTACTAAAAATAGCCACTCTGGAACTGTGGCCGGAGGTAAAAGGACTCTTGGCATCAATGATTTTGCCGAAAGCCGTCACAATTCGATCGAAATAATCATCATCTAATGGAATCATCGCTTGGGCGGGGGACATAGAGAGCACAAAAGGGACTATGGATGGGGCATTAAGTGCCTTAATGAAATCAGTATTGTCTTTCAACTGCTTAGCAATGGCCACTAAGTTAGGATCCAGCCAGTTTCCGGAACGACTTTCTAATTCAGAAAATGCAATATTCAAATCATGTTCACGTTGAAAAACATCCATCACTTGAGCAAGAAGGGCAATTCTTGAAAATAATGGGATTTGATTATGCATTAACGCATCAGGACGACCTGAACCGTCCCAGTGCTCATCCAAATGTTGTATACCTTGAGCCACATCTTCACTGAATAAGAGCTCACGAGCAACTTCTGCCCCTTTTGTACAACGCGTTTGAATCAGTTCTTGAGCGTAATCTGTACCATTTTTCAAAATATCAATCGTGGTAGAGATACGCTTATGCCAATGTTCTCCTGAGCCTGCATTTTTTAGTACAAAATTAATTGCACTCGTCAGGCTTGTACCGACCGTTTTATAACGTTGTTTAAAAGTAAGATCATCGGTGGCGTAGAGTTCACAAATACGCGCCGCATTGCTGCTGCAGCCGGCATCCTTGAGAAGTAACGTAAAATACAGATCATAGAGCTCTGATGATGAGAGGTTCATTCGCTCACCAATATGCATTCCAATCCAGCAGCAACGCATACTGTGCTCTGGAGGCTGTCCCTCTGTCATATCTAGCGCTACTGTCAGTGAAGAGACCAGCTCGGCCAGAGGCATATTGAGATTCGAACCTTGTAATAACATCGCATGCTACTCATCAATACTTAAAAAAAAACTATAGTGCAACCTTACACTGTAATCTAATGACAAATAACAAATAACAATAAAAATACGGCAGTGAATGAGTAATTTTGACCACTCAGAGAGGGGCTTCGCAATATCTCAAATAACACCTCAAATGCTTATCTAGTAAAGGCGCTAGCAAACTTGTGTTCAGAATGTCCACAGTGGGCACTTCGTAACTTAGAAGTGCCCCAAAACGTGCCAGCCCTCGTCCTTGTCCAGATTCGTGCTAGTGAGATTGCACCTAGCACATTTGTACCTCAAAGGGAGTTTACGCGACAGAATGGAGGTCTCCTTCCGTCAGAAAACAGCTTTACTTTACCTCATGGCAAACTGAGCACGAAGGAACGTGTGAAAGCACATAAGTCGAATCACCTTGTTCGAAATTTGCGATATGTTTTTTAGTTAACATGTGAGCATTATTGATTTTATTTTGTGTTTATGTGTACCTATTTTTATTCACTAATCTGACGAATATCATTACCAAAATATCTGAGAACTTTAGTTGTTCTCCCATTGATAACAGGTAGTTCTTCCTTGTTTATCCATCCAATAAGCTCTTGAACGTTGGATTTACCGAACTCATTAAGTTTGTATTCACCATCGTAGATACAATCAGCCATTCGTCCAATGGCGTCACCTGTGCCGTAGAGTAGATAGGTTAGAGTGTTCTTTACTCTTTGTTCTTCATTATGCTCAATGAAAGAGGCTTTCAAGGTCTCGAGTCCTCCTTTGTAAAAGCGGAATCGATCATGGAATGAATGTAGAACGCAAAGAGCATCGACTATTTCTTTCATTGTCGCTGCTTTGATTGAATCCTTCGAGCCTAAGACGCGTTTGATTAGTGGATAGTTTATCGGCACGATGCGATCTTCAAAGTGTTCCCATTTGGTCGTTAGCCATTCATCAATAAGAGCTTTGGCTCTGGACTTTTGATGATCATCCCATCCAAGAGCCTTGTGTTTCCATGTATCTTGTATTGCATAGAAGTCACGAACGAAGCTGAAGAAGGAATCGATCTCTAGTCGTTGTGGGATTAACTCAGCATCAACTTTTCTGTCGAATGTTTTGTAGATCTCCTCAATACGTCTAAAAGCTGTAACAGCTTCTTGATAAGATTTACGGTAGGAGTCCAAGAAGATAGACTTTTTATTGGCTGTCTTCTTGCCTCGGTTAATATTCGAGAAGTTCACATCGCCCATTGTCTCAGTGACAGTGTCGTCTAAGTCCTTGATCATCTTGTTTACTTGCGAGAACTTGTTATAAATATTGCGATATTGTTTGATGGCTTCTTTGGTTAGAACTTCAGCCTCATCCCAATAATCGCCAAACAATTCTTGAAGCTCAGCAAATCGATCATCAACTGAATCAATTCCTACCATAACCTCTTGGTTAGACAGAATGGCTGAGCGAGTAAGGTTGGCTGAACCCAATAGAATCGTTTTATCACCAAAAATGTAGAGCTTCGGATGGAAAGAACTACTTGTGAAGAATCTGGCTTCGACGTTTTTGTTATTCAGAAGCTTCTCAAGAGCTGCTGGGGAGGTGGGAAAACCAAGACGAACAACGATTCTTACATGACATCTTTTGGCAATCAAATCATCAATCACATCTGATTCAGTGAAGAATGCAGATGCGATAAAGATGTCCATATCATTTTCAACATGCTCGATGATACCGTGTTTGATGAAATCATTTTTTGAGATTCGGTTTGTGTACAGATCCATCATTGTTATCCTACATAATAATCTAGGGCCATCATGCCATTAAACGAAAATAGATTACCTATTCAGTATCAAACACTCGGAAAAGAATTTCATATCGATATGTATTGCAAACTCTTAATCTCTGTTGATATCTCTTTGATTTACAACCTAGTAATGGTGCAGTAGATGAGTAAATGTGGCCACTATAGATATGGGTCTCATGATGCTGAATGTAATCTATTAAATGCTAATTTAGTAAAGACGCTGGTACATTTATGTCCAGTTACGAGTTAGCTTTGTACCTCACAAACAGGAGAAAATTCATGGATGAATTTTTTGTCCTGATTTTGTGGCTTAGGTTAGGTCTCGTTTTTGATTGGGCATTGTTGGTTATCTGAACTCTCAAATTCGTTGACTGATTATTGACCGAGATCGGCTTGGCTGAGTACCGTGGTTTCTCGTTTATAGATCATGGTCAACCCTTATGACTCCCTCGATTCTAATCGCTCAACCGTCTCATCTTGAAGGCATTCACTCCCTGACTGCCGAATGGGGTCACTCCGCTAGCTTAGAGCAAACCAAATTCTGGCTAAATGCGATTACGGATTCCGACCATCACACCATGTTTGTTGCAAAACATGAGGGTGAAGTGCGTGGCTGGATCGTGGTCGAAAAACGTATTTTTCTCGACGCAGGACATAAAGGAGAAATCACCGCGTTAGTGGTGAGTCAAAAAGCGAGAAGAATGGGCATCGGCAAGTTGTTATTGGCCGCAGCTGAGCAGTGGACAAAAGAACTGGGCTTGTCTCATCTTGTTGTGCGCTCCAATATTGCGCGTATGGAATCCCATGCGTTTTACACAATGACGGGGTTTGAGTTTAAGAAGACGGCGCATAATTATGAGAAAGGGCTGATTTGGCAGTGACGTTTGCGTGGGAAAGGGAATTTTTTGTTTGCTACGAAGGTAGGTTCATTGGTTTCTTTGTATTTGACCGGCTCGGTATCTCAGTGAAGACAGTCTAAATGATCAAGCCACCTCCTAATTTGGAGGCGGCTTATAGTTTACAGAAGGCTGGTAATGTCGAAAGTTAGACTGAATTACATAGTTTCGGCATTGTAGATATCGTAAGAGAAATATTTATCAGCAATTGATTTGTGAGTACCGTTAGCAACCAGCCTTTCCAGAGCTTGGTTTAGTTGTACTTTCAAGTCGTCATCTTGTTTACGTACGGCAATTCCAATTCCTTTACCAAACCATTTGGGATCAGTGTACGACGGACCTGTAAAATGAAAGTTTTTGCCCTCTTCGGTGTCGAGAAAACCGCTTCTTAAACCAATGGCACCGCCGAATACAGTATCTAAGCGGCCATTTAGTAAATCCGTAAAAGCTTCATCAAAAGTATTGTATCGACGAATTTGAATATCAGGAAAAGCTTGGCTTAAATACTCATCACCGATAGTCGCACGCTGAACACCTACGACGAGTTTATTCATACCAATCATGCTGGTATCAATTTCTCTATCATTGGTCATGACAAATCGTTGCGGAACACGTGCATAAGGATTTGTGAAAGCTACTTTTTCTTCTCTTGAAGGCGTAATTGTCATCGCAGCAATAATGGCATCACTTTTACGTGCCAGTAACGCAGGGATAATACCGTCCCAGTCCTGCTTGCGAATAACACATTTCGCTTTTAGTTCTTCGCAAAGAGCATTGGCTAAATCAACATCGAACCCAGCCAAATGGCCGTCTTCAGTTGTCCAGTTAAAAGGAGGATAAGCACCTTCGACCATAAAACGGATAGTTTTCCACTCTTTAGCAAATGTATTTGCTGATAAGCCGCAGCAGATAACCAATGTGAACAATATTTTTCTCATCTAAACATCCTTTTATTCACGAGATAAAGTTTATTGAAGGTTTATTTACATATAAAACCAATTGATTATCTTAAGAGTGCTGGGCATCTTTCACAAGATAGGATTGCAAAAGTTTTAACAAAAATTAAACAAGGTGGTAAAGAGGAGACTTTGGCAGTCGACAAAGACTATCTGGTGAACACTCCCATACGTTGTGTTTAAAGCTTGGCCAAAGCGCAACATTCCACGATCAGAATTTGAGAGGCTACTGTGGCACCATCTGCTGTTCTTATTCATGTCCCTGACGTTCAAGCCGGATTGGCGTGGTATCAAAAAGCCTTTCCACAAGCGATGCCCGTTTTTCTCCATGAGTTTGATTTCACTATTCTCGATATGCAGGGTTTTTCTATTGAAATCGTGCAGGCGGATGAGAAAGTGAGCACAGGGAAAAGTGGTTCAGTGTTGTATTGGTGGGTCTCTGACTTTGAAGAGACGTTGGCACATTTCTTATCGCTTGGTGCCAAACTCTATCGTGGTCCGCTCAATATTGAGAGCGGAATGGTGATATGTCAGGTCGAAGACCCATTTGGCAACCTAATCGGCCTGCGGGGAATGAGCTAACGTTTTCAGCACATCAACCCCTCTCGCACTCACCCCATGTACTCAGCCAACACGCCCCGCAACGCCCCTTTATTGGTTTTGCTGATCTTCTGCATCAGCGCAAAACTCGGGTCGCGGACACCGCGTTCGCGCAGGTCGTTGACCATCAACATCCACAGGCTGGCGGTCATTTGTGAGTCGGCTAAAGCGCGGTGAAAAGTGCCGTCGTTTTCAATCTGTTTGAAGCGCACCAAATCGCCCAGTTTGTGGGTGGGCGCGTTTTGAATCAGGCGGCGGGCAATCAACATTGAGCAGGCAAACTGACCGGGATAGCGCGCGCCGATGCGGTCAAATTCGGCATCCAGAAAGCGTTTATCGAACGACGCGTTGTGTGCAACTAACGGGGTGTCGCCGATGAAGTGAGCGAATTCGGCCATCACCTCTTCACAACTGGGCGCTGCGCGCAGCATGGTGTTGGTGATGCCAGTGTAGCCTTCAATAAACCCGCTAACGCGAAAGCCCGGATTCATCAACTGTTGAAACGTGCCAGCGACCTGACCGTCGATGAGTTTCACCGCACCGATTTCAATCGCGCGATCGCCCATGTTGGGTGAAAGTCCGGTGGTTTCAAAGTCGAGAACAATAACGGAGTGAGCGGGATGGTGCATAACAAAGCCCTGATAAACGTAAAGGGCGAGTATACGCCGATTGACCCCAAGAAGGTAAGCGTAGGCTGGCGCGAATCGTTCATTCCCGCCGCGCGAGCCACATTATCCAAAGCTCATTCGCTTTGACACCACACCTGACGCGTTACCACGGGCTCAAAGCCGACCGACAGGCAGTTGCGAGCGCTGGTGCTCTCTGGCATCACATCGGTTAAGAGTAGCGTGGCGCCGTGTTCAATCGCATCACGAATGCGGGCATGAAGCAGCGCGGTTTGGCAGCCGTTGCCGCGCGCCGCTTCCTGTGTGAACGCATTGGCGAGTGTGGCGACGTCATCATCAAGATATGTGGTTGCCCACGCGCAAGGCGTATCGCCCTGATAGGCGACAAAGCAGCGAAACGCATCACTGCAATACAGGTGGCGTTTAGCTTGCCAAATCTCATCGCTGCATTGCAGGCCGGAGGTTTTCAGCAGCGCCAGAAAGTCATCGGCGCGCGTTGATGTCCAGCGCTCCACGCGCACCACAGGGTGATAATCACTGGAGTGGTAATCGCGGCTACGCAATTGCAAAAACTGGTGATCAAACTCGCGCTGGAAGCCGTTGTCGCTCATCCAGTTTTCGAGCGTCACGCTGTCGGCCGCTGGCGCGACGCTGATCTCCGGTGCGGGGCCGTTGGCATACAGCTCAAGCGCAGCGGCGAGCTGGCTAACGCTGCATTCTGCCTGAATCAGTAACTGGTTATCGTAGCGGCGGGTCGGGTCGATATACGCCTGATACACACCAGCGTTAAGCACGCGCAGCTCACTCGGTGCATCGGTGGACAGCGTGCGCGCGTTATTAAACTGAAAGTAGCGCGCAAAGGCGCGGATGTGTGTGGGTGATGTATGGGTCATAAGCATGCTTGTGGTTCGTTATTCGGCGGCATTGAACGTGCGTGGACGCTCAACCTGATAAGTGCTCAGCGCGCTTTTCACCTGCTCTTCCACTGTGGTGTCGCTGAACAGGAAATAACTCGGCGCGATGATGGTGGTGCTGGACTGAATCTGCACCTCAAAAATGTTTTTGATCGGAAAACGTTCGTCAGCCAGTTCACGCAGCGCGCCAATGTAGTCGCTCCATTCGGTATCGTCCGGGCGCACAATGCGCGCTTTGCCACTGAGTTTATAGCCGCGCTGCTCAAACACATCAATCATCGAGACGCACACGTTGGGGTTGGCGAGAATGTTCTGCTCGCTGACGGGCGAGGCGATATTGGCGATCAGCAGACGTTCGTCATCCCACAACGTAAAAATCTCTTTGGGTGACACATTGGGAACGAGGGTATGACTGACGGTGGCCAGCCAGCACAGCACGCTGCTTTCGCAGTAGGTATTGAGGTCCATCTTCATCGTTTTCTTCCTGAACTCGTGTATGACGCCGGGCATCAGTTATCCGACTGGTTGCTTATCTTTACAACTTGTTCACCGAGAATCAATGCTGAACAGAAAATGCGCGAAAGCGCTATCAAACTGCATAAAAAGTAACAATTTCCGCTAGAGATCAGGCAAGGCTTGCGGTAGTATCGCCGACCTTTTTCGCACCAGAGTAGGAGTAAGCAGATGTACATAGGGTTTGACTACGGCACGGCCAACTGTTCGGTGGCCAGCATGCAGGATGAGAATCCGGTGCTGATCCCTCTTGAGCGCGACAGTCTTTATATTCCGTCGACACTGGCGGCGCCAACCCGTGATTCGGTGTCGGAGCACCTGTTCCGCCATCGCCAGATCTCGCCGGCGGATGCGCTGGGCGAGCAACTGCTGCGCCGTTCGGTCGCGGCCAACCGCGATGAAGACATCGATCTGCAATTTGATGACGTGGTGTTCGGTCAGGCGGCGCTCGATCTCTATCTGTCGGACCCGCATGAGGTGTATTACGTCAAATCGCCGAAATCGTTTTTGGGCGCGATGGGGCTGCACGATATTCAGCTGAGTTTCTTTGAAGATCTGGTGTGCGCCATGATGGCCAACATCAAAGCTCAGGCGGAAGCGCGCTCGAATGCAGTGATTGATGATGCGGTGATCGGTCGTCCGGTCAACTTCCATGGCCGTGGCGGGGAAGATTCCAACCGACAGGCAGAAAACATTCTGCGCCGCGCGGCGACACGTGCCGGATTCCGCCACCTTGAGTTTCAGTTTGAGCCGGTCGCCGCCGGGCTGGAATATGAAGCGACCTTAAACGAAGACAAAACCGTATTGGTGGTCGATATCGGCGGTGGTACCACCGACTGCTCGTTGATTCAGATGGGGCCATCGTGGCGCGGCAAAGCGGATCGCACCCAAAGCCTGATTGCGCACACGGGTCAGCGCGTGGGCGGTAACGATCTTGATATTCATCTCGCGTTTAAACAACTGATGACGCCGTTTGGTTTTGGCAGCCAGACTCAAAGCGGGTTGGAAATGCCGATCACGCAGTTCTGGAACCCGATTGCGATTAACGATGTCAGCGCACAGGCCAAGTTCTTCGCCCGTGAAAACCTGGCGGATCTAAAGCGCTTGCACAAAGAAGCGCGTGAACCGGAGAAATTGGCGCGCTTGCTGGCGGTGTATCACGACACGCTCGGCTACAGCCTGGTGAAGAAAGCCGAAGAAGCGAAGATTGCGCTATCGGAAGCGGCGCAGGTGACGGCGCAAGTGAAGGTGCTGTCGGAGCTGCTGGAGGTTGATATTCAACGCGAAGCGATGATTGAAGCGATTGATGCACCCAAAACCAAGATGATTGAACTGGTGACGGAAGCGGTGACGCTGGGCGGCGTGACGCCGGATGTGATCTTCATGACTGGCGGCAGCGCGCGCTCACCGATTTTGCGCGCCGGGGTTGAGCAGGCGTTGCCCAAT
Source organism: Vibrio sp. bablab_jr001 (assembly GCF_016464285.1). Classification (NCBI taxonomy): domain Bacteria; kingdom Pseudomonadati; phylum Pseudomonadota; class Gammaproteobacteria; order Vibrionales; family Vibrionaceae; genus Vibrio; species Vibrio sp. bablab_jr001. The sequence continues at coordinate 61,604 of NZ_JACDWZ010000046.1, forward strand.
GTACCCGTGGTGAGTGGCAACTACTTTGGCTCGGTCACCGCCGGCCTGGCGCGCTGGGCGCAGGTCTGTTTTCGCTGATGCTGAAAAGCCTTCTTCGGAAGGCTTTTTTATGCCGCTTTGGCTCGTGATTGGCCGCAGAATCTCGTAACATAGCCGCATCTTCCCTTCTGTTTGGTGCGAAAACGACCATGACAAAGACCCGCATTCTGATCTCCGATTCTACCGACCCGTGGTTTAACCTCGCGGTGGAAGACACCATTTTCCGTTCCATGCCTGCTGACCAACGCGTGCTGTTTTTGTGGCGCAATGCCGATACGGTGGTGATTGGCCGCGCGCAAAACCCGTGGCGCGAGTGTAAAACCGACCGCATGGAACAGGACAAGGTAAAGCTGGCGCGTCGCCAAACGGGCGGCGGCGCGGTGTTCCACGATTTGGGCAACACCAACTTCACCTTTATGGCGGGGAAACCGGAATACGACAAAGAAGTCTCGACCAACATCGTGCTGGCTGGGCTGAAAAAGCTGGGTATTGACGGTGTGGCCAATGGCCGCAACGACTTGGTGCTGGAAGATGCGAATCGCATTCGCAAGTTTTCGGGGTCTGCGTATCGCGAAACGCTGGATCGCGGTTTTCACCACGGCACGCTGCTGCTGAGCGCCGATCTCAGCCGTCTGGCGGATTACCTCAATCCGGACATCAAAAAGCTGCAAGCCAAAGGCATCACCTCGGTGAAATCGCGGGTGATCAACCTCAACACGGTAAAAGCCGATATTGAACACCAAGCGGTGTGCGAGGTGATCATGCAGGCCTATTGCGAGCACTACCAGCAGGAGGTGGAGCCGGAATTTATCTCGCCGCAGTCGTTTTTGGATTTACCGGGCTTTGAGCAGAAATTTGCGCTGCAAAGCAGCTGGGACTGGAACTTTGGCCAAACGCCACCGTTCACCCACAACATGGATGAACGCTTTGGCTGGGGCGGGGTGGATGTGTATCTGGACGTGGAACGCGGCGCGATTGTGCAGGCGACCATTTTCAGCGACATGCTCGACCCGTACCCGATGGAGCAACTGGCACAGCGCCTTGGCGGGCTGGCCTACAATAAAATCGCGATTGAACCTTGCCTGGCTGAACTGATGAGCGAGCTGCCGCAATATCAGGCGCAGCTGGAGGATTTTCAGCACTGGTTTATCGGCCAGATTGACTGAGTAAAATCGCCGCGTTGCGCGGCGAAAAGCGGGTTCCTTTTCTATAATCAGGAAGGGGAAAGGACATGCGGAGGCTAGTATGACCATGGAAACCCGCTTAGATCATTATTTACGCGACCATCATATTCCGTATCAAAGAGTGGTGCACCGCCACAGCAACAGTTCGCTGCACAGTGCCCACACCGCTGCCATTCAGCCTATGCATCTGGCGAAAGGCGTGGTACTGGAAGATCATGATGGTAAACACTTAATGGCCATTCTGCCGGCAAACGCTAAAGTGAGTTTGCGGGTGTTGAATGACGAATATCAGGCCAAATATCATCTGGTGAAAGAGCGCGATATCTATCAGATGTTTGATGACTGCGACCGCGGTGCAGTGCCGCCGATGGGAATGCCTTATCACATGAACATGGTGTGCGATCAGTCGCTGACTGAACTCGACCACGTGTACTTGGAATCCGGCGACCACGAAACGTTGATCCGCCTGGATCGCAATGCGTTTAACCAGCTCATCGGCCACAGCCGCTGCCTGCGTTTTGGCAGTGAAATCTTCCATTAAAGTGATGCACGCAAAACCGGGCTTAAGGCCCGGTTTTTCTTTGCCTGAAATGGGGTCATGAGAGTGAGATCTGCACCACTCTCTGCGTTGCCAAAGCGGCTTAGGGGCTGGCGATAGGGTATACTGGCGCCTTTGCCGTTAATCTGGAATGAGCCTGAATATGGACATCAGCTATCGCCAGCTCAAAGCCTTTATCGCGCTGGCTGAAGAGCAGAATTTCACTTACGCCGCCGACAAAGTGCACATTACCCAATCGGCGTTGAGTCAGATGATGAAAAAGCTGGCGCAGCAGCTATCGTGTGAGTTGTATGAACGCAAAGGACGCAAGATTGTGCTGACGGATGCCGGCCATCATCTCTATCAGGAAGCGCGGTTTATCGTCAATCGCCTGGATAAACTGGTGCAGGAAAACCGCGATCGCCAGCATGGCTATAACAAGTCGCTGGTGGTTTCATCGCTCTACACACTGTGTGCTTCGCTGGCACCGAAAACCCTCAATGACCTCAAAAAACGCTACCCGGATTTTACTTTTCGGCTGATTGAAGAGAGGGTGGACGACATCACCCACTCGGTGTTGGAAGGACGTGCGGATATTGGTATCAATACCAATCCCAATCATCCCGATCTGAACTTCGATCTGCTGTTTCGTGATTATCTCTGTTTTGTCTGCCGCGCTGATCATCCGCTGGCGGAGCAGAGCGAAATTAGCTGGGAGCAGGCGCATCAATACGCCACCATTGGCGTTAGTCCGGGCAACAGTTTACGCACACTGGCCGAAGAAGCGTTCTCTCGGGTCGGGCTGACTTACGATCCTGAGTTCAGCGCCTCGCACACTTCGACGCTGCTGGGCATGATCTCCAGTGGACTGGGTTCGACCATTCTCTCGTCGACGATTGCCGGGTTAAACCAGAGCGACGCGATTCGTTTTATTCCGATTGTGCAGCCGGTGCAATTTCGACTGGTGGGACTTATCACGCGCAAAGACACGCAGCGGGCGTTGGTGGATGAGTTTGCGCTGATCCTGAAAAAGCATGTCAGCGAATCGACGTTGTGGGAAGCAGGGATTGGGGTGAGTGAGCCTCAGTAAGAGGCTCACAACATCCGTTGATGATTTGGTTTACATCGGGCCGACTGGCAGCCCGGTCAGCATGTACAGCAGGAAGAAACCGCCCCACACACCGAACAGCACCAGCGCGTACGGCACCATCATCGCAAGGAATGTCCCGAACTTCACCTCCGGGTTGTATTTGGCGATCAGCGCCAGCACCATCGGAATATACGGGTTGGTCGGCGAGATAATGTTAGTGGTGGAATCGGCAATACGATAGCCCATCTGCGTCACTTGCGGATCGACGCCGAGCAGCATAAACAGAGGAATGAACACCGGTGCCATAATGGCCCACTGCGCCGAGCCGCTGAAAACGATCATATTCATCAGGCCGGCCAGAATCATAAACACCGCCATCATGGCCAGCTTGGGCATCTCGACTGACGACAACCATTCTGCGCCGTTCACCGCGATGAAGATCGCCAGATTGGACCATTTGAACCAGGCAATAAACTGGGCAATCACGAACACCAGCACGATGTAACCGCCCACGCCTTTCAGCGCTTTGGCCATCAGTTCCGGCACATCACTTGCCTGTTTGATGGTGCCCGCTTTCACGCCATACACCACCGCATTCATGATGAAAAATGCCATGATGATTGGGATGATGCCGCTCAGAAACGGGGACGGTACCAGGCTTCCATCAGCGTTGCGCAGCGGTGAATCGCTTGGCCAGATGACGGCCAGCAGTAAACCGATAAACAGCAGTGACGCAATGCCTGACCATTTCAGCGCGTTTTTTTGTTGCGCGGTGATGGTGAAAGATTGCTGGCTTGCCGATTCGTGCGCCACCATTCTGTGGGCAAAGCGTGGCTCAATGTATTTGTCGGTCAACAGAGTGCCTGTCACGACCAGAATCGGCACTGAGATCAGCATGAAGTACCAGTTCGCCGCCGGGCTGACTTCCACATGTTCCACAATGTTGGACGCTTCTGTTGTGATGCCTGACAACAGTACGTCGGTCCCGGCAATAAACAGGTTGGCGGTAAAGCCAGCCGCGACGGCCACGAAACCGGCGGCGATGCCGACAATCGGGTTGCGGTTGGTCGCGGCGAAAATCAGACCGGCCAATGGCGGAACCAGAATAAACGCAGCGTCAGAGGCCAGATTGCCGATGATGCCGGTCAGGAAAATGGAGGCCGTTACAAACTGGCGCGGCGCATTGAGCAGCGAGTGTTTGATGGCGCTGTCCGCCAGACCGACTTCCTGCAGTAAACCCACCGCCAGCATCATACACAGTACCAGCCCCAGCGGTTTGAACGAGACGAAGTTGTTGACGGTGGACTTGAGGATATACACCAGCCCTTCGCCGCTGAGCAGATTCTTCACGTGTACCAGTTCGCCCGTGGCCGGGTGCGTGACACCACCACCGCCAATAGCAAGCAACCAGGAGAGCACCATGACGCCTAGGCAAAGGAAAATAAACAGATAAAACGGATGGGGCACTTTGTCCCCGAATCGCTCAATGCGATCGATCATCGACGCGCGTGGCGCCGCTTTTTGTGACAGTACGGTCGACATTGTCAGTACACTCCTTGTGTAAAGAGGGGACTCACTTCCCCTCATGCGGTGTTAGTGTTTTTCAATCAGATGGATGAAATAGGCAGCACCAATTGGCAGTAAATTATCATTAAAATCATAGGCTTTATTGTGCAGGCCTACGCTGCAGGTGCCGTTTTCGCCCGCGCCGTTGCCCAGAAAGCCGTAGCAGCCCGGAACCTGGTTGAGGAAAAAGGCGAAATCTTCGCTGGTCAGTTTGGCTTCGCAGCTCGGGTTGACGTTCTCTGCCCCAACGGTTTTTTGCGCCGCCAGAATGGCTTGATCCGTTTCCGCTTGAGTATTGACCGTTGGCGGATGCGAGACAGGGCCGAGTTTGAATTCTGCGCTCATGCCGTGCGCTTTGGCGCTGTGTTCCACCAGTTGCGCCAGACGTTCCACCAGGCTGTCGCGGGTCGCTTGGTTGAGCGTGCGGAAGGTGCCGCTCATGTGCGCCTGATCGGCGATTGCGTTAGTGGTTTCGCCGCAATGCAGCTGAGTCACTGAGACAACAAGCGGATCAAACGGGTCGTAGCTGCGGCTCACCATTCCCTGAATGCCCTGATAAATATGAGTCGCGACCAAGAGTGGGTCCTGAGTCAGATGCGGCAGACCAGCATGGCCGCTTTGGCCGTTGATGGTGACAAACAGGCGATCTGAACTTGCCATGATAGGCCCGGTTTTAAACGCAAACTGGCCAGCCGGAATGCCCGGCATGTTGTGCAGCGCGTAACAGGCATCAATCGGGTAGCGTTCAAGCAGTCCATCACCAATCATGGTTGCAGCACCGCCACGGCCTTCTTCCGCTGGTTGGAAAATTAGGACCACTCGGCCGCTGAACTGGCGAGAGTCGGTCAGATAACGCGCCGCCAGCAGCAGCATGCTGGTGTGGCCGTCATGACCGCAGGCGTGCATTTTTCCGTCGTGGCATGACCGATGCGCGAAGGTGTTCTCTTCATGGATCGGCAGCGCGTCCATATCCGCGCGCAGGCCAATAGAAGGGCCATCACCCAGCGCGCCGTTGATGATACCGACGACGCCGGTTTTACCGAAATCAGTACACACTTCATCCACGCCGTAGCTGTGTAGCTCTGAGACCACCAATGCCTGAGTGTGGTTCTCTTCGAACCCCAGCTCCGGATGTTGGTGAATGGCGTGACGAATACTAATAGCTTCTGGAATCCAAGGTTTTAAAACATCAATAATGTTCATACAGCTCCCCTTTGTTTGATAGGGATTTAACACTATTGAAACAATCGGAACAAACCAGATTTCTACTCATACTATTAGCAACGCTAATAGTTGGGGGGTAACACAGGTGGAAATAAAAAACCGGGCGAGAGTGCCCGGTTTGCTGGAGTCAGGATTCGTCAGGGTAATCTTTCTGACGGCCGCGCTGTTCGGCTTTGGCTTTCCAGTGCTCTTGCTGATCGTACGCTTCGTCGCACAGATCAATGGTAAAGCCCATGTCGCGTACCTCTTTGAGAGTGAGGTTGTCGGCAAGATGGGTCACCTGACCGGATTTATTACGGAGTTCCATGGTGCCTCCTTCGGCTGTGTTCTGAGCTAGGGTTTGAACAACAACACAGTAAGTATAGGAGACTCTCCGCGCTAACGGACCAAAGCCGTCACGCGCGCACACACCGCTTCGGCCAATTGGTGACTGGCGAGGTTGCGGGCGATGATGTCGCTGGCGAGTTTGCCGCTCTGCACCACATTCAGCCAGTCGCCAATCATGTCGGCAAAGCCTTTGCTGGTCAGCATCGGCGTCCAGTCTTTGAGGGCCAGTGTGGATTCCTGATTGGCGTGCCAGCGTTTACCTTCGACAAACGAGTCAAACTCATAGGCGTCATTGACAAATTGGGCGCTGATGCGCTCACCCGTTTTGCCAAATTGACGGTTCATCGATGCGTGCAGCAGTGTGTCGCCGTGCTGCCATTGCACATCAATCCGGGCCAACTGATTGCCCACCATCTGATGGGTGATGTACACATCATTCAGGTCGGCTTTGGCGAACAGGTTGACGCTGTCGAGCGGGTGAATGAAATCATCGAACAGGAAAGTGCGGATTTCACCGGTCAAATCGTAGCGATGTTTCTCCCAGCGCAGACCACGCAGATCGTCGCGAGTACCGTTTTGCATGCCGCTCAGATGCGCATTGAACAGAGGAATGTGACGGCGGTTAAAACCGACATACAGTGGCTGCTGGTGCTTTTCGGCCACTTCATACAGCTGTTCACAGGCCGCGGCACTGTCGGCCAATGGCTTATCCACAAATGTCGGAATGCCGTGGCTGAGGAAAAAGCTCGCAATTTCCGGATGCACGGCGGTGGCCGCGTGAATCATCACTGCATCTGGCTGGAAATTGAGGACATCGCGATAGTCGGTGCAGGTATCAGCAATACGATACTGGCTCGCCAGAGAAGACAAAGTGTCGGCGTTACGGGTACAGAAAATGAGTTCGACGCCGGGCAGTTGAGTGATGACTGGTAGGTAGGCTTTCTGCGCGATATCGCCCAGGCCGATGATGCCGATTTTCATGAAAGATTCTCTGTTGGTGAAGGATGTGCCAAGGCTAACACGCGACAGAGAATTCGGTAGTGACTCGTGATGAAAATGGGAAGGCGATCCGTGCCTTAGGACGTGACGGTTTAGAACGGACTCTCTTTGTTCAGCTCATTGCAGATTTCAATGATGGCGAGTGACAGTCCGGATTTGATCACCTGCTGTTGGCGTTGCAGCTGCAAGTGGTAAAACTCCAGGTCGACGTCTCCGTCGGGTTCTTCAAGCGGGTTGAATTGAACCATGCCCATTTTTTTGACTAAATTGAGTGCTTGGATAGGTGCGATGATCTTGGGATCAGTAAAGGTGTATTCTGCGCCGTCGCTGTTGAGCTGATTACGCAGTTTGATGATGCTTTCGATGTCGTGGTAAACGGCATCAGGCAGAACACCCAAACCATAAAGCAGTTTTAAACGAACTGAGAGATTGCCGAGCGGTCCGGTATCTTGAAGTAGGGGGCCAACGACAGATTGAACGGCAAAGTTGTCTTTGCGGAAAATACGTTGCATCAGTGCATCAATGGCTTCATTGAATACTTCGACTGTTGCAATGAAGAAACCACGGACAGATGGCGCATCGTTCAGTCGTTCTAGGATCTCGGTCTCGTTAATTTTTTCTGCCATATACTGATCTAAGCTATTTCTTGGGATGGAGGGCAATCTGCCCCCCAATCTAGCTGCACCGTTATAGCTGGTTGTATAGAGACTCAATGGTCTGTACTTCCGCGCTATTTTCGTCAAGACCAGTGTAGTGTGCGACAGTTTTGCGAACACCTTGTTGGTTGAGCGAATCATGCAACTCTACGGCTTGCGGGTCGCTGTCGTTGGTGTACTTCAGCGCCGCCGCGATGCCTTTTAGTAATGTTTTGTTTTCTACGCCGTACTCAATAGTGCCGAGTAATGGCTTCACTAGTCTATCGTTCGGACCCAGTTTACGAATTGGCTGACGTCCTACGCGGTCCACTTCATCCACCAGATAAGGGTTGGCAAAGCGGCCGAGAATTTTTTCGATGTAAGCAGCGTGCTTGTCGGCATCAAAGCCGTAGCGTTGAATCAGCACTGCGCCACTTTCCTGCATGGCTTGTTTCACTTCTGCGCGAATGGCATCGTCTTCAATCGCTTCGCGAATCGTGTTGTGGCCGGCCAGGTTACCCAGATACGCGGTCACACAGTGGCCAGTGTTCAGAGTAAACAGTTTGCGTTCCACAAACGCCATCAGGTTGTCTGTGCGTTCCATACCCGGAATGTTCGGGATGTCGCCTTTAAACTGAGTTTCATCCACGATCCACTCGCTGAACGTTTCAACGGTGACCGCCAATGGATCCGTTTCGCCTTCTTCTGCTGGTGGAACGATGCGGTCTACCGCAGAGTCCACGAAGCCAACCAGTTGTTCAACTTTGGCTTTAGCGTCGGCTGAAAGGTGTTCGAATACAGCTTCTTTTAACTGACTGGTACCGCGCACCATGTTTTCACACGCGATAATGTTCAGTGGTGATGTCACGCCATTACTGATGCGTTTTTCCAGGCCCTGAGCAAGCGTGCCAGCGATGATTTTCAGGACAGTTGGGCCAACAGCGGTGGTAATGATATCAACTTCAGCAATAGAGTCGACAATCTTTGGGTCTGTTGAGTTGATGGCTGTCACACCTGTGACCGTATCGACTACACAGTGTTCACCTACCACTTTAACAGGGTACTCTTGTCTCTCGCGCAGAGCATTCACAACGACTTCATTAACGTCTGCGAAAGTTACGTGAATATTGGTATCAGCAAGCAGTTTGCCGATAAAACCACGGCCGATATTACCGGCACCGAAATGTAACGCTTTCATAACAGATCTTCCACAAAATAAAGAAATAAAAAATCTAAAAAATAAGGCCAGTCGGGGGTGGACCGGCCTTAGGTTCATCGAGGAGCATGGCTTTAACGCTTAGTTAGCCATTTAGGATTCGAAGAACATCTTCCGGGTTGGTTGTTGTCTTCAAACACTCGACTGCTTCTTCATCATCTAGCGAATTCGTGATGGCAGTAATAACTTGAATGTGTTCATCGCCTTGCGCTGCAATACCGATAACCATTTTCGCTACGTCATCCTCTTCTTCGCCCCACTGAACACCCTCAGGGAATTGGCAGAAGACGATGCCGGTTTTCTTCACGTACTTCTTGGTTTCGATGGTGCCGTGCGGTACGGCGATGGATTCACCCAGGTACGTTGACACTAACTTCTCACGCTCAAGCATGCCGTCGACGTATTCAGGTGCCACATTGCCTAACTTAACCAACTGCTCACCAGCAAACTTGATTACCTCTTCCTTGCTCTTAGGTGCCAAGCCCAAGAAGATGTTTTCATTTGAAAGCTTTAGTGTTCCTGCATTACCAGAGCTTGCGTTTGCTGGTGCTTCAGGCTTTTTTAGTTCGCCCTCTTGAGCCGAAACTAAATCTGCCACCAGGTTGTCGTACAGCGAGTTATCCAGGAAGTTGGTCAGCGAGATGTGTTTCGCATTGGCGGCGTGCTTACGAGCACGGTCAGTCAGGTCGCGGTGAGTCACTACGATGTCGACATCGCCAGGCAGGTTGTTGATCGCCAGGTTGGTCACGTCGATTTTCAGATTTGCCGCTTCTACTTTCTTGCGCAGCAGGCTTGCACCCATGGCACTTGAACCCATACCTGCGTCACACGCTACGATGATTTTGCGAACGTTTGCCAGGTTGATGTCTGCCGCTGGTGATGCTTGACCTTTCGATGAGGCTTTCATGTCCTGCATCTGGTTGGTCGCTTTTTCCAGAGATTCGTCGTCAGAAGTCTGTTTCTGAGTCTTCAGCAGGAACGATGCGATGGCACAAGATACCGCTGCAGAACAGATTACCGACAGAATAACACCCAGGAATGCTGACTTCGGCGTCATCAGCAATACCGCGAAGATAGAGCCAGGTGATGCTGGAGAAACCAGACCTGAGTTGAACATTACGTTTACGAATACACCCGTCATACCGCCACCGATCATCGCCAGAATCAGGCGAGGGTTCATCAGTACGTATGGGAAGTAGATTTCGTGGATACCACCCAGGAAGTGGATGATTGATGCACCGGCTGCAGATTGTTTCGCGCTGCCTTTACCAAACATCATGTATGCCAGCAGAAGACCAAGACCCGGGCCTGGGTTTGCTTCAATCAGGAAGAAGATAGATTTACCCATTTCTTCAGATTGCTGGATACCTAGTGGTGAGAAGATACCGTGGTTGATCGCGTTGTTCAGGAACAGAATCTTCGCAGGCTCAACAAAAATTGAAGTCAGAGGAAGGACGCCAGTATCAACCAGTACGTTTACACCTGCTGCCAGAGCGGTAGACAGTGTTTTTACTGCTGGGCCGATGACCAGGTAGGCGATGATCGCACAGATCATACCGATGATGCCCGCTGAGAAGTTGTTAACCAACATCTCAAAGCCGCTCTTCACTTTACCGTGAATCGCTGCGTCGAATTTTTTGATGGCTAAACCGCCTAAAGGACCAGCGATCATTGCACCCATAAACATTGGAATGTCGGTACCAACGATCACACCCATCGTGGTGATGGCACCCACAACCGCGCCGCGGTCGCCGCCGACCATTTTACCGCCGGTATAACCGATCAGCAGTGGCAGCAGGTAGGTAATCATAGGACCAACCATGGAGGCCAGTGTTTCGTTTGGCACCCAACCTGTTGGGATAAATAACGCGGTAATGAAACCCCAAGCGATAAACGCGCCGATGTTCGGCATTACCATGTTAGATAGGAACCGGCCAAAATTTTGTACCTTGACCTTCGCTTCTGGTGATAACATATGTTTTCCCCGTTCGATGTTCTGATGAATTTTGTTGTTGTAACGGTTTCGCTAAAAACCGTTGATTGCTTAGTACACAATCAATTTACCACACAATTTTGACCCGGAACTGGCAACGGGTTTTTCGTGATCAAAGCCTCAAAATTCCCGCCATTCAAATATTTTTTCCGTGATCTACATCTATTCCTGACCATGTAATTTTGCTACAAATTAGTGAATTTACAATTTTCAATAACTTTGTAATGCGTGATGTCACAAATTAAAGATCTTTGAAATTAAATAAAAAGTGACAAGGATCACGTATTGATTCGAATTTTAAACTGGAAAAAATATCAAAGTGATCTACGTCACTCATTGTTATTTATTTCAAAAGTCGAAATAAATAAGTCATAAATCTAATGAGTGATTTGTAACTTAGATACGAAATTTCGACAGCGAACTTACGTAATTTTAGACGATATTTTGCAACATGTTGCTTACGTTTTTGCTGCATTTAAAAGTGGGGCTGCGTGAGCGGAGTGCGAAAAAAGTGAGGCGTGCTTTCCAGAAATGGTGTCATTTTTGCTTCATTGCCCCATTCCGGGTCTCGAGCCAGCTTTTTAATTAAAGATGCCAGCTCAGCCTGTCGCATTACCTTGATAAGCGCAGAATGGAATAGCGAACGTGTCCCGGCGTTGCGTTTTTCGACGCACAATCCGCGAACGATCATTGCACTATTGACAAGCAAAGCGTGGTGTTGACGAATATCTTGCGGCAGGTTTTTCAGATTCAGTGAATTAAATCGCAGTATCGTTTGACGCATACTGTTAATAAGTTATTGATTTAAAATTAAATGGATTGGGTCAGGGCAATGCTCGTTTATGCTCTGATTCACAAACTGAACAATAAGGATGCAAGTTGCGGAAGAGATAAGCAGCAAACAGTTTAGTCAATAAGCGTTCCTTGCTAGAATTCCGCCACTTTCAAGAATGACAATTAGAATTTGCGCATGAAAGAAAACGTCATTGTTTCGGTTTCGTCTATTCACGGAACACGGCACTTTCATATTGGCAAATGGTTCCGTCACTGTCTTAAAGGCTTCGGCTATGTCCTGCTTGCAGGAGCAGTCGCAGCGGGTGGTGTTATTTACTACCTGGTCGGTGAGGTGGATTTTGCCAAATTGAAACAGCAAGAGCTGGAAAGCCAGTCAACGTCGCTAAATGAAGAAGTTGCCTCGCTTAAAGAGCTTAAAGATAACTTGGAAAACGATCTGCTCGAACGTGAAGAGAAGATGCAGATTGTTTCCGACCGCTTAGGCGATTTGGAGAAAGTCCTGGGTGTGGAAGATTCGGGCGCGGAACTGGAGTCACGTTTGGACACCGCCGCAATCACTTCTTCTGTCAGGATGGTGATGTTAACCCAAATCCCCAGTGGTGCACCTGTTCATAATGCAAGAATTTCGTCAGGATACGGTAAACGTGTCCATCCGGTCACCGGACAGGTGAAATTTCATCGTGGACAGGATTTTGCGGTGAATACTGGCACTCCCGTTTATGCTCCGGCGGACGGGGTAGTGGAAGTCACCCGCGCAAGCAGCAAAGGGTCAGGTAACTTTTTGCGTTTGCAGCATTCGTATGGGTTTACCAGCTCTTATTCGCATTTACAGAAGTTTGCGGTAAAGAGCGGAGACTTCATTCAGAAAGGTGACTTAATTGGTTATTCAGGCAATAGCGGACTGTCTTCTGGCCCGCATTTGCACTATGAAATTCGATTTGTCGGCCGTTCGTTAGATCCCAGACCGTTTGTTGACTGGGGTGTAAATGATTTCGAGTCGATATTCACTAAGGTAAGAGGTATACGATGGGAATCTTTAGTAAACAAAGTCGAGCTCAGAGTCAGCGCTCAGCTACAACTCTCATCGCAAAGGGTTGTTCAATTAGCGGACAACTCCGGGTAGAGAGTAATATGCAGGTTGACGGTCAGATTGATGGTCAGATCCATGTTGAAAAATCTCTGGTGATCAGCGAAAGCGGAATCGTCAGTGGTGAAATCTACGCTGAACACGTGATCGTCAACGGCGAGTTTGAAGGAACCTGCCACGCCGACAAGATTGAGATTCTGAGCAAAGGCCGTGTGAATGGCAGTATTTATAGCGATGATCTCAGCATCGAGCAGGGCGGACGCTTTAATGGTGTCACTCATCCGGCAGCGCACACCAAAGTCGCTGAACTGGTGGAAATCAGTGAGATGAAAATGGTCGCTGAAGGCTAAGTTTCCTCACCGTCCCGAAGACAAAAAGCCCCGCAATGCGGGGCTTTGTCGTTTGTCAGTAATCCGATTACTGTTTGTCCTGATCAAAATCGCCGTGGAAATGGGCGTGATCCGAATGGCTGTGCGCCGCTTTCAGTTTTTCACCAATACGCAGTTTCTGCGCCGCTGGTTGGGCACTCATGCTACGCAGCATCGGTTGTTCACTGTCCGCTTGTGCCGGGAAGAGCGGGTTGCTCATGGCGTAATACGTGGTGACGTAAGCCAGTGCTTGAGTGTTCACCCACAGCGCCTGCTGGCTGATGTTGTTGAGATCGTCACACGCCTGGTGGTAACAAACGTCGTAGGCGACATCAATATCCCCGCCAAATTGCTCCACTTCTTCTGCGGTTTTGGTTTGTTCTGCTCCGGTGAACAGGCCACCAAACGCCACGCCCCAATCCGCAAAGCCTGCGTAATCAGAGCGTTTCGACAATGCCTGAGGAACCGTCGCGCTGTCTTTTGACGTGAAGAATTCGTTGAAGATGGATTCGATGTCTGAAGTGCCGTAAGGCGGTTCAAAATCACCAGTGTAGGCGTTGTCCGGGCTGTCTTTGGTATCGGACAAGTCGCCATCCATGACGCCGTATATGTAGTTCGGAGAGCCAATCATGTCGAAGTTGAGATACAGCTTCACTTTGTTGAGCTTGTTGTATCGAGCATCGACCAACTCCAGTTGCGCATCCGTCAATTGCGCCGGGTCGCTGATGCCCAGCTCATCCATGATTTGCTGCTGCGCTTTGTCGTACAGCGGGGCAAACAGTTCATTGGTGTAGTATTCCGACCCCACTAAGCCTGCTTCCTCTGCTGCCCACCAGGCAAAGCGGACGCGGTTTTTCACCGGCACTTTCAAATCAGCCAGCTTCACTGCGTATTCCAGCAGGCCAGCGGTGCCTGAGCCGTTATCGTTGATCCCCGGACCTTCCGGTACGGAGTCGAGGTGCGCACCGAGCATGACCACATTGTTCGGGTTGCCGCCGCGGGTTTCGGCGATGACGTTTTGCGTCACCACCATTTCATCTTTGACATCAATGTTCAGCACGGCCGGAACCGAGGCAGACTGAGCGGCCTGATACCAGCTTTCACCTAACTCAAAGCGAACTCCGAAAGCCGGAATAGTGGCGGAGGTATCACTGCCGAGGGTGCCGTTCACGACGCCTTTACGACCCTCATCATTGCCTTGGTTGAAAATAATGGCCGCAATCGCGCCTGCATTCTGCGCGTTGATGACTTTGTCGCTAAAGCTACACGAACCGCGTTGAATGACCGCGATTTTGCCGGCGATGGCTTTGCCTTCGAAATCGGAAGCTTCACAGCCATCGCTGCTGTCGTAGGTGTCAGAATCAAAGTTGAAATCAGGAGTGACAAACACCAGTTCTCCGCTCAGTTCACCGTTTGAACCACCGGAGTAGGACATTGCTGCGTAGTCCGGTTCCGTGCCTTCAGGTGTGCTACGCGTGCTGAGCAGTTCATCACCGTTAACATTCAGATAAGTATTGGCCAGCTCTTCCCAGGCGCGGAAATCAAACTCCTGAGTGGTCACCTTATAGCCGTGCTCTTTCATGGTGGCGATAATGTATTCCACCGATTCCTGATAACCCTGGCTGCCCGCCGCGCGGGTAATCCCGCTGTTATCACTGGTTGGGGACGCTAACCCTTCAAGAGTCTGAAGGTGATCCACCACATCGCTTTGCTGGATTCGTTTGGCGACTTGTTGCGCGACCCAACGAGGATCGTCGAGAAAACACCCGGTCAATAGCGTTGCACTGACTGCGGTTGCGATCAGCGTTTTTGTTGTTGTCATGCGTACTTGCATCTGTAACTCCTTGTGTAAGAGATCCAGACTATTCTTTGTCAGCTACTAGGTTAATGAAATGTTAATTAATGCATCTTGGTGCATAATGTGAACTGATATCAAATAATGATGATGCAATGAAATAATTATTCGCAAGACCAATGAGTGGATGTCACGAAATCCACAGGATTAGTAACGTTCTGATAAATAATAAAAATATTAATTGAGGTGACCAAATTTGTGGCACAAAAAAGCCCTGCATGAAGCAGGGCTCGAAAAGATACGCTAGCGAATGCTTAGAAACCTTTGATGTTCTCAGCTTCCAGCTCAGTGAAGTATTTTACCGTCTTCACTTTCAGTTCTTGCGTTGCTGGTTCGTCACATACGATCACCGCTTTTGGATGCAGTTGCAATGCAGATACTGTCCACAGGTGGTTTACACAACCTTCGACTGCCGCTTCCAAAGCTTGAGCTTTGTTGTGGCCAGTGACCAGAATCATCACTTCTTGTGCATCCAGCAGAGTGCCCACACCGATAGTCAGCGCGTATTTTGGCACTTGGCTGATGTCACCATCAAAGAAACGAGAGTTTGCGATACGAGTATCGTGAGTCAGTGTTTTGATACGAGTACGTGAAGCCAGTGAAGACGCTGGTTCGTTGAATGCGATGTGACCGTCGTTACCCACGCCACCCATGAACAGGTGGATTTTGCCGAAGGCTTTGATTTTCTCTTCGTACTGACGGCACTCTTCATCGTGATCACCAGTGTTGCCGTTCAGCAGGTTGATGTTCTGATCTTGAATATCAACGTGGTTGAAGAAGTTGTTGTACATGAATGAACGGTAAGATTCTGGGTGGTCAGCTGGCAGGCCAACGTATTCATCCATGTTGAATGTCACAACGTGTTTGAAGCTCACTTTGCCTTCATTGTACAGCTCGATCAGTGCTTTGTAAGTTGTCAGAGGTGTACCACCAGTTGGAAGGCCAAGCACAAAAGGACGGTCCGCAGTTGGCTTAAAGTCGTTAATGCGTTTTGCAATGTGTGCTGCAGCCCATTTACCTACTTGTGCCGCGTTGTTTAATGGAATCAGTCTCATTTGTAGCCCCTAATGTGATAATTCGTGATTCGGATAATCATTAATTCGCATTATAAAATAAGTTTAAGTGATCAGCCATTGTTTTGGGTCAAATTTTTCAACATTCTTTTTCTTTTCGTTGCAATGATCGCATAAATGGCCATTTTTAGGCGAAAAATTCGGCACTCAGGCTGACTAAACCCTGTTAAGCATAGTCAAAAATGACAAAAAATTTATTTATAAAATTAAGTGATAATTTGATGTGTTTCGTGTTGCAGATTGGCGAAGCGAGGGTTCGTTATCCATACTTGAACTGAATGATGAAAAAGGAGCTGTGCATATGAAAAATGAACTTGATCCTGCCAAAATTTTGCATGCATACGAAGTGGTTATGGAGCATGGCACACCCACGGAGTTCGGTAAGATTTATGAAGGCATCGAAGCGTTTTCCGACTATGACGGCTACAACGTCTACATGCGGGGGAATGGCGTCGAACTGAAGGTCGGATTCCACAATACCTACCATCTGGAGTATGACCAGGAGCATCTGCGCGACAGCTTTCTGAAGAAAGTTGCCATGCTGGCTAAATAGTGTGCAGGTCGATAAGGAAAGTCCCAAAACAAAGCCCTAGGCGAATATCGCACTAGGGCTTTGGGAGAAAGATTCGATCAGAGCAAACGCTTAGTGGCGCAATGAATCGATGAGGTATTTCAGCACCGGCTCGGGTTCAATGCCTTTATCATCAAAGCGATGTTTTGGCTTGACCAGCCAGCCGCGTTCCACCAGTTCATCAATCAAATCCAGATAGGTGTGGCTGCATTTGCCGACCAATAGGTTGTCGATGTTACGTTTCTGCGCTTGCTGCAAGGTGTGCAGGAATCCTTCCAGATACAAATGATCTTTAGTAAAGCCGCCCCCGCGGTAAACGCGCGTGGTGGTGACAAATGCGCTGTCACGATCGAGGCCGAACTCATCTACAAGAAAATCAAAGGTCTGGTAGAAGTTTTGCTCTTTGAGCATAGAATCTACGGCCAGCACGCGGGTCGCAAGTGTCTGTAAGCGATCGTGTGACATATAGCCCGCTTTATACTCCGCCAGAATCGCTAACCCCTCCTGAGATTCAGTAGAACCCGGCAGACCGATAGAGAACACTTTCAGTGGCTGCATGCGTGCGTTGAACGTGGTCGCCATATGCACGCCAAGTTCGTGCTGAATCAGACGCTGCACTTCCGCGTGCGAGTAGGTCACTTTGCTGTTGAGATAGAGCGTCGGTGGCTTTTTACCGCTCACCATGGCACGCGCCGCGAGGGAGGACGTCGGCGTCACATTACACGCCATACCCCACTCTTTGGCTTTGTTGGCCATGATCACCGCCGCTTCATCGGCGGTGTAGAACGGGCCTTTTTCTTCTGGCAACGTTTTGGCGTACAGCAGAAAGCGGGCGTTATCGATAGCCGTTGTACTCGGACGCCCATAAAAGCGCAGCGAGTTGTAGAGGAATTTCTCCTGCCCAATGCTGGTCAGCAGGTCGATTTTCTCACTCAGCTTGTTAACCATCGAGCTGTAAAGCTGCTTAAGATCGGGATCCGTAATTGACTCAATCGGTAACTGGAACAGCTTATGTTTGAACTCGTTGGCGTGGATCGGTAACTGTTTGTAACGAAAATCCGGCTTAAAGCGACTCGGCGCAGCATCGAAACGCTTACGTTCAGCGTTAATATTGCTCGGGTTGACGTATTTGAGCGTTTCCACTTTTTGCGTCAGCTTGGCTAACGCTTTATCAATCGCCAGCACGTTCGGCTCAATCGACGAGCTGAGCATGTTGGCTTTGGTGGTTCGGCGGCGGTTGTGACGACGCTGGAAATAGGCACTGGTTTGGCTGAACGCCTCTTTAAGGCCGCTTTTGAGTGCATCCATCACCAGCGGATAAACGGTGCCGTCCGCCTCTTCCATGAATACTTTTTTGACTTCCGTTGGCAGCACCAGTGTGCGGTCAAAATGCGCGTTGGTGTGCGCAATCAGATAGCCACGGCCTTCAAACACCGCGTTCATGGCTGTCTGGTTTTCAATATGGGGCAACTGAATCTTGCCCAGTTCAGTACAGAAACGTTTGACCACCGCGCCCCAGCGCTGCATGTCGATCTGCGCAGTACCGACGTTAAATACGGGCGTTGGCTGAGGCAGTGACTGGTAATTGTAAGCGTAGAGATCGAACACGATCACCATGCCGAACATCGATTCCAATTTGCGAATCAGAGCTTCGTAGAGCTGATAAAACAGGCCGTGTTTGAGGTGGCTGGCAGAGCGTTGCTTGTCGTTGAGCGGTTTCTTCCACGCCGATTTGTAGCGGGTGCTCAGCGTGCGAGCGCGGTTGAGATCGTACTCAAAGCGTGAATCGAGTCCCCACAGCGTAATGGGCTGAGATGCGATGAGTTGGTCGGTCAACGGGGCTTCTTCGAGGCGGCGCTCGGTTTTAGAAAGCTGACACTGTTTTTGCAGGTCATCGCGCAGACGGCTACCCGCATGAATAGCGGTACAGACGACAGGCAGGTATTGTTCAATTTTGATAAAACAACCAGCGGCTTCGAGTTCGCCGGAGAAAGGTTGCCCCCGCTGAATCAGCGAGAGCATCTCTTCTAGAGAATAAACTTTGGAAATTGGGTTGGCCATGCGTGACCCTATTAGAAGACGGCTATTCTCGTCGTTGAAGTAAGCGGCGCCGAGAGTTCAACGCCGGGCACATTAGTCTTCTTCTGTCAGGCTTGGTTCGTCATCCGTGAAGTCGTCCGCCGCATCTGGTTTGTTGCGACCGTTCAACGTATGGAAGCGCTTGCGACCGCGAGACAGACGAACGTACTTCATCCAAACGCGTTCAATCTTGCTCTGAGCCAGATCCGGGTTATCCAACACCTCTAAAAAGTGCTGTTCTTCCGCATTTTCAGGCTGAAGCAGACCGGTCTCAAGGCCAACCATTGTATCCCCGTACAGCGTTAGGATATCCTCTTCTCCAAGAGTGAAATCACCAGACTTGGCAAAGCCTCTTGGAAACTTTTTAGTATCGAAAAATCGTTTTTTTCCTTGACGAAATACTGTCTCAGACATATCAACCTCGTGTGAATATGTGCTACCACTACGTAGCCGTGGTTCACGGCGAAAGTTAGGCGCAAAATCTCGAAAAGAAAAACAAAAATTTTTTATCGTCATTATTGTACTTACTTGTTAATCTTCACGAGGAATATCAGAGGATTCAATATGGACGTAAAAGTCTTTCGCACCTTTCTTGAACTGGCTAAAGTTCGCCATTTTGGCCGGGCCGCAGAGAATCTGTACCTAACTCAGGCCGCAGTCAGCGCACGTATTAAACAGCTGGAAAGTTACTTCGATGCTCAGCTTTTCACTCGTGACCGGAACAACATCAAACTGACCTCCGCTGGTGAGCGTTTGGTCGGCTATGCCGAAGTGATGGTGGCGACCTTACAGCAAGCGAAATTTGAACTCTCGCTCGAGAGCGGTAAAGCGCTGCAACTGACTCTGGGCGGGACACCGAACATTTGGGACGCCTACCTACAGAACTGTTTGAGTGTGGTGACCGATGCGTTCAGCGGTTACGGATTCATGGCGGAAGTCATGGGGCGCGAGCAGCTTAGTCGCAACCTGTTAGAGCGCACGCTCGATATGGCGTTTGCGCTGGACCAAATTAAAGCGGAAGAGCTGCAGTGCAAGAAAGTCGCCGACTTGGTACTGGTGCTTGTGTCGACCCGTCCGGATACCGCAGACAGCGTTTTTGACCATCAGTACGTGTATGTGGACTGGGGCGCCCGTTTTGCATCAGAGCATGCAGACCGTCACCCGAAAGCGCCAGCGCCGTTTCTACGCACTTCTACCGCGCGTATTGCGCTGGATTTCATTCTTGAGAAGGGCGGCAGTGCCTATCTGCCAGCGTCTGTGGTTGAGCCGTTCCTCAACTCAGGGCAGTTATATCGCGTGGTCGGAGTCGAAGACTGGTATCGGCCAATTTATCTCAGCTATCGCAAAAACAGCTCGTCGGTCGATGCGATTACGCAAGTGGAAAAACTGGTCAAGAGTATCGACCCCCTCACCGCATACAGCCTGCAAAGGGCCGGTGGTCTTGGGATGTCATCCTGAACATGAAAAAGGCGAGAGAATCTCGCCTTTTTTGATTACCGAAATTAGCGCAGCGAGCCATTAACGGCGAAAGTCGATGGCTTCACTGCTTTCGAGGTGAATCCGAGTGGCGGCTGGCTGCGTTTCCGCGATCACTTTTCCGTCACGAACCGAATAGCGCACTGCGACCTGGCGGCGCACCGCATCAAAACCGCTTTCGGCAGGCAGCACCAGCAGGTTACCCGGTTTGCCCACTTCAATCCCATACTGATCCTGAATGTTCAGCGTGCGCGCTGAATGGCGGCCAATCAGCTTGAGTGAATCGTTGATTTGTTCATATCCCATCACCTGGCATACATGCAGCCCCATGTGCAGTACTTGCAGCATGTTAGCGGTGCCGAGCGGATACCAGGGGTCAAACACATCATCGTGCCCGAAACAGACGTTAATGCCCGCATTCAGCATCTCTTTTACCCGGGTAACGCCGCGGCGTTTGGGATAATCATCAAACCGGCCCTGAAGATGAATGTTCACCAGCGGGTTAGCGACAAAGTTAATCCCCGACATGCGCAGCAGGCGGAACAGGCGCGAGGCGTAGGCACCATTGTAGGAACCCATGGCGGTGGTGTGGCTGGCAGTGACTTTTTCGCCCATCTGATACTGAAGGGCCAGGGCGGCGACGGTTTCGACAAAGCGTGACTGCTCGTCGTCGATTTCATCGCAATGGACATCAATCAGGCGATCGTATTTCTGGGCCAGTTCGAACACGTAATGCAGCGATTCCACGCCATATTCGCGGGTGAATTCAAAGTGCGGGATCGCGCCAATCACATCGGCGCCGAGTTTGACCGCTTCTTCAAGCAGCGCTTTGCCATTCGGGTAGGAGAGGATACCCTCCTGCGGAAAGGCAACGATTTGAATGTCGACCCAGGGTTTCATGGTGTCGCGTACTTCCAGCATTGCTTTGAGCGCGGTCAGCGTCGGGTCGGACACATCCACGTGCGTGCGCACATGCTGCACGCCGTTGGCAATCTGCCACTTCAGGGTTTGAATCGAGCGTGCTTTGACATCTTCTATCGACAGCAACGCTTTGCGTTCTGCCCAGCGTTCGATGCCTTCAAACAGCGTGCCGGACAGGTTCCACGCCGGTTCACCCGCTGTTTGGGTGGTATCCAGATGAATGTGGGGTTCACAAAACGGAGCGACCACTAAGCCACCAGAGGCATCCAGCACCTTGCCTTGATAGTCGATGTGAGTGGTCGCTGGTTCGATATACGTAAAACGGCCGGATTCAATCAGGATCTGTTTGAGTGATGATTCGCCCTCAAGTCGGGCATTGGTGATCAGAAGTGTGGTCATGGAAAGTCCTTTTGCCAACAGCACTGTTTACTGCCACCTAGTGTGGCACAGAGTGCGTAACGGCGTAAGAACAAAAAAAGGGCGAGATAATCTCGCCCTTCATTGAATCATCAGAAAATTATTTCTGGCTGACTGCTGAGTCGATGCTCACTTTGCCCGCGCCAGAAATCAGCAGTGATACGCTGGCGGCCAGCAGAGCAAGACCAAATTCGTAACCGTTGTTCGCCATGAACAGGCCATTGCCGATGTGCACGCTCAGAATGGCAACGACCATGGTGAATGCGGTTACAAACGCAGCAGGACGAGTCAGCAGACCGATCAGCAGGAACAGGCCGCCAAAGAATTCACCGCTACCCGCCAGGAAAGCCATCAGAACGCCCGGCTCAATGCCGATGGATGCCATCCATTGACCAGTGCCTTCCAGACCGTATCCGCCAAACCAGCCAAAAAGTTTTTGCGAGCCATGCGCCATAAAAGTGATGCCGATTGGGATACGTAGAGCCAGTGGTGCAAATCCTGCGTCAGTGCTCATGAGTTTTTTCAAAAATGCGTTCATGTGGGTTTCCTCAATATTCGATAATCTGCAATAAGTGTCGTGCATTGTTGTGTGCCGATGGAGAGAGTTTAGGAGAGTTTAAAAAAATAGATAACGTTCATAACTCGACATTCTTGTTCGAAAAACTTGAAGGACTTTCCGTGAACTTAATCTCATTTTCGTGAATAGCCAGGTAACGATGAGTGAACGCACGGTGTGACCATTGAGTTCCGAAAATGGCTAGTGTTCTGGTGATGACGTCGTACACTGTGCTTAACAGAACGAAGGAACCGATATATGGACACTGAGGTTGATGTTGCACTGACTCCACAAGAGTGCCAGCGAGCTAGGCTAAGCCGCGATCCGCGTTTCGATGGACGCTTCTACGTTGCCGTGAAAACCACGGGTATTTTTTGTCGGCCGATTTGTCCGGCCAACCTGCCCAAAGAGGAGAACGTAGAATATTTCCTCAATCAGGCGCAGGCACTGCAAGCGGGTTATCGTCCTTGTTTGCGTTGCCGCCCGGACAGTGCGCCGAGCTCGTGGGCGTGGAAAGGGGTGGAAACCACGTTTCTGCGTGCGATGAAACTGATTGATAACGGTGAGTTGCAAGGCCAGCGCCTGAGTGAGTTGGCTGTACGGCTGGGGATCAGTGATCGCTACTTGCGTCAACTGTTTCAGTCGCATCTCGGTATGTCGCCGAAACAGTACGCGCAATATCACCAACTGATGTTCGCCAAGCAACTGCTGCACACCAGCCATATGTCGATCACTGATATCGGCTTTGCATGCGGGTTTAACAGTACCCGACGTTTCAATGATGCGTTTCAGAAAGTGCTCAAGCTGACGCCCAGCCAGGTGCGTCGGCAGTCAGCACCGGTGACGGCGCACAATCGATTGTCGCTGGCCTATCGCGGCCCATTTGACTGGGCGCACATGCTGGCGTTTTATCGTCTGCGTGCCGTTGATGGGATTGAACAGGTTGAAGAGGACAGCTATCAACGCCATGTCAGAATTAACGGTTGCGACGGCTGGTTTAAAGCGACGCTGGCGTCGGATTCGCAGTTGGAGATCGAATTTGAACTGGCGGAGCTGACCGAATTGCGTCATTTGGTGAGCCAGTTACGCCGCGTGTTCGATCTCGATGCCGATATTGTCAGCATTGAAGCGCAGCTTGAGCAGGCGGCGCCGGGGCTGGTGACTCACTCTGGCATTCGTATTCCCGGCGTGTGGAATGCCTGGGAAGCCGGCGTGCGGGCGATACTGGGGCAGCAGGTGTCGATTAAAGCGGCGATAGGGCAGCTCAACCTGCTGGTTGCGACGCTCAATTACAATTGCGCCAAACCGTGGTATTTTCCCACCCCGCAGCAAGTGGCTGACGCGGATCTGAGTTTTTTGCGCATGCCGCAAAGCCGCAAGGATACCCTGCACCGCTTTGCGGTGTTTATGGCTGAGCAGCCGAATGCATCACTTGACGACTGGCTGGCACTCAAAGGTGTCGGGCCGTGGACCGTCAATTACGCCCGCTTGCGCGGTGTGTCAGACAGCAACTGCTTTTTGCACACCGATCTGGTGGTGAAAAAAGCATTGGCGACCTTTCCCCATCTGACACCGGAAAGCGTGTCGCCATGGGGCAGTTATGCCACCTTTCATTGTTGGGACCAATAACATGAATCAATTTACTTACTTTGATAGCCCGCTGGGAAAAATGACCTTACAAGCGAACCAGAATGGCCTGTTGGGTGCCTGGTTTGAGACAGAAAAAACGATGCCAAAGGATCTTGGTCAATACAGTGAAAGTTGTCCTATACTCGTCAAAACAATCAATCAGTTAGAAGAGTATTTTGCGGGCAAGCGCCAAGATTTCGACCTACCGCTCGCGGCGACGGGCACACCGTTTCAGTGTTCCGTCTGGCAAGCGCTGTGTACCATTCCATATGGAGAAACCTGGAGCTACTTGCAACTGGCTGAAGCCATTGGTAACCCGAAAGCGGTGCGCGCAGTTGGTCTGGCGAATGGCAAAAATCCACTCTCTATCATCGTGCCGTGCCATCGAGTGATTGGCAAAAGTGGCAAACTGACTGGCTACGCGGGTGGTGTCGAGAGAAAAGCCCAGCTGCTGGCGTTAGAAAAAGAGGCATAACAGAGAAAAATGTTCGTCATGGAAAGATCGACCCTTGTCCCCCTGCTGCTCATCTGTGTTGGCGCGATGTCCGGTTGCAGCCGCGATGATTTGCAGCGCATGGTCAACAAGGAGACCTATATGTTTGAAGGGATCTACGACAATCAGTATGACCAGCAACTTCTGGTATTCAAAGACGGTAAAGTCGCGATACAGGATGCTCATGGCGATGCTGTGTGGCAGCGACCGTTCGATCTCGACGATGACGAACTGACGATTAAGATGAGCCAGAACTCCAAAGAGCAGCGCCCTGAGCTGGTGATGCGTGTGCATGGCAAGGGGGAGGTGCTGACATGCAGCGCCTGCGCCCGTTATCAGTTGAGCAACATCTGGGTACGAGAAGGTGCAGAGGCGCAGAACGTCGAACTGCCCGGCGAAAACCAATCTTAATTTCTGCGCACTACATACTCATAAACAGGGGTTGATTGAGCAGCAGATGCAGGGCGATGCTCACAGCGTAACCAAGAATAATCACCGGCGTCCATTTCAGGTGACCAAAGAAGGTGTACTTGCCGTGTGAGGCGCCCATCAGCGCGACCCCGGCGGCCGAGCCAATCGACAGCAGACTGCCGCCAACCCCGGCGGTCAGTGTCACCAGTAACCAGTTGCCGATAGACATGGTGGGCTCCATCGTCAGAACGGCGAACATCACCGGAATGTTATCGACTACAGAAGAGAGGAAGCCAATCATCACGTTGGCCCACACCGGATCCCACTGAGAATACATCACGTCAGAAATCAGCCCCAGATAACCAAGCAGGCTCAGCCCACCGACACACATGACCACACCGTAGAAGAACAGCAAAGTGTCCCATTCGGCGTGCGAAATGCGGCGAAATACGTCAAACGGTACTACTGAACCAATGCGGCGCAGCGCCGCTTCGTCGTTGTTGGCAATCGCCAGCGCGGTTTTCTTCGCCAGCGAACTGGCCAGCGTTTTACGCAGGAAGTAACCGAAGAACTGCAAATAGGCGAGCCCCATCATCATGCCCATCACTGGCGGGAAGTGGAACAGCGCATGGAAACTGACCGCGGTGATAATGGTGAGCACAAACAGCAGCACAATGCGCCGCGCGCCGCGTTTGAGTTCTACCTGTTCATACACCGAATCCGGCTGTTCTTTCGGCAAATAGAGCGACATGACCATCGCCGGAACCAGATAGTTGGCGATCGACGGCACAAACAGATCCATAAACTGCATGAAAGAGACATGTCCGGCCTGCCACACCATCAGTGTGGTGATGTCGCCAAACGGACTGAACGCACCGCCTGCGTTGGCGGCGATCACAATGTTAATGCAGGCAAGGTTAACGAACTGGTCGTTCTTGCCACCGACTTTCATGACCACGGCGCACATCAGCAGGGCGGTGGTCAGGTTATCGGCAATCGGGGAGATGAAAAACGCGAGCAAACCGGTTATCCAGAACAGCGAGCGGAAATTAAACCCTTTGCCGATCATCCAGGCTTGCAGCGCATCAAACAGACGCCGCTCTTCCATGGCACTGATGTAGGTCATGGCAACCAGCAGAAACAGCAACAACTCGGCGTATTCCAGCAGATTGTATTCCAGTGCTTCGCGAGCAATGTCTGCCATGCCGTGTTGTTGATAGACATAGCCAATCATTGCCCAGATGAGACCAGCCGCCAGCAGTACTGGCTTGGATTTTTTCAGCTGGAGGTACTCTTCCAGCGTAACCAGAATATACGCCAGGCCAAATAGAAGAAGTGAGAGATAACCGATAGTGGAGCGGGTTAGCGGTAAGGTTGATTCAGGCGCCGCAGACGCGAAACACAACGATGAAAACAGGGACGAGACAAGGATCAGGCCAGGCCAAACTCGCTTCATAATCTGTGCTCCAAGCTGCGGAAATTACACAAATTTTAGAAGCTATTTTCCCCACTAAGTGTGAGGTGTATCGAATCTGACTGATCGACAGGCAATAAAAAACCCCGGCAGGCCGGGGTTTTTAACACGATGATTACGCGCGTTTCAGATGAACTTCTTCTTCTTTTGCACCCGCCATTGGGTCATAAAAGCGTGCTTCATCCAGTGCGTTTTCTGATTTCGCCACGATACAGGTGACCACACTGTCACCAGTGATGTTTACTGCAGTACGAATCATATCCAGCAGACGGTCAACACCCATGATCAGGGCAATACCTTCCAGTGGCAGACCCACCTGGTTCAGAACCATCGCCAGCATAACCAGACCTACGCCCGGAACACCCGCAGTACCGATTGACGCCAGTGTCGCCGTCAGGATCACGGTCAGGTAGTCACCCATCGACAGATCGATGTTGAAGGCTTGCGCGATAAATGCGGTCGCAACACCTTGCATGATAGCCGTACCATCCATGTTCACTGTCGCACCCAGAGGGATAGTGAATGACGCAATTTTGTTGTCGACGCCGAAACGGTTTTTCGCCGTTTCCATGGTGACCGGAATGGTCGCGTTTGATGATGCGGTTGAGAACGCAAACATGATGGCGTCTTCCATCTTGCGGAAGAAAGTAATTGGGCTCAGGCCCGCAAAGCTCTTCAGCATCACACTGTAAGTGACCAGACCGTGGATCAGCAGCGTTGCCGCCAGAACCACAAAGTACTCAGCCAGATTCAGAATCGCGCTCAGACCGAGACCGGTGAACAGTTTCGCCATCAGGAAGAACACGCCGTATGGGGCAACGTTCATCAGCAGCGCAACCAGCTTCATGATCACTTCGTTCAGATCGTTAAACACAGCCGCAATACGTTCACCCGGTTTACCTGCTGCACTGATCGCAATACCGAACAGCACCGCAAACACGATCACTTGCAGAGTTTTACCTTCTGCCATCGCGTTGATTGGGTTGGTTGGGAACATATCAATCAGCACTTTACCCAGCGATGGTGCTTCTGCTGAAGTAAAACCGCTGGCCGCTGTCAGATCCGCACCTGCACCCGGCTGGAAAATGGTGCCCATAGTCAGTGCTAGTGTGATCGCAATCGCGGTGGTTGTGATGTAAAACGCCAGAGTTTTTCCGCCCATGCGGCCCAGCGTAGATAGGTCTTTCAGTGAACTTGTCCCGCACACCAGTGAAACAAAAACCAGTGGCACAACAAGCATTTTCAGGCTTGCAATGAAGATCTTGCCGCCAACTTCGAATAATCCATTAACAATATATGCGTCCACAAATCCGTTGTCCGCAAACAGGGTGCGAATAGCAAACCCTGTCAAGATACCGGCTACCATACCCAGAATTACACGGCTGGTGAGCGACATCGGCTTCTTGGTATTCATCTTGAACACTCCTTATATTTATGCACTTCGACATCATTTCAAAGCGAGCGGCAGGGTAGCAGGCGCAATTCAAAATAAAAAAGTAATTTCACAATACCTATCCATCGCTGTGATCATGCTCACCATTTATCCGCTATTTTTAACCGATTTATAACAATTTAATAGTGAATTAATGCGCTTGTATGTAACTTGGCAACATATAAGCTTATCCATGCAACAATGTTCACGATTCTCAACCATTGATAATCTGGGGGATTTTTGACTTTACATGGCAATAAATTGGTGCATATTTAGTCGAATATTTGTATTCATGTGCATAAGTTTGCACTTAAGCGTTCGGCGATATTGGTGGGGTGAATGAAAGGTATAGAGCCTATCGAAGAGAAGGAAGTGACACGCGCTTCTTTTTCAGCGTGCCATTTATGCTCAACTTAAGTGGCACGCTCAAGTCACCAGCTTGGCGAGCGTCTTGGTCACCTTGCCAGCCGAGCGAATAACGCGCGCGATACCCGCTAAAGACGCCACATTCTCATTGAGCTCATCGCATACGCGGCGGCTTTCATCACAAAGCTCTTCCAGCCCTTGCATCGCATCCTGAATCTGGCTGGTGTCCTGCAGTGATTCAATCACCAGTGCGGTGTATTGTTGGCGCAACGTATCCTGCTGCTGCCACAGTTCATCGTATTCCGGTGTGGCCACGTTCATCACTGCCATCAAATCGTCGATTTGCAGCAGAGACAGATAAAGCTGTTGTTTGAGTGATGCCTGATTCATGGTTCCCTCCTTACTTAGGACAGCGAGCGCCGTTCTGGTCAATGATGACCTGGCTTAAACAAGTGTTGACCATATCTTCCACCGATGAGAACAATTTGTGTGTGCGTTTCAGATGTTGGACAGCATCAATAATCCGACTGGAATCAAAGCGACCAGCCTGTACTTCACTGGCAATCACATGGTGCGCACTGGCCATTTCATGCAACGCGCGGGCACTGCTTTCTACCGCAGCCAAACTGGCCAGCATCGCTGAATAGCGCTGATAACTTTGTTCGACGGCCTGACGCCGCAGTAACAGATCCTGACGCGTGGTGTTATTGACCGCAGTGAGATAAAGGCTGAGCTCAATATTTTTCGCCACTTCCAGCCGCTGGCTGAAATCCTGGCGCAATATCTGTTCTGCGACGTGGCGGCTGAGAGACTGCACCAGCGGGTCTGCGGCCATGACCAGATCGCGAATGGCTTTGGCACGCTGACGGTCGGTGTAAACCGCGAACGCTTCACTGATGATGCGACTCGAGCGTGCGGCCTGTTCATCACTGATGACGGATGCCTTCCCCCACTTTTGATACGCATGGTCGAGATCAGATAACGCATCCGCCAGTTTGACTCCGGCGCGAGCCATCTCCTGATTGGAGGCGGTAGTACTTAACTGATACAACGCCTGCGAATAGGTCAGCAATGCCTGATTTGCCTGATACAAGGCGTTGCCATCAAGGTTGCCAAGGCCCGCTTGCGCGGCGGTTTGCAGCGATTGCTTGGTGACTTTGTTAGGGCTGGTGGTTAAGTTGGCCAGCACTTCATTACGCGCAGAGGCGTTGTAATCGCTGATCAGGCCATCAATCTGCTGGCTGACCTGACGGGCATTGTCGCTGTAACTGGCAATCGGGCCGGTTGGTGTGACCGAGCAACCACTCAGCGCAGTGGCTCCCAGCAGTGTCATGCACACCGCGCGCCGCGAATCATTCCATAACGTCATGCAACCCAGAATTCCAGTTTGATTGAGCAAAGTGATGAATTATGACTCTTTATGCATATTGTTGCTGTGATGTTAATTCCGAAGCGAGCAATTATGGATCCGAGAAGCGTCGGGCAGGGCTGTGAAAGGCTTAAAAAGCGAAACCGTGTATGGAATTTCGGGGTGGGGGTGAAATATCAGGAGCACACACGATTTCGCCTGATCACATTCTGGCCATTTGCCGCTAAATGGGTGATGCAATCTTGGCAAAAAATAATACTATTCCATCAAAATAAAGTAATGATGAAGTCAGTATTGTAGAAAACCATGCGTGCGCAGTTTGAAAAAGTGGAATACCGGGACGACAGTTCCTGGCGATTACTGATTCGGGAACTGGAGACCATTCCGTTTGAGTGGCATTTTCACCCCGAATATGAGTTGACCCTAACGCTCAACAGCGCTGGCGAGCGCTATATCGGCGACAATATCAGCGATTATCATCATGCGGATCTGACGCTAGTGGGACCGAATATTCCGCATACCTGGCAATCACAACATCACTTGGACCCGACGCGGCCACAAAAAGTGTATGTGTTATGGTTTGACCAAGCGTGGGTCGATAACTTGCTGCGTTCGTTTCCGGAATTTAGTCCGCTCGATACGCTGTTTAAGCAGGCTCGCCACGGTGTGGCCTTTCCAAACGTCTTTGCAGCCTCGTTGCTGCCAATGTTTGAGCAGTTGGACGTCGCCGCTCCGGCGCGGCGCTCAACGTTGTTGCTGAGTATTCTGACCTCGTTGGTGGAGTGTGAACAACCAAAGACGTTGGGTGTTGAGGGCGGTGCCAGCTTGGCTGAAACCCACGGGCGAGAGCAGCGTCTGTTGTCACAACTGCTGGAGCGTATTCACGCTCACTATACTCAGCCACTGGCGCTGAGCGAACTGGCGCAGGATGTGGGGATGAGCGAAAGCACACTCACCCGCTTTTTTAAACGCCTTATGGGGCAGGGGGTCAATCGCTACATCACCCAGGTTCGCATCGGCAAAGCCTGCTCTCTGTTGATTCGCACCGATTTTCCGGTATCGCTGGTGGCACAGCAGGCCGGATTTACCAATCAGGCCAACTTCAACCGGCTGTTTCTCAAATACAAGCAGATGACGCCGCGTGAATTTCGCCAGCGCTTCAAACCGCTACCATAAAAAACGGGGCCAATTGGCCCCGCGCTGTCTTATATTGATGCTGCTTGTTTTCGCGCTCTGAGTAATGCGAGCGGCGAAAAGTTGGTCACCATCATGGTGCCCGTCAGTACCAGTGCAGTGCCGAGTACCGTGTTAAGCCCAATGGTTTCGCCAAGCACCAGATAGCCCCACAAAATACCGAACACCGGGATCAAAAAAGTCACGGACAAAGTCGGCGACGGCCCGATCTCTTTCACCAGTCGAAAATAGAGCAGATAAGCCAGGCCGGTACAGATGATGCCGAGCGCCAGCACGGAAAGCACTTCTGTTCCGCTGGGCGCTTCGCGCATTGGGATGAATGGCAATAAAGGCAGCACCCACAGCGAAGCCGCCCACATGCTGCCGTGCGAGTTATCAAACGACGAGATCGCCGGCGCGTTTTTGGTGTAGTTGGTCGCAATGCCATAACAGAATGCAGCCATGGTCGCCGCCACAATCGGCAATCCCGCATCAGTGCCGATCAGCGAATGGTCGAGGCCGACAATCACGGACACACCCGCGACACCAATCAGCAGACCCGCGATGGCTTTCGGGCTGAGCGGCGTTTTGTGCCACACATAACCAATGACCGCACCCCAAATCGGCGCGGTGGAATTGAGAATAGATAAAGTAGACACGTTCAGTGTTTGCGCCGCATAAGCGAACAGCAGAAACGGCAGTGCGCTGTTGAACAGGCCGAGAATCATAAAGTGTTGCCAGTGCTGGCGAAATGGCAGTGATTTTTTCAGATACAGGCCAATCAGCAGCAGGCTCAGAGCGGCAAATCCGACTCGGGCTTCAATCAGGTAGGCCGGGCCGAAGCTGTGTGCGGCAATACGTAAAAACAGAAATGACCCACCCCAAATGGCGGCCAATCCGAGCAGTTGAAGAAAACTGGCGACAGGCATGACGAATCCTTGTTGTGTCTGGAAAAGCTACTGTGAAGCAGTGCTGAATTTTGGTCAATCACTAAAAAGATTACACTGCCGGAAATGGCGAGTCCGGGCGGTAGGCAGAGGTAAAAAAGCAGGCCGAAGCCTGCTCATTGAAAGCTCAAACGGCGTTACAGCAGTGGTTGGCCAAGATTCGCCGCCGTCTGCTCACCCATGGCGATCAGTGTGTTGAGAATGTGTTCGCCATCGGCACGCAAACCGTTGTGTTCATACTGGTTGGTGATCCACGCTTTGCTGTTTGGGATCTGCTTGAGCGTTTCACGGCTGATGTCCATTTCGACAAACATGTCGTCGGCGTACACCGCGCAGCTGACCGGAACGGTGTTGCGCGCCAACACGCCGGCATCGTACAACTGACCCCAGTCCGCTTTATCCGCCAGCAATTGCGCAGCGTCTTTCAGTGGCAGCAGATTGGTGTAGAGATCAAACATCCACGGAAACACCATCTCGCCGGTAAACAGGAACGGTTGCCCTGACTGGTAATGGAACTCCGGGAAGGCATCACGCATGCGATGCGCCGACCACTGTGAGGCAAAGCCCTGACAATAAATGGCTTCGTGCAGAATCGCGTAGATAGGGTTGGTCTGAAACCCTTGGTCCATCATCATGTGCTGCAAAAATTCGTAGCGTAGAGTCTCTTTGCCATCGACGTCGATAAACGCATTTTCCAGCGTGAAGTAGGTCGGCATAAACGCATCACTCATACCGAAATGAATACCGATCTGTTGGAACTGCTCAACGGTAAAACGCTGGCCGTTTGGCAGGCGAACGTCGTTAGCCAGCAAGTGATCGGCAATGCGCTGACACATCGCCTGCGCTTGAGGAAACTGAGCAAAGAACGCGGCGTTTTTGTCCAGAGTGCGCTGGAAGGTGGCGCGGTAGACGTCATCCGGTTGACGTGACAATGATGGTACGCCGCCCGTGATATAGCTGCGTAGCAGGCTCTCAGGGAACAGCGACAGATAGGTCAGCGAACAAAAACCACCAAAGCTCTGGCCAAGTATCGCCCAGCGTTCAACGCCCCATTGCTGACGGATGAACTCGGCGTCGCGTACGATGTTGTCGGCGCGAAAGTGGCTCAGATATTCCGCTTGCTGTTGCGGCGTTTTGCCTGCCAGTGTCTGGTGGTTAACCACGCTGCTTTGACCGGTGCCACGCTGATCCAATAACAGCACTCGGAACTGCTGCAGCGCGCGTTTCATCCAGCCGCTGCTGGCACTGGCGCGCGGCGCCGGAAAGCCCGGACCGCCCTGAAAATAGACCAGCCAGGGTTTGTGTTCATCATTGCCGCTGGCCGATGTCACGGCGCGGGCAAATACCGTGAGGGTTTCGCCCTCAGGTTGCTGATAATCCAACGGGACAGAAAAGGTGTACGGCGTGTAACGAACGCCCGCTTCAACGAAGCTGTGCAGGGAATGCATCATGACTGACTGATTTCCTTGTGAGTCATCTATTGGTTTGCGCAGACGATAGCACAAGGCTGAAGAGGGAGATATGACGCTCTGCGATTTTTGCCACAGAGCGTCATGGGGGTGTTACTTAACCTTCAATCGGCCCGAATCGGGTTGATTCGAAGCTGTTAAGGATGCGATGGACCAGATAGGTGATCATCAGCGTGACCACAATGGCAAAGAAAATACTGCTGACCCGGTACAGTGCGCTGTAGACCAGATCGCCGCCCGGACTGAGGTACTGACCAAACAAAATGCCCAGCGTCGTCAGGCCGCCAAATCCGGCGCCAGAGCCGCTGGATTCTTTCACGTGCATGTAGCTGAATACCATGGCGCCAATCCACAGCAGTGGCACCACAAACAACAGTAAGTCAGACCAATCGTATAACAGCAGCTGCCCGGCCAGACCAAACGTCACACCGAGAATCGTCCCCATACCGCGTTTGCGTGCGTATCCCATTGCGCCGTTCCAGTGCATCGGAAACAGCAGCAGAATGGTGGTGGCTTGCGCCGAGAGGGAATCGCTCAAATCAAACACCTGAAATACGACAAACGACAACGTGGTGATGGTCGCGCCCATTAACGCCTCGTGACGCATACGGTGCGACTGCTTGGGCGTCGTCGGACGCGGTGGCGGCTGACGAGGCTCGGCATCCGGCATCACAAACGTCACCAGATAGGCAATCATCACCGACAAGACGGTGGCAAAAATATTGCCAAAAATCAGGTCGTTGAGGTCGGTGGTCGGGTAACTGGCAAAGTGCAGCATAATACTGAGACTGATGATGCTGTTGGCACCGAACAGAAATAGGCTGCCTTTTGACATACAGGCAAACTTATACAGAAACAGAAAGAAGGCGATGATGGTCATCATGCCCGGATGCGTACCGAAGTAGCCGCCCAGAATTCCCACTTCCAAACCACATACCACAGCAGAAGCCAGCAACTGGCGTGCCGCGTGGGCGCTCATTACCGGCACCATACCGAGCAGCAGCATCGGCGTGACGGTGTAGAACACCCCGTAGTTCCACCCCATCAACTTATTAAAGGTGAAACCCAGTGTGGCACCTGTGGCGATACGCAGACATTGCCGGAGATCGTTCTCCGACAACGGATGGTCCCATAGTCTCATGCCATCACCTGCTTAGTAGATGTAGTGCAGAGCACTCAGGAAACGGATCTGGATTTTCGCCAGCAGATTAAACACGCTGTTTTCCGGCAGCAACTGAACGGTCGCACGTGCGCCCGCTGGCAGTTTTTGCAGCTGTTCATCGCTCAGCGCCAGATGCAGACGCATACGCTGTGCGTCACGTACCCAGCGAGTTGAAGAGGTCGGTGACGCCAGCAGGCCGTTGGCATCAAACTGACCGGAGCTCACTCCGGCATCGACACTGCTTACACGCGCCTCAAATACCTGACCCGGTTTACTGTCAAACGCGATCAGCGCATCGCTGTCGGTGCTCAGATGGCGCAGGCTCTTCTCGCGGAAATCGGCAATCACATCCACCTGGTTATCTACCAGAGCGATCAGCGGGCTACCCGCCGCCGCGTAAGTACCGGCTTCGAGTTGCAGGTTGGTCACCACGCCATCATTTTCTGCCATCACTTTGGTGTAAGACAGATTCAGTTTGGCTTGGTCGAGTTGGTTCTGAGCAACACGAACGCTGACGTTTGAATCGTCAGTGTTGCCACGGCTAACCTGAAGCTCTTTCAGGCGAGCGCGTGCGGCCGCCAGATTGGCTTTCGCGGCGGTGGCGGAACTTTGCGCATCATCACGTAGCTGTTGCGAGGTGCCGTTGCGATTAAATAGGGTATTTAAACGGTTGTATTCGCGGGTTTTCTGGTCGGAAACGATCACCGCTGCGGTCACGTCGGCCTGTGCGGCAACAATTGACGCATCCAGCTGATCGTTACTTTGCATCGTGCGCTCTAAGTTGAGCTGAGCTTGTTCTACCGCCAGCTGATACGGCGCCGGATCGATCTGGAACAGAACGTCGCCCTTGTGCACGGTCTGGTTGTTCTTGACGTAAATCTCTGAAATTTGTCCGCTAACGCGTGGTGACACTTTGGTGACCACACGGGTCGCCATGGCTTGCGGTGTGAGCGGCATCGCAAGGTCGGCAACGAGAAAATAAGCAAAGACGAAGACAAACACGAAGCTGGAGTATTTGATCCAGCGTGCGAATTTCTGATCGGGTGTCATGGGAGTTTATTTCTCTTAATTAAAGGTTATCTGACTTTTCGCTAAGTGATTCGAGGGCATTGTTGGCAATCTGCTCCAGAATCTGACCGAGTTTGAGCAGCTCTTCATCATTGATGTGAATAAGCAGTTGGCGACGAACCTGAAGAATACGCGTCTCCATTTGCTTGATCATGATGCGGCCTTGTTCGGTCAGGCTGACAATACGTGCGCGCTTATCGCTGGCACAGCAGTGTCTGGTGATGAGTGATTGCTCTTCGAGTTGGTTGAGCGTGCGCATCAATGACGCCAGTTCTATCTCCAGCGCTTCGGCAAGATGTTTCTGGCTGATGTTGTCGCCAAGGCGTTGCAGTTTCCACAGTGCGGTCCAGCGAGGATGTGTCAGGCCCAAAGGAGCCAGCTCGCGGTCAGCCACCATCTTCCACAAACGCGAAACGCGGGCGAGTTTTTCTGCCAGAGTCAGCTCGTAAAGGCTGTTGATGTCTTGAATCATGATGCTTCCCTAAATACTTAGCGTGCTAAGTAATATAATTTAGTTAGCACGCTAAGTAAATGGGGTGTGATAGAAATCACAATAAAAATTCTAAGCGGATGAGAATGGCGTGAATCAAAAACAAAAAAGGCCAAGCGAATGCTTGGCCAAAAGGACAGTAAGTATCCTTGGGAGTATCGAGAGCCGATTAGAAATCGTAGCGGATACCAGCTTGTAGTTGGTCGTCTTTGTCGTTCAACTGTTCAAACTTGTAACCTGCGTAAGTGCGGATGTGAGCGTCGAACTTGTACACAGCTTCGATGGCGAAGTTGTTTGCTGTTTCGCCGTCAGTATCAGCATCTTGGTTTTCTTGGTAGTTGTACACACCAATCACATCCAGTTGCTTCGTCGCTTTGAATTTTGCAGACAGCTCGTAAGCGATGTAATCGTCGTCGCTCTTCTGACCTTGAGCAAACAGAGCAGCCAGAGTCAGCGTGTCGATTGGTTTAACTTCTGCTGCCAGGTTGTACTGTTTGTCATCGTTGTCCTGACCAACATAGCCCGCACCCAGAGTGAACATGCCGAAGTTATACATTGCTGCTACGCCGTAGCTGCTGTTTTCGTCGCCGTTCAGCTCTTTCTCATCCGCTGCCAGGTAGTTGGCTTTCACGGTCAGAGAATCGAATTTACCGGTGTACAGGAAGTTGTTCTGACGTTTGTCTTTGTTGCCCGTTACGATGTCAGCAGCATCTGCACCGAACGTTGCCATGGTATCTGTCAAATCAGTCAGCATAACCTGAGCTGAATCTTGTTTACCGTATGAGAATTCACCGATAGAAGTACCCACACCCGCGAAGAAGTAACGGTTAGTCAGGTTTTCGTCGCCATCGAATTCAGCTTCGTATTTACCAAAGCCGTACAGGTTGTCAGAAAACTGAGATTTACCCACAAGGTTTACGCGAGCACGTGACTTGTCTTTAAATTTCGTTGAACCTGACTCTGTTGCCGTTGCGTCAGATTCGTTGTTGTCTGATACGTTGAAGCGAGCTTCAGCTCGGCCGCCAACTTTAAGTTCTGTACCATCTGCTTTATAAACAGTTGCCGCCATTGCTGAGCCAGAAACTAGTGCTGCGAAAATCGCGGTTGCTACTGCTGCTTGTTTCATTGTTATTACCTTATTCATAGTTTACGAGCTTCGATGCTCTATCGTTTGGTTGAGAGTAAGGTAGGTTTTTTAAATGACGGTTTGATTTCTGGATTGTTACGTTTAGGTTTTGTTTTTATTGAAGAAAAATGAAAAGCCCGCCGATTGGCGGGCTTTTGTACAAATACAGAGCGAATTAGGCGATTTTTACACCATTGGCAATCACACCCACGGCGATGTTGCCGCGCGTTGCGTTTGAATAAGGACACACCTGATGCGCCGTTTTCACCAGCTCAACTGCTTGCGCTTCTGGCAGATCCAGCGTCGCTTCCAGATTCACCGTCAGGGCAAAGCCGCCGTTAGCGTTCGGACCAATACCGACTTCAGCGGTAACCGGGGCTGATTTCAGTGCTACTTTCGCTTCACGTGCTACGTGCAGAATTGCGTTTGAAAAGCAAGCCGAGTAACCCGCAGCGAACAGTTGTTCCGGGTTAGTGGCGGCGCCAGTACCGCCCATCTCTTTTGGATAGCTTAGTTCCAGTGACAGTAGTCCGTCATCCGTTGAAACTTTACCGTTACGGCCAGCCAGTGCGGTTGCTTTTGTTGTGTATAGCGTACTCATGATGTTGCTCCTTTGGGAATGTATATTGTGTAAAATTAAGTTGTGTACAATCTAATTGTTGGCAATATTAAATCGATCTTGAGATGGAATGCAAGTATATTGTGCACAATTTAATTGTGAGTTATGAAGATGAGTCGTTGTGTTTCTTCCCAGAACCCTTTTCCTGTCAGTGATGACGAGCTGTTACTGCTCGACAACCAGCTGTGTTTTCCGCTTTACAGTGCGGCGAACGCGGTGGTGCGCGCTTATCGCCCGTTGCTGGAAACGCTGGATCTGACTTATCCGCAATATCTGGTGATGATGGTGCTGTGGCAGCAAAACGCCATCAGCGTGAAAACGTTGGGTGAAAAACTGCATTTGGATTCCGGCACATTGACGCCGCTGCTCAAACGTCTGGAAGGTAAAGGGCTGGTGGAGCGTCGTCGCAGTCTGACCGATGAGCGTGCACGCGAGTTGTGCCTGACAGAGCAGGGAACGGCTTTGCGCGAACAGGCTTTGGCAGTACCGAAGTCGATGGTGTGCAAGTTCGACCTCGATATCGAAGAACTGGTGACGCTCAAACAGTTGTGTGAAAAGGTGATTGGTAAACTCAACGGATAAGAGTTTGCCAAGGATCAGAATTTTGACATCGCGCGCGCTAATTTTGTTGGCGATTGAGTGGGATACGGTACACTTTGCGCTCAATCATCATTCAAGGAAGAGATATGAAGGCGGTTCGTTTCGAAGAGCAAGCAGTGAGCCCGTCCAAAATTTTATGCGTCGGACGCAACTATGTGGAACACGTCAAAGAGCTGAATAATACCATCCCGGATCAGATGGTGGTATTCAACAAACCCAACAGCAGTATTTCCAGTACGCTGCGAGCCTTTCATGAAGAGCCACTGCATTACGAAACAGAAATCTGCTTCGTGGTTGAAAACGGCCAGTATGTGGGTGTCGGACTCGGATTGGATCTGACCAAGCGCGAACTGCAATCGCAACTCAAACAAAAGCAGTTGCCTTGGGAGCGCGCCAAGGCGTTTGATGGTTCTGCGGTCTTCAGCCGCTTTGTGTCGCTCGCTGGTCTCGATATTGAACAGTTGTCGCTTGAGCTGTTCATCAACTGCGTGCGTGTGCAGTGTGGCGGTGTTTCACAGATGATGTTCAAACCAGCAATGATTCTGCAAGAGCTGCAATCGTATACCACGCTGTTTGACGGTGATATCGTCATGACGGGCACGCCGCAGGGTGTTGGGGTTGTGCACGCGGGTGATGTGTTCCTCGGCCGCCTGAAATGCGGCGAACAAACCTTACTCGAAATTGAATGGCTAGCCGAATAGGCTAGCCTTTTTTCTTTTGCAATCCAGCCAATGTTAGGCGCTGAAGACCACCAAGTTCAGCAGCAAAAACACCGCCATACTGACCACGGTGGTCAGCAGTACGTTCTTGGTTCGCCACGCCAACAAACCTGCCAACAACGCGGCCCAGATGTAAGGGTTGGTGCTTTCCAGCCACAGCGATTTTTCATGCGTAAACACAATGGGAGCCCAGATAGCGGTCAGTACTGCTGGGCCGGAATAACTGAGCAACCGTTGTAAACCCGGGCTCAGGCGCAATGGCAGTTTAGGTTCTAGAAACAGATAACGGCTCATGAACACCAGTGCCGTCATGGCCAGAATCGATAACATGATCATGCCTGACCTCCTTGCAGTTGCTCAGTCGCGTAGCCTGCCAGCATGGCTCCGACACTGGCAATCATCAGGCTGCCATCCACACGGAGCACCGTCAGGCCAACGGACAACAGCAGCGCCACCATCACCGACACCACCACCGGCAAACTCTTAATGTTTGGCACCACAATGGCGATAAAGGTGGCGGCAACCGCAAATTCCAACCCGAGTTCGTTCAGCGCCGGAATGTAGCTACCAGCGATAATGCCGACCAGAGTCGCGAGGTTCCAGATCAGATAGAAGCTCAGCCCCGCTCCCAGTGCATACCAGCGATTGAATTGCTGTTCACTTTGCTGACCGCACAGCGCAAACAGCTCATCGGTTAACAGAAAGCCCAACGCTAAACGCCAGCGTGTCGGCAGTGGACTGATTTTGCTGCGCATCGACACACTGTAGAGAAAATGGCGCGAGGTAATAAACAGGGTCGTGATCAGCATCGTCATCAAACCTGCGCCCGCTTTGATCATGCCGGTCGCAACCAGTTGCGCCGATCCGGCAAACAAAATGGCTGACAGTGCCTGACTTTCAAACGGGTTGAGGCCGGCATCAATCGCGAATGACCCAGCCAGCAGCCCCCAGGGCAAAACAGCCACGCTGAGGGGCAGCATGGCGACGGTTCCCTGCCAGAACAGGCGGGATTTGGATTCGGTGTGAGAATGTTGAGACAAAACGGTACTACTCATGAAATCGTCCTGATAGTGAATGCTGACTTTATACGCAACTGGCTTAAAGATACAGTGCGTCGCCGCTACTGGGATGCGAGCGGGCAAGATTCATCACATCACAGCCGCGGGGCAATTACTTGTACAAAGTTGCTCACTTCAACCGGGCAGGCGGTTCAATGCTGAACGTATTGTTTAGGGGTAATGCCCATTGCCTTTTTGAAGTGACGGTGCAGATGGCTTTGATCGTGAAAGCCGCATTCCTGCGCGGTATCGGAAATCGAGTGGCCTGCTTTGAGCAGCGTGCGTGCGTAACGCAGGCGAGCCTGAATCTGGTAAGCGTGTGGTGGAAAGCCAAACTGTTTTTGAAACGCCCGCACCAGATGAAACGGGCTGATCCCCGCCAGTTTTGCCAGTTCCTCTAACGAGACATCCGCCTGCGGAAAATCATCCAGAAACTCTTTAACCAGAGTCAGTTGCTGCTGCGCTTTAGACATCTCGACCGGCTTCGGCGGCGTTTTGCCGTGACGCGCCATCAGCTTGACCAGGCTGGCGTACACCAGCGTTTCACGCAACAGGCGATTGTCGGATTTCTCAAGCGTATCAAACACCAGGCGAAATTGATTGGCGAGTTCCGGATCGTAAACCACGGCTTCGGGAAAGTAGGGAGTGCCGTAACCACCATCGCCCAGTTCGCGCGAGATAGCCTGAAACTGCTCGGGTAACGGGTACATGGCTTTGTAGGCCCAGCCGCCTTCGACCGCTGAATGGCCGGTGTGAACTTCGTCGGCGTTGACCAGAATGATGCTGTCTTGCGGGGCAACATGGTTGCCGCCTGTGCGGTAGAAACGTTGTGCGCCGCGCTCAATCAC
The DNA here is from genome assembly GCF_016464285.1 of Vibrio sp. bablab_jr001. Lineage (NCBI taxonomy): Bacteria > Pseudomonadati > Pseudomonadota > Gammaproteobacteria > Vibrionales > Vibrionaceae > Vibrio > Vibrio sp. bablab_jr001. Next base: position 102,066 of record NZ_JACDWZ010000046.1, read on the forward strand.
ACCCACGGTATACCCTTCGTGGCTGTGACGGGAAAAGTTCTGTGTTTCGTATTGGGCATCAAGCAGCTCAATGCCGCCGAGTTCGTCGGCCACCTGAAACTTGGCACTTTCCTTTGATTTTGGGGCGCGTTGTTTATCCATAATCCACTCTTTGCACGACGGCTGTTCAGTCTACTTCAAACCGTACCGCGTTTTTTGTACAAAATTGCTCATGTGATTAAATATGAAATCATTAACCAATTACCTTTAATTAGTTGGATGATGGTATTGGATTGGTCGATGTTGTTGATATAAAATTCGCCGCTTCCTGATTCCTATAAAATATTTACTATGATCGACTTTGCTGTTTTGCCGGTCTATCTCACTGCGGTGGTGGCCTTGTTGCTGCTGCCGGGGCCGGATATGTTGCTGATCGCCAGTTCGAGTCTCAGCTACGGACGAAAAGTAGGGGTGTTTGCCAGCCTGGGCAATGCGACCTCCGGTATTATCCTCACCATGTTGGCCGCGCTGGGCGTATCGGCACTGATTGCCATGAGCCCGGTGGCGCTGCAGATCCTGCATCTGCTCGGCGGAGCTTACCTGCTCAAAATGGGTTTTGATTGCATGCGTGCCAATGCGGCGCAGGCACCGGAACTGGAGGGCAGCCAGACGATGGCGAGCACCTTTTATCAGCGTGCGCTGGTGAGCAATCTGCTCAATCCGAAAGCTCTGGTGTTCTTTGTGATGTTTTTGCCGCAGTTTGTTTCAGGCAATATTGCCGCGACGTCGGGAGAACAAATGCTGGCACTGGGACTGCTGCTCAATGTGTGTGGCTTGCTGTTTAACCTGCTGCTGGTTGGGGCGGTGGGAGTATTTGGTCAGTCTCTGCTCGATAATGAGAAGTTCCGTACTTATCAGCACAAGCTGATGGGGTTGATTTTCTTTGTGCTGGCGTTGTGGATGCTGAGCGACTTGCTGCGCTAATTCCACACCATCGAAATCAAAACGACAAAGGCACCGAAGGGTGCCTTTGTCGTGTCTGAATGGATGCTTGAAGTTATGCCTGAATGGTCGAGAGCAACTGATCGGACATTTTGCACAGCAGCTCTTTCTTCGGCTTGGTGTGGGCAAATGAGCGCAGGCCGTAAATACCCATCACCAGATACTCTGCCAGAAAATCACAATCCGCATCCGGGGCGATTTCGCCGCGCTGCTGCGCCTGATTGAGCTGCGCCAGCAAACCAAGCTTCCAGATATTCAGTGTGTCGCGAATCACTTGCTCTACTTCGTCATCCTGCTGGGACAACTCACTCAGGGCCTTTTGCAGCAAACAATCCTTGATCTCTTCGCGTGCACACTCGTCCACCACCATGCAAAAGTAGCTTTTCAACCCTTCCATCACGGTCGGTTGTGCGGCAAAGATGGCGTTGAATTCCTCGGTGCGCTCGCAGGCGTAATGTTCCAGCGCTGCCAGCAGTAAGCCGCGTTTATTCTCAAAGGCACAGTAAATCGAACCAGGGTGCAGACCGGTGGCTTTTTTCAGGTCCTGCATGCTGGTTTTGTTGAATCCCTTCGACATAAATTCGTACATCGCAGAGCGCAATACCTGCTCTCTGTCAAATTCGGCTACGCGCACATCGCTTCTCTAACTCAATTATCTTGCTGCGATTCTACTCCGATTTCTCTGCGCTGACAAAAATTCTTGAACGATCATTCAAAATATATCTTGAATGATCGTTCAAGTTTGATCTAGCATAAGCGTATTGACTAAAAGCAAGGACATTGCGATGACCGATTTACTGTTTCAACCTTACCGACTGAATGACCAGATCACTCTGGACAACCGTATTGTGATGGCACCTCTGACCCGTTGTATGGCGGGCGAAGGTCTGGTTCCAACTGATGAAATGGCGGCATACTATGCGCGCCGCGCCGATGCTGGCCTGATTATCTCTGAGGCGACGATTATTCGCCCGGACGGTCAGGGTTACCCAAGCACACCGGGTCTGTTTTCGGCTGAACAAGTGGAAGGCTGGAAGAAAGTGACTGCGGCAGTGCACGAACGTGGCGGTAAGATTTTCGCTCAGCTGTGGCACACTGGCCGTGTTGCGCATCCGGCATTTTTTGATGGTGAATACGTATTGGCACCTTCAGCGGTCGCGTTTGAAGGAACGGTACCGCGTCGTCGCGATCTGACTTACACCGTGCCAAAAGCGGCAACGAAAGAAGAGATTGCCCAACTGATTGAAGACTACGCCGTCGCGGCAGAAAACGCGATTGTGGCCGGATTTGACGGCGTCGAAATCCACGGCGCGAACGGTTACCTGCTGGATCAGTTCCTGCACTACGACACCAACCTGCGTGATGATGAATTTGGTCAAACGCCGGAAAATATGGCGCGTTTCCCGCTGGCGGTGATTGATGCCATCATTGAACGCATCGGCGGTTATCGCACCGGTTTACGTCTGTCACCGGGTGCGTATGCGCACATCAGTCCGGATCCACGTGACCGCGCGGTATTTGACTATCTGCTGGCCGAGCTGGAACAACGCGAATTGGCTTACCTGCACGAAGGTATGTTTGACGACAGCATGGAGTTTGATTATCTCGGCGGTAAAGTGTCGGAATACATGCGTCAGCATTACTCGAAAACGCTGATGGCGGTGGGTGGCTTTACTGCACAAACTGGCGCTCAGGCGATTGAACAAGGTCTGTTTGAACTGCTGGCGATCGGCCGTGCGTTCATTGCCAACCCGGATTACGTGTCGCTGGTGCGTGATGGTCAGGCAGTCAAAGCATACGATGAAAGCATGCTGGCTGAACTGGTGTAAGTTCACTGGTTAAGCGCGAATTCATTGCAATAAAAAGCCCCCGCTTCGGCGGGGCTTTTCGCATGATTAATGACCTTGCAGGCTGGTCTGGTGCTCGCTGATTAGCAGCGCCATCTGTTCATCGGCACGCTCCTGGGCACTTTCGAAGCTTTCGTTGTGAGCAAAGCTGCCCACCACCTCGTAGTAACACTTCAGTTTTGGCTCCGTACCGGATGGGCGAACAATCACACGTGCGCCGCCATCAAGGTGATAAATCAGCACGTCACTGCTTGGTAGGTCGATGCTTTCTGTCGTGCCATCTTTAAAGCGGCGTACTGAATGCTTCAGATCATCGGTGCTGATGATGGCCTTGCCAGCAATTTCGTGCGGCGGTTCATTGCGCAGGCGATCACCGACAGGTGGTGCCGCAGGGTCGAGCGCGATGCTGCGCTGCGCCGTGACGTACAAACCGTGTTGACGGTAGATGGCTTCCAGCTGATCCCAGATGGTTTTGCCTTGATCGTACAACTCGGCCGCAAGCTGGGCAAAAGCCACCATCGCCGACAGGCCGTCTTTATCCCACACCGCGTTACCTACGGTGTAACCCAGCGCTTCTTCGTAGGCGAACAGGAATTGATGTTGCTCGCTTTGCTGTTGCATGGCGATGTTGGTCAGCCACTTAAAGCCCGTGAGAGTCTGATAATACTTCGCCCCATGCGCCGCTGCGATTTTGCCCAGCAGGCTCGATGACACGATGGTGTTGCCCACCAATTGTTTGCTGGCGTTGGTTTTGCTCAGCAAGTAATGACCAAACAGCGTTCCGACCTGATCGCCGGTCAGCATCTGATAGCGGCCATCAGGTTTGCGTACGGCCACGGCAAAGCGGTCGGCATCCGGGTCGTTGGCGCACGCCAGTTCAGCGTCGATAGAGTCGGCGAGCGCAATCACCATGTCCATCGCGCCGGCTTCTTCCGGGTTGGGGAAGTTCACGGTCGGAAAGGTGCCATCCGGCTCGCGTTGTTCTTTCACGCTCAGCAGATTTTTAAAGCCTGCATCGTGTAGCAGCGTCTCGGCCATTTCAGCACCGACGCCATGCATTGCGGTGTAAGCGATGGTAACAGCTTGTGGGTTAGTGTGATTGTTCAGCAGCGGGCTGCTGTCAATGGTTTTGCGGTAAGTCTGGTAGTAGGCGTCGTCCAGCCATTCCAGCAGACCGACCTGATGGGCGTCATCCAAAGACATCAACGGCACCGCGCGCTGAGCGGCCAGATCGATTTCGCCAGCGATACCGGAATCGTGCGGTGGAATGATTTGCGCGCCGTTTTCCCAGTACACTTTAAAGCCGTTGTATTCCGGTGGGTTGTGACTGGCAGTCACCACGACGGCCGCCGCTGCATTGAAGTGTTTTACGCCAAATGCCACGACTGGGGTCGGGGCGACTTTGTAGGTCAGATAAACTTTAATGCCTAGTGATGTCAGCACGGCTGCTGTGTCGTGGGCAAATTGTTGCGAATCCGGGCGACCATCATAGCCAATCACCACACCACGCATTTTGGCATTGTCGACTTGTTTGATGAGGTATTCTCCGAGTCCAGCTGCGGTTTCCTGAATCACCAAGCGGTTCATTCGATTTGGGCCACAGCCGACTTTTCCACGCAGGCCAGCGGTACCGAATTCCAGTCGGGATTTGAATCGCTCCTGCAGCTCGTCAAGATTCTGCGCATCAATCAGCGCCTGAAGCTCTTCGCGGGTTCTTGGATCGGGATCTTTCGCTAACCATTGCGTGACTTGTTGCATCATGGTTGTCACCTTATTTTGTTCATTGAGTTGTTAGTGTAAGTGATATTTATTCTCGATTATGAGGGCGCAATCGCTAAACTTTTATGGCCTGATGCTTTCGCAGCATGGTTGCCCAAGTCTTCGCCTACTCCAATCTTAGGACAAATTTTCAGTCACTTATCTCCCTCAAGACTTTATTGTTCGTTTCTTGAACAAACGCAAAACACTAACTAGCCTTTAGTTAACATAAATATAACAAATTGTGTCGAATTCGCTGTTCACACGGAGCCCATCCAGAAACGCACATGCCGTGCGGCTGAGCAGAGGAGATCTCTCTTGAGAAGATTTGTGACCAATCTGTGGCTGTGGACTGATCTGATCCTGATCGGTTTTGCGGCCCCAGCGATTTCTGCTGAACGATCACTGAACATGACACCCGGTGTCACCGAAATCAGTGGCAAGGTGTATCACCTGCACATGCTGATTTTCTACATCTGTGTTGCGATTGCGCTGGTGGTGTTTGGTGCCATGTTCTACGCCATTTTCAAGCATCGTAAATCCAAAGGTGCGGTGGCGGCACATTTTCACGAAAGCACCAAAGTTGAAATAATCTGGACCATCATTCCTATCGTCATTCTGGTCGCGATGGCCATTCCGGCCACCAAAACACTGGTGGCGATGGAAGACACGTCTCAATCGGACTTAACCATCAAAATCACCGGCTCACAGTGGAAATGGCACTATAGCTATTTCGATGAGGGCGTGGAGTTCTACAGTTTGCTTGCCACGTCTCAAAAGCAAATTGACGGGATTGAAGCTAAAGGCGCGCACTACCTGTTGGAAGTGGACCAGCCGCTGGTGGTGCCGGTGCACCGTAAAATCCGCTTTCTGCTCACTTCTGATGATGTGATTCACTCTTGGTGGGTGCCTGCCTTCGCCGTCAAAAAAGACAGCATTCCCGGCTTTATCAATGAAGCATGGACCCGGATTGAAGAGCCGGGCGTCTACCGCGGCCAGTGTGCTGAGCTGTGTGGCCGGGCGCATGGATTTATGCCGATTGTGGTACAGGCGATGGCCGAAGACGATTACGACCAATGGCTGAACGATAAGAAAGCGGAAGTTGCGCTGGCCAAACAGGAAGCCGAAAAAGCATTGCAAAGTTCGATGTCGCTGGATGAGCTGATGACGCTGGGCGAGAAAGTGTATCTCGACCGCTGCGCCGTGTGTCACCAGCCAACGGGGCTCGGGATTCCGGGTGCGTTCCCGGCGATGAAAGGCAGCCCGGTCACCACCGGCGATGTGCATCAGCATATCGCAACAGTGGTCGATGGCCGTTCGGGCACGGCCATGCAGGCATTTGGTAACCAGCTGAGTGAGAAAGAGCTGGCGGCGGTCATTACTTACGAACGCAATGCGTGGGGCAACAATACCGGCGATGCGGTGCAAGCGTCAGACATCAATGCGTTTAAAACTCAGGGACAAGCCAGTGGCAAGGAGGGGCAATGAAACCGTCCACCGAACAATCCAAATCGGCTCCGGTAACGGATGCGGATCTCAGCCGTGCAAACAGCACGCTGGCGCTGGATGAACACGAACATCACGGTCCGCCGAAAGGGCTGACCCGCTGGCTCTATTCCACCAATCACAAAGACATCGGTACCCTTTATCTGTGGTTCAGTTTCACCATGTTTTTGATTGGCGGCGCGATGGCGATGGTCATTCGTGCCGAACTGTTCCAGCCCGGTCTGCAACTGGTGAAACCGGAATTCTTTAACCAGATGACGACGGTGCACGGATTGATCATGGTCTTTGGTGCGGTGATGCCAGCCTTTACCGGCTTGGCGAACTGGATGATCCCGCTGATGATTGGCGCGCCGGACATGGCGTTGCCGCGCATGAACAACCTCAGTTTCTGGATTCTGCCGTTTGCCTTTTTGATTCTGCTGTCGTCACTGTTTACCGAAGGGGGCGGGCCCAATTTCGGCTGGACCTTCTACGCGCCGCTCTCCACCACTTATGGCCCGGATAGCACTGCACTGTTTGTGTTCTCTGTTCATATTATGGGGATCAGTTCCATCATGGGGGCGATCAACGTCATCGTGACGATCGTCAATATGCGCGCACCGGGCATGACCTGGTTTAAGCTGCCGATGTTTGTCTGGACGTGGCTGATCACCGCTTTTCTGCTGATCGCGGTGATGCCGGTGTTGGCTGGCGCGGTTACCATGGTGCTGACCGATAAGTACTTCGGCACCAGCTTTTTCGACGCGGCGGGGGGCGGCGATCCGGTGATGTTCCAGCACATTTTCTGGTTCTTTGGTCACCCGGAAGTGTACATCATGATTTTGCCGTCATTCGGTATCATTTCGGCGATCGTTCCCGCATTTAGCGGCAAGAAGCTTTTTGGTTATCACTCGATGGTCTACGCGACCAGCAGTATCGCGATTCTGTCGTTTCTGGTGTGGGCACACCATATGTTCACGACCGGGATGCCGGTGTTTGCCGAAATCTTCTTTATGTATTGCACCATGCTGATCGCGGTGCCAACCGGGGTGAAAGTGTTTAACTGGGTCGCGACCATGTGGCGAGGCTCGTTAACCTTTGAAACGCCGATGCTGTTTGCGATCGCCTTCATTGTGCTGTTCACCATCGGCGGTTTTTCCGGCCTGATGCTGGCGATTGTGCCGGCGGATTTCCAGTATCACGACACCTATTTTGTGGTGGCGCATTTTCATTACGTGCTGGTTTCCGGTGCGGTGTTCTCGATTATGGCCGCGGCGTATTACTGGCTGCCGAAATGGACCGGACACATGTATGACGAACGCCTCAGTCGTTGGCATTTCTGGTGTTCGGTCATTTCGGTCAATGTGTTGTTCTTTCCGATGCATTTCCTTGGTTTGGCGGGGATGCCGCGCCGAATTCCGGATTATGCGATTCAGTTTGCGGATGTGAACCAGATAGTTTCCATCGGCGGGTTTGCGTTTGGTTTGTCTCAACTGATTTTCTTGTGGTTGGTGATTAAGTGTGTGCGCGGCGGTGAGCCAGCTGCCGCAAAACCATGGGAACGTGCTGAAGGCTTGGAATGGACCGTACCGAGCCCCGCGCCTCATCACACCTTCTCAACTCCGCCAAAAGTGGAAGAGTAGGAGGTGAGTGATGACGCAGCCAACTTCCGGCCAAGCCAACCGTAAACTGACCTTTAAGCTGCTGCTGGCGGTGGTGCTGATGTTCGGTTTTGGTTTCGCGCTGGTGCCGCTATATGACGTGATGTGCAAACAGCTGGGCATCAATGGCAAAACTAATGAGGTAGCCGCCATTCAGCCCAAAGGCATGCAGATCGACGAATCGCGTACCATACGGGTCGAATTTATGGCGCACATCAGCCACAACATGCCGTGGACGTTTGCCCCGAAGGTGACACACATCGACGTTCATCCCGGGCAGGTGATTCAGACCGCGTATCTGGCCGACAATCTGTCGGGTTCGGACTTGGTGGGGCAGGCGGTACCGTCTGTCTCTCCGGGGCAAGGTGCGACTTACTTCAACAAAATAGAGTGTTTCTGTTTCAGCCAGCAGCCGCTGATGGCCAAAGCTCACGCTGAAATGCCGTTGATTTTCTATATTGAGCCGGACATTCCGGACACCATCCACACTCTCACACTTTCATACACGCTGTACAACATTACGGATAAAGCGGAACCGCAACCTGCATTGGCCAACGCGGGAGTCTCTGTTTCGCAAGGAGCAACCCAATGAGTGACAAACCGAATGCGTACTATGTTCCGCCTCAGAGCCGCTGGCCGATCGTCGGCGCGCTGGCGCTGTTTATGGTGGCGGTCGGCGCGGGCATCACCGTGCAACACGTGGGCACAGATAGCGCGGGTGGGGTGATTGGCAAAGTCATCCTGTTTGCTGGATTTTTTGTTCTGCTGTACATGCTTTCCGGCTGGTTCAGCAATGTGATCGGCGAGTCGCTTGCCGGGCTTTATTCGGCGCAAATCGCCCGTTCGTTCCGCCAAGGCATGAGCTGGTTTATTTTCTCTGAAGTGATGTTTTTCGGCGCGTTTTTCGGCGCGCTGTTTTATGCGCGTATGGTCGCGGTGCCCTGGCTGGGCGGGGCCAGCAACAATGCGATGACGCACGAGGTGCTGTGGCCGGGGTTTGAGGCCGTGTGGCCACTACTGACTACGCCGGGCGGCACTACGACCGAGGCTATGCCCTGGGAAGGCATTCCGCTCAAAAACACCATTATTCTGCTGACATCGTCCATCACGCTGCACATGGCGCACCTGAGTTTAGAGCGCAACCGACGGATGGCACTGGTGGTGTGGCTGGAAATCACCATCATACTGGCGGCGTGTTTCCTCTATTTTCAGGCTACCGAATACCTGCATGCTTATCACGAGATGGGGCTGACGCTGCAGTCGGGCGTGTACGGCAACACCTTCTTTATGCTGACGGGCTTTCACGGGTTGCACGTTTGTCTCGGCACCCTATTCCTGACGGTGCTGCTGGCGCGCATCGCCAAAGATCACTTCACGCCTAAAGACCATTTTGCGTTTCAGGCCGGCAGTTGGTACTGGCATTTTGTCGATGTGGTTTGGCTGTGTCTGTTCGTCTTTGTTTATGTTTTATAAAGATTTTTAAGATTAGTAGGGCGTGGCATTCGGATGTAGCCAGCCACTCAGGAGAGCGAAAATGAGCAGAATCACCACCAATGCCGAGAACATCAAACGGCGACCGAGATAGTAGCTCATCGGGCGTTCTTCTTCGCCCTCTTTGGGTTCACTCACCATTCGAATCAGTGCGCGGGCCAGATTGAATATGATGAACAGTAAAAGCAAAACCAAAGCAATTTTTACAACCAGTGGCAGCATGGCGGCTCCTTCAAGGCGTGTGTGGTCGGGCAAAATCTGGGTGGGTGCTGTATTAACTGTGGTCGTGTTTGCGCTGCTGGTCAAATTGGGCTTTTGGCAGTTGGGGCGTGGTGAAGAAAAGCAGCGTATAGAAGCCAGCCTGGCCGCGCGAGCGCAGATGGCTCCGCTGAGTTTGCCGTTGGCGCTCGAACGTTACCCAATGGCCGAGCTTACCGGGTTACGGGTTACGGTGACGTTTGACCCGCATACCGACGCGACATTCCTGCTCGATAACCAAACGTTCGACGGCAAAGTGGGCTATCTCGCCTATCAACTGGCGAAACAACAGGATGGGCACTGGATGTTGATTGAACGCGGTTTTGTGCCAGCGGGAAACGACCGACGCGTGCTACCGAAAGTGGACTGGCTCTCTGAACCGCAGACGCTGACCGGGCGTTTGTATGCCCGTTCTCCTAATCCACTGAGCTCCTCATTGGGTCTGGAAGCGGGCAATCCGCACCGGATTCAGAACCTCAACATGGACGAGTTGTCGCAGTGGCTTGGTACGCCGATTCTGCCGTTGGCATTTCAGCCACAGCAGGCAAACTGGCCCTATCCGCAACCTTGGCAGCCACTGGTGATGAGCGCGCAGAAGCATTTCGGCTATGCCTTGCAGTGGTTCACCATGGCAGCAGTTCTGGCCGTGATCGCGCTGGTTATTGGCTTAAGAGTGTGGCGAGCAAGGAGGCATCAATGACATCAAAAAACAAAGGCCGCTTGATTCTGATCGGTATCGCGCTGTTCTTTGCGCTGCCCGCGCTGGTCGCTCAGGCAGTACTCTCCAACCACTGGTATCAGTCCGGTGCGACCAACAAAGGTCAACTGATTGAACCGCGGGTCACTATGTCTTCGCTCGGAGTATTTAACCCGCTTGAACAGGTGAGTTGGCAAATGGGGTATGTGGTGCCCGCGCATTGTGCCGCGGAATGTCAGCAGCAGATTTACTTGCTGGCCCAAAGCCATACGGCGCTTGGCAAAGAACAAGGCCGAGTCACGCCAGTGCTGCTGGTGAGCGATCAAAGTGACATGACGGCGCTTGGTGGCAGTGTGCTCAAACAGATTCCGGTGAATACGCTGTTTATGCAGCACGTTGAGGGTGGGGATGTGGTGATCGTCGACCCGCTCGGTCAGTTGGTGATGCGTTTTGCCGAGCCGGAAGCGTCACAGCAAATCGCGCAGAGCCGCAACGTACTGGCGGATTTGCGTAAGCTGCTCAAGTTATCGCGCGTCGGCTGAACACATCAGGGAGGGTGGTATGTCGAATCAAACGCACAGTCTCGCAATCTCTACCCCAAGCGTCAGTTGGCTGAATCTGGTTCGCTTGAGTCTCGTACTTACGCTCGCGGTTATCGCGCTCGGCGCGTATACCCGGTTATCTGATGCGGGGCTGGGATGTCCGGATTGGCCCGGTTGTTACGGCCATTACACTGTGCCGCTCTCGCCCAGCGCGCTGCAAAAAGCCGAGTTTCTCTATCCTCATCTTGATGTTGAGCCACACAAAGCCTGGCCGGAAATGATTCATCGTTATTTCGCCGGAACACTCGGGCTGGTGGTGTTCAGCATCACCTATTTGTGTTTGCGCTATCGGCCCATTCCGATGACGCTGCCGCTGATGATTGCGGCTATCGTGGTGTTTCAGGCGCTGCTGGGCATGTGGACAGTGACACTCAAACTCTTGCCGCTGGTGGTGATGGGACATCTCATTGGTGGGTTCAGCCTGCTGAGCTGTTTGTGGCTGCTGTATTGGCGCCTGAAGGCGGTAGTATCAACGTCAGTTTCCCACGCCTTAGCGCCGGTCAGCCTGCGCCTGCTCGCCATGATTTCACTCGGGGTCGTGGTTATCCAAATCATGCTCGGCGGCTGGACGTCGTCTAACTATGCGGCGCTGATGTGCAGCAGCCTGCCAGTGTGTGAAGGTAACTGGAGTCAGTATCTTGATTTTCGTACCGCGTTTACGCCGGTTCATTATGGCCACGATAGCTATGAATTTGGCGTGCTCGATTACGGCCCCAGACTCACCATCCATGTAGCACATCGCTTTGGCGCCATGCTGACGATTGCCGTGCTGGGATTACTGGCCTTGAGGTTACGGGCGCTCGGCTATCTCCGACCCGTCAAGATGTTGCTCGGCGCTCTGTCGGTACAGGTACTGCTTGGCATGGGCAATGTACTGCTGAGCCTGCCGCTGACGATCGCGGTGTTGCACAACCTCGGCGCCGCGTTGCTGTTGATATCGGTACTCAAATGCAATTATCTGCTTTGGCCGCAGACGCTCGCCGTCAGTCAAACAAGGAGTGTGACTCATGAGTAAATCTATTGCGGTGGTCCATACCGCATCGGCTTCCAGTCGCTGGCACATTTATCTCACGCTGACCAAACCGAAAGTGGTCGCTCTGATGCTGCTGACCGCACTGGTTGGAATGTGCCTCGCGCAGCCGGGGTTGATGCCACTCAAAGCGGCAGTCTTGGGGTTGTCAGGTATCGGTTTGATGGCCGGGTCAGCGGCGGCATTTAATCATCTGATTGACCGACGCATTGATGCGATGATGGCACGCACCTACAAGCGTCCGCTGCCTTCAGGCGAGATTCAGGCCAGCCGCGTGATGTTGTTTGCCTTGAGTTTAGGCGCGTGCGGCTTTGTCATTTTGTATTGGGGAGTCAACGGATTAACTGCTTGGCTGACCTTTGCCAGCCTGCTTGGTTACGCTGTGGTCTACACGCTGTATCTCAAACGCGCGACACCGCAGAATATTGTGATTGCTGGCTTGGCTGGCGCGATGCCGCCGCTGCTTGGTTGGACATCTGTGACGGGAGAGCTGCACGCCAACGCGTGGCTGCTGGTGATGATTATCTTTATCTGGACGCCGCCGCATTTTTGGGCACTCGCGATTCATCGCAGAGACGATTACGCCAAAGCGGACATTCCGATGCTGCCCGTGACGCATGGGGTGGAATACACCAAAACTTCGATTCTGCTGTATACCTTTTTGCTGGCGTTGGTGTGTTTGTTGCCAGTGCTGGTGGGAATGAGTGGCGTGATTTATTTCGCGGCTTCGAGTGTGCTCAGCGCCGGGTTTATCTACTCCGCATGGGCGCTGAAGTACGATCCGGACAACAGCTCGGCGATGAATACTTTCAAGTATTCCATTTATCATCTGATGATGCTGTTTATCGCGTTGCTACTGGATCATTACCTCTGAGGCGCCAGCGATGAGAGTTAGTTAGACGTATTCAAACATGGCTCGGTTGCGGCCGTTGGTTCGCTCTCGTTGACGGTGCTCAGCCACCATTTTTCCAACGGTGCTGGCTCGGCGATGGCCATACGTTCACCAATCATCGGAGCGGTGACGGTTACATTCAGTGCTCGCGCCAGTTTAGTGACCTGCTCCAGTGGCTCGTACCAACGGTGCAGCGACAAATCAAACGTACTGTTGTGAATCGGCAGCATCACTTTGCCTTTCAGATCCAAATGCGCTTGCAGGCTCTCACGAGGAAACATGTGGACTTCAGACCAGAGTGAACTGTAGGCGCCAGTTTCAACCAAAGTCAGATCAAATGGTCCAAAACGATCGCCAATCTGTTTAAAGCCGCCAAAGTAACCGGAATCACCGCTGAAAAAGATCGATTTATCCTGACCTCGGATCACCCAACTTCCCCACAAGGTCGTGTTGCGATCACTCAGGCCACGTCCGGAGAAATGCTGCGTCGGCGTGAAGACAAACTCTGTCTCGCCAACGGTTGCTCTCTGCCACCAGCCAAACTCGCTGATTTTTTCTTGCGGCAGTCCCCATTTCACCATCAGCTTGCCCACTTCAAGTGGCACCAGAAAGCGTCCGACTTTATCGGCCAGTAGCTTTACCGCTGCTTTGTCGAGATGGTCATAGTGATCATGGCTGATCAACACCACATCAATAAAAGGCAGTTCTGAGAGAGAAATCGGTGTGTCGTGAAAGCGTTTCGGCCCCATCCATTGTACGGGTGATGCGCGGTCGCTGAAGACCGGATCGGTGAGGATCCATTGGCCGTCAAGTTTCATCAGTACAGTGGAATGGCCAAGACGATAGACAACGTCTTCGCTTTCATCGTTGAGCTGCTCAGTAGTGATCGACTGAACAGGTATCGGCTTTTTTGGCTCAGCTTCCTCGCGATCAGCGGTTAGGTAAGCCCAGGAAATGGTCAGGAAGTCGCGCATCGTGGTTTTGGTCACGACCTCGCTGTTGGCAAATTTGCCGTCGCGCATCGGAAGTTCAGTCGCCGTTGAGCAGGTTGTTTCGATATTCATATCTTCCTCCTGTGTTGTGCTGTGGCACAAACGCTTGGGTGTATCTTTAGCGATCAACATGAAGTGTTTGTGACGTTTCTTATAAGTTTTAAAGTAAACTAGTCGGTGTAGTTTACATATTGGGTGGTGAAAAGTAAACTGCTTAGTGTAATATTGACCAAAAATGAACATTCGACCAAGGCAAGAAAAATGAAAAAGACCCGCAGTGAATTGAAGCGCGAAGCCATACTATCGGCGGCGATGGCGGCTTTTCGCGAGTTTGGCGCGCAAAACACCAGTATGGATAAGATTGCCGCGATGGCGCAGGTCTCCAAGCGCACGGTCTACAACCACTTCGCTTCTAAAGAGATGTTGGTCATGACCCTGCTGGCGGATCTGTGGCAAGCGACAGCGAACCTAATGGATTCAGACAAATTGGCCTCTTTGCCGTTGCATGAGCAGTTAGAACAGCTGCTGCTGAGTGAAATTGATATTCTTGCATCCGGTGAATATCTCGACCTGGCGAGGGTCGTGCTGGGGCACTATCTGTATCGTCCAGAAGAATTGACACAGCATTCCGAACAGATGGCGATGAAAGAGACTCAACTCGCCCGTTGGCTCAAGCATCAGGTGGATAATAAGCAACTGAATATTGAGGATATCGATTTGGCTAATATCCAGTTGCATAGCCTGATCAAGGGCAGCTGTTTCTGGCCACAAATCCTCGGTTTGAAACCGTCGTTATCACAGGAAGAACGCAGCAAACTGGCGCAGCAGAGTGCCCAGTTCTTTCTCAGTCATTACGGTGTAAAAAAATAATTACACATAATTTTAAGTGTAAATAATTTACACATATTGCTTTTGGTAAAAAATAATGGTTGCGCTTGGTGCTTGAAGTGGATAAGTTACGGGAAGAGCAAATGACGCTGCTTTGGGAGAGGCTATTTCCGTTCGAATAGCCAGCAGCGACAAGTAATAGGAAGAAGTAAGCGATGTACCAAACTGATGATGTAAATATTAAACGAATTAAAGAGTTGTTACCCCCAGTTGCTGTACTGGAGAAGTTTCCAGCGACTGAAGTCGCTTCTTCAACGACATTTCAAGCCCGCGAAGCTATTCACAACATTCTGCAAGACAAAGACGATCGCCTGTTGGTGGTGATTGGTCCATGTTCAATTCACGACACTGAAGCGGCTATCGAATACGGCAAACGCCTGAAAGTGCTGCGTGATGAACTGAGCGGACAGCTCGAAGTCGTGATGCGAGTTTACTTTGAAAAACCACGTACCACGGTGGGTTGGAAAGGTCTGATCAACGACCCGTACCTGAACGACACTTACGAAATCAACGACGGCGTGCGTATCGGCCGTAAACTGCTGCTGGATTTGACCGATATGGGCATGCCAACGGCAAGTGAATTCCTTGATATGATCACCCCGCAGTACATTGCTGACTTGATCAGCTGGGGCGCTATTGGTGCGCGTACCACAGAATCTCAGGTTCACCGTGAACTGGCATCGGGTCTTTCTTGTCCGGTTGGTTTTAAAAACGGTACTGATGGCAACATCAAGATCGCAGCCGATGCGATCAGTTCAGCCAGCGCTTCGCACCATTTCCTGTCAGTGACTAAATACGGTCACTCTGCGATTGTGGAAACCGCAGGTAACCCGGACTGCCACATCATTCTGCGCGGCGGTAAAGAGCCGAATTACAGTGCAGAACATGTGGGTGAAATCAAACAGAAACTGGAAGCGTCTGGTCTGTCACAGAAAGTGATGATCGACTTCAGCCATGCGAATAGCTCGAAACAGTACCAACGCCAGATGGTGGTGGCGGAAGATGTTGCGGCGCAAATTTCAGGTGGCGAACACGCGATTTTCGGCGTCATGATTGAATCGCATCTGGTCGAAGGTCGTCAGGACTTGGTTGAAGGTAAAGCGCCAACATACGGTCAGTCTATTACCGATGCGTGTATTGGCTGGGACGACACAGAAACTGTGCTGCGCCAACTGGCTGCCGCAGTGGAAGCGCGTCGCAATCGCTAACACTCAATGATTAAAAAAGGCGCTCATCTGAGCGCCTTTTTTTGTTTTCGTATTAAGCCTGACGGACATTCATTTCGATGCGATGCAACGCACGCTGATAGATGCTCCAGGCGGTCGCGCCCGCCAGAATATTGCCGATGAACGCCCCGATAAATAGCCCTTTCAAATCGCCAATCTGCGCGCCCAACCACAAGCAGGGCAGGAAGAAAGCAAACAGGCGAAGTGCAGAAATGGTCAGCGCGACGTAAGATTTACCCAGCGCGTTAGACACCGATACCATCAGCATACAGATGCCCAATGGCCCAAGGCTGAGCGGTACCACCGTCAGGTGCCAGTTGAGGATCGATTCCACGCTCTGTTCACTGGTCATCAGACTGGCAAGAGGCGTTGCCAGTACCAATGTCAGCAAGGCGATCAGTAGCTGGAATACCAGAATAAAACGAATCGCTATAGTCACCAGTTTGCGAATGTCCGCCATATTGCTTGAACCGAGCAGACGGCCCACCATTGGCGGCATCGACATGGTCAGCGCCAACACCGACACAATGGCAAAAAATTCAAAGCGTGAGCCCAATGCCCAGGCCGCAACAGCCGCTGTGCCGAAGCCTGCCAGTAATTTGGTGGCCAGCATTGAGGAAAGAGGCGGCAGCAGTTGGCTCAGCATTGCCGGTCCCATAATGTGACCAATGGAGCGCACACTCTGGGCAATATTCAGATCGCTCCAGTCAAACAGCATCCAATGTTTGGCCGATACCCGCGGTGCTACGATCACAATACCGATACCAAAAGCAAGAATGGTCGCAATCGCTGCACCATTGATGCCGAGATCAAAAGTGAAGATAAACAGCGGATCCAGAATCAGATTCAGTACGCTGGTGATCATCATCATGGTTCCTGGCAGCATGGTGTTGCCATTGGCGCGGCAAAGACTGTAGAGGAAATAGAGCACCGCGCCCGTCCACGCACTGATGACCCACCAAATCCAGTAACTATCAATGATGGTAAACACACTTTCCGGCGCGCTTAACAGCGACAAAATCGGGTGACGTAATAAGTACAGCACCACGCCGAATACGGCGACGCCAATGCTGCCCATCGCCACGACTAAACCGCCCAGCTGCTTGGCGTATTTATCCTGACCTGCCCCCAGCGCGCGTGAAATCACGGCGGTGGTCGCGATGCCAAGACCAACCTGAATGCCGATGATGATCATCTGAATTGGCAAAGTGAACCCCTGCGCCGCCAGTGGCAGAACGCCGAGTTGGCCGATAAAAGCACTGTCGACCAGTTGGAAGCTCATCAGCGACAGCACGCCAAAGAGCATCGGCCAGGTCATCTGAAACAGCTGACGTGACAGCGAGGGGGGAGTAATTGTTTGGCGGTTTTGCATAAGAACCTATGGTTTTTTTGAATTTGAACGAGCAGTTATGTCAGGTAATATGCGGTTGAAAATATCGAAATCAACGCCAATGTTCTACGAGACAAAGGTTTACCTGATTTCGCAACTCAACTATTGTAGAACTATGTTAACAGTGTAAACGGCGAGTCGCCATGCAAATACCAGCCAAACCTCTCGACGAACAACAACGTATTGCCAACCTGCACAAACTCGGCATTCTGGATACCGCACCGGAAGAGCGTTTTGATCGTGTTACTCGCCTGGCAAGACGCCTGTTTGATGTGCCGATTGCCCTGGTGACTCTGGTGGATGAGAAACGCCAGTGGTTCAAGTCCAGTTTTGGTCTGGATGTGAAAGAGACGCCGCGGGATGTTTCTTTCTGCGGGCATGCAATTTTGGGCGATGAACCGTTTATCATCAATGACGCTGAAGTGGACGAACGCTTTGCCGACAACCCGCTGGTGACCGATAAACCTCACATTCGCTTCTATGCGGGTGTGCCACTGGTGTTCCAGGATGGTACCAAGCTCGGCACGTTGTGCATTATTGATACCGAGCCGCGTAACCTGGATCAGGACCAGATTGTCGATTTGCTCGATCTGGCCAAAATGGCGGAACGTGAGCTGTCGGCAACGCACAATGCTTCTATGGATGAGCTCACTAATATTTCCAATCGTCGCGGCTTTTTATCTCTGGTAGGAAAGAGCTTAGCGCACTGCCGTTTCAACAGCATGCCCTACAGTTTGGCGTTTTTTGACCTCAATGGTTTCAAAGAGATTAACGACAAACTTGGCCATTCCATCGGTGACGATGCGCTGCAAGATTTTGCACAGTTGATGAAACAAAGCTTTCGCGAATCGGATCTGCTTGCTCGCCTCGGCGGCGACGAGTTTGTGGTGTTTATGTCGGCGACACTGCCAGCGGATGCTGAAAACGCGATCGAACGTTTCCGTCAATCCGTAGCACAGTTTAACCACACCGCTGGTCGTCCTTATCAGCTGGCGTTTTGCAGCGGCACCGTGGCAGGGGATGGAGTGGCGGATGTCAGTATCGACACCTTACTCGAACAGGCTGATCAGGTAATGTACCGTCAGAAAACCCAAATTCGGGCCGCCAAAGGACGCTGATCACGCTTTGGGGTTGCTCGTTCCTCACTACGTTTCACAGTTTTAGTGCATCAGTATCGAAAATTCATTCGGGAGTGATATCGTTCTGCTTGGACGATATGCAATAGGATGAGAACGTATGGATGCCGATCTTCGCCAACAATGCCACACCTTTATCGCGGGCAACCATGAACCGGATCCGGCGACACTGTTTCGCCAGATGGCAGACTGGTGCCAGGAGCATGATGCTGTGCATGATGCTTACGGAGAAGGAAAAACCATTCAGAATTTTGAGCAGCAGGTCGCTGAGCTACTGGGCTTTGAGGCCGCGCTGTTTGTGATCACGGGTACCATGACCCAGCCAACCGCGTTGCAGTTGGTGTGTCAGGAAAAACGTTGCCCGGTGGTTGCGATGCACGAAACCTGTCACATCTTTGCGCATGAAGCGCAGGGCTATCAGATGCAGCAACGCTTTCAGGTACTGCCCGTCGGCGATCGCCATCGCCCGTGGAATGTCAAAGATCTTAAAGCCTGGCCGGATGAAATTGCGGCGGCGGTGTATGAACTGCCGATGCGTGAGATTGGTGGTCAGCTGCCAAGCTGGCAGCAGCTGGAAGAGGTCAAAACATACTGCGCCGAGCAGGGTATCCACCTGCACATGGACGGTGCGCGCTTATGGGAATCGGCCGCGTATTATCAGAAGAGTTATCGTGATATTGCTAAGGGGTTTAGCACCGCGTATGTCTCTTTGTATAAAGGCGTGAATGGCCTTGGTGGCTCAATGTTGCTTGGCAGCAAAGCCTTTATTCAGAAAGCGGCCGTGTGGATGCGCCGTCAGGGCGGCAACGTATATCATCGCACACCTTATGTGGTCTCGGCTGCGATGCAGTTTGAACAGCGCCTTGCGATGATGCCCGCGCTATACGAGCGCACGCAACAGGTTTATCAAATCCTGCTTGAATATCCGGAATTTGTGCTCAACCCGATTGAGCCGCAGGCCAACATGCTGCACCTCTATCTGCCACTAAGCGTCGACAATGCGATCGTACTGCGTAACCGTCTGGCGTCAGACAAGAAAATCTGGCTCGGCAACCCGCAGAGTGCACCGCAACCGAATCAAAGCTTCATTGAGTGGTATGTGGGTGACCGGTTGCTCAACATGCCTGATCACCAACTGATTGAAGTGCTGGATTGGGTGCGAGAGCAGCTTAGCCAATAACGATTTACGGAATCTCCGTCTATGTCTTATTTGAAATTGACTCATCAGACACCGCTCATTGCAGCGGTGTCTGCCTGTTTACTGGCCTCGCCCGCTCAGGCGGCGTTGGGGGACACGCCCATCATCGGCGGCGTGTTTAACTCCGCTGAGATCCTCAAAAATCAGATTGTCTCATCGCTCAGCTATTCGACCACCGTGGCGCGTGATGCCACTATTTTTACTATCGCGGGAGTGTCGCTCGATACCTACATTCTGACTTTACCGCTGGACGCGAAAGTCAAAGCTCGCGTCATTAAGCAAATTTCTGATCCGGGGTACGCCATTCCGCTCGGCTACTTCCTCTATCAGTATTACGACCGTTACACCGGGATTGAGCCGGGTGATCAGTTCAAAGCGTATCTTAGCAGCGTGTACGACGAGCAAGCGCTCAAAGGCTTTGAACACAGTCTGTATCATGTGGGTGATAAACCGACGGATGAAACCCAGATGCGCAGCAAAGATCAGGCGCATCAGGAAGGGATTAAAGTTGACCGGGATTTCATCGCGACTTTGGTGACGCTGTATGATGCGTTGGTGCAGGTGGGCGAGTGGCAAAATGTGGCTCAGTTGCCGCAGCAGTATCAATACCTGAGCGGCAGTGCGCAAGACAAAGCGTTGGTCGCTAAAATTCAACCCATAGTGGTTGGGCTGCTGGAGAAAGCCTCATCCGGCATGCAGGACGGCGATATGAAAAATGCGCTGCTGGCGGTGATGGAAGATGCCAAACCCGACAATGCCAGCAAAATCAACAATAAAGCAGAAGCTGTGACCGTCAGCCTGATCGATTTTGTGCGCCTCAATGTGCTCAAAGGGTATCGCCAGTTTTTGTATCAGCAGGAGCGTACTGAACGCTTGACGGATTGGCTGGTGGATATGCTCGACAGTGACCCGACACAAGTCGCGGATTTTCTGCGTTCTCAGCAGCAGCGCCGTTTTGCGGTGCAGATTACCGTCGATGGTTTGCAACAAGGCTTGATGCAGGGGCTGGTTGACCCGAGTAAGCCATTTATCGGCGAAGTGTACCGCCGTCAGGTAAATGCGGAGTCGGTAAGTTCGCCGTTGACTCATGAACAGCCTGAGCATCAGCAGCAGGTGCGTTTTATGCAAATCCTCGCCGAACAGCCGTATCACGATCCCTATTACCTGCCGTTCTTTAAGCGCCTTTATCGTAGTGAGCACAGCAATATCGTTCAGGTAGGGATTTCCTCGACGCCCACCATCAGCGTGCGCAACCTGCCGCTGATCAAAACGGGGGCGAAAGTCTCCGGCGATGGCGGTACCGGCATTCCCAATTTCCACTTTGTTGATCGCCAACAAGACCGGGCGTATTACTTCTACGGCAATGATGCATTGCAGCTCGATAAGCTGGTCGGTGAACGTCATGTCAAAACCATGTTTGATCGTTTGGACTACCTCAAAACGCTTAACTGCAACGCGCAATACGACTGGAATGCGCACGTCACGTACGATGGCTTAATCAACCTCGGTGTCGGCGAAGCGCAGCGCGATTTTGGTGAGAAACGCTGCTTGCGCGACCTTGAAGCGCGGGCGAAAGTGGAGCAATCGCTGAATGGCGTGCGCGCAACACTGATTGAGCAGGTGGACGACTATCAGGATATTTCAAAATGGGATTTCTACACTCGCCTGAGCCGCAAATGGTCGTTGCAACAAGCGCTGGCCGAATACGCCGAGCAAGACATCAACGGCTTGCCGGATTACACCCTGGTGTACAACCCGTGGCCGGATCATTTTGCGCATTTTACCGGCCCGTTCAGCGATGAAGTCATCATGCCAACGGGCGAGCTTAACCGTCTTGATTACTGGTTAGGGCGGATGGAAAGTGCTTATCGGGATGCAGGTGTGTATGAGCGCACTTTGTGGGGTATGGCGGGGGACCACGGTCTGGCGCCAGTCTATTTTGCGCTCAATCCGGAAAAGCAGATCTTCACTCCGCTGGCGAAAGAACTCGGAATCCCGATTCATCTGGAGAAAATTTCCTCAGATGAAGGGGAAGGGCCGAAGCTGACCAACGCGCTCAATCCGCCTGGCTATCATCAGGTCGATGTGGTGGTTGCGTCGACCGCGGGCGGTAACTTCATGCTGGATTTCTTTAATGCCAACGCGGGTTGGACAGTGCAACCGGTGTATCAGGAACTGACCCAATGGCAACCCGCAGAGAGCGAGAAACCCATCGATGTGATCGCCGAGAGCGTAATCCGTCTTGGCGATACGCTGGATTATCTGGCGGTACGCGAAAGCGCCTGCAATTTGAACCAATGTGCGGTGCGTCTGATTGGCGAACGCGAAGGTCAGCGGGTGGATGAAATTATCCGCAAGCAGGGCGACAAGCTCTATTACGCTGGCGTAAATGGTAAAGCGCGTCTGCTGGATGTGCAGGTGCTCAACCCGTATCTGTCACGCCCGAGCGAGCAGGCACTCAGCCATTACGCCAAGCTGGTGGATAAATGCCTGTATAAAGCGACCGCAGATCACGTCGCAAGTTGGTGTGATGCCAATCAGTGGCGAGATTTGACCCGCTTTAGCGCGCGGCCAGATTCCGTCAATCAGTTAGCAGCCATCTACGAAGAGGACCGTGCTGGCACCGTCAACCTGTTCCCGCGTGATGGTATTGGCTACAACACCAAAGTGCCAGGACGTCATGCCGGGGAAAGTTATCTGGAAAAAGATGCGTTTCTGGGCTTTTGGGGCGCGCCGGTGGGAGCCAATAAAAAGCCGCTGCTGAGTGAAGCGAACGGCTCATTGGCACCAACATTGTTTGAGTATTTAACCGGTGAAACGGTGGTGCCGGGTCAAAATGGTTGGGGTTTTCCATCGCTGCTGAATAAGCTCGATATTCACAACCAGTAACGTTTCACTCGAGGTGATATCTCCCTCTTAGCCAGACGCTGCGTTTGCGATTAACGCGCGTCTGGCTTTGTCGTTCTGATAACCCCATACGCTTGCGGCAACGGTGAGCACTCCCACCCAAGACATCAGGCTGAGCGTGGTACCAAACAGCGCATAATCAAACAGAATCGTCAGCACCGGAATGCTGTAGAACAGCACGCTGACCTGACTGGCGGACTGATGTTTGAGCATCAGCATCAACAGCAGCAACGCGCCGGTCGACACCACCACACTCATCCACAGCAGCGAGATGACAAGCGGCGCATTCCATTGCATCTGCCAGGGTTGCGTCAGTTGAATAAGGCTGAAAATAACCAGTGCCACACTGTTCTGACACACCACCGAATCCAGATTGTCGAACTTGATTCGGCCTTGGCAAATGGTGCCAAAAGTAATCGCTGCCAATGCCAGTATCGCCAGACCTATCCCGCTCCAGTTCAGCGCGTCCAGTTGCGCCGACCCAGCGACTGCAAGGCTCAGCCCCATAAATCCAAACAGCAGAAACAGCATTGCGCGTCGGCTCTGACGCTGCCCGGTCAGCAGTGGTGTCAGGAGTGGTTGTAAGCCCAAAATGACGGTAACGATGCCCGGAGACAGACCTGTTGAGATCGCCAGAAAGTAACCACTGAGATAGCCGGCCTGCAATAGCAAGCCGGAGCCCAGTAGGTTCCACCGGGTAGCCCCAGTGGTGTGAGACAGATTGGGGCGCCAGCGGCCGCGCATCAGGCGCAGTAATAACAGTGTCAGCGTGAAAGAAATGGCCGAACGGGCAATCAGAAAGCTCCAGACGGAAGCATGTTCTAAGCCGAGCTTGACCATCACCGCACCACTGCTCCACATCAGAAGAAACAGAATCGGTGCCAGTGTCAGCAGGGAATAAGGTTGGTTTAAACGTATTGAACGCGACATTAGACATTCTCGGTGAACAAAAATCAGTAACACCGATAGTAGAGCGATTATTTTATTAAATTGTGCAGAAAGGACACTTTGCTACGCCGAGATGGTGCTTTTCGTGTTGCCACCGCCACAAGTTCACCATATGTATTGTTGGGATGGAAAACTTACTTGGCGTAGAACTTGGGCGGCTGGCCAAAATAACGGCTGAAACTGCGGCTGAAAGCGGAAGGATCCTGAAAGCCCACTTGCTCAGCAATCAGACCAATCGGGTAGTCGGAGTGAGTCAGCAGTGCGCGGGCACGCTCCATTCTCAGTTGGGTAAGGTACTGAAACGTCGTCATCCCCAGATTGGCTTTGAACAGGTTCTTGTATTGAGTGGTGCTCAGGCACGCAATGTTGGCCAGCTCATTGATGGTCAGTGAGCGGGTCAGATTATCGCGCATCGCCTGCACCGCTTTTTGAATCCGCGGGTCGATTTTGCGCGCAAAGCTCTGGCGAGCCAGCAGTGCCAGAAACAGCTCCAGCGTCATGGCTTCAATGTGTTTATCAACCTGCGCACTGAGCTGCTTGTCGACGAACTGAATGTACGCCAACGCTGAAGGATCAAGCAGAAAACTCACGACTTCCGACTGAGTTAGATTGGCAGGCAGTTCGTTGAGATCGGCAACCAGAAAACGGAAAGCTTCCGGCGCGCTGAAATCGTGGCGCGATCCGGCGCGAATCACCACGCAATCGCCCAAACCAGATTTGAGCACGACATCATCGACCACAATGTCGATGTAGCCCGATAGCGGCAACACCAACTGGTGATAGTGGTGCACGTGGCTGGTGGAGTGGGCAGTGTAAGAGCGAATCGACAGACGGTTGCGCATTGTTAATCCAGATAACGCCACGAATCGGCGCCGTCAAAGTGGCGAATGATCAAGGCCTGTTGGACCACGGCATCAAACATCCGATAGTTGACGGCAAGGCGCTCGCTGCCCGTGCCCGGAGCCGCCGTGTAATGGGTGACGCAGCCGCATCCTTTACAGCGCTGAAACTCAATACATTGATCACCCCATACATACTGTTCAAGACCCGCCCCCTGATCGATGACCTTAACTTCAGGTTGAGTAAAGTAACCCCACAGCGCGCCATAACGGCGACAAATAGAGCAGTTGCATTCAGTGGCTGTCGTGGTGAGACGAGGGATCTCCAAACTGATGTTGCCGCAGTGACAGTGTCCACGAATCATAATGTCGTCCTTCCTGAGTTGAGGTTCCAACGGCATCAAACGTGCTAAGCAACGTGAATGTTGCCACGCAGATAGAGCACGCCATGGCCGGAAACGATGACGCGATCGCCTTGCAATTCGCACTGCAGCAAACCGCCACGTTGTGACGCCTGATAAGCGAGAAGCTTGGTTTTACCCAGACGTTCGCCCCAGAATGGCGTCAGTCCGGCATGAATTGAACCCGTCACCGGATCCTCATCACCGCCATTGGCGGGCCAGAAATAGCGCGAGATAAAATCATAGTCGGTCGATTTAGCCGTCGCAACCACATCATACGGTGCGAGTTGTTTGAGTTTTTGGTTATCGCGCAGCACCTGAGTCACCGCTGCTTCATCCTTGTACACCGCAAAATAGGCTTGAGGGCTGAGAAGCACTTCATCAGGCTTGATGGAAAGCCCTTCCAGTAAAGCGGCCGGGATTTCACTGACAGGTTGCGGCGCGCGATTGGGAAAGCTCATCGCGATGCGCTTGTCCGCCGACTGGGTAACGCTGAGTGTGCCGACGGCGGCAGTGTCGAACGTCAATGTATCGCCTCCGCCAAAGTGATTGAACAACACGTAAGCGGAGGCCAGTGTCGCATGGCCACAGAAATCAATTTCGGTCAGCGGAGAAAACCAGCGGATGGCGTAATGGTCCGCAGCAAGGCGTTTGATGAACGCGGTTTCAGAGAGGTTGTTTTCCTGGGCAATGGCGAGCATGAGCTCGTCGCTCAGCCAGTCCGTGACAGGGACAACGGCGGCCGAGTTGCCCTTAAAGCGTTCGGTGGTAAAGGCATCAACCACAAACAGTTCCAGTTCCATATTTTCTCCCGATTCCCTCTGATGTTTGATTGTCCAACATACAGAAAATCAGGCATATAGCAACGGGGAAGCACAGAGAGAAGCCGGGGCGTAAAGCCCGCCCCGACAATAACCAATTAGTTTTCCATCATCTGCATGGCTTTTTTCATCAGGATCGGTTTGAGGCGTTGCGCTGCTTTTTTGTCTTCATCAGTCATGCAGCGGTTCAGCAGTTCAATCACGTTGTTCTGATTGGCAATTTCCGCTTCGAGCTCGCTACGGCTCTCCGCTGGCAGGGATTTCAGTAACGATTCGCTGGATTTGAGCATCATCTGCATCTCTTCCATCATCATCCACTGCATTTTGTGGGTGAACTCGAAGTACTCAACCGGTGACATGCCATGATGTTTGGCTGCTGCTTCCACATCCGCGACCTCCTTGGCAGGGGCTGAAGCGACGGCCTGTTGATAGTGACGTTGCCAGTCACAGTGCGCCGCGTAGGTCAGTGGCATCGTTGTCTCGTCGGTGTCAAAAGAATCCTCTGCGGTTGCGTCGAGCTCTTCGGTCACCTGCATGTAAGTATCGAGGTTTTTCTCAGTCAGTACGGTTTTCGCAAAGCCTGATGTTGAGCAGAGTAGCAGTAGCAGACCTGCCCATACCGGGGTGTGTTTCATTTCGTCGTTCCTTTGAAAGTTAAGCCAGCTGGCGTTGAAGTTATTATTATGATTTTCAGCACGTTAATCACGGCATGAGAAGTCTAGGAGCTGGCGATGAAACTGTCTATCTCTTGTGCAATGTTGTGCTTAAAATCTTAGACACAAGACGCTTTGCGCTGGCATTCGCGCTTATAGGCGCACGTGCTGCTTGATGACCGTCATCAGCCTAGCCAGTTCTCCGGTTATCTCTTCGCTTGGCGCAAAGCCGATATTAATGCGCAGGCAGTCCTGATAGCGCTCAGACTCTGTAAACCAAGGGCCGATACGAATATCAAGCTGCGCCTGTTCAGCAGCCTCACCGACAGCTTTGGCATTGAGGCCGGGGATCTGCATCCATAACACCAAACCACCATCGGGCTGTGTAATCCGGCTTCCTGTTGGCAGATGTTCACTCAGGTAATTGAGGTAGTAGGCTTTGTGCTGACTGAGCTGGTAACGCACCCGTTTGAGATGACTGGCGTAAGCGCCGGAGTCGATAAAATCGGCCAGTGCATACTGAATCAGCGTTGGCACGCCCAAGGCTCGTTTCAAATACGGCTGAAAAAAGCGCCCTGGGCGGCACCAGCCAATCCGATAACTGGGGGACAAGGTTTTCGATACTGAGCCACACCACAGAACGTATCCGCCGTCATCGTAATACGAGGCGGGCAGCAGTGGCTGATGGCGATGGGGCAGTTCCAGATACACGTCATCTTCAATTACGGGCACCCGGTAGTGATTAGCAAGTTTAGCCAAGCGCTCCTTTTGCTGGCTGGAGAGCGTAATACCCTGTGGGTTCATGTGGGTGGTGCAGAACAAACCTGCCTGCACTTGGCCACATTGAAGGTGCTGTTCAAACTGATCGAGGTCGATGCCATCAGCCAGAGAGGGAATTTCGATAATGCGCAATGAAAGTTGGGAGAGCAAATCCAACAAGCCATTGTAACAGGGCGAACTGACGGCCACGGTGTCTCCGGGTTGTGTACAAACCTGCAGTGCGTTTTTGACCGCATCCATACAACCGTGGGTGATCACCAGCTCTTGTGCGTTGAGCGCAAATCCGCAGTGCGTGAAATGAGTGGCGAGTGCGTTGAGCAGGGCTGGTTCACCCTGAGGTTCCGGGTAATAGGTTATTTTGTTAGCGGCCCGTTTCATTGCGCGGCGCAGGCTGCGATCCAGCGCCTGCTGCGTGGGATTATCCAGTTGTAAACGCGATGTACCGAGTGGCCCGCAAGGTGCCAGCGTGCGGCTGCGAATGGTGGTCGGCGTGGTGACGGTGCTGCGAAAAGGTGGCCAGCTCGGCGGCGGTGCAATCTGGCTTTGCTGAGCAATAAAGAATCCGGCCTGCGGCCGGGCAATCAACCAGCCTTGCGCTTCGAGTTCAGCATAGCAACTGACGGCAGTCGAGACACTGACGCCATGTTGGCTGGCAAACTGGCGCAGCGACAACATACGATCGCCTGGCGTCAGTTTCCCTGCCTCAATATCGTGAACAAATTTCTCTGCCAATTGTTTATACCGCGCCATGCTGTCACCAAATTGTACTGGTTAAATTTTATAAAATTGTATCTGTACTGTTTTTATTCGGCAAGGGAGACTGGGTGACAAGGTTAAAAGTCAGGAGATAAGCAATGCAGGGACGAGATTTACTGCTCATCATCAGCGTGATGGCAATCTGGGGATTCAATTTTTCGATGATCAAACTGGGCGTGAGCGAGATGGATCCGCTGCTGATCGCCGCCGCGCGCTTTTTCTGCGCCACGTTTCCAATCATTTTCTTTGTCCGTAAACCCAATGTGCAATGGCGCTATCTGATGGCCTATGGCTTGGTGTTCGGTACTGGTATTTGGGGCATGGCATCGTGCTCCATCACGTTTGGCTTGTCGTCGGGTATGGCATCGGTGTTGCTGCAAACCGATGTGCTGACCACCGTGCTGGTCGGGGTGTTGCTGTATAAAGAGGTGATTTCCGCCCGCATGGCGGCAGGGATCGTGTTATCCGTGGTTGGGCTAGTGGTCTCCATCATTTACACCAATGGCAACGTCACGTTGGCGGGCGTGGTGTTTATCATGATCTCGGCAATTTGCTGGCCGTTGGCGGGGGTGATTGTACGCAAATCGGGCACGCGATCGGCTTTTGCATTCAACATTTGGGGTATGTTGTTTGCGCCGCTGCCTTTGGTCGTGCTGAGCGTCGGCATGAATGGATGGGACGTGCTGAGTACCACCTATCAACAGTGGAACAGTAATGCGTGGATTTCAGTGCTGTTTCAGGCTTACCCGACCACCGTATTCGGCTATTGGGTGTGGAACAAAATGGTCCTTAAATACCCGATGAGTCAATTGGCGCCGATGACGCTGTTGGTGTCGGTGTTTGCACTGCTGAGCGGTTACGCGATCTACGATGAGCAACTGTCGCTCGCTCAGTGGGTATCATGCAGCACCTTCTTACTGGGAATTGGTTTGGTGCTCTATCCCCAGAGCAAAAAACAGCCTGCGTTTGAGAAGCGAACAGTGAGTACGCCCACCTCCGTATAACGCGTCATTAAGCGCTCGAAATGCTCTGGATTTTTATTCAGGGCATTTTTGCTTTCTGGGAGTGGGCTGGTTGAGAGATTCAGTCCACGGTTACGCGTTTCAGTCATGTACATTGCGCTTAAAGAACTGCTAGATTGAGAGGAGATTCCTGCGAACAAGACGTTCATTTTTCTCGTCGCGCCAATCAACGGGCGACGCATTGCCGACAGTATCCTCGGCATGTTTACAAGGACTTGTAGATGACAAACCCTCTGCGTACTTTTGCCTCTTTGTACAGCACGACACTGCTGACTGTGCTGGCCAGCGGCCTGTTGACGACCTACCTCGGACTTCGCCTTTCAGCCATGCAAGTGCCTGAAATCTGGATTGGTGGCATGATGTCGGCATATTACGCGGGGCTGGTTGCTGGTTCTAAGATTGGTCACCGTTTGATTGCTCGGGTAGGTCACATTCGTGCGTTCGTAGCCAGTGCCGGGATTGTCACCGCATCCGCTCTGGGCCATGCATTAGTTGACCAGCTCACCATTTGGATTGTGCTGCGGCTGATGGTCGGTATCGGCATGATGTGTCAATACATGGTGCTGGAAAGCTGGCTTAACGAGCAGGCAGACAACAGTCAACGGGGCACTGTGTTCGCCAGTTACATGATCGTGTCGTACCTTGCGTTGATTCTCGGTCAGGGCGCAATCAGTCTCTACCCCGATTTAGGTCTGGAACCGCTGCTGCTGATCGCCATCTGTTTTGCGCTCTGCATTGTGCCGATTGCAATTACCCGGCGTATTCACCCGGCGCCATTGGTGCCCGCGCCGCTGCACATCACCTATTACTGGAAAAAAGCACCGCAAGCGCTAACTACGGTAGCGATTGGCAGCATGGTGGTTGGCTCGTTTTACGGCCTGGCACCGGCTTATGCCAGTAATCTTGGGCTGGCGCCGGAAGAGGTCGCCACCTACATGACCGCTACCATTTTAGCTGGCCTGCTTGCTCAGTGGCCGATGGGTAAACTTTCTGATGTCATCTCGCGCAGTAGCCTGATTCGCATCAACTGTGTGTTGCTGGTCGGGTTGACACTGAGTATCGCATTCACGCCTTACCATCACTTTGCGGCACTGGCGATGACATTTCTGTTTGGCATCTTAGCGTTCACCCTCTATCCGCTGGCTACTGCGCTGGCGAATTCTCGCGTCGAACAAAGTGAACGAGTTGGTCTATCGGCGACTATCCTGCTGACCTTTGGTTTGGGAGCCAGTATCGGCCCGCTGATTGCATCAGGTGTGATGCAATGGCTGGGCAATAATATGTTGTATGGCTTTATGGGAGCGTGTGGTTGTGTGCTGTTCTTGACGCTGCAATACATTAACTCACAGCAAAAAGCCGAAGTGCAAACCACCGAAGATTACATCATGGCGACGGGCGATTTAGTCTCTTCGCCACTGGCGGCAGCGCTCGACCCACGGGTTGATATTGAATCAGTACAAGAGCAGATGACGCCAACTCCGGACACTGACGATGAAGAGATGGAATCTGAATCTGAAGAGGAAGAAGAGAGTAAGGCAGAAGTGGCGTAAGTGATTTTCTTCTTGCCGCCACTATCACGATTTGCACAGATAAGGCCTTAAAAAGGCGCTTATTTGCTCTTCGCACATTCCGACCTGAACGTGAATGCCAGCGCGTTTGAGGATGTCGATTCCCTTACCGTTATTGCGAATGTCCGGATCCAACATCCCGACAATCACGTGCTTGATTCCTGCCTGAATTAACGCGTTTGCACAGGCAGGTGTTCTACCTACAAATGAGCAGGGTTCCAAAGTAACATAGGCTGTCACCCCATCCATGGGGCCTGAATATGCTTTAAGAGCTTGAACTTCAGCATGCTGACCACCGACAATTTGTGTATATCATCCCTCTGATACGATGGTTTCATTTTTCACTAATATGCATCCTACAGGAGGATTGGGAACGCAAAGTGGTAAAGCGTTCTTAGAAACTTCCAGTGCTCTTAGCATGTACTTTTCAGGCATTTCCTTCATATTCCTGTGACTGGCAAACCGTTTAGATAAGCTGAGAATCGGACCGCGCTATTTATGACGCGTGCCCTTTGACAAACACTTCGTGTTGGCTGACTCGTTGCAGATAGTCTTGCAGGTTAGGGGCGTGTTTCTCGACCAAATCCGCCGGAACATGATCGAGCGCACCGGAACACAGGTGGCGAAGCAACATCATTACCCTAAGATCGGCGATCGTGAGACGATTGTCCGCAAAGTAGTCACCCGCTTGAGCTAATTTCTTTGAAAAGAAGGTCAGATACGCTGGAAAGACCGTAGCGCATAACTTTTCTCGTGCGGCTTTCAGTTCTTCGCTTTGCAAAGAAAATGTTTCTGCAACTTTCGCGGTGAGTTCTTCTGCCGCGTCCAATGCTTCATCGCACAGCAGTGCTTGAATGGGGTCATTCGGGTATAACCCCGTCAGTTTGCCCACATAGCGGTTGATTGCGTTGGATTGAGTTACCCGATGGCCTTCAACGTCCATCACGGGCACTTTGCCTAGCGGGTAATCCTTCGCCCTTTCAGCCAACTCTTTGGGGGAAAACGCACATCCTCGAAATCGATGCCAGCATAACGTAATGCAATGCGTGCGGGTTCCGCTCGTCCACCGGGAAAATCAAAATAGTGAATAGATAGCTTGCTCATTGCTCAGTCCCTTTCATCGGTTTTGGATAGTTAACTTGCGGTTAAAACCTGTCGCGGCTACACAAAAAATAATCTATGAAGATTCTATTTGCGAGTATTGTGCTGAAACATTGTTTAATAATGAGCCCATGTTTACTTACGACGCTGGGCTAATGTCTTCGCTGAACTTATCGCCTTCGAGATCTTTTCTCTGTGTCTAGTTTCCCACTCTGATAAAGTCAGTGACGCTTCTGCAGATGCTTTCTCGGACGCCAATTGAAATACGCGCTCTCGTTCCGATTTCGGAATCACCACAATCCCTTCGATATCAGCGACGATCATATCGCCGGTTGCCACTTTTACGCCGCCGCAAATGATGGGCGCACAAAGTTCAGTAAAGATTTCTTTTTTTCCCGGTACCGGATGCAATCCTTTTGCAAAAACGGGGAACTGCCTATTCTCTATTTCGCTTAGATCCCGAATGACACCATCCACAATAAACCCTTTTATCCCTCTTTGTTGAGCGACGGCACATACATTACCTCCGGCCACGGCATATTCCGCATCGACGCCGTCGACCACCAAAATAGAACCTTCAGGCGCTTCATAGATTGCCGAATGAAGCATTAAATTATCGCCGGGTGCCAATTGAACCGTAAAAGCTTCGCCAAATATTCGTGGCATTCCCTGCCAAATGGGGCGGATAGTGAAGTCCATAAAGTGATCATGGCTCAATACATTTCCGTAATCGGTGGTTGCCAATGCAGAAAAATCCCTATTCATATTTAACCTCCCTATTTAAGCAAACGTGACGTCTGGTGTACAAATGGCAAAGGATATTGCCGACCAATCTTCAGGCTGTGACTACGCAACACAATAGTCAACTAAACACATATCATTAATTGGGAGTGTTGAAGCAAGAGCGGACTGTTGAAGATGTGATGAGCCGTTG
Source organism: Vibrio sp. bablab_jr001 (assembly GCF_016464285.1). Classification (NCBI taxonomy): domain Bacteria; kingdom Pseudomonadati; phylum Pseudomonadota; class Gammaproteobacteria; order Vibrionales; family Vibrionaceae; genus Vibrio; species Vibrio sp. bablab_jr001. The sequence continues at coordinate 134,328 of NZ_JACDWZ010000046.1, forward strand.
CTCAAAACCATGACGAGGCAGACATTTGCCTGAGATAAACAGCACCAGTTTGCAGTAGAACAGGCTATAACCACCGCTTAAATGGCACTTACCTGGAAAGCGCAGAAACAAAAAAGGCGTTAGCAGATTGACTAACGCCTTTATGATTGATGGCATTCCGCCTCAGGTGGCAGATGCATTTCATGTTACTGATTGAGCGGGGTTAGGCTCTTATTCAACATCGCAATTGGTGCAACTTTGCAGGGCGATTTCGTGTTCAAACACGATGGCTTCGTTACCTTCTGCCGCTAGTTCGGCTAACTCATCGGCGACTTCTTGTTCATCTTCTGCTTCAACTTGATTCTCAAGCTCTTCTTCTGAATAGCCGTAGAAGTTCAGCAATAGATACTCACGCGCTTCGTCTTTAGTACAAGTCACGTTTACCGAAATATCCGGCTCAATGTTGCCTTGTTCGATAATCGCGGTCACTTGTGCCAGAACATCATCTTTCATCGCTGCGGTTAACCAACCAAGATCGGTGCTTACTGTGGTTTTTTTGCAGTTAAAACAAGGCAGTTGATGGAAGTAATATTGAAAATCAGTCATAGGTCATGTCTTCTCTGAGAGTTGTACCGGACGATTATGCGCGTTTTCCAGCAAAATACTATCTCAATAGGCAGAGAAGTGGATTGCCCTCGGTGGATTTGGTTCTGGCGGGGTGTCAAAGCCGCTGTTGAGTGTGTTTACCGATGCTTGATTGAGACAAAGCATCCACCCTTGGTTGAGAGTGGATGCTTGGTTAACTGCGCTATGACAGTCAGCGGCGCAGTTCCGTTACCTGATCAAAACCGACGCCCCAGTTGTCTGTGTTGACCTCGTCGATGACCACAAAAGTCTTCTCTGGGTTCTTATTCAGGATATCGACCATCAGTTGCGTACAACCTTTGATGATCGCCTGCTTTTGTTCCTTGGTCACACCATCATCGGTGACTTTTACGTTGATATAAGGCATGTTTTCTTTCTCCTAATCTTAAGGTTTCTCAACCTCAACTGACACGTCGGTGTACATTTTGCTGACGATGCGCCACTGTCCGTCTTCCTTCAGAAGCCCCAAAAAGTCGATGTAATCAAAGCTAAACAACGGACAATGAATTTTCGCCATCGCTTGATCTTTGACGATATCGAGCGACTCAATCTTAAAGTTAAATGCGAGGCTCAACTGCTCAGGGCTTTTTCGCTCCGACACATCGTTTAGCCACTCAGTCATGCTGCGTCGAACGCTGGGGGCTTTCAGGCACACGTCCGGGTGAAAAATGCGCCCAAGCAGTGCAGCATCACCTCGGTGTAGCCCGTCAAAATAGTGGTTGATGATGGCGATGATCTGCTGGCGATCATCATTGCCGTTAAAAGTCGTGGGCATCATTTATCCTTGTTTTTCTCGGATTCAACACGTTGTGCTTCGATCGTGCGCTGAAAGTTCGGCATCGCCTGCACGGTTTCAATCATATGACGAGAACGAGGCCCGATATTGATATCCACCGGAAAATACGCACCCCAAGTGGCGTAGACCGCGAGCAAAATATCGGCCGCGCTCGGGGCATTGCCGCCGAGGTATGGTTGGGACTGCAACAGGCTTTCGACATAGCGCCATAGAGTGCTGATTGCATCGGCTGCCTGATTCAACGCGGATTGTTTGACGGCTTCATCATCGATATTCGCGGCGATAAAGAACAGTCGGCTGTAGGCGGGGTGCATCGTAGCGTTCGCAAACAGTATGTTCTGAATCGCGTTCTGGCGCGCAAAGCCGTGGCTGGGAAGCAGGGTGTTTTCGTGCTTGGTTAACAAATGCAGAATGATAGCCGCCCCTTCCGTCAGCGTATGTTCTCCATCCACCAGAACCGGAACCGCTTGAATTGGCGTTATTGCGGCAAAATCAGCGACGTGTGCTCTGTCGACAATTTTTACGTCTTGCCCGAGTTCAAGCAAAATGACTTGTGTCGCAATGGCGCAGGTACCAGGGGAATAATAGAGTGTGTACATGGTGTTCTCCTTAACTAGACAAATTTCTTCACCGATTCGGCTTGGCAAGCAACGCTCGGTGATGGACTTATCCTAGTCCGCACTATTGGTTTCATATATAGCTATAATGTGCATATACTGTTCTCAAATCGAGAACAATGATGGCTTTATCGGGAGAGTTGAGGATGGATAAACTACGCGCTATTGAGCTCTTTGTGCGCTTAGCCAATCTGGGCAGTTTCACTAAGGTCGCTGAGCAGACTGGCACCTCAAAATCGATGATCAGCAAAGAGATTTCACGTTTAGAAGCGGATATTGGTGCGCGCTTACTGCATCGCTCCACCCGTAATGTTCAACTGACGCCCGTCGGAGAGGGCTATTTACAGCGCGCGAATGACATTCTGACAAAACTCGCCGAAGCCGACAGCTTTGCGCAGGATTTACAACAAAACCTGCGTGGTAAGCTGAAGATCAATGCACCGATGGCTCTGGGAATCACTGATTTATCCGGTTTGTTTGCCGATTTCATGTTGGCTCATCCCGACCTTGAGCTGGATATTCATCTGGGCGACGAACAGATGGATCTGGTCGAGCATGGCTTTGACTTGGGGTTTCGCGCGTCAAGCCAGCCGATTGATGTCAACTATGTCGGCAAAGCGCTCACTCATTTCAGTTACAAGGTGTGTGCATCACCGGGGTATTTAGCCAGTCATCCCAACATTCTGATGCCCAAAGATCTGAAGGAGCACAACTGCTTCGTTTACAGCTATTTTCAAGGCAAACATGTCTGGCCGATAGAGGATGGTGTCGCCATCAGTGGCCGACTGAAAGTCAACAGCACGATGTTCATGATGGAAGCCATCAAACGAGGTCTCGGAATCGGGTTTATTCCGGACTTTGTCGCACAAAGCGCCATTGATAGCGGCGAGGTGGTGGAAATACTCGCGGATTCCAACAAGCCTCAACTGACGCTCTACGCGCTTTACCCAGCCAGGCATCATGTGCCCGCTAAGTTAGCGTTATGTATCGAGTTTTTACAGGCGTGGTTTGCGAATAAGAACCGCGAAGTACGCGAAGGTAGCGTATAAGCCGCCGGTCTGTGCGCCACCTTACTCATAATGTCTTCTACACTCATAAAAGGTCGGGCGGGTGTTTTATGCCGTGAGCCTGAAATGAGAATGAGGAGAAAGCGATGAAACGCACCTTATTGTTGGTCGTATTGGCGTTATTGGCATCACCAGTAAAAGCCGGTAACAACAGCGTGAATAGCGAATTCAGCCATGCCGTTGGCGGCGCGGCGATGGCCGGGGCATTTGTATGGGCGTCGGATGCTTGGTGGTCTAAAGAGGATAGGGGCTGGGTCGGTTTTTATATCAGCACGGCTTTAGGGGCTGTGTCGCAATACTATGAATATGAGCGAGGGACAAATACGGGCAAAGAGGCATTTCTGGATGCGGCGTCGCACGCACTTGGGTCCGCTATCGGGGCATATGTGACCGACCGCTACTTGCTCGCCCCTGTCATTGCTCCCGAGGAGCACGGTACCTATGTCGGCCTGACCGTGAGTCTTCGCTACTAACTGGAGATATCAGCCATTCAATGATTGAGGCGTTCCTGCCTCAATCGACGTCAGATGGGCTTTTTGCCGGCGTTGAATCTCTCTTCGGCGTCCCGGAACACGGATTTCACCCGCTCGACATCCCATGGATGTTCGACCAGAGTTTCATGATCCCATTCGCTTCTGGGTTCGTGAGGCGCGAAAAAGTCACCGCCATAGACATGAATAGCGCCCGTCATTTTCCCGATCGGATTGAGTACGGAATGGATCGTAGTGGTATCGAGTACGCACACGTCTCCTGCTCCGAGTGATTTTGCCCCGCGAGCTTCAATGCCGTTTGGCGTCCTTTGCCAGAAAATATTATCTTCTCTGCCCGAATAGATACCGACCACCGAAAACATCTGATGATTGTGTGGCATTAAATTCATGTAAGGCGCCCACTTGAAGTTGATGATTGTGAGTGCAGGTGAGCGGTAGAGCAGATGGATACCAGCGTGCTCTTGTTGGCCAAGTACTGAAGCCATCATTCTGGTCTCAGACATGGCTTCTGACACCACCGCATTAACCGCTTGTTCCCCCTCTGAGACGGCCTGAATGCAATTCTCAATAAACTTATCGGTGTTAAACATGAATGCGTCCTCCGTTACTTTCTCTCCACAAGAGAAATCATCCATTACAAGTATTAGCTCAGGTTGGCGACTCGACAAGGGATGAGATCATGTCAGTTCACACTCTTGCGAAAGCCGCTGGGCGTCAGTCCGGTCACGCGGCTGAATTCACGATTGAAGTTGGATTTGGTTTGAAAACCGGAATTCAGATAGACCTGCGTAATGCTCTCATCGCTGTGCAGCAAACGCTGCTTGGCGTACTCGATGCGATACTCATTGAGTATTTTTGAGATGTTGCGACCGTGAATCTGATTGACCGCCATTGAAATCTGCCTGGCTGGAATCGTCAGTTTACGCGCCAGACGATCCAGGGTTAAATCCGGGTCGAGAAATGCCTGCTTTTCGTTCATCAGTGTATCGAGTCGCGTCAGAATCGCCTGCGCGTGTTCATCGCTCATGGCACTGTTATCGCTTTGCTCAACGGCAGAGTCCGGCGCGCTCGCTTGCGGTTCTTCTTCGGCCGCGTGCAAGGTACTTTGCGCCACCATCACCACCGCTAACGCTAAGGTTGGCAACAACAGGGTGTAACCGACCGCCAGAACATACATCGCGTGGCGGCCCTCATACAGTGCGAAATCAAGTGTCAGCGCGCCATCAATGCAGGCAGAAAACAGCAGCATGCAACCGGCGGTGCGCTCGGCGTAGCGCACCCAGTCCATATCGGACAACCGGACTCGCGACGCTTCATTGCGCGACGCCAGCAGCAGCGCGATACCGTAACCGATATACAGCGCCGTCAGCATCAAATCCAGTGGCGCATGCCAATACGGATAGCTCAGCGACCCGGCAGCAATCACCAGTGGCCCGAGCCAATGCAGGCGCGCGAGCCTTCCGGGTTGGTGGGCGCGGCGAAAACAGTGCCAGGCGGCCATCGGCACCAGCGCGGCACACACCGGCTGCAACATGCGAAACAGTGCGATATCCAGTGTCCAGCGCAGGCCGACAATGGCCGTGGTTAAGGCGCAGAGCGCGGTAAACCAGCTGGCGGGTTTGGTCGCCGCATCGGATTTGACCCACAACACGATCGCCAACATCAACAGCAGCAATGAGACAACAAAGGGCAGGGGAATGGCGATCATCGGCTTTCCTTACATGGGCAACGTTTCATAATCCAACGTGCTAAGCCTACCTATTTCTCCGCGTCACGTGAAGATGTTGCGGTCCTCAAACCGGATGTAGGAAGTCCTCGAACCGGATCGAGGACTCGCCCGCCAAGGGATTGCGCCAAAGTGACCTTGTTCGGCGCAACTGCCGGACATCATTTTTAACGACAGAGGTCATAGGCGAGAAAAAGGAGCGCGATGATGAATTGGTATTGGCAGGCGTGGCAACTTGGGCTGAGTTTTTCCGGGCGAGCGACGCGTCAGGCGTACTGGATGTTCTTTTTGGTCAATCTGCTGGTCAGCCTTGTATTGGTGGCGCTGGAGATCAACGCCGGTTCGCCGCCGTGGGTGGAAGTGGCGTACAGCATACTCAGCTTTCTGCCGCTGGTGGCGGTGACGGTGCGCCGTTTGCACGACACCGGACGTTCTGGCTGGTGGAGTTTGGTGTTCTTTATTCCGGTGATTGGCGTGGTCGTGCTGTTGGTGCTGATGGCGCAGCGCAGCGAACCGCACCGCAATCGCTTTGATATCGCGCAATAGGGAGAATAGAAGATGAGACGAATTAAAATAGCAGCTTGGTTGGCACTCGTATGGGCATTTGGTCTATCAAGCGCGGCGCAGGCAACGGAAAAACCGCGGGTGGGCGAACATGGACAAGACAAGACGGCAACATGGCTCCCCAGCGATGTGCAAGGCTTAGTCATCGTGCCGACTGTGGCGGAAGGGCATCTGGTTTATCTGCATGGAATCGCTGGCAAAGGCGCATACCTGAGTCGCAATGAGGATGGTGAATTGTGCATTGTGGCACCGCTGCACATCGTGGCGGGTAACTTTGAGCAAGGCGGTATTGTGGTCAAAGAAACCGGCCCGGTGACGCTGCGCATATACAGCAGCGAAGTGTCGCAAGCGCTGAAAAACGGCGATCAGGTCACGAGTGAGCACTTACACGTGACGCAAGGGTTCGACCATGAACCCGGAGATGTGGCGATCGAAAGCGGCATCGGCAGCCAAGTGCATTTTATTTTGAACCCGCGCCGCAAGTGGACTTCGTGGCTCAATGGCGAATGGTCAGCCGCGCGCTGTCAAACCGCGACCGAGGCGCAACTCAAGCAGCTCTACACACGTCAATATTAGCGTCAGGTGCATGAATAATCGCTAGGTGCACAGGTTCGCTGCAAACATTGATTCCACCTCAGAATTAGAATTGTTATTGGCATATGCTAACTTAATTTTTGATAGTGAGGTGGATGATGACCAAGGCGTTAGAATCGCACGCAATGTGCGCGGTGTGCTCGCCAGCCGAGCACAATCCTTATTCATTGGGCGTGGCTTTGGCTTGCGACGAGTGCGGGCAAGTGAGTGGTCACTTTACCGTCTATTCGCGTCATCAGGGGTATCGGGGAAAGCTGCATGGTGGGATTGCCAGTTCGCTGCTCGATGCCGCGATGACGCACTGTTTGTTACATCAAGGCATCGAAGCGTTGACGGCGCAGTTGGACGTGCGCTTTCATCACCCGATTGTGGTGGGGGAACAGGTGGTGATTTCGGCGCATTGCGATACGGTGCGCCGAGGGATTTACCTGCTGACCGCGCAGCTACACGTTGACGGTGAGCTGCGGGTCAGTGCCAGCGGCAAATTTCTCCAAGAGAAAGTGAGAACGAGCTAGCTGCGCAGGTATTTGTCCATTTCGTCTTTCGGCACCATGCCGCCCCCGGTTGCCCACACCAAGTGCGTGGCGCGGCTGAGTTGGGCGTCACTGAAACCATGCTGAGCGAGATAGCCGTGATCGCGCTGCGCGACCACCGGCCCTTTCATGCCCGCCAAGGCTGACGGTTCGAGCTGAATCTGTTCGTAATCGCTGAGCATTTTCAGCAGCGTAAATAATGTTTCGTCGCTGACGGTGTAGTAGCCATCGAGCAGGCGCTCCATGGCGCGGCCGACAAAACCCGATGCGCGCCCGACCGCGAGGCCATCGGCTGCGGTGAGGTTATCGATGCCCAAATCCTGCACGCAGATAGCATCGTGCAAACCGGTGTGCACGCCAAGCAGCATGCACGGCGAGTGAGTGGGTTCGGCAAAGAGGCAGTGCACGTGATCGCCAAACGCGAGTTTGAGGCCAAAGGCGACACCGCCCGGGCCACCGCCGACGCCGCACGGCAGGTAAACAAACAGCGGATGCTCGGCGTCGACGCGAATTTCACGCTGTACCAACTGCGCTTTGAGGCGCTCACCGGCCACCGCGTAGCCCAGAAATAGCGTGCGGGAGTTTTCATCGTCGATGAAAAAGCAGCTCGGATCGTTTTGCGCTTGTGCGCGCCCTTGTTCAACGGCGACGCCGTAGTCACTGTCGTATTCCACCACGGTGACGCCATGTGAGCGCAGTTTGGCTTTTTTCCATTCACGGGCATCGGCCGACATGTGTACCGTGACGCGAAATCCGAGTTTGGCGCTCATGATGCCAATCGATAGGCCGAGATTTCCGGTGGAACCGACGGCAATCTGATGTTGCGAGAAAAAGTGGCGCAGTTCATCACTTGCCAGCGTGCGGTAATCGTCTTCAAGGTGGAGTAAACCCGCTTGCAGCGCGAGTTGTTCGGCGTGAGCCAATACTTCGTAAATCCCGCCTCGCGCTTTGATCGAGCCCGAAATCGGCAGGTGGCTGTCGAGTTTGAGCAGCAGCTTGCCCTGCATGTCGGTTTGGTAGTGAGATTGCAGCGCGCGGCGCATGTGATCGATGGCCACCAGCGGCGATTCGATGATGCCCTGGTTGACGGCGGTTTCAGGAAACACATGTTCAATATACGGCGCGAAGCGGCGCAGCCTTGCAGCCGCATCCTGCACGTCTTGCTCACTCAGGCCAACATGGGGCAGGCCTTCCGCCAGTGTGGTGATGTTGGGGTTGAACCATTGCGTTTCTTGTAGCGCAATGAGCTGTTTGAGCAATGGAAATCGTTCAATAAGGGCTTCGGTCATAGGGCACCTTCTCATCGGGTTTTAGCTTGTCATCATAACGATTTGTGTCGGTTTGCCTAGGGCGGGGCAATCAAAGTCTGAACCGATGCGTCACCTTGGCTGAGTGGATGTCGAAAATCTTCAATCTCTGATGTTTCCCTTTCCTTATGCTGTGAAAAACAGAGGAGAAAGACCATGTCAAAACGCATCAACTACATCCACATCGCACCGCAAGCCATGGACATTTTGTACACCCAAGAAGCGTACTTCCATGACCAGTTTCGTCAGTCGGACACCATGAATATGACCATCTGGGAACTGGTAAAGTTGCGTGTGTCGCAAATTAATCAGTGCGCTTTCTGTATCGATATGCACAGCAAAGACGCGCTCAAAATGGGTGAGCAGCCCGAGCGAATCTGGGGACTGAGTGCCTGGAAAGACATGCCACTTTACAGCGAGGCCGAACGCGTGGCGTTGGCGTGGGCAGAACTGCTGACGGCGGGTCAACCGGTGGAGGATGACGCCTATCAGCTCACCTTGAATACCTTTGGCGATAAAGCTATGGTGAACCTGACGGTGGCGGTGAATGCCATCAACAGCTGGAACCGGATAGTGAAAGTGTTTAAGCCGCAGGTGGGACTGTATCAACCCAACTAATCGCAATGTGGGAACATCCGTTTGGATTTAGATTTTGAGATTTTCAAACCGCAGGGATTATTAGCCGGCCAGATTCAGGCAATCTGGTCGGTTTCTGTTGCGCCTGAAACCGAGCAAACCGTGCGCAGGCAACTCCTCAGTGATGCAGGCACGGGCGTGACCTTCATTTTGCAACAGCAGGTGCAAATGGACAACGAATGGCAGGCGCCGGGTGTGGTGTTGCTGCCGGTCAGCACCCTGGCCCATCAGGTCAGCTTGCCACCGGGAGCAATCGTGGCAGGGGTGCGTTTTCACCCGGCAGTGGGCTATCAGCTGTTTGGTGAACGGTTGGAGACGCCGCTGCGTATTGCTGGCGACCACCCACTTGCCGAATCCGCACAGACCGTCTTTTTAGCGCTGCAAAGCGCGCGTTCTCCGGCCGCCAGAATTACTACGTTATATCGTTGGTGCCACGCGTTGATCGCGCAGTATCAGCCGCAGGATGTGGGGCATATCATTCATCGCCAGCCCGAGACGCTCAGTCAGCGTCAGCGCGAACGCCAGTTTCAGAAATGGCTGGGGATCACGCCGAAACAGTATCAACGCATCGTGCGGGTGAAACAGACCTTGGAGCAACTGCGCGCGCAGCCTCATGTGTCGCTCGCCGATTTGGCACTCGAACAGGGTTTTGCCGATCAGGCCCACATGACGCGCGAATGCAAACAGATTGCCCGCATCACGCCCAAACAATTTATCCGCCAGCGCAGGCCCTGATTGGCTGGCCAGCAGGCATAAAAAAAGCGCCGCAAGACGGCGCTTTTTCGATAGAGCAGTGAGCGAATTATTTCGCAGCCACTTCACCCAGTTTGATCCACGTATCAATCACGGTGTCTGGGTTGAGCGAGACCGAACTGATGCCTTGTTCCATCAGCCATTCCGCCAGATCTTCGTGATCGGATGGGCCCTGACCACAAATGCCGACGTACTTGCCCGCTTTGGTTGCCGCATCAATCGCCATCTTCAGCATCACTTTCACCGCAGGGTTGCGCTCGTCAAACAGGTGCGCCACGTCACCGGAGTCACGGTCAAGGCCAAGGGTCAACTGAGTCATGTCGTTTGAGCCGATAGAGAACCCATCGAAGTACTTGAGGAACTCATCTGCCAGTACCGCGTTGGATGGCAGTTCGCACATCATGATCACTTTCAGGCCTTGCTCGCCACGGCGCAGGTCAAACTTCGCCAGCAGGTCAATCACCGATGCTGCTTCGCTTGGTGTACGCACGAATGGAATCATGATTTCGACGTTTTTCAGCCCCATTTCGTTGCGCACGCGTTTCACCGCCAGCGTTTCCAGTTCGAAACAGTCTTCAAACACCGGTGAGATGTAGCGAGACGCGCCGCGGAAGCCCAGCATTGGATTCTCTTCGTGCGGTTCGTAGTGCTTGCCACCCACCAGGTTGCTGTACTCATTCGATTTGAAGTCTGACATACGCACGATCACGCGTTTTGGCCAGAATGCTGCGGCGATGGTCGCGATACCTTCAGTCAGTTTGCTGACGTAGAAATCGATCGGATCTTTGTAACCACGAATGCGGTTGGTTATTTCGGCTTTCAGCTCGTCGGTTTGCGCGTCAAAGTTCAGCAGCGCTTTCGGGTGAATGCCGATCATCTTGTTGATGATGAATTCCAGACGCGCCAGACCCACACCTTCGTTCGGGATTTGTGCAAAATCGAAGGCTCGATCCGGGTTACCCACGTTCATCATCACTTTGGTTGGCAGCAGTGGCAGTTCATCGACCGATGAGCGGCGCACTTCAAAGTCCAGCAGACCTTGGTACACGTAGCCGGTTTCCCCTTCCGCACACGAAACGGTCACGGTTGCGCCGTCTGTCAATGTGCTGGTGGCGTTCCCACAACCGACGATCGCCGGAATGCCCAGTTCACGTGCGATGATCGCAGCGTGACAAGTACGGCCGCCACGGTTAGTGACGATCGCAGCGGCTTTCTTCATCACCGGTTCCCAGTCTGGGTCGGTCATGTCGGTGACCAGCACATCGCCTTCTTTGACCAGTGACATTTGATCCAGTGAATCGACCAAACGAACGGTGCCGCTGCCGATGCGCTGACCGATCGCGCGGCCTTCAATCAGGATGTCGGCTTTGTTGTTCAGCTCGTAACGCTCAATGACGTTCTGCTCGCTTTGTGAACACACGGTTTCTGGACGCGCTTGCACGATGTACAGTTTGCCGTCGATGCCGTCTTTCGCCCACTCGATGTCCATCGGACGCTGGTAGTGCTTCTCGATGATCATCGCTTGTTTTGCCAGCTCTTTGATCTCGTCATCGCTCAGAGAGAACTGATTACGTTCTGCGTCTGTAGTGTCGATGATTTCAACCTGTTTGCCGATCACCTGGCTGTTGGCGTAAATCATTTTTACCAGCTTCGAACCGAAGGTTTTCTTCACGATCGGCGCTTGGCCTGCTTCAAGCAACGGTTTGTGCACGTAGAACTCATCTGGGTTCACTGCGCCTTGCACCACCATTTCGCCCAGACCCCAAGCCGAGGTAATGAAGACGACTTGGTCGAAACCAGATTCGGTATCGAGGGTGAACATCACGCCCGATGCCGCTTTGTCTGAACGCACCATGCGCTGGATACCCGCCGACAGCGAGATGCCGCGGTGGTCAAAGCCTTGGTGCACGCGGTAAGAGATCGCGCGGTCGTTAAACAGCGACGCGTACACGTGCTTGGTTGCTTCCAGCACCGCATCGATGCCTTTCACGTTAAGGAAGGTTTCTTGTTGGCCTGCAAACGAAGCGTCTGGCAGGTCTTCAGCGGTAGCCGAAGAGCGAACCGCCACTGAAAGCTCGGGGTTGCCTTCAATCAGCGTTTCGTAGTTGTCTCGAATGTCCTGCTCTAAATCTGCAGGGAATGGGGCGTCTAATACCCATTGACGGATGGTGGCACCTGTCTTGCGCAGGGCTTCTACATCGTCAACGTCCAGTTCGTCGAGCAGGTTGTGAATGCGATCGTCCAAGCCTTCAAAATCAAGGAATTGGTTGAACGCGTAAGAGGTTGTCGCAAAACCGTTGGGTACGGACACACCGGCGTTGGCGAGGTTAGATACCATTTCGCCAAGTGATGCGTTTTTACCGCCGACTTTATCGACATCTTCCATGGATAGGCTATTGAACCAGAGGGTGTTCTTTTGCATGTCTTTCTCCAGAAACATTGCAGCTTTGTAGGGGAGGGCAATCGATTACGTGGCAACTGAAAAAAATTCCGAGGAATTTTTCAAAGCTGTGGGGGCCGTAATGGCATGCCGGGTTTTATTATCGGTATTATGTAAACCATCGTAATAAAATTTATTTGAATGTTTAAACGAAAATGGAAATAGATTGTCAAAGCCGTGATGTATTCTACGTTTCGGATGGAACCGCGATTACATGTGAAACATTGGGTCACGTCGTTCTCGGCCAGTTTTCTTTTGTGCCGAACGAAAAGACCTTTCCGTTTGTCGAAACCGACGACAAACTGAACGACCTCATCAAACAGATCGAGCACTCATTTCAGCGCAACGGTGTTCGCCCGTTGGTGTTCTTCTCCATCGTCATTCCTGAGTTCCGCACTCGTCTGCTGAGCGCGCCCGCGCACTGTTATGACGTGCTGGAAAGCATTGTTCAGCGTGTCAAAGATGACATTCAGATGGAACCGACACCGAAACTGCAACGTTCGCGCAGTGTCGGCAAAGATTCCAACACCTACTTTGACCGCATCGCCGCGATTGAATACACCCTGGCGCACGATGACGGCATCTCCACCAAAGGCCTCGATCAAGCCGATGTGATTCTGCTCGGCGTGTCGCGCAGTGGCAAAACCCCAACCAGTTTGTACATGGCGATGCAGTTTGGTCTGCGCGTGGTGAACTATCCGTTTATTGCCGACGACATTCGTGCGCTCAAACTGCTGCCGGAATTTGAAATTCACCGTCACAAGTTGTTTGGTCTCACCATTGACCCGGAGCGCCTGACCGAAATCCGTGAAAACCGCTTATCGGGCAGTGACTATGCCAGCACCGAGCAGTGTCAGACGGAGCTCGCCACGGTCGAAGCGCTGTTTCGCCGCGAAGCGATTCCGTACATCAACACTTCATCGTTGTCAGTGGAAGAGATCTCCACCCGTATTCTTGAAAAAGCGGGGCTGAAACGGCGCTTATTCTGACGTTAAAGCCCTATTGTTCAAGCTATCAACAGGGAGCCTCGGCTCCCTGTTTTTTCGCGCTCTGTCAGCGATAGTCAGCAACCACTTTAATTAACCGGACGTGCCACTTCATCGACTAAATACAGAATCGACTGGTACGGAATGCCGCTGTGATGCGACAAGCCAATTTCACACGTACGGCTGTTACTAAAACCGCGCGAGCAGGCTGACGGCACTTGCTCTTTCAGTGGATGCACCGCCGCCGCATTCAGCTCTGGGGTGGTAAAGCCCTTGTCGCCCGCCCAACCGCAGCACTGAATGTGCTCTGGCACCACCACGTCAGTCACGCACGCCTGCGCCAGTTTGAGCATCTCGCTTTCCAGCCCCATGCGACGCGAACTGCAGGTGATGTGCAGCATCACGGTTTCCTGTTTCGGCGTGATTGTCAGATGATCCAACAGATACTTGCTGACAAACCCCGTCGGTTCGAGAATTTCCAGCGGCTTGGTGAACTGCTCAATGCTGCGTTTGGCGCACGGGCTGGTGTCCATCAGCACCGGATAGTCGCCGTGATGGCTCGCTTCCCACAGCGCCTCTTCCAGTTGCTGGGCTTTGCTTTGCGCCAGTTCGGTCATACCTTTGCTGTCGTAGGGCATGCCGCAGCACTGGCTGCTGAGTTCGCTCGGCAGAATCACTTCAAAACCCGCTTTATTGAGCAACGATAAAGTCACCTCTGTCAGTGGGCGCTGATCCTGCGCATCGCTTTGCTGGCCCATATTGCGGCTGGCACACGACGGCAGATAGACCACTTTTTTCTCACGGCGCGGCAGATTTTCGGCGGCCAGTGCCAGCTTATGGGTGTTGGCTTGTGGCATTTCCGGCATCCACAGCGGTGTTTTGCCTTGGGTCAGATTACGCAGGCCGTTGGTCAGATTGCCGACGGTTTTCTCACCCAGCGCCTTGGTCGCCAGTTGGTTCGCTTTCAGTCCGCTGCGCGCAATGGCGGTGGTGGCGGAGAAGTGCTCGGCCGTCCAGCGCGCAATCGGGGTGAATTTCTGATATTTAGCGGTGCGCAGTTTCTTCACCAGATCGCCGGTGTTGATGCCCACCGGGCAGCGCTCGGCACACAATCCGGTCGCGGCGCAGGTATCTAGCCCCTGATACTCGAACACTTGCTCAAGTTCGCTCGCCTGCACGTTTTCACCCGCGGCAATACGGCGCTGCAATTCACGGAACAGCACAATGCGCTGACGCGGAGAGAGCGTTAAGGTACGCGACGGACACACCGGCTCACAGAAGCCACACTCGATGCAGCGGTTGACCAAATCATCGGCTGCCGGCATCGGTTTGAGATTGCTGATGTGCGAATGGGGATCGGGGTTGATGATGACGCCCGGGTTGAGCAAGCCGCGCGGGTCAAACAGCGCTTTGATTTTTTGCATCAACGCGTAGCCGTCTTTGCCCCATTCCAGCTCCACATACGGCGCCATGTTGCGTCCGGTGCCGTGCTCCGCTTTCAGCGAGCCCTGATACTTCACCGCCACCAGCTCGGCAACATCGTCCATAAAGGCGCCGTAGCGGTCGATCTCTTGCTGGCTGTCAAAGCCCTGCGTGAACACAAAATGCAGGTTACCTTCCAGCGCATGGCCGAAAATGATCGCTTCGCTGTAGGCGTATTTGTCGAACAGTGCCTGAAGATCGCGCACGCCAGCGGCGAGATCTTCAACCGGAAACGCCACGTCTTCAATGATAACGGTGGTGCCGACTTCGCGCACGGCGCCCACGGCCGGGAACATGCCTTTGCGAATGCCCCACAGCGTCGCCACCATACGGATGTCGGTGGTAAAGGGCACGGATTCGAGAATGTGAAAATCGCTCAGCGCGCTCATGATCGCGTCGCACTGCGTATCCAGCGTGGCTTGATCGCTGGCGTGGGATTCAATCAGCAGCGCGGCTGCTTCGAGATCCAATCCGGCGATAAACGCTGGCATGCCCTTTTTATCGGCCACCGAGCGCATCGCGCGGCCATCCATCATTTCAACCGCCGCTACCGGCGATTTAGACAGAGTAGTCACGGCTTGGCTGGCTTGTTCGATATCGGCAAACACCAACAGCGCCGACGCTTTGTGCGCGTGTTCAATGACCGTGTTGTAGGTGATTTCGGCGATAAAGCCGAGTGTGCCTTCTGAGCCGATCATCAGGTGCTCAAGCACCTCAATCGGATCGCTGAAATCTATCAGCGCATTGAGTGCGTAGCCGGTGGTGTTTTTCAGACGGTATTTGTGACGAATGCGTTCGGTTAATTCCTGATTGGCGAGCGTTTCAGAGCACAGCGCTTCAAGGCCCGCAACCAGATGCGCTTTGTGCTGCTTGAAGTGTTCAACGCTGGCGGCGTCTTTGGTATCCAACACAAACCCGTCGGCGAAGACAATTTTCATGCTGTCGACGGTGCGATACGAGTTCTGCGCCGTCCCGCAGCACATGCCGCTGGCGTTATTGGCCGCGATGCCACCGATTTTACAGGTATTGATCGACGCCGGGTCCGGGCCGATTTTGCGCTGGAATGGTGCAAGGTATTTGTTGGCATCGGCGCCAATCACGCCGGGTTGTAGCAAGATTTTGTCGCCATTCTCGAGGATCTGGTGACCACGCCAATCGTCGGTCAATGTGATCAGCACAGAATCGGACACCGCCTGACCCGACAGGCTGGTGCCTGCTGCGCGAAAGGTGAAGTGAATACCGAGTTCGCCGCAGCATTCAATGGCAAAAATCACTTCGTCGAGTGATTTCAGGCGCAGCACGATTTTGGGAACCAGACGATAAAAACTGGCGTCGGTGCCGTAAGCGAGGCGCTTGGCCTCCTGAGTGACGATACGTTCTGGTTCGATTCGGTTGCTCAGTTTCTGTTCTAATTGACGATAATTTTCGGCAGTAGGTGACTGATTCATAATAGCTTCCAGTGTAATGAATTAAGGCTTCAAAATCCGAATTTCGAAGCCTTATGTTGGGTTTATCCTTTTACCAGCGAATCACGCGACAGGTCGTGAATGGTTTTCGCGCCGGTCAGCGTCATCGCCACTCGCATCTCTTTATCAAACAGGTCAAGTAGGTTTTCTACGCCGGCCTGTCCTTGGGCGGCCAGTGCGTAAACAAAGGCGCGGCCGAGGAGCGTACAGTCGGCGCCCAGTGCCAGCATGCGCACCACATCGAGGCCCGTGCGGATGCCGGAGTCGACCAGAATCTTCAGGTCGCCTTTCACCGTATCCGCGATGTCTGGCAGCGCACGTGCGGTCGAGAGGACGCCGTCTAGCTGACGGCCGCCGTGGTTCGAGACCACGATACCATCAGCACCAAAACGTACCGCATCTTTGGCATCTTCGGTATCCAGAATGCCTTTGATCACCATCGGGCCGTCCCAGAAATCACGAATCCATTCCAGATCTTTCCACGAAATCGACGGGTCGAAGTTCGTGCCCAGCCAGCCGATGTAATCTTCCAGTTTGGTGGGTGTGCCGCGATAGGTGGAGATGTTCCCCAGATCGTGCGGTTTGCCCAGCAGACCCACATCCCACGCCCAGCTTGGGTGCGTCATGGCCTGCATTACGCGGCGAACGGCCGCGTTCGGGCCACTCATGCCAGAATGCATGTCGCGATAGCGTGCACCCGGCACGGGCATATCGACCGTAAACACCAGTGTGGTCACGCCAGCGGCTTTGGCGCGTTCCAGTACGTTTTTCATAAAGCCGCGATCTTTGAGTACGTAGAGCTGAAACCACATCGGGCGGTCAATCGCTGGCGCCACTTCTTCAATCGGGCACACCGAGACGGTAGAAAGCGTAAACGGAATGCCTTTGTTACTGGCGGCGGTGGCAGCCTGCACTTCGCCGCGGCGGGCGTACATACCGGTCAGGCCAACCGGCGCGAGGGCAATCGGCATCGCCAGCGATTCACCAAACAGTTCGGTCGACAGATCAAGCTGTGACATGTCGTTGAGCACACGTTGGCGCAGCGCGATGTCGGACAGGTCGTCGGTATTGCGGCGCAGGGTATGCTCACTGTAGGAGCCGCCATCGATGTAGTGAAACAGAAACGGAGGCAGTTTGGCTTTCGCCGCAGCACGGTAGTCGGTAGATGCCGAAATAATCATAGATACATTCCTAATGTTAGCTCATACAGGTCAGATGCCTGTTTATCCCGGACAACCCGGACGCTGCTGGGGGAGGCTTGGTGCGCAGCGTCAGGTTGGCGGGGTATCGTTGACTTAAGAGTTCATTAACGCGTCGGTCATGTGGAAACCGTAGATCACGGCCAGACCAATTAATCCTGTTACTACAAGGTAGTAGAAAGTTGGAATGATGGTTTTGCGCAGTGTCGCACCTTCACGACCCAGCAGGCCGACCGTGGCCGACGCCGCCACCACGTTGTGAATGGCAATCATGTTGCCGGCTGCCGCGCCCACCGCTTGTAGTGCGATGACGATGACGCTCGACACGCTCAGCGTTTGTGCCACTTCAAACTGGAACTGGCTGAACATCATGTTGGAGACCGTGTTCGAACCGGCAATGAAGGCGCCCAGTGCTCCTACCGTTGCGCTCAGAGCCGGGAAGGCGCTGCCCACCAGACCCGCTGCAAAGTTCGCGGTGGTGACCGGCATACTCGCCAGATCCGACATGTTCACGCCTGAGTTGATGAAGATACGCACCATGGGAATCGTGAATACCAGCACGAAACCTGCGCCAATCAGGGTTTTGGTCGATTCGTCCAGCGCCTGACCCATAGGTTTCAGGCTGCGCGCTTGCAGCAAGACAGCCAGCAGAGCCACGAACACCAGAATGCCGCCTGGTAGGTAGAGTGGTGCAATCGAGGCACTCACGCCCACTTCACCGAGAATGTTGTTGAACGCCAGATTCACGCTCAGCAGCAGGCCTTTGAAATCCGCACTCACGCGGCTCAGCACCAGAATGACCGCCAGCAGCACATACGGTAGCCACGCCAGCGCGAGTCCCATCGGTTTACCTTTGATGTCATCCAGTTCCATTTTCAGTGAGCCGAGCCATTCCGCTGGCCATTCGTTTTCCGGGCGGAAATCCCAGCTCTGTTTTGGCACCAGAAAGCCTTTTTTCGCTGCGGTGACGACAATCGTCAGACCGAACAGACCACCCACCAGTGATGGGAATTCAGGACCCAGCAGCACGCCAGTCAGCGCGTAAGGAACCGTGAATGCGAGGCCGGCAAACAGCGCGAATGGCAGGATGCTCAGACCTTCGGTCCAGCTGCGGTTTTTGCCAAAGAAACGGGTCAGCATCATCGCCATCAGCACGGGCATCAAAGTGCCGACGCTGGCGTGGATTAACGCCACGCTGGCGGTGATCTGCTGCAGGTATGCATCCCAGTTTGAGCCGTGTGCCACCAGAGCTTCGGTGATGTTGTGCGTATCCAGGCCTTTGTTCACACCGACCAGAATCGGTGTACCTACCGCGCCAAATGAAACCGGCGTGGACTGAATCATCATGCCCATCAGCACCGCTGCTAGTGCAGGAAAACCGATGGCAACCAGCAGAGGCGCTGCAATGGCTGCGGGCGTGCCGAAACCGGAAGCGCCTTCGATGAATGAGCCGAAACACCAAGCGATGATGATGGCCTGAATGCGGCGGTCAGGTGAAATGTTGGTAAACCCATTGCGAATCACGGTAATCGCGCCAGTGTATTTCAGTGTGTTGAGCAGGAAAATCGCCCCAAACACGATCCACAGCACGGTGACTGTGATCCCCAATCCTTGCAGAACCGACGCCAAAACGCGGTTGGCCGTCATGTCCCAGAATGTCAGGGCAATTGCTACGGTCAGCGCAAAGGCGACCGGCATGGCTTTTTTCGCTGGCCAGTTCAGGCCAACCAGAAGAATAGCTGCCACCACAATCGGTGAAAACGCAACCAATGCTAATAAAGTGTCGCTCATGGAATACTTCCTCGTCCTTGAGCTCTCCATCCATCAATGATGGCTTAACGCGTGCTGTAGGATACGGGTTAAGACGTTAGAGCTCGGTGTTACAAATTTTTATAGTTGTGATGGGTTTGTTAATTCGGCGTGAATGTACCCCTTTACTTTTTGGTGATATAGGGAAATAATGAAAATAATTAGTTCCAAAATTGGCATAATCGAATGCGTGCAGACGACTTAATTCTGTTTTCTCAGGTGGTAGAACTGGGCAGTTTTAGTAAGGTGGCTGAACAAAATAACCTTACGAATTCGGTAGTTAGTAAAAGAATGGCGCGACTGGAAGAGGAATTGGGCGTTCAGCTATTATATCGAACAACGCGTAAATTGACCCTGACCGAAGCGGGCAAGGCGTTGCTGGCGAGTGCGAAAAATGTGAAGCAAGCCACTCAGGAAGCGATGGATGCGGTGGCGGGGTTTGGCGAAAATGTCAGCGGTCACATACGCATGTCGGTGCCCAGCATCTCGGGTGATTTGATTCTGGCGGATGCGGTGGCGGAATTTTGTAACCTGCATCCGGGGCTGACGGTGGAAATGTCGCTCGATAACCGCTTCGTTGATCTGGTGGAAGGTGGCTTTGATTTGGTGATCCGCACGGGTTATCTCGAAGATTCCAGCCTGATTGCGCGCCATATTCTGGATTCACAATGGGTGGTATGCGCGTCGCCATCCTACATTGCGCGTAACGGCAAACCGATTAAGCCGGAAGATTTGGTCAATCATAACTGCCTGCAATACGCTTACCAGACGACAGGGGCGACCGATTGGGAGTTCAAAAGCGCCAAAGGCAACTACATTGTGCGCGTGTCAGGCACCTTCACGACGGATAATGCTACGGCGCTGCGTAAGGCGGCGCTTGGTGGTCATGGCATTGCTTACGTACCGCGTTGCTTGGTGTATCACGATTTTCGTAATGGTGAGTTGGTGGACATTTTCCCGGAGCAGGTCGGCAAGAAACTCGGCATCTACGCGGTGTATCCGTTTACCCGCCAACCGCCGAACAAAGTCCGTTTGCTGATTGAACACATTCGCGCCCGTTACTTGGCCATTTCCCACTATTTCTGAGCTTTTTACTGTCGGTTTGTAGTTATGGCTTTGCACCAGAAAAGAAAAATGCCGCATCCGTGCGGCATTATCGATCGGCGGCCAAACCGATATCAATCATATTGACGGCGCCAGTATGGCGACGCTCAATGACAGTTTGATTACGCGGCGACCTCGTCTTCGATATCAAACGAAGCGGCAATGAGTTTCTTGGTGTAGTCGTGCTGCGGACGATGGAAAATCTCCTCGGCGCTGCCTTGTTCCATCACTTCGCCTTTTTGCATCACCATCACGCGATCCGACAGCGCTTTCACCACGCTGAGGTCGTGGCTGATGAACAGAAAACCGATGTTGCGGCGCTGTTGAATGTCTTTGAGCAAGTCAATTACGGTCAGCTGCACCGAACGGTCGAGGGCAGAGGTCGGTTCGTCGAGCAGAATGAATGATGGTTCCAGGATCAGCGCGCGTGCGATCGCAATGCGTTGACGCTGACCACCAGAAAACTCGTGCGGATAGCGGTTGATCGCGCTGGCATCCAAACGCACCTCTTCCAGTGCTTTGCGTGCCCGTTGCAGGCGTTCAGCTTTGCTAATGTGCGGTTGATGCACCAGCAATCCTTCGGTGATGATTTCGCCGACCGTCATGCGCGGCGACAGGGAACCGTAGGGATCCTGAAACACCATCTGAATGTCTTTTTTCAGCGTCAGGCGCTGCACTTCGCTCAGTTTGCGATAGTCCATGCCTTTGAACTCAATTTCGCCCGTTGATGGCAGCAGACCGATCAGCGCGCGGCCCAGTGTCGATTTGCCGCTGCCGGACTCGCCGACGATGCCGAGTGTTTCGCCCTGTTTGAGTTCCAGTGAAATGCCTTTCACCGCTTCGAAATACTGATTCCGGCTGGCAATAAAATGCGGTTTGATCAGGAATTTGACGCGAATGTCGCTTGCTTTGAGCAGAGCGGGTGCATTCGCATCAACCGGATCTTTGCTGCCTTTAGGAATGGCGTTAATCAGCATGCGGGTGTAGTCGTGTTTGGCGTTAGTAAACAGTTCCTGTGTGTCACCTTCTTCGACCACATCGCCTTTGCACATCACCAGTACGCGGTCGGCAACATAACGCACCACGCCCAAATCGTGGGTGATGAACAAAATCGCCATGCCCATTTTGGCTTGAATCTCTTTGATGAGCTTGAGCACTTCCGCCTGCACCGTCACGTCCAGTGCAGTGGTTGGCTCGTCGGCAATCAGAATGTCGGGCTCGTTGATCAGCGCCATCGCAATCATTATGCGCTGCAATTGGCCGCCGGAAAATTCGTGCGGATACTTGCTGTACGCCTGCTGCGGATTTGGCAAATGCACCAATTCAAACAACTCCAAAACGCGCTGTCTGGCCTGAGCCATCGACACTTTGCGGTGACACATCATTGCTTCTGCTACCTGAATGCCCACGCGCAGGTAAGGATTGAGCGAGGTCATCGGTTCCTGAAAAATCATCCCGATGCGATCGCCACGCACACGGCGCATCTGCGCTTCGCTTTTTTCCAGCAGCTCTTCGCCTTCAAACACGATGCTCGACTGGGCATCAATCCGGGCATTGTTAGGCAACAGTTGCATCAGCGCGTTGGTTGAAACGGATTTGCCACTGCCGGACTCACCGACGATGGCCAGCGTTTCACCGACATTCAGCTCGAAATTGACATTGTTGACCGCATTAACCACGCCGTCATTGGTTTGAAAACTGACCGACAGGTTTCGGACCTGCAACAGAGGAGAGTGTGACATTGTACATCCTTATCAATTGATCACGGGCGCGCCGCTTTGCAGCTCGCGATAAGACTTCAGTTGGGTGAAATAGTGGTGTGCTTTTTCCACCTGTTCATATTCCAGTTGCCAAGAGGCATTGCGCTGCGCGAGACAGAACGCGCCGATGTGACGCAGCAAATCATTACTGTTTTTTTCCAGCACAGGAGAGACGGCGGCGACCAAATCCGATTCTTCAATCGACATGAACTGCAGCAGCGCATAGGACTGATTAAGTACCTCAAACGCACGCTGGTACTGACCCATGTTGTTGAGGATTTCTGACTGATAAACCGCCGCGTCGCGCAATCCGGCGATCAGGCAGCTCATCTGACAGGGCTTGGTGTTCTCGTCGTGCGTAGCATGCTGAATGTGGTGCGGCAGATGATGCAGCACATCCTCAAACAAATAGTGTGCCTGCGGCCAGTGGCCCTGTTCGAGCAATTTTTCCGCCTGAAGATACGTGGTCCAACATTGTTGCAGATTCATAGTCCGCCTCCTGTGCATCGATGGAGAACATTTAAATGCAAATGACTATCAATTGCAAATGATTGTCATTTTTAAGTTGGATATTGTTCGCCGCAGTGATTACCCGCTTGAGGGTGCAAATTGATTATTATTTGTTCGCTTGAGCGCGAATCCAGTCTAAGTCACTAAAAAGTCAATGCTTTACATCTACACTTAGGCTACAAAACAAGAAGTATAAATACCAAAGGAGGGGAGTATGGCGATTCAACAATTGAACGCAGCGCAGCTCTACCATGTTGCAGAGCTAGAAAAACTGCCGTGTAAATCTACCAAAGAATTGGCTCCCATTGATGAAATCGTTGGCCAGGAACGCGCACAGAAAGCGGTCGAATTTGCCATGTCCATCAAGGAAAAGGGCTACAACATTTACGCCATCGGGCGCAATGGCCTTGGCAAACGCACCATGATTCTGCGTTACCTCAGCCGCCACAAACATGAAATCGCCGAGTTGTTCGATTGGTGTTACGTGGCGAATTTTGATGACATTCGTACTCCGCGTGTACTCAAACTGCCGTGCGGTGTGGGTCAGGCTTTCCGTCAGGATATCGAAAAACTGATGGTGAAGCTGATGAACGCTATTCCGCTTGCCTTTGACAATGAACTCTACTTCTCCCGTGCCGAAAAGCTGAAAAACCAGCTGGCTCAAAAGCAGCAGGATGAGCTGGAAGAGATCACCCGCAAAGCCAAAGAACGCAATATCAGCCTGACTATTACCTCTCAGGGGGACTATCAGTTCGTTGCCATGAACGGCGAAGAGCTGCATACCGAAGAGACCTTTGACGCGCTCAGCAAAAAAGAGCAGGAACAGTTCAGCCAGACAATCGATGAGCTGGAAGTGGCGCTGCGCAATATGGTGCGCCAATTGACCGAGTGGGAAGAGTCGTACAGCGAAAAGATCAAAAAGCTGAATGACGACGTCACGCTGGATGTGATTGGTCACTTTATCAAGCAGCTGAAACACGATTACTCCAAGTACTCCGAAGTCAAAACCTACCTGACCGAGTTGCAAAAAGATATCGTCGAAAACGTGGATATCTTCCTTGATGAAACCGGTGAACAGGGTGAGCTGGCCAGTGCC
Organism: Vibrio sp. bablab_jr001; assembly: GCF_016464285.1. Lineage (NCBI taxonomy): Bacteria > Pseudomonadati > Pseudomonadota > Gammaproteobacteria > Vibrionales > Vibrionaceae > Vibrio > Vibrio sp. bablab_jr001. Next base: position 157,888 of record NZ_JACDWZ010000046.1, read on the forward strand.
GCTCTGGATAAAAAACTGCCGCGTCGTTACAAAGTGAACGTTTTGGTCAGCCGCAACAAAGAAGATTTTCCTATCGTGGTGGAAGAGAACCCGAACTATCACTCGCTGTTCGGTTACATCGAAACCGCGACCTACAAAGGGACCGTGTTTACTGACTTCTCACTGATTCGTGCTGGTAGCCTGCACAAGGCCAACGGCGGTGTGTTGCTGATGGACGCGGTGAAAGTGCTGGAGCAGCCTTATGTGTGGGATGGCCTCAAGCGTGCGCTACGTTCACGTCAGATGAGTTTTACTTCTCTGGAAAAAGAGGTGACGCTGACGGGTACTGTGTCGCTTGATCCGGAACCGATCCCTCTGGATGTGAAAATCATCCTGTTTGGTGATTACCGCACCTATGAGTTGCTGACGCACTACGATCCTGAGTTCAGTGAGCTGTTCCGTGTCACCGCTGATTTTGAAGATGAAATGAAACGTACCGCCGATTCTGAGCTGCATTACGCCCGTTTTATCTCCAGCATCGTGCACGACAACAACATGCTGCATTGTGATCGTAAAGCGATTGCCCGCATCATTGAACACAGTTCGCGCATCACCGGCGACCAGAACAAGTTGTCGCTGCACTCGGCGCACATTGCCAATCTGCTGCGGGAGTCTAACTACGTGGCTCGTCAGGCGAACTCGAACATGATTCGTCAGAACCACGTCGATGAGGCGCTGAAGAATCAGGAAATGCGCGTCAATCGCCTGCAAGAAGGGGTGATGGAGAGCTTTGTGAACGGCACTACGCTGATGCAAACCGAAGGCATGGCGATTGGTCAGGTGAACGCGCTGTCGGTGCTGGCGACCAGCGATCACGCATTCGGTGCGCCAAACCGGATTACCGCGACGACGTCATACGGTGATGGCGACATCATCGATATCGAGCGCAGCGTGGATCTGGGTGGCAGCATTCACTCGAAAGGGGTGATGATTCTGTCGGCTTATCTGAGTTCGGTCTTCGGCCGCACGGCGCGGGTGCCACTGACCACGACCATCACGTTTGAACAGTCGTACGGTGGTGTGGATGGTGACAGTGCCAGCATGGCGGAGTTCTGTGCCATTGTGTCGGCGTTCTCCAAACAGCCGAACCGTCAGGACATCGCGATTACCGGTTCGATGAACCAGTTTGGTGAATCGCAGCCGATTGGTGGGGTGAATGAGAAAATTGAAGGCTTCTTCGACGTGTGTGGCATCAAAGGGCGCCACAATACTCAAGGGGTGATCATTCCTCGTTCGAATACGCATAATCTGATGTTGCGCGCCGATATCGTCAAAGCGGTGGAAAAAGGTGAGTTTCACATTTGGGCGATAGACCATGTGATTGAAGCGATTGAAATTTTCACCGGAAAACCCGCTGGCGTTGCGACGGATGACGGCAGTTATCCGGTGGATACCATCTTCGGTTTGGCGCAGGCAAAACTCAACGCCTTGCGCAAGTAAACAGCCTGTTTATGCGCTGACTTTCAATGGCCACCTTAGGGTGGCTATTTTTATATATTTCTTCATAAATTGTCATGATTGATTCACATTTTTCCGGCGTGAGAGAAACCAAACGTTTCCGCTGTTAACATTATGATTTATTTGGATTTAATGCTGGACAGAAATGTGATCTTTGTCTAATCTCGGCGCCGAATTAACTCTCTGGGCTAACGCCCGCTGCATGGACGCAATCTTTTCTTTCTTGAGGTGTAGCATGCAGTTTTCATTGAAAAACATATCAATAAGAGTTCAGGTTTTATTGCCTGTCGCTTTTCTCACGGTGGCCCTGCTGATCGCACTTTGGGTGACCAAATCCAATCTGATTCACGAACAGCACGCCGTTGCCAACAACACACACGCGCTGGTGCAGTACAAAGATACGCTGGCACGTGTTGATGACACCATCTATCCATTACGCATCAGCGCGGTATACGCAATTTACGATCCGGCGCGCCGCGAAGTGTTCCTGCGCGAGCTGAAAAACGGCCTGAAAGTGGTTGATCAAACGCTGGAAGAGATGCAGAAACAAAAGCTGTACGACGAAGAAATCGAACACGTTCAGCAGAACATTGTCGAATATGTCGATATGTCCGAGCGCGCGGTGGAATTTTTCACTCGTCGTGATGCAGGCTTAGTGACCGAGCAGGATTATCAACGTTTTGTTACACAATATCGCGAAGTCGGTAACCACATGGTGGAATCGATCAATGACCTGTCGCAGAAAGTGAACCACTACGCAACCCAATCGATGGAACAGAGCGCCAAAGACAGCGCTGCAGTGATGCAAAATGCAATGTGGACCGTACTGTCTGTGCTTGTGGTTTCACTCGGTGCGGCTTGGTTGCTGTCGGGCAAAATTGTGGCGCCGATTCAACGTCTGCAAGCGGTGATGCGTAAACTGGCGCAAGGCGATCTGTCAGTACGTGCTGATGCGAGCGGCGATAACGAAATTGCGCGCCTGAACAAAGACGTTAACCAAACCGCAGAGCAGTTACACGCGACGGTCGATCAACTGACGCGCATCAGTGAAGATGTGGCTTCGGCGGCGACTGAGCTGGCAGCGGTCATGACTCAGGCAGAAAGCAACGCGCAGCAAGAGCTGATGGAAATCGAGCAGGTGGCGTCGGCGGTGAACGAGCTGGCGAGCACAGCCAACAACGTCAGTGATAACGCGACGTCAGCCGATGCGACGGCGCGTGAAGCAGACGGTCTGGCGCAATCGGGTCTGTCTATCTTTATGGAAAGCGGCCAGGCAAGCGAGCAGATGTCTGTGGCGCTCAACGATGCGGCGCAAGTGGTTCAGCGCCTCAAAGAGCAGTCTGAACAAATCAGCAATGTGATCGAAGTGATTCGTGGCGTGTCTGACCAAACCAACCTGTTGGCGCTGAATGCGGCAATTGAAGCGGCGCGCGCAGGCGAATCAGGCCGCGGCTTTGCAGTCGTGGCGGACGAGGTACGCTTGCTGGCCGCACGTACTCAGGCATCAACCGAAGAGATTCAGTCCATCATCGAAGAGCTGCAAGGTCAATCGGTGCTGGCCAATGAAAGCATGCAAACCAGCTTAGAGATGCTTAACCGCAATAACGAACTGGCGCAGCGAGCCAACGATGCTCTGATTGGCATCACAGAATCGGTATCGGCAATCAACGACACCAACGCTCAGGTTGCGACAGCAGCTGAAGAGCAGTCTCAGGTTACACAAGACATCAACCGCAACGTGGTCAATATGTCGGAACTGGTGCAGCAGAACGTGACGGGTATCAGCCAGAGCGCCAGCGCGAGTAACGAACTGTCTCGCTTAGCAGAAAAGCAGAAAGAGCAGCTTTCCTTCTTTACACTGTAAATATTCTGGAAATAAACATTCAGAGCCGTGCAATACGCTGTATTGTGCGGCTTTTTATTTGCAGAGAAGATGATCTAACTAACTGTATAAATTAGGTTTTATTAAACGTTTTTCTTATTCCGTTTCGTCATGAATCAAAGGTCAAATATCGCTATCTTTCTTTACATTTTCTCTCTATATTGGCGATAAAACAGCCAAAAGTGTGACGATTGTCGCGCAATTATAACGTCAGGCGGATCTAGGAGAATGTATGGAAAAACAAGAAAGTTTATTTGAATGGCAGAGGATACAGCGCTTTAACTTCTCAGTCTGGACGGTATTGGCCGGCACCCTGTTTGCTCGCACCAGTTTCTTTATGGCCTGGCCGTTTCTGATTGTGTTTCTCTATCAGGATTATGGCGCGACAGCGGTGGAAGTGGGCACTATGCTCGCAAGTTCGGCGGTTGTCGGTGCGGTCACCGGGCTCTATTCCGGTTACCTGTCTGACAAATTTGGCCGCAAATGGGTCATGGTGGCGGGGGCGTTGGCGGCGTCAGTTGCGTACACCGGTATCGGCATGGCGAATCAGATCTGGCATTTCTACGTGTTGATCATTCTGGCGGGCTTGATGCGTCCGATGATTGAAGCGCCGGCGAAAGCCGTGTTGGGCGATAACCTCAGCAACCTCAAAGATCGCGAACTGGCGATGAACATTCGCTATTTCTTGCTCAATCTCGGTGGTGCGATTGGCCCGCTGATTGGCATCACTCTCGGCTTAGCGCATCCTCAGGTGCTGTTTATCGCCACGGGCATCACCTACCTGATCTATGCGCTGTGGCTATTGATGGCGATTGAACGTAAAGGCCATCACGTCAAACCGGATACCTCGCTGTTGCCGAACTTTGCCCGCACACTGCGTGTGATCAGCAAAGACAGCATCTTCGTCAAAATGATGATTGCCAACTTCATCATGATGTTTGTTTACGCGCAGATGGAGTCGTCGATTCCGCAGGTGATTGTACGCTCCAGCGTCTCGGATGCGGCGCAGCTTGTCGCCAGTCTGGTGCTGGTCAATACGCTGACCATCATCATCTTTCAGTTCCCGACGCTTAAGTGGCTGGAACATGTGCCTCTGTTTGTGCGTACCCGTATCGGCATGGTGTTAATGATGCTGGCGCAGGTTGGATTTCTGTTTACCCCGACCGATTGGCCTTACGGCTGGTACATTGCCGGGTTTATTCTCAGCATGGGTGAAGTGATCGCATTCCCGACTCTGAATGTACAGATTGACCGGATGGCGCCGGCTCACTTACGCGGCTCGTACTTCGGCGCGGCGGCGCTCTACTCACTGGGCTTTGCTATCGCGCCATTAGTGGGTGGTGTGGTGATTGAGTCACTCAATCCTAGTTGGTTGTTTGGTGTCTGTATCGTGTTGTGTCTGGGGATGATCTGGCTTTACTGGCTGGCTGAACATCAGGAAGATCCGGTGCAGCGTGAAGTGGTAGCACAAAACTGAGAGCTGCATAGACAATAAAAAAACCGCCAAGTTGGCGGTTTTTTTATTTATTGCTTCAGAACTATCATGGACGCGCGGGTGGCTCAGGTACTTCGCCGGCACTGGTCGGGTCGATGATCAGCGTGCGGGTCGGGAACGCAATGTCGGCACCATTTTTCTGAATGATGGCCATAATCTTCAATAGCACATCCTGCTTCACTTCGTGATAACGAATCCAGTTGACGGTTTTCGTGAAAGTGTAGATAAAGAAATCCAACGACGATGGACCAAAGGCGTTAAAATTCACAATCAGGGTTTGATGTGCATCGATATCCGGGTGATTTTTCAGCATGTCACGCACTTCGTTGATCACGGTCTCCATCTTGTCTGCATCCTGATAACGCAGGCCGATGGTTTCGTTAATACGACGATTTTGCATGCGTGACGGGTTCTCCACCACGATGTTGCTGAATACCGAGTTCGGTACATACAGCGGGCGTTTATCGAAGGTGCGAATAATGGTCATGCGCCAGCCGATACGTTCAACCGTCCCCTCTATCTGGCGATCCGGAGAACGAATCCAGTCACCGACTTTGAATGGGCGATCGAAGTAAATCATCAGACCGCCAAAGAAGTTCGACAGCAGATCTTTGGCTGCCAGACCCACCACCAGACCACCGACACCACCAAATGTCAGCAGCCCTTTGAGGCTCAAACCAAATGCCTGCATGATCGACAACATTCCCGTGATAATCACGATTAAACGCGTCACTTTCGATACAGCCTGCACTGTGGTCTCATCACGTTTACGCTGCTTGAGAATGTAGTGTTCTACCTCAGACACCAGACGCAGCAGAATCCAGACAAAGATGGTGATCAACATCAGTTTCTTGGTGTTTTGCAACCAGTTAAATTTGGTCTGGAAATGGTCATCAAGCAGCAGACCCAGCGAGATGGTTGCCGGCCAACACCAGATCAAGGTACTGATCGGCGTTTTCAGCGCGTGCAGGATCAGATCATCCCAATGAAAGTTAGTTTTTTCGGTCAGATTGAACAGATAGCGATAAGAGAGTCGCCAGATTCCCCAGGCCACAAAGCTGGCGAGGGTGATAAACAACACACTGTTGTCCCAGTCTTTTAAATAGGGGGATGCCTGAAAGCGCATCAGTAAATCGTCTATGCTCATGAGTATTCTTATCGATGAAAATTTGTGGCTAAAACTAGCAGAAAATGCAGGGATTCTCTATAGATGGCGCGGTGGATGATTTCCATCCGCTCTGCGTTTGAGTTATAAAATGAGGAGCATTACCCGCTATTAGATTGCAGAGTGAAGGCTCTGCCTTACGTCAGTATTCGTATAAGGCAACATAATGAAAATTCGTGACAAGCAGTTTGCAGTGATTGGGTTGGGACGCTTTGGGCTGTCGGTCTGTCAGGAGCTGACAGAAGCTGGCGCACAAGTGCTGGCGGTCGATATCGACGAAGACAAAGTCAAGGCGGCAATGAACTACGCGACTCAGGCAATTGTGGCGAATTGCACCATTGAAGAAACCGTATTTGAACTCAAACTGAAAGACTACGACATGGTGATGGTCGCGATTGGTGAAGACATCAACGCTTCCATTCTCGCAACCCTGGTGGTGAAGGAATCCGGTGCCAAATCGGTGTGGGTCAAAGCCAACGATAAGTTCCACGTGAAGATTCTGCAGAAAGTGGGCGCAGACCACGTCATCATGCCGGAACGGGATATGGGGATTCGCGTAGCCCGTAAAATGCTCGACCGCCGCGTGCTGGAGTTCATCGAACTGGGCAGCGGGTTGGCATTGACTGAGGTCGTGATTGGTTCACGTATGATGGGCAAACGGATTGATGAAATGGCGATCTGCCAGGAACACGGTGTTCAGGTACTGGGCTTTAAACGTGGCCCTGAAATGACGAAAGCGCCATCCCTCGATACCGTGATGGAAATCGGTGACATGCTGATTGTCGTTGGCCCTCAACAAACCCTCACCAAACAGTTGAAAACCTTATGATGTCTCTCGAACGCAGCGGCATTTTTTACGCGCTGGATAAAGATAAGAACAACAAAAGCGGATCAGAACCGAAAATCATTCTGGTCAGTTTTTTGTCGGTACTCGTTCCAGCGGCCGTGCTGCTGACGTTACCTGTGTTTTCAAAAACCGGACTCAGTTTTACCGATGCGCTATTCACCGCCACGTCGGCCATCAGTGTGACCGGGCTGGGGGTGGTCGATACCGGCACGCATTTTACGATTGAAGGCAAGATTCTGTTGATGCTACTGATGCAAATCGGTGGCCTTGGTCAGATGACGCTGTCAGCGGTGCTGCTGTACATGTTTGGCGTGCGTCTTAGCCTCAAACAACAGGCGATAGCCAAAGATGCGCTGGGGCAGGACCGTTCGGTCAACCTGCAGCGGCTGGTAAAACGCATCATCATTTTTGCTCTCATTGCCGAAGGGATTGGCTGGGTTATTCTGTCGTTTCGTTGGGTGCCGCAACTGGGCTGGGCGGAAGGACTGTTTTGCGCGCTGTTCCACGCCGTATCGGCATTTAACAATGCGGGCTTCTCACTCTTCTCCGACAGTATGACGAGTTATGCCAGCGATCCGACGATTTTGCTCACGTTGGCGGGGCTGTTTATTTTTGGCGGTCTTGGCTTTACGGTGGTTGGCGATGTATGGGCGCACTGGCGCTCAGGCTGGCGTTTCTTCAGCCTGCACACCAAAATCATGCTGATTGCCACGCCGGGTCTGCTGCTGGTTGGTACGCTGCTGTTTTGGGCGTTGGAACATCGCAACCCGGAGACGATGCAATCCCTGCCGCTCTGGCAACAGTGGCTGGCGGCCTTTTTCCAATCAGCAACCGCCCGTACCGCTGGCTTTAACAGCATTGATGTCGCACAAATGACTCAGCCGGCGATGCTGATCATGATCATCCTGATGCTAATTGGCGCGGGTTCTACGTCTACCGGGGGCGGGATTAAAGTCTCAACCTTTACGGTGGCATTTGTGGCAACCTGGGCTTTCTTGCGGCAGAAAAATCATGTGGTGATGTTTCATCGCACGGTTAACTGGCCGACAGTGACCAAAGCGTTGGCCATCATTGTGGTCAGTGGCGCCTTGTTGATGACGGCGATGTTTCTGTTGATGTTGACCGAGAACGCGCGTTTCGAAGTGGTGTTGTTTGAAACCATCTCGGCATTTGCAACAGTGGGGCTGAGCGCGGGATTAAGCGCGGAGCTGAGTGAGCCGGGCAAATACATCATGATTGCCGTAATGATCATCGGCCGTATCGGTCCGCTCACTCTGGCTTACATGCTGGCTCGTCCACAGGCGACACTGCTCAAGTATCCGGAAGATAATGTTTTGACGGGGTAAGTGCTATTTCTCATTGAAGTGGGCGGAGAGTGCCGATCTTCTGGCTTGGCCTGCGGTGCCTTCACCCTCTTCAATCGTGTCTTCATACCCTTCTTTGATGAAGCGTTGAATTGGTATTGTGGGCTCTACCCGTTTTAACTGCGGTGAATTTCTTGTACCAGCGATTTGGTAGGTCATGCGACCCAAACCGGTTTCGACCTCAATATTTTTGCCATCGTACTCGAAGTTGGTACTCACCAGCCGACTGTTACGAAATACGCCTTGCTCATTGAACGTCAGGATCTCGGTCTGATAACTGGGCGTGCCGATTTCTATCCAGGAGCCATATACCTGCTCGGGATTGACATAATCCTTGTAGCTAAACAGCAGCAGAGCCGCGAATGCACAGGCGAGCAGAGACAAACCACTCCAGAAGACGATTCTGAACATGTTGGCTTTCGATATTCTGGGCGATCCCGCTCTCATCTTGTCTGTTTTGGTTCGCTTGTTCCCTGTTGCCACCGTGATTTACTCCTGTCCCGGCTACCCTGTGTCTGCACGCGTGACCTCGTCTGACGAGGCTATCTCTGCGGCACCATTTATTTTTTTCATAAAATGGTCGCGCGAAAATAACATGGAGCAGTTGGCGTCTATCTGTTGCAAAAGTATCGCAAAAATAGAGAAACATAGAGTGGAGTAGGCGCAAAGTGAGCGCAAATTTCCCACAATAAATTATGATCTTGCTTCAAAAATTGAGTTTTCTATCAATGCTGTTGCCAACGGAAAGAAGATGCCGCACCAAAGAGGTCAATAGCGATGCGGCGTGTTGGTGTAAAAGTCGCAGCCAAAGGGGTGACAATCGCTTGTGTAAAGCGCGCTCTTGAGTTAAAAACAGAACGTCCGTTCGCGCAGGCCGCGACTCGGCAAGCACTAAATTTGACAAGGAAGAACAATGATTAAAGAGAACAGCTATTTCGAAGGCAACGTAAAGTCTTTGGGTTTTCAGCAGGATAGTAACGAAATCACCGTCGGCGTTATGGCGCCGGGCGAATACACCTTCGGTACAGGTGCACCAGAGCGCATGACCGTTGTGAAAGGTGCGTTGACCATTAAACGCGCGACTGATGCAGACTGGGTAACGTTCAACTCAGGTGAAGCGTTTGAAGTGGAAGGTAATTCCTCTTTTGATCTGCAGGTAGCCGTTGCGACTGCATATTTGTGCGAATATCTGTAAGCGCGATTTTTTCGCCCAGTAAATTCAAGAGCGCCCCACTGGTTAAGTGTGGCGCTTTTTATTGTCCAATGTTTCAGGCAAAAGTGTCGTAGTGGCAGATTCACCGCTAAAGGTGGCGTATGGAGTGTGCTGTACTTATCGATAGTTTTGTTGATGAATCGCTTTGATTTAGCAAAAGGAGTAGGGCTGCTTTTATATCCTTACATTTATATTGGCTATTATTCCTCAATGAGAAAGCCACATATTCACTGATGATTTCTCTCCGCAACCTTCAATATATTCCTATCAATAACGCAGCCTAATATTCTAAAAAATTCCTTTAAATATTAGTAATTTAAGAAATATTAATTTAGATTTTAATTTATAAGATAATACTAATTTATGATCAATAATTCGGCAAAAACGATATTTTTTTGTGATCTGAGTTCACTCTGAGTGAGAAAAATCGCAAGCTGCACAATTTATGCAAATTCCCAATCTAGTATCTCGCTTGTGAATAAGTGAATAACAATATATTGGTTGGGTAACTGTATATATGAGAGCTTTCTTTGAAGTGCATCTACGGTTGGTGATTACCGTTTGGGTGATCCTCCTTTCCGTACTCAGTTTGCTGTACTTAATGAACTACATGAAGTTCGACAGCCTGATGTCGCACGTGGTGTCTTCAAAACTGGAAGTGATCTCCTCCTCACTCGCCAATTCGGTGGAAAGGGTCGAACGTCTCGGTATTCCCTATCAGTCCGCTAAAAACCTCAAACAACAAATTGAGCAAGCCCGTGTTCGTGAACCGAATGTGGTTGCGGTGGCATTGATTGATCAACATGGCAAACCGTTGGTGCAGTCTTATGCTGACGATAGCCCTGTACAAAGCTTGCCTGAAGACGTGGTTCGCCGCGCCCTTAAGTCCAGTGAGCCAAGGTGGACGCTGAGCGACGACTCAGAACTCTACAGTGGCCTGCAAATTTACGACAGCTTCGGTGCGTTCGCTGGCAGCATTGTCATCGTCTACAACAAATCCGCCCTGTTTGGTGTTTACGCGTTGGTGCGTTTGCACCTGCTGGAAGCCACTGTGGTGATTTTCCTGCTCGCGTCGTTGCTGGTGTTTTTCATCATCCGTATTGGTTTTGGTGATGTCACCAACGTCATTAAGCTCATCCACGGTTACTCCACTGGTGATCAAAAGCGTCTTGAACAGATCCCGCAAGGTCAGATGACCCAAAGTCTGGCAGAGCAAATTAAGCAAAGCGAAAAGATGAAGTCACTGGTTTCTGAAGAGCTGGAAAAGCTTCAGGACCTGACGGCCAGTCAGCCATCGACTCAAAACACTGAGGTTCGTTCATGAACAAAGCCAAAAGTATGGCCAGTTTTATTAACCGCCGTCTGATTCTGATTACGATTCTGAGCGCCTTTATTGCCTCGGGACTGAGCGCGGTTTACACGCTGGTGGAATTCAACTTTTCGGTGAAACCTGAGCTGCTGAAGAAAGCCAATGCCATTGCGCAGAGTGTGCATGATGATCTGACCACGGCGGTTGATGCGGGCGTGCCATTCGACCAGATTCGCGGTATGGATGCCTACCTGAAAGATTCACTGGATAAGTACCCTGAGCTGACGTTTGTCGCAGTGACTCAAGGCGATACTGTGCTGTACAAAGCGGGCGAAGTGTCCAATTTGGATCTGGCCGACGACAAGACGTTTGAAAAATCATCGACTCAGTATCTCGGCGCGTCACTACTCGATCGTTTTAGCGTGGTGGTGAAAGAGCTGCCACTACTGTTTGAATCGTCGTTTCTGGGCAACTCACCGCAAAGTGATGTGTTCCGCCTTGATATTGATACGTCTGGTCAAACCGCTGGCCGCGTGTATGTCGGCCTGAGCGCAACTTACGTTCAGTCGCAACTGACGGATATTTTCTTTGATATCGCTATTGTGCTGGTGGCCGTGCTGCTGGTCTGTTTCGAGGTCGTCATGGTCGTGGTGATGTTCTACATCTCCGGCCCGCTGGAAGAGTCAGAATCGATCCTCAAGCGTCAGGTGAAAGGTGACTTCTCCGTCAACGAGAGTGTGGCGACCCACGGCACCATCGGCACATTTGCTGACCGCCTCAATCAGGATTCACGTGAACTGCAAAGCCGCTTCAGCCGCTTGTTCGGGTTGCTCAACAGCGAAAGTGCGCTAGAGCTGCAAAACCGTCTTAAATCGATTGCAGAACGTTTTCGCCTGCAAAACCGACTGGGCATGAGAAAAGGCGACATTGTCGATGCGCGTATTCCGCTGTTTGTGTTCTCGTTTGCCGAAGAGCTGCAAAAATCATTCATGCCGCTGTTCGTTGAAGAATTCTATGAGCCTTCTTCCTGGATCTCCAAAGATGTGATGCTGGGCCTGCCGATTTCGGTCTTCATGTTTGTGATCGCTGCGTGTACGCCTTTCGCCGCAAAGTGGGTGGATCGTTGGGGCCAGAAACGCCTGTTCCTGTTGGGATTGATCCCGGCGATTGGTGGCTACTTTGGCTGCGCCTTTGCGACCAACAGTATGGACATCGTGATGGCGCGCGGCGTAACCGCACTCGGTTACGCGGTGATCACCATCAGTTGTCAGAGCTACATCGCTGCGGTGGTCACCTCGGAAAACCGCGCCAAAGGCATGTCAATCTTTGTCGGCGTGCTGATGACGGCCACCATGTGTGGAACGGCACTGGGCGGCATCATTGCTGACCGTATTGGTTATCAACCTGTGTTTCTGATTTCTGCTGCGCTGGCCGCGTTTGCCGGTCTGCTGGCGTGGCGCATGTTCTCGGGCAGCGTCAACGATGGCAAAAAGCAGGGCGCAAAGAAAGGCAGTATCAAACTACTGGCAAAAAATGCCCGCTTTGTGGCCGTGACCGTGTGCTGCGCGATTCCAGCCAAAATCGTCCTGACCGGTTTTCTTTACTTCACCGTGCCGCTGTATCTGGTGTCACTTGATGCCAGCCAGTCTGAAATTGGCCGCATCATGATGATTTACTCTTTGGTGATCATTCCGCTCAGCCCGATTGCGTCCGGCATTGCTGACCGCACCAAGAAGATGCGTGAACTGATCGTGCTCGGCACCATTCTGTCGGGTGGCATTCTGGTGTCGCTCTATGGCGAAGCGTCCATCATCAAAATGCTGATGGCGGTGACACTGATGGGTATTGCGCACTCCATTCTGAAAGCCCCCCTGATCGCGTGTGCGCTGGAAGCGTCGGAAGACACGCCTGAAGTTGGCCGCACGGAAGTGCTGGGCGTGCTGCGTACCGCGGAACGTATTGGTAGCGTGCTTGGCCCGGTTATTGTTGCTTCGCTGCTGGCGGTGTACGACTTCGGCGCTGCGATGGCGATTGTTGGGTGCGGCATTATTTTCTGCGGTGTGATGATGATTCTCTTCCTGAACATGCCCGCGCGCCGTCGCGGCATGGAGGCCGAACTATGAAATCCATTCTTTCGGGTCTGTTGCTGTTGGTTTCTGCACAAACGCTGGCGGCTGAAGAACACAAAACGGTACTGATGACGGTTTGGCGCGGATGCGAAGAGTCGTGTCAGGGCTTTCAGGATTACCTTAAAAATAATGGCTTGCCGGTTGATGTCATTGTGCGCGATGCGCAGCGCGACACCAGCAAACTGGCGGATCTTCTGGACGAAGCCAAAGCTATGTCGCCGGATTTAGTGGTGACCTGGGGCACCAGCGTGAGTAAAGCTATGATCGGCACGCGCGCTGAACTCGGCGAACAAACCAAGCTGGGCGATATTCCGGTGATGTTCATGGTTGTCGCTGACCCGGTCGGCGCAGACATCAGTGCCGCCGCCGATAAAACGGGTCGCCCAATGGTGGCGGGCATTCGCAACCGCATCAGCGAAGACACTCAGATTCGCGCCATGCGTGAATATTTCCCGGTGACTAAAGTCGGCGTGGTCTATTCGACGGCCGAGCTTAACTCTGTACTGAACACGCAGGAGCTCAAGCAGCTTTCAGAATCGATGGGCTTTGCGGTGTATACCGAGACCTATGCGCTGGATAAAGCGGGCAAGCCACTACCGAACCAGTTTGACGAGAAAATGCAGCACCTTGCCGAGCAGGGTGTCGACGTTGTGTACGTCGGATCCAGCTCGTACAACTTGGCGAACAGCGACAGTTTTACACAAGCCGCGATGAAATACGGTTTGCCCGTCGCGAGCGCTTATGACTCGATGGTGACGAATTCGTCGGCGCTGATTTCGGTGTCCAACAAGTATTACCGTGTGGGGCAGTTGGCCGCCAACCAAGCGAGCAAGATTTTGTTTGATGATGCCAAGCCGGGTGATTTACCGATTGCTGAACTGAGCAACTACGCCATCACCATCAATATGGATGTTGCCCGCAAAATGTCACTGTTTCCGCCCATTCAGCTACTGCGATTTGCCGATCTGGTCAATGTGCAGCAGGAGCAGGCTCAATGATGACTGACCGCAAAGACACGGCATTAAGAGGCGTCGCAGATGAATGAATTGATTGATGCGCAAGGCAGCTATCTGGTGGTTCAGGATGCCAACGGCAATGAGTTTGTGGCTTCAACCCTGAGTGTGACTGAGCAGATCAACCAGCACTATGAGTGGCAAGCCGACATCATCGTGTCGGATTCTTCGCCTGCGGATTGGATTGGCACTGAAGTCAGTTGCTATGTCTACAACGTGATTGGCGATTCGCGCACCAGCCTGCGTCAGTACCAAGGCTATGTGGTGAAAGCTCAGGCTCAGTCGCAACGGATTGATTCAAGTTACTACGGCATCAAACTGACCGTTCAGCCATGGCTGTTCCTGCTCAAGCATTCACGCCAGTGCCGCGTATTTCAGGAGTCAACCGCGCAGGACATCGTGACGTCCATTTTCGATGAGCTGGGCTTTAGCGGTAAGTACACCGTCAACAGCATGCCATCGACCAGTCGTGAATATTGCGTTCAGTTCGGTGAGTCGGATTTTGAGTTTGTCACGCGCTTACTCGCCGAAGATGGCGTGCATTTTTACTTCGGCAAAGATGCCAACGCGGCAAAACTCTATCTGCAGGAAGCGCAGATGTCGTTTGAACAAAGCGACATGGCGACGCTGGATTACGCCGCCGTACCATCGGGTGATTACGATGTGTTAGATACGTGGCAGCGTGAGTATGCGTTTCACAGCGCCTCACTGGAAATTGCCGGTTACGACTACTCACAATCGAAAGTGGTGACCAGCGGCGCCAAGGCGTCGGGCTACTCTGTCTCCGGTAACACCAAACTCAAAGAGTACCGTTATCCGACGGCATCGATCACCAATGATTTCAGTAGCCTGACCTCAACCCTTGGCACGCTGCAGCGTGGTCAGCTTGATTCTGGTTATGACCGTGTTAACGCCAAGACACAATCGGCAGATTTGTGTGTCGGTCAGTATCTGAAACTGGCGGCGCATTCAGACAGTGCCGAAGAAGGCAATTATTTGGTGACCGAGCTGCATTACCAGTTTGAAAACCAAAAAGGCAATGCGTTCAGCGCGCAGGCTGAGTTGGTGTGTGTGCCAGAAGATCAGGTGTTCTATCCGCCGGCGAAAGCTCGGCCCGTATTACACGGCCTGCAATCTGCGGTTGTGGCGGGCAGTACTGAGAGTGAACCTGCCAGTGATACGTCTGGTCGCGTGCGGATCAAATTCCATTGGGATGACGAAACTGGCGACAAAACCAGTTGCTGGGTTCGCGTCGCTCAAGGCATGGCCGGTAGCGGCTACGGCATGCAATTCCTGCCACGTGCGGGTCAGGAAGTGCTGGTGAGTTTCATCAACGGCGATCCGGATCAGCCCGTGGTGGTGGCGAGTGTCTATAACTCGACCAACACTCCGCCATACCCAACGGAAAACACCACTGAAAGTGGCGTGAAAACCAAGCTGGCGGGCGAGTCAAACGAACTGCGTTTCGACGACAAGAAAGACAATGAGCTGCTGTATCTGCACGCCGCCAAGGATTTCACCAGTGAAGTCGTGAACGATCACAGTGAAACCGTGGGTGGAGAAATGACCTTGGCGGTCACCAAGAACCTGACGGAAACGATTGAACAGTCACACAGCCTGTCGGCCAAAGAGGGCATCACGCTGACGACGGAAAAATCGTATGCGCTGACCGTGACGGAGTCGATCACGCAAGACGGCAAAGACATCACCATCACGGGCAGTGATTCACTGACCTTAAAAGTGGGTGACAGCAGCATTGTGATGAGCAGCGACAAGATTGAGATTTCCAGCAGCACCATCGCGTTAACCGCGGATTCTGCCATTTCCCTGTCGGGTGGCGACATCAGCCAATCGGGTGATTCGATCAGTCTCGATTCCGATGGTTCTCTGAGTGCGTCGTCGGGCAGTTCGATGTCTCTGAGTGCGGGCAGCAGCTTTACCGCGTCGGCCAGCAGTTCGGCCACCGTGTCTGGCCTCAACGCGACACTGAGCGCAGATGTCACCGCGACAGTGTCGGGCAGTGCGACGGCGGAACTGAGTTCTGATGGTCAGGCGTCCATCAGCGGCGCATTGGTGATGGTGAACTAAACATGATGAAAAAGATTCCTTATCCGGCAGCGTCCAGTGTCGTGAAACGTACCAAGTTATCTGACGATGCGATGGATTTAATTGAACTGCAGGATACGCCACAAGCGGCCATGACCGTGCTGGAAGAGGCGGGGCTCAACGTTGACCTGACTCATTTTCTGGCTCACGCCCTGCCGATGCGAGAAGCGATCTGGTGGACGGCGTTGGCGTTAAAAGCGCGCCATGAAGATTGGCATCCGAAAGAGCAAAAGCTGATTGATGACTGCATGCGCTGGGTGATGGAACCCAATGAAGCGCTGCGTCGCCGGATTGAAAGTGAAATCAAGTCACTGGCTAATGATCGCGCGCCTCGCTGGTTGGGACAAGCGGTGTTCTGGAGCGGCACGGGCAGTATCGCACCATTGGGCAACCCGATTGTGATGCCGGCGGAGTTTTTGTATGCCAAAGCGGTCGCCGGGGCGATCAACACCGCTGCCGTGGTTCCCGAGTGGAAAGGCAATAAAACCTTTTACCGCAATGTCTTTCGTATGGCCCGTGACTTAGCCGAGGGTGGTAACGGCTCAGCAAACGGAGAACCAATGTAATGGGCATGTGCGCAGCCAGACTCACCGACATGCATACCTGTTCGATGGCGACAGGGAGTGTGCCCCACGTTGGTGGCCCGATTATTGGACCGAGCGTGGCAACCGTACTGATAGGCAGCCTGCCTGCTGCGGTGGTGGGCGATTCAATTACCTGTGTCGGGCCACCCGACACCATTGCGGCGGGCAGTACCACGGTGCTGATCAACAGCACACCGGCGGCACGGCTGGGCGACAGCACCAGCCACGGCGGTGCGATTGTGGCCGGAGCGGCAACTGTATTGATCGGTTAATCCATCGGAACTCGGACGGCCTGAAAAGGCGACAAGAAAAATAGGAATCGTTATGCCAAGTACTTACACCTGGGGAGATCGTATCTCTCAGACGACATTTACCAGCACTTATGACAAGCGTGGCCAGATTGAAGAACTGGTCGAGCAGGCCAAATTGGCCAACCAAAAGCTAAATTCGTTCATGCAAAACTTGACCCAGAAGGTCAACAACGAGTCTGGCAAACGCATTACCTACTCGCGAGGTCCGTTGAAAACCCGTCAACGTATTGCGGAAAAATGTGGCATTACGAATTGGGATGATACGACCACAGATATCACTGGTGCAGGGGTGAAAACACCGTTGGAAGTCAAAGACATCGCACGAGCCACCATCGTGTTCAGCACCATAGCGCAGATGCTGGCGTTTCGGGATTTCATCTACACCACCGATGAATTTACCGCATTGAAGAAACCACAATTTGACCGAACCCCTGCGGTAAAGGATCTGTGGGCCAAGAATATTGAAGATGTGTACAAAGATGTGAAGTTCTTTCTGGCGATGGATATTGATTTCAAAGGCCGGACCATTCCGCACATTGTTGAGCTGCAGTTGAACGTATCGCAAATGTCGCGCGGTAAAGCCTACGGACACGCTTTCTACAATCTGACGCGTTTGGCTTATATCCAAGGCGAGCAACGTTTTGTTTGGGATAACGACGACTGCGTCATCACGGTCGGCGGCGACATCAAAGGCAAAATCGGTGACAAGTTGCGCACGTCGATTACTCACTGCCGCAGCATGGCCGAAGGTGATCAAAATGTGCTGCTGGCTTGCGAAATTCTGTCCAAATTTTTGACCCGAGAGCTGCGTCTTCTCGATACGCGCGAAACGCAAAAGCTCGACCCAAAGACCAACCGCACGAAAACCGTCACGGAGCACAACGTGTTTGCCAACGGCACGCGTCCACTGGTGATCCGTGGTGGTCAGGCCTTTGCGTTGTCGCTGAAAAGTGGCACGCCTAACATCAGCTTGCAGGGCGCTCAAGCGTGGGCGATTGCATACCTGTCGAGCTTTATCTGGAGCAAATTTACTAAGTTTCAGAATTTGCCAGGTGTCACGGGTTTGGCGTCAAGTTTCCACGCTAAGCGTTGATTCGCAGACGATAGAAAAGGTTAGGAACCGATATGTTTGAACATCTGCTCAACCCGATATCTGATGAACAACCGAGTGGCGAATATCTCAAGGATAATCGCACCTTGTATCGCACGTATCGGAATGCATTCAACGTCGCACAATCCTCGTTCCGCCAACTGGTGGAAACACCGGATGCGATGCAGGACGCGGTGGTGGTCCATACCAACGCGGAGAACTGGGATGCTCTGGCCAAACTGTGTGAAAGCTGTCTGACTGAGCAGTCCAAAGATGTCGAAATTTACTCCTGGTTCACCATGGCCCAGCTCTTCTCTGCTTCGCCTTTCGAGTCATTGGCGCAGGCGCTCCATACGCTGGAGCAGATGATCGAGAGTTTCTGGGACTCACTCCAGCCAACACTGCCGGAGAACAAACGCAGAGCAGACAGCGACGCCGAACAATTCAAAGAAGTGGCGGAACACCGCGTGAAGCCGCTGCTGCAACTGGTTGGCGATTCCGCAGAAAGTGGCTTGCTGTACATGCCGCTGCAAATGCTGCCTCTGGTCGGCGACATTGATTATGGCCGTTTCTTTGCGGCAGAAAAATCGGGTTCGTTGCCGCAGTTGAAAGCGGTCGCGCTGGCGGATTTTTCTCGTGAGAAGGCGGAAGTGGAAGCGCGCATTCTGGCACTCGGTGCAAGTAAAGATGCTCTTCTTGCTCTGGAAAAGACCCTGCAGCAGAAATGTGCGGCGGCCGGTACCCAGTCGATTAATTTTCGCTTTGTGAAAGAGGCGGTCGAACGCCTGATCAATGCGATTCATTTTCTGGTGGGCGATCAATTTGCCCGTTGGCCTCTGGACGCGGCGATGGCTGACGCGGAAACACCACAAACGGTGCCTGAGCAAACCATGGCCACCGTTCACTCTGCATCAACTGAATCTGCCCATCAGCCAACGCAGGGTCAGTCACAAACAGCGCCTGTCATGACGCAAACTGCGGCGTCGGTGGCGGTACCTGTTGTGTCTCAGGATGCGCTGGCGTCACGTGAACAGGCATTTGCCGAACTGCAACGCATTGCGGACTACTTTCTCGCCACCGAACCCCACAGCCCTATATATCTGCTGCTGAAACGTGCGATTCGCTGGGGTGGCATGTCTCTTCCTGAACTGTTGGAAGAGTTGGTCGGCGACAACAACGCAGTGCAGCAACGCATTGAACAATTGGCAGGTCTGGAAAGCGCGCAGCATCAGGCAAGCCGTGCAGCGGCACCCGTTGCTTCAGCACCACAAATTACGATGCCGGAGGCTGCGCCTTCGGTATCCCCAACTTCATCGACGGCAAACGGCAGCGAGAGCGGTCTGTCAGCGATTGAATGGTAGTGTTCACTCACTCTCAATTGGG
Organism: Vibrio sp. bablab_jr001; assembly: GCF_016464285.1. Classification (NCBI taxonomy): domain Bacteria; kingdom Pseudomonadati; phylum Pseudomonadota; class Gammaproteobacteria; order Vibrionales; family Vibrionaceae; genus Vibrio; species Vibrio sp. bablab_jr001. The sequence goes on from NZ_JACDWZ010000046.1 coordinate 177,276, forward strand.
TGGGGAACCGAATAACAATGAGTAATCCGACGAAGTCGTCGTTACTTAAACGGTATTTGTTACTTACTCGTAACGGTACTCAACCGTCATAACACCTATGACAAACGGAAAACGAAAGAGGAATAACTATGGCATCTATCTACATGCGCATTGACGGACTGGACAATATCAAAGGTGCAGCGACGATCGGCGACATTGGCGGCAAGAAAGGTTTCTTTGCTATCGACACCATGAACTGGGGTGCAAACCGCGGTGTGAGCGTGGATGTGGGCAACGCAAACAACGCAGACAAAGGCATGGTATCTCTGGATGCAGTGTCGGTTACGCGTAACTCTGACGGTGCTTCACCTCACCTGACGACGTTCCTGTTTGCACCAGGTGCAGAAGGTAAAACAGTTGAAATTCTGCTGACCAAACCATCTCGTGATGGTGCTGGTTCTGAGCCATACATGGTTCTGACTCTGGAGAAGGCACGTATCGCGAGCTACAACATCCACGGTTCGGACGGCAACCTGCCAGTGGAAGACTTTGCCATGACTTACACCACGCTGACTAAGGTTTACTACCAAGAAAGCGCAGGCGGCAAGATCGAGAAAGGCGACACTGTGAAGTTTGACTGTACTACAGGCAAATTAGAGTCGAAAGCAGCTTAATTTAGCAAGGAAGGAGACACAACGTGGCTTTAAATTCTCAGCATAAACGTGTCAGCAAAAACCGGGTCAGTATTACTTACGACGTTGAAACGAATGGTGCCGTTGAAACAAAAGAACTTCCGTTTGTCGTCGGTGTGATCGGGGATTTTTCGGCGCACAAAGAAGACAGGGAAGAGTTGGAAGATCGCACGTTCTACCAAATCGATAAAGACAACTTTGACGCTGTTCTGAACCGCATCGGTCCAGAACTTAAGCTGAAAGTGGACAATACGCTGGTTGATGACGGCAGCCAATTTGAGGCTGCGTTGTCCTTCTCCTCAATGAAGGATTTTCAGCCTGATGCGCTGATCGAGCAAGTTGATCCACTGAAGAAACTGGCTGAAACACGCCAGCAACTGAAAACCTTGCTGTCCAAGGCTGACCGTTCACGTGATCTGGAAAAACTGCTCAAAGAAGTATTGCAAAGCGCAGACCAGATCAACGCGCTGTCAAGCGAACTGGGCCTTGAGACGAAAGGAGAAGAGTAATGAGTACTGAGTTAGAGAATCAGGTTAGCCCTGAAGCTGGTACCGAGTCACTCAGCCTGCTGGATCGCGCGATTGCCGCGACCAACCAGACTCCGGCTGATCAAACCAAGGAACTGTTTTCCGTTCTGGCTGAACAAGCGCTGAGCGGGACCGTCACTTGGGACAAAAACCTGACGAAAACCATCGAAAATGCGATCGCGGAAATCGACAAGCAGATGTCTCGTCAGCTGTCTGCAATCATGCAGCAGGATGATTTCCGTCGTCTGGAAGGTTCATGGCGTGGTCTGAACAAGCTCGTCACTGAAAGTGAAACGGGTCAGTCTCTCAAGATCAAGCTGGTGGACTTCACCAAAGATGAACTGATTGAGCAATTTGAAGACGCACCTGCGGTTGACCGCAGCCCGCTGTTTGATGCGCTGTATCAGAAAGAATTCGGCACGGCGGGTGGTGAACCTTACGGTGCGCTGATTGGCGACTACACCTTCTCACACAAAGATGAAGATGTGGCGCTGATGCGTTACATGGGCGAAACCGCAGCGGCAAGCCACGCGCCATTTATCGCGGCGGCGAACCCGGAAATGTTTGAGTTTGACTCGTTTGAAACCTTCAACGAGGGTAAACCCGTTGCGTCTGGTTTTGACTCGCCAGCCTACGCATCATGGAATGCCTTCCGCGAAAGCGATGATTCACGCTACGTCGTGCTGACACTGCCTCAGACTCTGGCACGTCTGCCATACGGCGACAAAGGTCTGGGCACCAAATCGTTCGCATACGAAGAACTGGCAACCGACGCGGATGGCAATCCGAAGCCAAAAAACAATGCGCAACTGGTGTGGTCAAACGCAGCTTACGAACTGGGCCTGAAAATGACTCAGGCGCACACTCAGTTCGGCTGGTGTACGGCAATTCGTGGTCTGGACAACGGCGGTAAAGTCGAGAACCTGCCAAACCTGACTTACAAGTCAGAAGCAGGCGACTTGATGCAGCAGTGTCCGATTGAAGTCAACCTGACCGACGAGCGTGAAAAAGAGTTGAGCGATCTGGGCTTCCTGCCTCTGGTGCACTACAAGAACACCAACTACGGCGTGTTTATTGGCAGCCAAACTGCGCAGAAACCAAAAACGTACACCGACCCTGATGCAACGGGTAACGCGGCAATTTCTGCCCGTCTGCCTTACATCATGGCCAGTAGCCGTATCGCACATTACCTGAAAGTGATGGGCCGCGACATGCTGGGTTCAAATCTGGAAGCGGCGGACGTGCAGAAAGATCTGCAAACCTGGATTGATCAGTACACCAACTCAGGTGCGGTGGGCAATGCAGAACGTTCTAAAACGCCTCTGTGTGAATCTCGTATTCAAGTGGTGGAGCAACCGGGTCGTCCGGGCGCTTATTCAGCAGTGGCGCATCTGCGTCCATGGCTACAACTGGAAGAGCTAACCACGTCTGTACGTATGGTTACTAAGATTCCAGGCTAAGGCCAGATTGACTGCTGAGATGAATGCTATGTTTGATGCTGATTTTCAACACGCGTTTTGCCAGCTAAACCCTGAGGCGGAAGATTTTCTGCCTCAGGCGTTGGCGCAACTGTTGAAACTCGACCCACAGATGTTGAGTAATCGTGAGGTGCTGTTGGCATCATTGCTGCGTTTGATTGCAGAGATTGATGACCGCATGTCGCGTCAGCTGTCAGTCGTCATTCATCATCCTGATTTTTCTCGCCTCGAAGCGTCCTGGAAAGGGGTCGAGGCCTTAGTGTCTCTGCCGGTGAACTACCAGAAAGTGCAGATTAAAATCAGAAATATGTCCTGGGAGGATCTCTCCCAGGAACTCAACACCGCTGTTTCGTTGCGACGCACATCCCTCTATAACCTGATTGGTAACCGCGAGCTCAATACCTCCGGTGGTCAGCCATTTGGTATGGTGGTGGTGGATCATGCGTTGTCGATGAGTCTTGATGGTGACTACGATGACCTCTACACCTTAGAGCTATTGTCTCAACTGGGTGATCTTTGTCTTTGTCCGTTTATTCTCTCTCCGTCGGATGACTTTTTTGGCGAATCAGGTGCCGACTGGTTTTCAGACATTGAACGGGTAAAGAAAATATTACACGGTCCGGAATTTGTGGCCTGGCAGCGGGTGAGACGTTTGTCTTCCGCCCGTTTTATTGGTTTGGTGGTGCCGAAGATTCGCCTGCGCGAAGCGTATGGCCGCAGCGCCAGCAGCGCCATTCAATTTCGGGAATACAGCGCGAATCCGGCAGGTTTGTGGGGCAGCGCGGCGTATCTGTTTGCCTCGGTTGCGATTCGTGAATTCAATCGCATCAACTGGTTTGGATTTATGAAGTCGCGCTGGCAGGACAAATATTATGGCTCGCTCGGCAATGTGCCGCCGGGCGGCGCAGGCGTCAGTGCCACACTCAGACCCACTCCCGATATCCGTTTGATCACCGAGATGGGCACGTTTTACGCCGACGAAGGCTTCATTCCGCTCTGTCACAGCCTGACCACGGACAAATATTTCTTTCGCGGCAACAACTCCATCTGGAGTGAAGCGAAAGACGATACCGAGTCGGTGATGGGCCAGATCCAAACCACGCTCATGATCTGCCGCATTGCGCATTATCTCAAAGTGCAGATCCGCAGCATGATCGGTAACTTCCAAACCGCAGAAGAGTGTGAAACCTACCTCAACCGTTGGCTGGATAAGTATTCCAGCAACCTGTTTAACGCCGATGAAGCGACGTTGGCCAAGTATCCGCTCAGTAAAGGCCGGGTTGAGGTGCGTGAAATCGATGGTCAACATGGTCGCTATACCTGTGACGTGTTCGTTCAGCCGCAGTACCAGTTCGACAACGTGTGCGGCGAAGTGCTGCTGTCGACGGACCTCGGTCCGGAAAGAGAACCAAGATTTGCCGGAGGTCTGGTATGAGTTTCTGGCGCACATTTCTCGATAAAAGCGGCAGCAGCAATCATGAGCTGCTCGATTCGGTACGCTACCAGTTGACGGCGCTGCTCAATTCTGAAGCGCCGATGATGGCGCTGCCAAAAGGCTTTTCGGCCGTCGAAGCCTCCAACTTTTGCTTCGGTCTGGACTGCGCACACAGTATCAGCAGCCAGATCAACAAAGATCAGTTTGCCCGTTCGATGGAAAAGTGGGTCAGAACCTTTGAGCCGCGCCTGTCAGAAGTGAGCGTCTTTGTCGAAGAGAGCCAGCCGGGCAAAAACGTGATGCGTTTTTCGTTGATGGCCAAGGTGAAAACCGCCAACGGCGAGCACGTGTTCCTGTTTGATTCCAATATCAGTCTGTCCAGCCAGACCGCCCGTATGGAGGGACAAGAAGTTGTCTGATCAATTATTGAGTTATTTCGAGCGCGAGCTCACCTACATTCGTCGTGCGCTGGATGGGTTTGGCAAAGACTTTCCCGAACACGCTTCGTCGATGCGTTTGAATCAGAGCAGTCAGGAAGACCCGAATATCAGTCGCCTGATTGATGCGGTGGCGCTGCTGACCGCGAAAACTGAAAAACGCATGGATGAGCAGTTCCCCGAGATCCTGCAGGATCTGTTTCACGTCCTGTATCCCGGCTATCTGCAAATTGTGCCGAGTTATGCGCCGCTGTCGCTCAACCTTGAAGACAACGCAGTGACCGAAGCGGTGGTGTTGCCGCAAGGCTCGGAAGTGGCGGTGGAAGTGAATGACGCCGAGTGCCGCTTTACGCTGGCGCAGGCATTGACGATTGAGCCGTATGTGATTGCGGCGTTGCGTGCCGAGTCGGCGCCGTTTAATTTCCCGACGCCAGCCGGACTGCGCCGTGCAGAAGCGGTGATTCAGGTCGAGCTGGCGTGCAGCGATCCTTCCGTTTTGTTTTCGCAGTTATCGCTGCAACATTTTGATTTCTATGTGCGCGGGTTTGAAAACAGCGCCCGTGGTCTGGTTGACATGCTGCTGCTCAATACCGAAGTGTTGTCGGTATTTGATGCATCTGGTCAGCAACGTGTCGTCGACGCGACGCGGTTGAAATCCCGCGTGGCCGATCCCGATTTTCACTGGCTGCCTCAATATGGCAACCACTTGGGTGGCTTCGACCTGCTGCGTGACTACTTTGCTTACCCGGATAAAGCGGCCTACTTGCGGATTGCTGATCTTGGCAAGGAACTGATGAGTTTTGACGCCAATCGCGTCACGCTCAACTTCTTTGTGCGTCAACTGCCGGCGGAATATCTGCGCCTGTTCAGTCGTGACGTGTTGGCGCTCAATACCGCGCCGGTGATTAATCTCTACGCTCAGTATGGCGATCCGATTCGCTACGACTTCACGCGCCTGTCGATGCCGGTTGTCGCGGACACGCGTGCCAACAACGAACTGACGGTGGTCAGTGTGGGCGAAGTCAACGAAGTGCTGCCGACGGGCGAAGTGCCGCTGAGTCCGAACTACGAAGGCGGATACTGGCTTGATGATGAGTCACCGCGTTGGCAGATTCATCAGTTCTGGGACGAGCGTGGCCGCCGTCAGATGGACATTTCCGTCAGTTATACCGAGCTGCAACCGGCTCAGGAGTCGGTGGTGCTGTCGCTGCGTTTGCACGTGTGTAACGGCCGTTTGCCGTGCCTCATCCCGGCGAATGAGGTGATGGAATCGCTGGCTGCGATTGATCTACCGGGCGATCTGAAACTGCTGAAAACGCCGACCGCGCCGCAATACCCGCCACTGGACAATCAGCTGAGCTGGCGCTTTGTGGCAATGCTCAACGCGAACTTTTCCGGGTTGATTCAGAACGAAGACCCGACCCGAATGCTGCAGGACGTGCTGCGTTTGTGCAGTAACAGCGCGCAGTGCGCCGTCGCGGATGCGATTAAAAAAGTGGCCTACAACCACGTGGTCGCGCCACTGACGATCAATGGCCGCAGCATTTTTGCGTCCGGCACCGAGGTGATGATCCTGATCGATGATGAACTGCTCGACAGCAACTTTGCCGTGGTCAGCGAAGTGCTGAATGCCTATTTCCGCCAATATTGCAGTTTTGACCGTTTCGTCCAGGTCAGTGTGGAGCGGTTTGGTAGTGACGAGGCTGGTATTCATTTTGAAAAAACGCACGGGAGTCAGCTATGTCTCTGAGCTCGCGCCAGACCGTCAAACAGCATTTGCTGACTCACCCGCATGAATTTGATTTCGTGCAGGTGATTCGTCTGTTGCAGGCCATCAGCCAACAAGAGTCGCTGTCGGTGCGTTTGCAATCGGATCCGATGCCGCATGGCGCGCCGACTGAAGTCACGCGTATCGAAAAAGATCATGACGAAGTGCGTGTTCAGCTCGGCTTGGAAGCGTTGTCCGGCTGCAAAGGAGTCATTCCCGATTATCTCTATGCAGAGATGCTGCATAGCCTGCATCAGGATGATCGCGCGTTACAACGTTTTCTGGATGTGTTTAACCAGCGTTATTACGAACTCAAAGCCTATGTGGAAAGCGCGGCGAACCTGATCCTGAGAGAGGAGCGCGAAGCGGCGTCTCGTTATGCGCTGTCACGCCTGACTCAGAAGCAGGCGCTGGCCTGTATGTTCTCGCTGCCTATGCAGCGCGGCCAGAAAGTCGATCAAAGTGTGCTGCGCTATGGTCTGGCTCTCGCGTCCCGCAACCGCAATCTGGCGCAACTCAAGCGCCTTCTGTGTGACTATTTCGACCTCGATATCACCCCCAAAGTGGTGCCTTCGGCGGTTTATCGCATTCGCAATCAGGACCAAACCCGTATCGGCGGTCACAGTGGTCAGAACCACCGTCTTGGCCGTGGCATGGTCATGGGCCGTCAGGGCAATCAGGCCTACCAAACGCTGGAAATCTGGATCACGCCGCGCAACCGCAATGAATTTATTGGCTTAGAGCGCAATCGTCATTTTGCCCGTTCACTGAAATCTCTGGTGCAGTCTTACCTGCGTGAAAGTCTGGAAACACGCCTGTACCTGTATGTGAAACGTGAATACATCAACGCCCCGGTGATATCGGCCGTGGCTGGAGGCGTTCGCCTAGGCGAAGCCAGCTGTCTTTCCCCGCAGCGTCGCGCTGCGGATTATCGGAAAATATTATTACAATCGGAGAACGTCTATGTCACAGGTAAAACTGGGCAACCTGGTCAGTAAACTGGCCCCGGAGCTGAAAGCATCACTGGAAGAAGCAGCCGGTGCTGCGATGACACAAACGGTGGCCGCCATTGAAATTGAACACTGGTTGGTGCAACTGCTGTTGTCCAAAGAAACGCATCTGATGGCGTTCGTCAATAAACAGCACATCGATGCGAACCGCCTGATGGCCGAACTGACTGCACGTATTGAACGCCTGACGAAAGGCTCTGCCAGCCAACCTGCGATCAGCAGTGCATTGAGCTCGCTGCTGGAAGAAGCTTGGTTGCAGGCGTCGGTCAATTTCTCTCAGGGGCAGGTCAGCAGCCTGCATCTGCTGTTGGTACTGACTCAAACCGACAGTTTTGGCGTGAAGAAACTGGCACTGGAGAGTTTGAAAGAGGTGTCTCAGGAAGCGTTGTCTGCTCAGATTACGCAGTTGCAAACCGTTCAGGCGGGTTCTTCTTCTGCGCCTGCTGCCAGTGGCCACAGTGGTCCGGTCGCAGGTGGCGCGCTGGATAAATACACCGTCAACCTGACGCAACAGGCTCGTGAGGGCAAAATTGATCCGATTTCGGGTCGTAACAGCGAAGTGCGTCTGGCGATTGATATCTTGTGTCGTAAACGTCAGAACAACCCGATTTTGGTCGGTGAACCGGGGGTGGGTAAAACCGCGGTGGTTGAAGGTTTGGCGCTGCGCGTCGTCAGCGGTGAAGTCCCGCCAGCAATTCAGGGCGTGGAAATTCATACGCTGGACCTGGGTCTGTTGCAGGCTGGTGCGAGCATCAAGGGCGAGTTTGAAAACCGCCTGAAAGATGTCATCAACGAAGTGAAAAACTCACCGACGCCAATCATTGTCTTTATCGATGAAGCACACACGCTGATTGGGGCGGGTGGCGCAGCGGGTCAGAATGATGCGGCTAACCTGCTGAAACCTGCGCTGGCTCGTGGCGAGTTCCGCTCTATGGCTGCGACAACCTGGGCGGAATACAAAAAGTACTTTGAAAAAGATCCCGCATTGACCCGTCGTTTTCAGGTCGTCAAAGTGGAAGAACCAAGTGCGGACGATGCGTTGCAAATGCTGCGCGGCGTGGCACAGTCGCTACGTCGTCACCACGGTGTGTTCATTCGTGAGGACGCGCTGGATGCGGCGGTACAGCTCTCTATCCGTTATCTGCCCTCTCGTCAGTTACCCGACAAAGCCATCAGTCTGCTGGATACGGCCTGTGCGCGCATTGCGCTGACGCAGGGCGCCAAACCGGAGCAGATCGAATCGCTTGAGCAGCAACTGCGCTACCTCAACAGCGAACTTGAAGCGCTGGAGAATGAAGACACAGTGCTGGTGGGCAGCGCGGTTGATCGCCAGTCGATCAAAGATACCGTGGTGCGCAAGCAAGCAGAACTTCTCACGCTGACGGAACGTTGGGAGCTGGAAAAAGAGCTGGTAGCGGACATCAAACAGCTGACCGGTGAGATTGAGACCCGCTTCCATGCTGGCGAAGCGGCGGACCCTCAAACCCAGCAAGTATTGCAAGGCAAGTTGGACGAGCTGGTTCAACTGCAAGATGAAGAGCCCATGGTGTTCCCAATGGTCGATGCGCAGGTGATCGCGGAAGTGATCTCTGGCTGGACGGGCATTCCAAGCGGCAACATGGTCAAAGAAGAAGTGGCGTCACTGCTGTCGCTGGAAGACTCGCTCCACCGCCGTGTGATTGGCCAGAAAACTGCGATCAACGAGCTGGCGAAAAGTATCCGTATTTCACGAGCTGGCTTAACCGACAGCCGTAAACCTGTCGGCGTGTTTCTGATGTGTGGCCCGAGTGGTGTCGGCAAAACCGAAACGGCGATGGCGCTCGCAGATGAAGTCTTCGGCGGCGAAAACAACATGACCGTGATTAACATGACGGAGTTTAAAGAAGAGCACAAAATTTCCATGCTGCTCGGTTCACCGGCCGGTTATGTCGGCTTTGGTGAAGGCGGCGTGCTGACCGAAGCGATTCGCCGCAACCCATATACCGTGCTGCTGCTGGATGAGATGGAAAAAGCGCATCCGGGTGTGCATGACCTGTTCTACCAAATCTTTGATAAAGGCCATATTAAAGACAGCGAAGGCCGCACGGTCGATTTCAAAAATACCATCATCATCATGACCTCCAACGCGGCCGATCAGGCGATTTGCGATGTGTGTGATGACAACGAACAACGTCCGGAAAATGACGATCTGCTGGAGCAAATCCGCCCAGCGCTGCTGCGTCACTTTAAGCCTGCGTTCCTCGGCCGTACCACGATTGTGCCTTATTACCCGCTCAATCAGGACGAGCTAAGCCAGATCACCGCGATCAGCCTTAACCGCATTGCGAAAAAACTGCACGAGCAGTACAAGGCCGAGTTTATCTGGGATCAGGCCTTCGTTGATTTTGTCGTGGGACGCAACACGGACCCTACCACGGGTGGCCGCGCGGTGGAGCAAATCATCAACCGCTCTCTGATGCCACGTTTGGCGGAAGAGTGCATTCAGCGCCTGAGTGAAGGGCTGCCGATCCAGAAAGTTTCGGTCAGTGCGGATCTCAATCAAGGCGGTGCCCTGCTGCTGGATATCGTATGACCGGGCCGGGCAAACACACATTACGCTCCCATTTTCGCAGCGCGTTGTACGCGCTGCTGATGGGTGGTTTCTGTGCTTCAGCCAGTGCCGCCGAGCGACTGTTGCTGGCCACGCAAATCTGGACGCCGTACCAGACGGTCGACGAACAGGGGCGCATCGGTGGGTTGGCGGTGGACCGGGTGAAGTGTGCGCTGGGTGATATGGATCAGCCCTATGAGATTCGTGTGATGCGCTGGGATAAGGCGCAGCTCTTGGTGGAATCTAACCAGATGAACGGCTTCTTCTCTGGTTCGGTGAACTCACAGCGCGCGACGTACGCCGAAGCGTCGATTCCTGTCGTGTCGGAATATCTCGCCTGGTTTAGCGCGCCGAATATCACCGCAGACTTGGATGATGGCAGCAACAAATACACCCTGCGTTTTGGCGCTAAGTTCAACACCAACAAATGGCTGAGCTTGAAACGCAAAGGCTACAACGTGATTAAAAAACCGCGCGATGCGGATGCATTGTTGCAGATGCTGCTCGAAGGCGATCTGGATGTGGCTTATGAGTACGAACTGGTGTTTCAGGACGCGATGAAAAAAGCGGGCGTACCGCTCGACTATTTCCACACGGTTCGCGAGAAAAAACAGGATTTGATGGTGCATTTCTCCAAACAGTTTTTGAGCGATCACCCCGGATTTTTAGCGCGATTTAACACCTCGCTGCAAGCATGTATAGAGACGAAATAGGCAGGATTATGACGATCAGTTTTCAGATAATCGACCTTCCTGAAGATGAACAAATCGGCAGCCGTCAGGTATCGCTGCCGGTCAGTGGCGGCACGTTAGGACGCTCGTTTGAGTGCACCATTCAGTTGCCGGATTTTCAGCGCACACTGTCACGTGTCCACGCTGACATTCAACCGCATCCGAAAGGCGGCTACCAAATTATCGACCGCAGTACCAACGGCGTATTTGTCAACGATGTGCTGGTGGGCAAAGGCGAATCGCAGCGCCTCAGCGATGGTGACCGGATAGTGATTGGGGCCTACACCTTATTGGTCAGCGATATGGATGCGTTGTTTACGCGCGCGCCACAACAGAGCGAAGACACCAAGACGGCCAGCCAGAATGGCGCCGCCGATTCGCCGTTTGCGGCCAGCTCGGTCTTGGATGACAGTCAGGACACCACGTTTGGTTTTGCGCATCTGGACGAGATTCAGGATGAGGTGCAAGACGAGACGCCGTTTTCGACGGAGAACGTGCTGGGCGATGACCTGTATGGTTACGACCCGTTTGAAGACGATGAGCGTTGGGTGCTGGAGCAGAGCCAAAGTGAAGACACCACCGAACAGATTGTGTTGATGCCCGAAGCGACTCAGTTCCAGAATAACAATACTGCCACGCAGCACAGTGTGACGGTCAGCGATCATCGTCAGATAGAGTCACTGGAAAACAGCATTGAACAGCTGAGTTCGATGCTCAAACAGCAACAACTGAGCGTGGCGGGCGGCATTGACCGTGAACGTCTGATGACCTGCATCGAATCGACACTGGAAAAATTCCTCGACAATTTCAACCCGAGCCATCTGGAAGAGGAGTTCAACGACTATCTTTCTGGCTGGGGTAACAAAGATAAAAAATATTGGGCGCTGTATAAGAAACAGTTCCAGCGCAAAACCGAGCGTCGGGAGTTTTCCCGTCAGTTCTCCTCCCTGTTATTTGAAGCCCTGAGAGAGAAACGATGAGCTGGCTGAACATGATTCGCCTTGCGGCAATCGGCTGCTGCGCGTTGGTGCTGAGTGCTTGTAGTTCAAGCAGTTCAACCACCACGTTTGCCCCCACACTCAAAGTGCCGCTGGTGGTCGAAGCGAGTAAAGACATCAATGTGTTTGATGATGAACAAGCGCGACCGGTGGTCGTACGCGTGTATCAGCTGCAGGATGCCGGCAATTTCCAGAAAGCCGATTTCATCAGCCTGTACAACGCGGATCAGAGCGTGCTGGCCGATTCGCTGGTGGATTTGCAGACACTCGCGCCTGTCCTGCCGGGAGAGTTGCGCAACCTGACCTTGGATGTCCAGCAACAAAGCCGTTTTATCGCCGTATTGGTCGAATTTGCACATTACGAAACCGCGACCGCCAAAGCGTATCTGGCGCTGGTGAGCGATCCCGAAGAGTACCCAGTTTATATCCACATCACGAAGCAGAAGGTTGAGCTGACTCAACCGGTCAGCAAGTCGTGGTGGAACGTGTTTTAAGGAGTGTCATTTGAAACACCAGAGTAAAGTCGTATGGAGAGAGGGCATGTTTATTGCCCCGCAGCATTTTCAGCAGCAGGACCGCCATACGCATCAGTACATTCAGAAATATGTTGCCCTGTCTTCACAGGGCAGTGGTTTTGGTGTTTCGGCGCTGGAGCTTGATCATCATTACCTTAAGATAGGCAAGTTTGGTGTGGTGCATTGCCAGGGGATTTTCCCGGAAGGGACGCTGTTTGATTGTGTCAAAGAGCTGCTGCTGGATATTCCGGAAGGTACCCTAAACCAACGCGTCTATCTGGCGTTGCCGTTGTCGGTGGAAGGCGAAAATGAGTACGGCAGCCGTGCAGACAAGCGCCGTTACGTGGTGTCACAGGTTAACCTGTTTGATGCCAGTGATGTGGTGCAGAGCGCAATTGAAGCCGAGCTCGCCGAGCCGAATATCCGTCTGGTACTCGAAGGTGAAGACGTGACGGGGCTGGCCTTGCTGCCAGTGGCGAAAGTGTTGGAACGGCAGGAAAACGGGGAGGTCATCCTCGACCGCAGCTTTATTCCTGCGTGTCTCCACTACGGCGCCTCGCAACTGCTCAAAGAGCGTTTGAAAGAGATTTTCATCCTGACTCAAGCCCGCGCCAATAGTGTCGTGCAACGCATTGGTGCGGGTCAGCAAACCAAAAGTGATCTGAGCCTGATGCGCGAATTTCTGTGGTTACAGACGTTAAACCGCTGGCTGCCATGGCTGCATCTGACGCTTGAACAGCCACAGACCAGCGTCGATGCGTTGTACGAAGGGCTGGTGAGCTTTTCCGCTGAACTCGACAGCTTTAAACCAGCGATGACGGCCATGCCGGAACCGCTGGTACGTGATGATCTTAAGCAGGGCTTTGCGGGCGTGTTTGCCCAACTGCGCGAGAAACTGTCGATGGTCCAGAGCGACAACGTGACGGAATTCAGCTGGGATACCAACCTGTTCGAGCGTCGCCGCTTGCTGCGTTTGTCGATTCCGAACCTCAATCAGATCGAAGGCCGCCGTTTTGTCATGGCGGTGCATGCGTCGATTGGTACCGCAGCGCTGCTGCAGGTCTTCCCGAGCGCGTGCACGCTGAGTGGTTTGAGCCAGATTGCCGACTTGGTGCGCAACAGTCAGTCCGGCGTGCCGATTCAGGTGTTACCGGTTGCCCCGAATGAGCTGAAAGCGCAGGCGGATGTGGCGTATTTCGAAATCGATACCGCCCATGAGTACTGGCAACAACTGAAAACCAAACGCGAGCCGATCGCGCTGCACGTCGACAGTCGTGTGCCGGATCTCTCCATTAAGCTCTACGCTCTGGGTTGAAGCAATGAATCAATTGTTCGATGAAGATACCGTCACGATCGCCGCCAATGATCCGACGCCTGCGTCCAGTCAGCCGGCAAAGTCCGTTCGTCTGAGTAACGCCAATATGCTCAAGAACCATGCGCGCTACAGCATGGCTCAGCAGCAGGGGCAACTGTTTGACAACAGTATCCTGCGCGTCAGTTCGGACTTGCTGTCGCTGATCATCTCGGTCAAACGCATGCAATGCCCGACGGATCTTTACACGTTCCGTTCTGGCATCAAGCACGCGATCACCGAGCTTAAATATCGCATTGCCGCGTTGGATTATCCGCCTTCGGTGGCGGACAAAACCTGTTTTTTGTTTGCCGTGATGATCGATGAACAGATCCTGCACTCATCGTGGGGCGATGAAGCGGGGTGGGAAAATCAAACGCTGGTCAGCGAACTGTTCAACATCAAAAACGGCGGTGAGCAGTTTTACATCATTGCCGAGCGTGCGTTGTTGCAACCGGTGCTGTTGGTCGATCTGCTGGAGCTGATCTACATCATGCTCAAGATGGGCTTTCGTGGTCGCTATCGCACCAAAGGCAAGGATCAACTGACCGCGCTGATGAAACGTCTGGAAGAGGCGGTGTTTGCCAAACCGGTGGCGTATTCGGCCGCTGAACGTCTGGCGCCAGTGGCCGCAGACGATGTTGCCGCTCGTCACGCCAAACGGCCGAAAAAACCGGTTGGCGTGTGGCGTTCGGTGGCGCTGTTTGTGGTCATGTCTGCCTTGGTTTGGGGCGGTTTACGCTACTGGTATGAGGCGACCTCGCCGCAAAAGGCGCTGCCCTTTACCCAACTGACTCAGTATACCCAAACGTATTACAGCAAAGGCAGCGTGCAGGACAAAGAGTATGTTTACGACAGCACGCCATCGGACATGAAATCAGAAGGTTGGCATCCAACCACGGCCAGCGTTAATAGTGCGGCCGAACCTACCGCATCAACGGTCTCCGATAAGTCTGCGGCCAACCGCCAGTGGTTAGTGCAACTGGCGAGTTTTAATAATCCGAGTGATGCGGCGAAGTTTATTGCCCGTTATAAATCTCGCGTTCCGAGTGCTCAGGTAAAAGCGGCTAACGGTCGTTATCGGGTCGTGAGCGAAAATTATGCGACCAAATCGGCCGCGACTGAAACGCTCTCCACCGCCAAAAGTGCGGGGATTTCTGATGCCTTTTTACTCATTGACACCAATTAGGTTGTAAACAACATGATGGATAAGAAAAAAGCCATTCTCTTTTCAACGCTGGCGACATTCCTGGTTGGACTGATTACGTGTCTCTCGTTGTGGCTGACCGGTACTTACTGGCTGACGCCGTGGTGGGCGGTGGCTCTGCAAGTGGCGTTGATTGTGCTGTTTCTGGCGCTGGTGGGATGGGGAACATACGCGTACTTGCGTCGACCGAAAGTGGATGAAACCCTCAAGCAGCACGACGAGTGGCGTAAACGTGTGCTCAAGAACCGCTTTGCTCTGATTTGGAAAAAGCACAGTAAGGTGACCTCTAACCCGTATCATGTGCCTTGGTATGTGCATGTGTCGGCGGACGTGAGTTCTGACGTTCGCTGGCTGCAACAGATGGGCTTTGAGAGTGTGGAATCCATAGAACCTGTACCGGATGACTTGATTGCGGTGCGCTTTTGGGTCTCCGACAGTGCGGTGCTGGTGTCAGTTGATATGAGTTTCCCGCTCGCTACCCGTCAGGCAAGCCTGGATGTGGTATGCGAACTGCTGATGAAAAAGCGCGATCGTCAGGCGTTCAATGGTGTTCTGTGCACAGTCGATCTCGATCATCTGCTACAGAAAAACGAAATTGCGGCCAGCGAGTTCAGCCAGCAGTACCGAACGCTGCTGAGCGATTTGAACCAACGTACCGGATTGTCGCTACCGACCTACTGCGTGTTTACCAATATGGCCGCCGTACGTGATTTCTGTGAGTTGTTCTCGACGCTGGATGAAGCCGCACGTGAGCAGCCTTTTGGTGTTCTGCGTCCGGCTGACGAAGGTAAAGGCTATGATAAAGACTGGTTTGATGAATCGTTTGACGATTTGACCCGTCGCTTGGCGATCACGGCCAGCGAATCACTCAAACAGCAGTTACACGCGGATTTTCGTGCCTCTTCGGTGGCGGGCATTTTCCAGCTCTCTGCTCTGCGCTACGACATTGAAGACTTTTTGTCGCTCACCTTCAGCCAGCATGCGTTTGATGAAGTTGCGCTGCATTTTCGTGGCTTCTTCTTCGTCAACGTCGGCGGGGAAGGGGAATCCACTGATATTTTGACTTACATGCACGCCTCGGATCTCGGCTTTGAATCTCTGGCCGGTATGCAGCAACACGCCTCCAGCCCGAGCCTGTTTGGCAAGAATCTGTTTCGCAGCTGTATTGTTAAAGAAGCGCCATTAGTGGGTGTATACCGTCAACGTGAGTGGCGTTACCGTGCTTCTCGAGTTGCGATTTTTGGTGGCTTATTGCTGCTGTTTGGTGGCTTTTTGTGGATGTTAAAGGCCAGTTTTGACTATCAGCAGTCCTTGGACAATCAGGCGTTGATTAAACTGAATCAATACAAAGAGAATCTGAAACTGGATACGATTGTCGCCGATGATCTCTCATCGCCCGTGTTCAGTTTGTCGGAACTGCGAGACATCAACAATCTGTACAACAAACAGCATCGTCCTTGGTATGTCAGTGACTGGCTGCCGGATTCGAGTATCAGACGCTTCGTCCACCAAACGTATTATGAAGAGCTGAGCAGCGTACTGCTGACCCTGATGCGCGATTACATCCTCAAAGATCTGTTTGTCTACAACTCTCTGGATGACAAAGTGAAAATGCTGGAGCTGCTGAACTATCATCAGATCCTGTATAGCAAACATCGTGATGATGTCGATTCGTTGGTCAATTACTACCTGACTTCGCTCAAAGAGGAAGGGGAAGGCGATGTCGCACTGCTCGAACGCTTTAAGTTGCTGGCCGAAGATCTGTTCCGCAGTGGGGCCACGCCGCCGGAATCGGAACCTGAACTGCTGGCGCTGGTGCGTAAGTCGCTGTCTGCCAACGACATCAGTGAACTGCTCTATCAGCACATTTTGCAGCACCCGGATTTTTCACGCCGTGTGGATATGCGCACCAAGCTGAATCCGTCCTATCAGAACGTGTTCGAGTTCAAGCCTGGCTTTACCGGCTATCTGATTCCGTATCTGTTTACCCGTGAAGGCTTTGAAGATCTGTACAACGAAACCGGCTTTCAGCTGGCGTCAGAAGCGATCAAATCTTATGAAGGCGTGATGGGCAATATCAGCGGTGATGCTGAAATGAACCGCATCAACCGCCAGTTGCGTGAACGCTATATCGGCGATTACGTCAAATACTGGCAGGATTTGATGGCTAACATCAGATGGGTGGAAGTGTCTGGATGGGGTGAGATCAGCAAACAGATCGATATGACGGTCGATCCGGTCTATTCGCCGCTCAGCCAGTTCTACAATCTGGTCGCGGTGCATACCAACCTGAGCCAGAAGAAAGAAGGCGAACCCGCGCCAAAAGAGAGCCGTGAAGCCAAAGAGCAACAGACGGAAGAGGGCGAACCGAGCGTGACCGCGATCAGCAATACCAGCGAACGCGTGCGTGCATCGATTGCTGCGCCGTTCAAGGCGATGCATCAACTGGTGGCGGTGAACGAAGCGGGGCAAAGCCGACTCAGTATTGCGCTGGCACAGTTGCAACAAACCCGTGACTGGATAGAGAAGTCCAAAGAAACGCAGGATCGCGGCAGCTACTTCCTGGCGCAGTTGCAAAACACCGATTCCAATAACCCGTTGGCCCAGCTCAATACACTGGCGGCAGATTACAATGATCCCGTTCTGCCGGTATTGATGCGCGGCGTGGCGCGAACGACTAACCGATTGGCACAAAGTGCGATGAAAACGGTGATCAATAACGATTGGAGCGTGCTGTACGGCGGCTATGTGCGTCATTTTGCCGGCCGTTACCCGTTTGATAAGAAAGCGGAGTTCGATGCCTCGTTGGCCGATTTTGCGGATTTCTTTAAATCCGGCGGTCAGTTTGATGAGTTTGCGCAGAAATACGCTGCCTACTTTGACCTGACGCATGGCCGTCAAACTCAGCTGAAAGGCTTTATCGTCAATCAGATGCTGCCGTTGTCCGATTCTTATCAACCGTTCAGCGATGCGGTCAAACGCATGCAAAGTGGCCTGTTTATTGATGGGCGTGTCGGCGTCGAGTTTTTGCTGCGGGCGGAAAAGATGTCGCCGGATCTGACCGGATTTACTCTCGAATCAGGCAGCAAACTGTTTGAATACCGCAATGGTCCGCTGCTGTGGCAATCGCTCAGTTGGCCGATCCCGGCTAACCAAACTCAGGACATCGCCATCATCACCAAAGATGATAAAGGGGCAGAAACCCGCGAGAAGCTGAGTGGTGAATGGAGCTGGTTCCGGGTCGCAGACAAGATGCAGAGCGCATCGGTGGTGGGCAGTGATGATGTGGCCTGGCGCTATCAGTCAGACAGCAACGAAGTCAGCCTCAAGATTAAGTCGAAAAGTGCGGAGCAGCCGTTTGCCCCCCGTTTCTTTGACGGCCTGAACATTCCAATCGAACTATGAGTAGCCTGATACCAACATGGCTGGATGGTTTGCTCCCCCAAGGGGAGCGAATCATGCTGGGGCGCCGCTGCCTGCTGGTGCGTGATGATCAGCAGGCATGGCGGGTGAAATTTGGTGAAACGGTGGAAGATGCCTATGTGCTGCAACGGGAAGCGTTGTGGTTGATGCGTTTGCGCCATCTCGATATTCCCATTCACGAAACTTTGTCTCTCAACAAATACGCCGTCAATACGGTTCTGATCACCAGCTATCTGGAAGGACAGCCAGCGGCTCTGTTTTGGAAAACGTTGGATACAACGCAGCGCCGTCAATGGCTGTCACAGAGTCTGCCAACGCTGCTTGAAGATATCGGTCAACTGCATGCAGCGCATGTGGTGCATGGCGATATTAAACCCAGCAACATTCTCTGTTTGCCGTCTCTGCATGCTTGTCTGGTGGACTTTGCCAATGCGCGGCGAGTGGGTGAACCATGGAAAGAGCGCGGTATGCTGCAGTTCACGCCCAGCTTTCATTACCCAACGCCCAGCCCGCTGGCCCGGCTGGAACACGATTATTATGCCATGCTGATATGTATCACCTTATTGTGTGAACCGGACAGCCTCGATGAATGTCTGACGGTGAATAGCTTACTGAAACTGGTAGAACTTAAGTCAACGGACTGGGGAATGCCGGATGACGTGAAGACGATATTGGCGAAGTGGATCTCGGCTATCAGATTAGATTTAGGCGCGGAGTCGGATGCGTTGACGGAGTGGTCTTCCGCCAGCGAAACGGTTAGCGCAACGGAGAAGTAATGTTTAACAGAATCTGGCAGCGGCTCAATATCCTGCAGAAATTAAAACTGGTGCTGATGACCACCATGCTGACATTAACCGCGGCCATGCTCATCATGGCTCGTTGGAGTTACGAGCAAGGCTTTTTCGATTATACCAATGCGCTGGAACAGACTCGCTTGGAGATGCTGGCACCTCAGTTGGTCGATCTGTATGTGCTGTCTGGTCAAAACATTCGTGCGATGCCGAAGAATGAGGTCAGCGCGATCCTGGCCAGTTTTCCGAAACATCCGCAAGGTCCCAACCTGAATAAGTTTCCCAACAAACCGTTGCCCGGCGCCAGAGCACCGAGTGCGGCGCTGTTCGATCTCAACGGTCATTTTATCGCGGGTGCTTCATTGCTGACGAATGATCAGCCGAATGAGGTGCGGGTGCCGCTGCGTTTTGAAGGCAAAACGGTCGCTTGGCTGAAGAGTCTTCCGGTACGTCATTTCAAAGATACGATGGAGACACAGGTTTCGCGGACTCAGTTGGAACGCAGCTTGTGGTTGGGAGGGATCAGCCTAATCGTTATTTCAATGGTCTCATACGGTTTGTCGATTTTCCTGCTGCGCCGTACGCGTGAAGTCATCAGCGCGATTCATCGCATGTCGAGCGGGGATTACGACATTCATCTGGTGGACGACTCTAAGGATGAAATCGGTACCCTGATGCGGGATGTCAATCAGTTGGCGCACATACTGCACAGCTCCATGCTGTCACGCAAAACCTGGCTGGCTAACATCTCTCACGATATGCGCACACCACTCACTGTGCTGACGGGCGAGATTCAGGCCATCAAAGATGGTGTACGCAAGTTCGATATGGAACGTTTACGTTCAATCGAGCAAGAAGTCGACCAGTTACGCAAGTTTACTGAGGATATTTACGAACTTTCTCTGTCGGATATCGGCGGTCTGCGTTACGAGTTTGCGCGTGTTGATCTGTTTGATGTCATCAGTGAAGCCGTGGATGCCATGCAGTGGAAAGCGGAAGAGAAGGGACTGACCATGACCTTTGCTGGCCAGTCCGCCATGGTGTCGGCTGATCGCTCACGCATACTGCAATTGATGAAGAACCTGATCAGTAATTCGGTGAGCTATACCGATGCACCGGGCGTGGTTCAGGTGATGTTGTATCAGACCAAGCAGCACGTGGTGATCAAAGTGAGTGATTCAGCGCCGAGTGTCTCGCTAGCGAACTGCCAGTATCTGTTTGACCCGCTCTATCGTGAAGACAGTTCGCGCAATCGCGCGCACAACGGGGCCGGACTGGGGCTTGCTATCTGTAAAAACATCGCTGATGCCCATCAGGGAACAATAAGAGCCATGCCATCAGACTGTGGTGGTTTGGATGTGTTGGTGGAACTGCCAAGAAACTGATTGTGTGTTTTGTGTGGCAGAAGTCTGAAAGTGCGCATGGAAATGGTTTGCGTCACAGCCATTTTTGCGGATCAGACACCATTTTTTATTAAGAAAATAGATTCCTATGCAACTTGGATTACGCTTTTAAGTGAGTCGAGCCCTTGATTCACAAGGCTTTGTTAACAATGTTAACAGTGTTAAGCTTGCCCGTTGCATTGCGGATCGGAATCTGTAGAAAACCATAAAAATTGATTCTGAAGACGCCACAAAACATTCACTGATTAAACAGGAATAATAAGAATGGCGCTTGTCTATGTTGTAGAAGACGAAATAAAAATTGCAGAAATACTGTCAGATTACCTGACAAAACACGATTACGAATGCCGCATCATCACTTCAGGAAAAAATGCGGTAGCCGAAATCACCAATGGGAACCCCGACTTCGTCATTCTTGACGTGATGTTACCGGAAGTCAGCGGATTTACGATTTGTAGTCAACTGAGAGCCATGGGGAATGAAGTGCCAATCATTTTGCTCACTGCGCGAGTGGATGAAGCGGATAGATTAAAAGGTTTGAATATTGGAGCAGATGATTACGTCTGCAAACCGTTTCTACCCAACGAGGTGGTCGCTAGGGTCAGCGCCATATTACGCCGGGTTCAGAATCAGAAAAACAACGGAGGTCAGCACAGCAACGAACGGATGATCAGCTACGGGACGATTACGCTCGATATGGATCGTTTTTTATGTATTGCTGATGGTAAAGGCATTGATCTGACACCGGTCGAGTTTCGTTTGCTGCACACCATGATGATTCGGCCAAGCCGCATTTTTTCTCGGGAAGTGCTGATGCAGACGTGCTACACGGATGATCGGATCATTAACGACCGAACCATCGATAGCCATATGCGTAACTTGCGTAAAAAGCTGAATTGCTCGGGAGATGTGATTCACACCATCTACGGTGTTGGCTACAAAGTTGAATGACCCCTTTTAACTGCTCAGTTTCTCATTCAACAAACCGACAATGAAAAATGCCACACTCATCGAGTGTGGCAGAAAGACAAAAAGGAATGGCAGTGGATTATTCGCTTTTTGTGTCAGTGATGAGCCCAATTCGGGCTCAAATCTCATCAATTAATAGCTTTCGAACTTACCCGCGTTGTAATCGTTGATCGCTTGTTCGATTTCCTGAATGCTGTTCATCACAAACGGGCCGTAATGTACGACAGGTTCGTTGATCGGTTCACCGATGAAAATCAGCACGCCGCTGGTATTATTGGCGACCAGAGACACCGTCTCTCCTTTGGACAGTAATGCCATTTCGCCTTGCATAACTACTCGTTCACCCGCTTTGATGCTGCCTTTGTAGGCGTACAGCATCATGTTGTGGTTTTCGTCGGTTTCAATAGTCAGCTCACTGCCCGGGCCAGCCTGCCAATCGGCAACGGTGGCAGGGACACCAGTTTGAGTCAGCGGACCTTGCAGTGCTTCACCGTTGGCGCGAATATCGCCCGCCAGAACACGCAGCAGACCGAGTGTTTCGCTGCGATGCTCGGTGATGGTTTCCGGCTGAAAGTCGTGATATCTGGCCGGGATCATCTTGTCGCGCGCCGGTTGGTTGATCCAAATCTGGAAACCGTGCAAATCGCCGTTTTCCATAATTGGCATTTCGCTGTGGATCACACCACGTCCTGCCGCCATCCATTGTGCACCACCGCTGCGCAGTTCACCCACATTACCCATATGATCGCGATGCTGAAAATGACCTTGCAACATGTAGGTCAAGGTTTCGATACCGCGATGCGGATGAGGAGGAAATCCACCCACGTAGTCTTTGCGTTCGTCGGATTTGAGTTCATCCACCATCAGAAACGGTGAGAAGCTCGCATTATTGAACCCTGCCAGGCGGCGGATTTTCACGCCATCGCCGTCAGAAGTCGCTTGCGACGGGATCAGCTGACGAATTTCTCTTACTTTGCTCATTGTTCTTCTCCGTTGGTGGAACATGAGTGAATTGTAGTTGAGTGCTGACGAAAGAAGAGGGGGCGGATTTGAGGCAGTCATTCAAGAATTTTGAACAATACCAAAAGTCAGTCGGTCAAGACAGATGCGAGGTGACCCACTAACGGACTAATTGAGTTGGTCTATACTTTAACCAGATGAATTCATTGACGAGGAGGTCACGATGGCTGTGCTTCCCAAACACACCGACCAGAATCCGCGCTACAACCCGGATGATGACATGACGCTGGACCAGTTGCAGCGCTTTACCCGTGCGGCCAACAGTGCGCAGAAGAAGCGTGAAGAGCTGCATGAGCAGGAACAGCCGTCGATTGTTGAAGTGGCGAGACGAGCACGTCGCGCTGCGATGCGACCTGTGATCAAACCGAAAGAGAACAAGCCGAATACGGCTCGTTACGCCATTTGGCTGGTGGTATTCGCCATCATCGCTTTGTGGCTGATGTATATGGATGTTTAGCTTTGGTTTTTCGCGGGAGTGAATTGAGCGAGCTCTTGCTCGGCTTCTTCATCATGGTGCGTGGTGACGTTGTGGTAGTAGCGGTATTGGTTTTTGCCGCCATGTTTCGCTGCGTACATGGCCTTGTCAGCACAGCGCGTCAACTCTTCTAAGTTATCCGCATCAAGCGGGAACAGCGCAGCCCCGGCACTGACCGTCAGATTGTTCAATAATTTCGTGTCTCCTTCCTTGTATGGCTCCTCAAACAGATGGCTGATGCGGTGCAGAATGCTGTCGAGATCTTGTAAAGACTTCACATCATAAAGCAGCAACACGAACTCATCGCCGGCAAAGCGGGCAATTGAGTAGTCATGGCGCTCCGTTCGGCGGTCACTGTGGCGCACGTTGTTTTTCAGTCGCTGGGCGAAATGCTTCAACACCCGGTCGCCGACATCATGCCCGTAGTTGTCATTGATGGCTTTGAAGTTATCGATATCGAGAAATACCAGTGCGGTAATCAGTGAGTGAGGATGCGGCTCTGCCAGTTTTGCGGTCGCCCAATTTTCAAAGCTCCAACGGTTGGCAAGGCCGGTCAACTGGTCAGTATAGGCCAGCTCTTCAATCCCTTCTCGATAAAGTAAATGAATGTAGCGTACCGCTTTGGAATAGAAATAGGCTGAGGTATTGCAGATTGCGGTGAGCGAGATCAGGCTGATGACAAAGTAGTCAGACGCCATGGTATCAGGCCCTATTGACGCATGCCGGTTGCTGTATATCGACAATATCGACAGCATGCAAAAACCGATACTCAGAAAGAGACCTGTATGGAAACGGTTGATAAAGATGATGGTGGCAACAATCGGGTAGACCCAAAACAGTTTGCTGCCTTCAATGTCACCATGTGCCAGAAGCATCATTGCTTGCGTAAGCAGCAAACTGGTCAGGATGAGGTCAGCATGCGCGGAGCGTCGATAGCGGCTGTAAATCATATTGGCGATGGCTGCAGCAGCACACGCCAGATTAAACAGGCTGTACACCAACTGGTTATCAACCAACAACAGATAGCCATTCAGGCTCAGCACTAACGCAGTGATGATAGAACTAATCAGGACAACTTTTTGTTTACGCAGACGGCCCAATTTGGCCATCTCTTTAAGTTGTTGTCCCACCAGACTGTTCATGACTGTCTCATCCTTTATATAAAACCGCTCGAGTACAGTCTAGTTAAGAATTTTTTGTCTGAAGCAAAGTATGAAAAAAAGCCTGTGACCTAATTCAATGTTTTCAAAAGATTCTTTACTGAGCCTGGCTGAACTCCTGTTTTAGCCACTTACGCAGTAGTAAAACGCTTTCCAGTTTGAGCTTGTCTTTCGGGCAGGCAAAGTAAAACGCTTGCTCCGGATGGAGTGTGCTGTGGCCAATTTCCATCAGCAGACCATGTTGAATCTCTTCACGCACGAACTGGCGGTGAGTGACAAACACACCGAGCTTTCGTATCGTAGCTTGCACGGCTTGAGCCGATGTGGAAAAGGTCAGGTTTTTTTGCTGCTTGGGTTGTGGCAACTTATTGGCCTCGCACCAAATCGACCAGTCGCTCTGGCGCCTTGGGTTGGCCGCGACAATTGCGGGATAACACTCAAGAACTTGCTCCGTCGTCATGTTGCGCTCACTCAATAGTTCAGGGTGACAGACCAGTACGATTTCGTCATCGGCCAATTTTTCGCAGTAATACCCCTGCCACTCCCGCTGAAAACCGTGGATTAAGGCCACATCGACCCCTTCTGCCTCAAGTGAGAAAGCGCCCGTTAACGTTGAAATACGAATATCCACGTTGGGGGCAAACGCCTGAAAAGTCGGCACACGGGGGATCCACCAGTGAAGCGCCAGAGAGTTGATCATATTCAGAGTCAGGCGATTGCTGTTGTGCGACACCAGCATGGATTCTGTGGCATCGACAATCTGTTCCAGCGCCGGGGCCACTTTACGGTAGTATTTTTGTCCAGCACTGTTAAGTGTGACTGAACGACCCACCCGATTGAACAGCGGCTGGTTAAGTTGGCTCTCCAGCGATTTTATCGCCTGGCTGACCGCTGAATGACTGACACTCAGAACTTGGGCGGCTTCTGTCATGCTGCCTGTTTCGGCGACTGCAACAAATGTGTAGAGCGATTTGAGTGGGATGAGTTTACGCATGTGTAAGTTTTCCTAACAGGTTTGGTCAATATTACTCGTTATTCTTTGTGCTGTCATTTACGTAACATAGGGCGCAAGTTAAGGAGTGTTGTATGCCTAATAAACTATTGCCTGTAGTGTTCATGTTGTCGTCGACGGCCAGTTTGTCTGTCACGGGGCTTTTGACCAAATATCTGACCACCGTTGTCCCCATCAGCCTGTTAAGCTTTCTGCGTTTTGCGGTTCCTGCTTTGATTTTGTTGGCGTTTTTGGCAGTCAGCCGTTTTCGCATACCGGAGCGAGCGATGTTGAAGCCTCTGGCTGCGCGGGCTGTGTGTCTGGCGGCGTGTCAGGTGTGTTTTATCTATTCTCTGCAGCATCTCTCGTTAGTGGAAGGGGTGGTGTTGTTCAGTACCGGGCCTTTGTTCATTCCGTTGTTAGAAAAACTGATTTTTGGTGTGCGGATGCCTTGGGTGACGGTGGCTGGATTAATCGCGACCTTTACGGGGGTGGTGATGCTGTCTGGCGATGTCACGCAAATGGAGTGGCGGCCGGAATTGCTGGCCGGATTGTTCGCGGGCTTATTTAATGCAGGTTCACAGCTGAGCCTCTATAAAGCGTCGAAAAGCAGCTTACGTTCGGTCGAGATCAATGTCTGGAGCTTCACCATGGCAGCGGCCATGTTGTTCCCGATGTTGACGCTGGTGCCTTGGCATTCTGCGCTCGACTTATCGATGGACCGTTACCTGCTGCTCACGGTTGCAACACTGGTCGTGGTCTCATTGTTGGTGATCAATACTCAGGTCTTTCGGGCGAAGGCCTACCGACTGGCAGAGTCGGGGTCTCAGTTGGCTCCGCTGATTTTCACCAACCTGCTGTTTTCCGCGGCGTTGCAGCTGCTGTTTTTCAATGTCAGCTACACCGCAGCGCAGCAGTTGGGCCTTGTGCTCATTGTGGTGGCGACCGTCAGCACCAGCCTGCTGCCTAAGCTGTGGCACGCGGCGAGCCACAGATTACATTCGGCCTCGTAGGGTTTTGAGTGGGATTGCGGAGTAGCGGTGTCATGGTAGTAAAAAAGGGGCTTTCGCCCCTTTTTTATTCTGATGGGGTGTTGGCAACCAAACCGTAGGGCAGGCTGCTAAATACTTTGGGTTGGTGTTGAATGGTCGGCGCTTCGTTCACACCCTTCCAGTCCAGCAGCATAATTGCCAGCACGTTGCGGTGCTCACCTTCCGATACATCGGTGCTGCCCGTAGTGGATGGAACCATGCCTGCGTCTTTGTTGACCGCATTCTGAATTGCCTGACGGGTCTTCTCAACCACCGGATCGTCCTCCAGCCCTGCGAGCAGGAACGAAATACCGACTTCTGCAATGATGTCTTCTTTCGCGCGCTGCAAAATGGTGTCGATATTGGCGCGGTAGTAGTCATATATCCACTGATACTGTTTTTCGCTGACGGCGTGTTGATAGTATTCCGAATCGGCGAAAATGATGTGCGTCATGCCATAAAGTTTGTTGCCGTACTGCTGATTCGATAAACCCGCATCTTTGTTATCCGGGTAGGTATCGCGAAATGCCTGAATGAAATCATTGACCACATCCTGCTCTCCCAACTGACGCAGCCAATAAACCTGATTCGCCAGCTGCGCTGCCCAAGCTTCAATCATCGGCTTGTCCGTTGCGTACTTGCGAAAATCATAGCGGCGAATGACGTCGCGCAGCTTCTGATCGTCAATGTGTTTGAGACCATATTCGTTCGCCCGCGCCATCGAACCGAGCAGATCGATGCCGAGATAAAGATATTCAGGCATATGTTTGGTCACGGTGTATCGCAGTTTAGAGCGCTCGTCAGTTTCGTCTGCATAGTCTGCCAGCTCTTGCTGAGAATAGAGATAAATCTGCTCTGGCGTGTTCACTTCCGCGGCGAAGTAGTTGAGCCGACTTGCGACGCGGGCCATGTCACTCCAGATTGCGGCGGCATATTTCTTATCCAGCGTTTGTCGGTACATGCGTAAGCCGTAATGACCTTCTTTAAATGCGGGTAGGGTATACAGCTGGCTTTCGTAAGTATGGCGAATGACGTCGGCGGTATAGGTGTAACTGTTTGATGCCGTAACGGGTTCCGGCTGCGCCTGCAAGCCAGAAAACGGCAGGATTAGAGCGCTGCTTATCAGGAGCGCCAGACTGGTTTTACGTAACGACATAGTGAACCGAGAGTTAACCAAAGATAACGTAACACATTAGGCCAAGGTGGCGGTATTCGTGTGAGCAATGGGTCAGTGTTGTGTGAAAAATCGGCGGAATGGGACTCTGCCCATCATCCGTCACCGTGTACTAGGCGAAAGGTCAGATTAATGCGCGGTTCCAGCGTACGCACGGTTTTGGGCACGCAGTGCTGCCAGAAATGCTGAGTATTACCTGCCATAATCAGCAGAGAGCCGTGGCTGAGTGGCAGCTCAAATTTCTCTTTGCTGTGCAGGTGGCGTAAAACAAAACGTCGGGTTTCGCCCAGAGAAAGTGAAGCGATCACGGGCTGTTGGCCGAGTTCGGGTTCGTTATCCTGATGCCAGCCCATCGAATCTTGGCCGTCACGATATAAGTTAGCCAGTACCGAGTTGAACGCCTGACCAGCCAGCAATTCACAGCGCTGCTTCAGGTCGGCAAGCATGGGTGTCCAGACTTTGGGCGGCATGGTGAGGCCCGAGTAGGTATAGGCTTTATCGCCATACCAGGCTTGCAATCTGGGTTGCAATACCGACTTGCCAAACAGCGTGATCGCTTCCTGTTGCCAGTCCAGCTCTTGAGTGAGAACGGAAAATGCATGATCGGCTTGAGTCGGAGTCAGAAAGTGTTCGACCCACAGCAATTTACCATCTGTGATGGGGAGCCATTGTGGTTCATCGGCGAACAGACTGAAGTTTTCAGATTCCATAAACTTATATCAATAATGTTGTTATTTAATTATAGATTTGTTGCTTACTTTGGTTATGCTAAGTAAATAGCGGCAAGCCATACACTAAATACCAGAACCTGGCGCAAAAGACGACAGGCAAAGAGAGGGGTTGCATGAGTCAAACCTCAGGCAAGAGAAAGTCTATTCGTGTGCTTTTTTTCGTGTTTATTCTTTCCAGCATTGGATTGATAGAAGCGCTCAACAATCATCAAATAGCGTACATTCGGGACGGACTTCAGTCTCATGCACGTGAAGAGCTTTCTTTAATCCGTTTTCGACTGGAAGCCTCTATCCTTTCTGATATTTATGTGGCGAATAGCCTGTCTACTCTTGTCACTCTGCGCCCTGATTCTAAAGTGCGGGACTGGAACAAATTAGCCAACCACATCCTGCGTGAAGGTAAACACCTCAAAGTGATTGGTCTCGCACCGAATGATGTCATCAGTTACATCTTCCCCTACGACGAGAACAAAGCCGCCATGGGGCTGGACTATCGAACAGTACCCAGCCAATGGGCATCCATCGTGAAAGCCCGGACTGCCAAGCAAATTTTCATTGCTGGCCCAGTCAATCTGGTACAGGGCGGGCGGGCGTTGATCGTGCGTATTCCAATTTTTACTGACCCGCCGATGAATCAGGAATATTGGGGTGTGTGCAGCATTGTACTGGACTGGGAATCACTGTTTTTGGCATCGGGTATCGAGTCGTTTGTGTATACCTACGATTTTGCGATTCGTGGTATCGACAGCACCGGCATGAATGGCGACCTGTTCTACGGTAAGCAGAGTACATTTGATAACGCGTTTGCGGTAGAGACCGTGCATTTCCCTTATGGTAGCTGGGCGATTGCCGCCGCTGAGAAGCACGAAATGCTGGGCAACGTGCCCTGGTATCAAGTCAATCTGGTGCGTTTGGTCGGCTATCCGGTGATGGCGCTACTCGCGATTGCGTTTGTGGTGATTTATCGCCTTTATCGCACGGCACACAACCGCGCAATGCATGACACACTGACGCACCTGCCTAACCGGCGCTACTTCATGTTCACCATGCAGAGTTTCTTTGACCACGCCAAGAAATCTGGCAATCACGACAGCTTTGCTCTGCTCAATATTGATTTGGACAAATTCAAACTCATCAACGATACCTATGGTCATGCGGCTGGTGATAAGGTTCTGATCGCGTGTGCTGAACGGTTGAAATCTGTGCTGCGTGGTTCAGATGTGATCGCGCGTATCGGCGGCGATGAATTTCTGGTGCTGCTGCCGCGGATTGTGGAAGAGGACATTAAAACCGTTGTCAGCGCGATAGACGCCGCACTCTGTCACACTCCGGTGATTTACGAAGGGCATCTGATTGATTTACATATCAGTATTGGCCACGCTATTTATAGCGCGGACATCGAAAATATCGATGCCATGCTCAAACTGGCTGACGAACGCATGTACGCCGTAAAACGGCGTCAGACACATCGCTGACTGAGCCTTCCTCTACCGTTGTTCAAGGATGAATAATGCGAACGCTAAATCAATGGCTGGATGCGTATGCTGTCAGCCATCAAAACCCGATCAACAAAAGAATTCACCGTGTGGCCGTGCCCGGGATTTACCTCTCTATTGTTGGCCTTATCTGGTCGCTGCCTGCGGTACCGTTAATGGAATGGCGCGTTGACTGTATCTGGCTGGTTGCGGTGCCGGTTCTTGGTTTCTACTACCGCTTATCCATGACCGTTTTTCTGATGATGCTCGGCTTTACGCTGGCCTGTATCGGGTTGGCCTGGAGTGTGGAACTGATGGCATTGCCTTTATTGCCGCTGTCACTGGCTCTGTTCGTACTGCTGTGGATAGCGCAGTTTGTTGGCCATAAAATTGAAGGCAAGAAACCTTCCTTTCTGAGTGATCTGCAATTCTTATTAATTGGGCGAATCTGGGTGTTCTATAAGCATTAACATGCTGGCCAATTAATCCCATATAACATTTGCAATCTGCATATATTCGCAAATTGCAATTCAATTATGATATCTGTTGTAATGAAACTGATGAAAATTTGTCCAGAAAGCGTGTGTTTCAGTAAAAATAAAAGTTGGCACGCTATCTGCATTGTATAGTTCGACCCTTTTAAGCCGAGGGTCACCTAGCCAACTGACGTTGTTAGTGAACCTTCTTGTTCACATCTATATCAGCCAATCGCGAGTATTGCGATTGGCTTTTTTTCTGCCTGCTATCCGCCACATTTCTCATAACAACTCGGCTTTCGTGGACACACAGCTCCGCGTGAACAAATCAGCCTCGCATCATTTTCAATGCCACGCTCAATCCAGTTGATGTTCAGGATCTTGGCAATGGTCAGCAGATCTTTTTTGATGTGACGAGGGATCACGGTACTGCCGCCTTGGCTGACGCAAGAGGCTTTCAGTTCTTCTGCAATCGAGCGGGCATCACCACCTTGTGCTGCAATCGCCGGGTTGAGGTCAATCCCGGCACACAACACTCGGTTGTTGCCCGCAGGATCAATCATATTCACCGATTCACAGCAATAGATTCTGGGTTCATCTCCCACGTTGAGAATCGAAATCTGAGCTGAGCTGCCATCCTGCGGTTCAGACAATCGACGAAATACCGCCCAGTGCTGACAAGGGTCGTTCACTTTGCGCATGTTACCCCATGGTAGCGGGATGCCGTTGCCACGATAGACAGCTTTCAGTTTGCCTTCGCCATACGCGTCGAAGTAGTGCCAGTGCGGATAAGGCGAAACCACCGTCATGCGGCGCATCGCAACCGAAGGAGAGACGCCGGCTTTCTTGTGCACGTCGATTTCATAGCCGTTGCGATCAAGCAACTGACGAAACGGCACTTTCGGACACAGCAAAGCACCGGCAAAGAAACTCGATTCGAAGTCGCGCCACGCCTGCAAAATGTCCTGAGAGTTGAGCTCCGAAGTCGGTTGTGTGTCCTGCTCTTCCCAACCCTGAGTGTGACCGACCGACAGTACACTCTTGAGACCGTCTTTGCTGTGCAGCACGTTGTGACCGATGTACACCGCCAAATCGTATTTAAGCCGCGTCGGGTAGTTGCGTAGAATCTCATTGAGATAAATGGTGCCTGGCGGCTCAAAGAACGAGGTCACAAGCTGTTTGGCGCTGACGCCCAGTTCGTCGACCACATCGTGTGGCGTTCTTTGTACCCAACGAATGTTGAGGCCAAGGCTTTTGGCGATATCAAACAGATCTTCGACAGCCAGATTCAGGCGTTTCAGGCCGACATCTTCCGCGGCTCGTTCCAGATCTGGAAAGTGGTTTTGCAGGCTTTCCTGATGCGCACGAATGAGGAGGTGGGCGAACTGGCGACCCGTGATGCCGGTTTGTGACAGCATTTCAGGAATCGCAATTTGCAGGATGTCATTGGAAAACAGAAAGCTCGGCTCCAGCGCCATGCCGCTGATACCGCCGCGGTTGCCTTTGTCTGGCGTGATGTCGGCTTGTTCTGGCTCGTCGTCAAGAAACCAAGTCGGATCTTTTTGGAACACTTCGGCGATCACTTCCAACATTTCGACGCTCGGAACCCGTTTTCCCCGTTCGATCATCGATAAGTAAGAAACCGAGGGTGCGTACTCCGGATTAATGCGAATGCAACGCGCCGACAGATCTTCCATCGTTAAGTGGTTGCGTTTCCTAAGGTTTCTCACTTTCGTTCCCAGAAAATGAGACTGTCTGACTAAGCTTTTTGACACGGCCATTTTGTAAAATTCACATTGTAAAATTTTTGTTGTGAAATTGTAGTTAAAAATCCGCTAGTCTACAAATTAAGCAAGTCACAAACTTGAACGAAAATTAAACGCAAGTTTGGATTATTTGCTCTAGGACGAAATTTAATGTTATCCATGAGGGAAAGACGATGAATATGCTGACATTCGATAAAACAGAAATCCAAAAACAACAGAAACCCTTTATCGCTGAAGCAGTCTTCGCCGTCGAGACAATCAGCGCAAACCAGCAACGTGAAAAACAGCTGAAAGCGAAACAACTGCTCGACCGTTTGTTCCCGCTGGAAACAGGTTCCCATCAGGAAGTGACCAGTTACGTGATTGATTACCACCACGTTCTCGCTTACTTCAAAGATGGACGTCACAGCGGTCTGAAACATCCGAAACACTTTGTGGCATTCACGGGTGGCAAAGATAGCCCATGTTCGATTCTGTTCCGTGATGGTAACGGCTGCCATGTGGATGTGATGTTGGGTTGCCAGAAAGGCACGGGCTGTGTGGAGTTGGTAGAGATTGACGATATTCAGTTAGAAACCTGTACCACTTTCACACAGATGGGTGACAACACCACGCCAACCGCAGCGATGCGTCACTGGATTAGTTTGGTGAAAGGTGATGAACGTGGTAAACCTCAGGCATGCAGTGAAGACAAAGAATACACCGCAAAAAGCGGCGAAGATTACTACCTGAACTACTGCTTTAATTTGTAAAGCCATCCTGATGAAACGCTCTCCATAAAAAAATCCTCCCATTGGGAGGATTTTCTATTTTGCACATGGCAAATGTTAAATCTGCCTTGAACTTAAATGGGCATCACACGGTTTCGGCCAAGATTTTTTGCTTCATAGAGCATCTTGTCGGCGCGATCGATCAGCGTTTCAACGGTATCGGTAGGGTCGCGCTCTGCGACACCAAATGACGCCGTAATGTTGCCTACCTGCATACTGGTGCGGCGATCGCGCACGCTCAGCTTTTCAATCGTACGGCGCAGCGCATCAGAGAACTGGCGAGCACTGCGCAGCGACTTGTTGGGCACAATCAATGCGAACTCTTCACCGCCAAAGCGATAGGCGGTAATGCCTTCACGGCAACTGGAATGGAGGCGCTTGCCAATTGCACGGATCACCGCATCACCAAACAGATGACCGAAATCGTCGTTATACGTTTTGAAATGGTCAATATCGAGCAGCACAATGCTCATCGGCTGCTGTGCGTGCAGCAAAGCGCTGATGTCATCGTCAAACGCACGTCGATTGTATAGCCCTGATAAAGTGTCAAACAGCGCGTCTTTTTGTACTTCCGCGAGCTGAGTCTTGAGGCGCGTGATTTCTTGGCTCGCGGTTTTCAGCTGGCTGTTAAGAAAGCGGGTCGAGTGGCGAATATCGCGAGATTCACTGACCAACTGACGGATGAGCGACATCACTTCTTCAATCGACAGATTTTCTTTTTCGACACGTTCCAGATCATTAAAGCTTCTGTCAATAATCGTTTCAAAAGCGGTGGTATCGGTCATGGTGTCCGACATCGAACTTGCCACTTCGTTAACCAGCAGCTCAATGTTGGCGCGCAGTTCACCGATACTGGTTTCGGCTTTGGTCGCGATGTATTGCTTGTACATGTATTCGCCGGATGCAGGCGGGCACAGCCCGAAGTTATCCAGCACAACATCCATTTCCTGATTGAGCTGAGGAATGGTGTTGTCAACGTAGGTGTACCAAAGGGCGTAATTCGCAGGAGTAGCCGCAACGTGATGTTTCATCATCAGCGGAACGGCCTTCTTTAAGTTAGAAGTGGATTTTTTAAAGTCGTCGTCAGTCATTCTTGGGATAAGCTAAAAGGCACCTAAACTCTATGCGCTAAGATTAGCGGATCTCGAGGCTTCGCGCCGCAAAAAACAGACTGAAATTGTGGTTTATCTGAACGTTTTTCTCACTATCGTCGCTCTCTGTGATAAAACGCACGCATTGCGATGCCGTGACGCTAAATCAAAGCTTGACCGGTGTGACGTCACACCGGTCGAAAACGACTACTGCTGAGAAACCACGCGCATAGTGTGGCGCTGACGGATCAGAGCAACCACTTGTGGCAGTAAAGACATCACAATCATGCCTCCCATCAATGCGTATTGATCCGGGCGATAAATCTCATTCAGCAATAAACCGCCACACACGATCCCGGCGACCGGGTTGGCAATGCCACCAAACGTGAAATCCACCACCGACATTCTTTGCAAGAGCCATACGTACAATCCGTAGCCGAGCGCTGTGTTGAGCAGCACAATCCACAATAAACCCAGGATGTTACGTGTACTGATGTGCGTCAGTGTCTCCATGTAGACCTGAGGCGAGAAAAAGGCATGCACGAGAGCCGCCAGACCAAGTGCCACACCGCCGATGATCAACTGCCAGCTGAGCACTGTCCACCAGTGGATTTTGCCGCCGAGCGACTTGGTCAGAGTTGAGCCGAAGATAATGCACAGAATGGCGGCCAGCATCGCCATCAAACCCAAAGGATTGAGGCTGAGCGATTTCGGGTCGAACAAGAACCAAGCCAAAGCAATCAATGCCGCGCCACTGAGCAACTGAATTGACGATGGACGCTGACGACTGACCAGCCAGTGATAAAACATCGCGAATACGGGCACCGATACCATGCCCACACCTGAAATAGCGGAAGGCAAGGTCAGGGCCATCACGAAAATGAGGCTAAAGAAGGCAGCGATGTTGACCAGGCCAATGGTAAGCAGTGGACGCCAACTGGATTTCTCCGGCAGGCTCGGGCGCAGAGCCAGCAGCAGCAGGCCAGCAGGCAGCGCTCGAATGGCTCCGAGCAGTAGCGGAGGCCAGTCCGCTAGGGTGTATTTGGTCACCGCGTAGGTGGTTCCCCAAAAGAAGGCAGGTATCATGGCAATTAAAATGTTCATGTTAAGTATCTTTATGTTGAGATATCTGAGCAGAAAGTTATCGTAAGAAATGCTTTTTGTAAAGTATCTTTATGTTAAAGTATTTTGTCAGTAAACACAGACGGAGAACCCACACTGATGGATGCGATTGATCGCGTATTGTCACAATGGCAACAAGAACGGCCGCAGCTCAACACGTTACCGATGAGCATTATGGGACGCATGATGCGTTTGACCAAACACCTGGAAACTGCCGTTGCGGAAGTTCATAAGCGCTACGGTTTGAAAATGGGCGAGTTCGATGTACTGGCCACCTTATTGCGAGCGGGAGCACCTTATCGCCTGACTCCGTCGGAGTTGCTTGCTTCGATGATGCTGACGTCCGGTGCGATGACCAATCGCCTTGATAAGCTTGAACAAAAAGGTTTGATTCACCGTTTGCACAGCACCGCGGATCGTCGCAGTATTGAAGTTCAGCTCAGTGATGAAGGTTTAGACGTGGTCAATGAGCTGGTGATTGAGCATGTGAAAATTCAGGAAAAGCTGGTGGAAGGATTGTCGGGTGACGATCAGCAGCAACTCACTCAGTTGTTGAAATTTTGGCTCTCTAGCTTCGAATAATCTCAGGAGTACGTGATGATGACTTTGCAACAACTGACCGACTATCTCGATTCTCTGCTCCAGTCGGAAGCGTGCTATCCGTTTGGCCCTGATCCACTGGTGTATAAGATTCGCGGAAAAATGTTTGCTTATGTCTCTCAGGAGCGCGCGCCGTACTTCGTGACACTAAAATGCACTCCGCAGGACGGCGAAGTACTTACCAGTCAGTTTTCATCCATTCGTCCGGGCTATCATATGAACAAGCGTCACTGGATTTCGGTCGATTTAGAAGGCGATGTTGATACGGGAATGATTGAAGATTTGTGTCTGCGTTCCTACCAACTGGTGGTCAGCAAACTGAAGAAATCAGATAGAGAAGCCTTGCAAAGCCTGACCTTGCAAGGCTGAATGCATTACGCGTGTGAGTGGCGCTGAGCTTCAAGCTTCTTCGCGCCACGTAGCATGGCTTCGATCAGCTCGGTTGCATTGAATTTTTCCAGCGCTTCATGCGCACCCACCTGATGAGCGCGGTCGACACAAATCTCACTCGACAAAGAAGTGTGCAAAATACAGTATGCATGGCTGAGTTTTGGATCGTTCTGCACTTCAAACGCCAGCTCATAACCATCCAGACCGGGCATTTCAATATCACTCACCAAAATATCAATCGC
Organism: Vibrio sp. bablab_jr001; assembly: GCF_016464285.1. Lineage (NCBI taxonomy): Bacteria > Pseudomonadati > Pseudomonadota > Gammaproteobacteria > Vibrionales > Vibrionaceae > Vibrio > Vibrio sp. bablab_jr001. The sequence continues at coordinate 213,094 of NZ_JACDWZ010000046.1, forward strand.
CTGATTTTCGCCAGCCAGCTTTTTCATTAAATCTGCCGCTTCCAGACCATTTTTGCAGATCTGATACGGAATATTAATGCGATCCAGTGCATCCGCCAGTTGTTTGCGTGCAATCGATGAGTCGTCAACCAACAGAATGTTCAGGGCTTTCAAGCGTTCACGTTCAACGTCAGTCAGCATCGGCACTTTGGTCGATTCATACTGCGGATAGATTTTTGACAGTAGCAGCTCCACATCCAGCAGTTGAACAATCTGCTCCTGATAACGGGTGATGCCAGTGACGAACACATTGCGTCCGGCGGTTGGCGGCGCTGATTCAATCGAACGCCAGTCACACTCGATGATCTTCTCAATTCCACGCACCATGAATGCTACTACGGTACGCAGACAGTCCGTCACAATCAGATAGCTGTTTTTGTACTCTTGAGGAGCAATCGGACGAAAACCAATCGCCGCAGCCATGTCGATGACAGGCACGGTCATATTGCGGATAGTCACAGTGCCCACAACGTGGTGGTGAGAGTAGGGGATTTGAGTCATCGGCAAGTAAGGAACGATTTCTCGTACTTTGAGTGTACCAATCGCAAACAACTGCTTTTGCATGTTCAGCGTGAACATCAGCATGCCTTGTGACTGATTTGCCTTACTAATGGTTTTAGCCATAACGAAATTCTTAATCTAAACGCATGAGTAACTATACTAACCGAAAATATCGTATCAGCAACGGTAACGGCGCTTTTTTACTATTGAGTGAGAAGTTGTTCAATAAGTTATACAACTTCGTTTCAATTCCTTTAGCGACCGATAACAAAGATTCATTAAATTGTAGCTAGAATGTCGTCGTCAATGCAGGGTGCAACTCGGTCGGAGTTCCGATAGACTAAGCCACTTTTTTACCGCACTAAGTCGTTTGAGGGTCAAATATGGCAAGAACCGCAGCAGCGCTTCATATTCTGGTGAAGCACAAAGAACAGGCTGATGACATCATTCAGCAGCTAAAGAAAGGTGCAAAGTTTCAGACTCTGGCCAAGAAATATTCGCTGTGTCCATCGGGCAAAAAAGGTGGCGACCTGGGCGAATTCCGCCAGGGGCAAATGGTGCCACAGTTTGATAAAGCGTGTTTTCAAGGTGAAATCCTCACCCCTCAACTGGTGAAAACTAAATTTGGCTGGCACGTTGTTAAAGTGCTGTATCGCACTTAATCGTTAGCAGCGTAAGCTCGCCGACGTATAGCCTAAATATTCCCATCCTAATCCCTGTCTCAACATCATGGTAAGCACGTTCTGGTTTGCCATGATGTGCTTATTTCTGCACCATAGAGTTAGTCAGTTGTCTGCGGCGAAGCAACAAACGGATTTTCTCCCGAAAAATTCTCATCTATATACCTCGTCTGATAAAAGCTTCCAGAGATTGATTAAAACTATAGAGTTGTATTTGAACTTGGGATTTTTAGTGATTGCTAACCTGTATTCGTGCGCATGTTCTCATTTTCTTCACAGTAAATAACCTTAGAGTTAATTACTTATGTATTTCATCCAGTAAATAGTAGGTTTGGATAACGCGCATGCTCGTTTCCCTGAATGGTGTATTTAATATATAGGTAATGACTTCGTTGAAATACAATTATTTAACAATGCGCGTTTTTACTGGTTTAATGAGGTAAGTAATCGTGTGCACTAATAAAATGTTATGTGCCTTTCACGTGAAGCGACAAACATTATGTGCAACCATTAACTTATAGAATGGCTAAAATTTCATATTTTAGAGGGTGTTATGGTTTTTAGCAGCAAGGTTAAAGTGGTGATTTCAGTGGTGGCTATAGCATTGTCTTCACTTTTACTGTCTCTTGATATGTTTGGTGTCATTCCATTTCTGATTCTAGTTGTGTCATTTTTTACCCTAATTATTCAAGGTGGGCTGTTCCTTCTTGGGTACAAAAATGGTGACGTTTTCGATGCTTATCAAGACCTAGAAAGAACAGAAGCAACGGCACTAACTAATCTGTTCAAAGACAAAAAGGATTGTGAAAAACACTAACCACGGCACATAACAAACAATTTAAGAGGGATTCCCAACGCTTGGTATTTTTGCTTCTACTTCAAGTTTAGTGTTTGTGGCACAATGCTTTAGGTTTGGGTGGTAGCGTTGCTCACCCCTTAATTGGGCGTTATACGTTTTAAGGAGAAATCGTGGTCGTTATATATGGAATTAAAGAGCATTTGAATGCCATAAAAGCTGATTTATCAGATGTGATCCAAGAATCGATGACTCAAGCCTTAGGTTTGCCTGAGGATAAGCGTGCTCAAAGATTCGTCCCTCTCGATAAAAGTGATTTCTACTATCCTAGTGGCCGTTCTGATGCTTACACGGTGATAGAAGTAAATATGATGGAAGGTCGCAAAGTCGAAACCAAGAAGGCTCTAATAAAGGCTCTATTTAATAATATTGAAGCGAGTCTAGGCATCGCTCCCATTGATGTTGAAATTACAATCAAAGAGCAACCTGCTCATTGTTGGGGTTTCAGAGGTATCACAGGTGATGAAGTGTCAGACTTAACCTACAAGGTCAACGTATAGCAAGGCGCTCAAGAGAGATTCATGCCGCGTCGCCTTTTTAGTTTGCGGTGGTTTTGTGGCACTCTCCCCTTAACGCTGCGTTCTGCTCTAGGAGGTAATTTTGCTCGATTTACTCAAAAAATTGGTTCTAATTAACCTCTCAGCGGCTCTTGTTGTTATAGCTCTAGCCCAGTTTGTTCCATTCTTTGCTACTACTCAGTTGGTCGACTTTCTTTTCTTTGTTGTCATCGTTATATGGTTTTTGGCGAAGCTCATGTGGGAAGGTGGCATCCATAGTAAGACGACTCGGTTAGATGATACTAGAACAGATAAAGTCTACAAAATGGTAGAAGGCCATGATTTCGCAAAAGACGAACGAGAGCACTATCGAATGAACTACCAGACTGGCTTAGTTTTTTTCATAGCTGGTCTACCAGCGTTTATTGCTTGTTTAGTCCTTCAATTTCTTTGAGTACGAGCATAAACGAGTATGGCGTTAATAGTTATTCCCTACGCTTGGTATTGAAAATGGAGCAATAAATGGATGATCTTATAAGTATGCTGCTCAGAGTGTTTGGCAGAGTGTTTATGCTGCTACTTGAAATTAGATTAGTCGGGTGGTTTTTTTATACGGTTGGATATGCGGTTTCAAAAACGGTGACGTTGGGCAAATTTCCGGCTGGAAACGACGACTCAATGCGCATGAAAATAAGCTATCTAGGTCTGGCCATTATTATAGGTGTGCTGCTATTGGTCGGTATTTTCAATACATTCATATCGAGATAAGGGCAGGCCGAAAACAGGTTGTTTTAGAGCTCCTCCAACCTCAGGACAGTTTCACTGCGCTCAAGTATGGCTTACGTTTGTCTCACAGTAACGAGGCGTTAATTCATCGAATTTTAATTACGCGCTTTAAACTGCGTTTCCCCTTGGTTGCGCTTTTACCTTTTCTAATGTTTGACGATTTGTTTAGCCATGATAGATAGGGTGTGGAACACCAAACTCTGCTTTCCGAATAGCCAGACGTTCCAGACAGTTGCATCTCACGGTGTGACCGCTAGTATGATTTTTCTGGTGATTCTCCGCCGCGTTTAATGAGGCTGGCTTTAGCGAACACACAATGAAATTCTGCGACGAAATATTGGGGCCACCCGTTTTGGCTTACGCTCACGATTACACTCATGGTGATACAGAAGCCGCACACGAGCATCAGTGTGCGCAGTTTCTGCACGCGTTAAATGGCGTGATTCGGGTGGATACAGCCGCTGGAGCCTGGGTGGTGACGGCGAATAAAGGCATGTGGATTCCGGCTGGCGTTTCCCACAGCCTCAGAATTACGGGCAATGTCAAAGTGCGTACGCTGTTTGTCGATTCGATGGCACGAGCTGATTTGCCTAACACTTGCGTGTTGTCGGAAGTGCCGTCTTTACTGAAATATCTGATTGTTGAAGCGGTGTCTCTGCCCGATGAACGGATTGCCGGAACGCGGGAAGAGCGCATTTTTGAGCTGATTCTGGATGAGTTGCGCCGACTCAAACCAGTCGACTTTTATCTGCCAAATCCAAGTTCAGATGGGTTAATCACGCTGTGTGATCACGTGTCTGAACGCATTGCTCACCCTTGGACCGCGTCTGACGCGGCGAAATATTTGAGCCAAAGTGAACGCACCGTTTCGCGCAAATTTCAACAAGAGCTGGGGCTCACGTTCACCGAATGGCTGCGCCAGAAACGCTTGATTCACGCTCTCGAACTGTTAGCCAGCGGCCACAGTGTGCTCGACAGCGCGCTGGCCATTGGATACGACAGCCCGAGTGCGTTCAGCGCCATGTTTAAAAGCCGTATCGGGCTGTCTCCGAGCGAATATACGGCCTCAATGGCGCTCTAACTATTCTGTGTTTTGAGCAGGTTGGCGTAGGCATTCATCAAGGCTTGCAGCGATGCCTTGGTCGCATCCTCTTCAATCGCCACGCCAAAGTGATTCACATTCGACGATTGAGACTGAAGCTGAACGTAGGTCACCGCCTTGCTCTGCGTGTGCGAGCCGAGCGTGTGTTCGTGGTAATAGACGATGTTGCTCGCCACACCAAACTGCTTAGTGAGTGCGTTTAACATGGCTGAGAGTAAACCGTTGCCAACGCCAGAGCAGAATATCTCTTCCTCATTGAAACGCAGGCGGCTTTCAATACTCTGGCCCGCCAGTGTGGGTTGGCTCTGATAACTCATCAGGCACATCTCTGGCGATGGCGTTAATCCATAGGCTTGTCTGAAAAGCTGCCACAATTCGGCAAGCGAGATTTCGCGTCCGGTTTGATCAGTATGGCGTTTCACGCGTTGGCTTAAATCCACTTGCAGCATTTTGGGGAGCGACAAGCCGTGGTTCTCTTGCAGCAACCACGCTGCACCGCTTTTCCCCGACTGGCTGTTGACCCGAATCACCTCTTCGTAGTTGCAACCCAGATCCATGGGGTCGAGTGGTAAATAAGGGATCGACCAAACCGGTTGTGGCGCTTGGTGATGGCGGGCAAAGCCTTTTTTGATCGCGTCCTGATGCGAGCCGGAGAATGCAGTAAACACCAGTCGCCCGCCGTAGGGATGGCGAGGGTGGACGGGCAGCTCATTGCACTCTTCGACGACTTCTACCGTGCGTCGAATGTCTGAAAAGCGCAGTTGCGGATCGATGCCTTGTGAGTACAGATTGAGCGCAATCGTCACCAAATCGGCGTTGCCGGTCCGTTCGCCGTTGCCGAACAAGCAGCCTTCAATACGAGTGGCGCCTGCCAGCATGGCAAGCTCAGCACTGGCGACTCCGGTGCCGCGGTCATTGTGCGGATGTACGCTGATGGTGACAAACTGCAAGCAAGAGAAAGTACGAATGAAGTGCTCGATTTGATCGGCGAATACATTCGGCGTGTTGCACTCCACCGTGGTGGGCAAGTTAAGAATGAGCGGGCGCTGCTGGCTTGGTTGCCAGACAGCGGCAACGGCTTCGCAAATCTCCAGCGCAAATTCTGGCTCGGTGAAGTTGAACGTTTCTGGCGAGTATTCCAGTGTCCACTGCGTCTGCGGATGCGCGTCGCACAAGGCCTTAATCTGCCTCACCCCCTTGACGGCCAGTTCCAATGTGGCTTGCTTGTCTTGCTCGAACACCAGCTCACGAAAGAGCGGTGCGGTGGCATTGTATAAATGGATGATGGCTTTTGGCGCTCCGTTGAGCGCGGCGACGGTGCGCTCAATCAGATCCGTTCTCGATTGGGTGATGACCTGAATGGTGACGTCGTCTGGAATCAGGCGCTCTTCAATCAGGCAGCGCACAAAATCGAAATCGGTTTGTGATGCAGAAGGGAAAGCGACTTCGATCTCTTTGAATCCGCATTCAACCAAGTGGTGAAAGAACTTCAGTTTTCTCTCTTTATTCATCGGGTTGGCGAGAGCCTGATTGCCGTCACGCAGATCCGTGGAGCACCAACGCGGCGCCTGCGTCAGCACTTTTGAAGGCCAGGTTCGCTGCGGAAACGGAATGATCGCAGCCGGTCGGTATTTGTCTGCAGGGTTATCTAACATGATGAATTTGTCCGTGGGTAAGTAAATCGGACATTCATGCTAAATAAGCGCCGCCAGGATATCTGCGCAGAACTGGACAGGCATCGTCGTGAATTGGACAAAGTGCGACATTCAAATCAGCGAAGTCGGGCTCTCATTACGCGCAATCGATATTGAAACTGGCTGTTTGCTTGAGTCAAAGCGACGTCATCATTCCTTTAAGCATCTGTTTCATTTCCGCTCTGACTTCTTGTCCGCCAATCACGGCCAAAAGCAGCAGGCCACCCGGCACCAACACCACAATCAGCAGCGGCCTTAGCAGGTACGAAAAGCAAAACAAGCCTGGCAAAAATACAAACCATTGGCAGAGTGTCAGCATCACGGTCTTGAGCATCGTTATCATTATTTTCTCCAAATTATCGTTTTATTGAGCGTGCTCAATTTATAAATGAGCGTGCTCAGTTTGTCAATGTGAGTAGGGAAAGGTATGATGCAACGGCATGAAATGATGATGAGTGGATTATGGGTAAGCGAGAGCAAACGAGAGAGCGAATACTGGCAGCTGCGTGGCAACTATTTGAAACTCAGGGATATCAAGAAACCTCGACTCGCCAGATAGCGCGTCAGGCTGGCGTGGCGGATGGAACGGTTTTCAGTCACTTTGAGACTAAATTGGCCATACTGCGCGAAGGCGTCATGAATCAACTGGAGCGGTTGTCGCAACAAGGAGTCAATCAACCTTCGCAAGATATGTGTGAGCTGGCGATGCAGTTTGCTCGCACCTATTACGGCTACTATTTTGCTAACGTGAATTTGAGTCGTGCCCTGCTTAAAGAAGTGGTGTGGGACATGGACTACTACCAATCTTTCAATCAGGCGATTTTTGATACGGCCAATCTTCCGGCGGCGTTAGCCGAAAAAATGCCGGTGTTGCTTGATTGCTACTTCATGACTCTGATAACTCATCTGAGCAAGCCAGAGCCCAATCTTGAACTCGCGCTTCAAACATTAGAAAGCAAATACCAAAGCTTACTCAGTTGAACGAATGGGTTCGTCGCTTGGTGTGCGTTTTACCGTCCTGGACTTACGCAGACTCAGCCCGCCCTCCATCATCAATACGACGACGGCAAGCCAGATGGCGATGTAAGTTGGCCATTCGCCAGCGTAAATGCTTTCGCCGAGCAACAGTGCAACCAGCAGCAATAACACGGGTTCGACATAAACCAGCAAGCCAAATAGCGTTAGATTCAGATGCGGTGCCGACAGCGATTGAAAGGCCAGCGCCAGCGCACTGATAGCGCCCAACCCTAAGATAAGCCACAACAAATCCAGATTGACGCTCAATGCTTGCAACACATCGCCGCTGTGAAAAATGAAGTACAAGCTGAAAGGCAGGCTGAGCATCATGTCAAACCACAGGCCGCCAATGTGGTTGGTGTCGGTTTTGTAGCGCAGCCAAAAATAGATCGGATAACCTAAACAAACCATGAGCGTTGGCCATGACAATGTTTGAGAGATGGCCAGTTGGTTTATAACGCCGACCAATGCAAACAAACAAGCTAACTGCTGAAAGCGCGACATGCGGTCTTTAAACGCAAAGCGCCCGACCACCACCATGGTGATTGGCATAATGAAGTAACCCAGCGACACCGAAAGCCCGTAACCATTGACGGGTGCCCACATAAACAGCCACAACTGAATGCCAATCAGAAACGACGATACGATGCGTGACAACCAAAAAAAGCGCTCGGTTCGTAGTCGCTGAAACAACGTGGCGACCTGAGACCAATAGCCTCTTAGCAGGATGAACAGCGTGAGCAGTGGAAAGGTGAGCAGAATTCGCCAGCCATAAATTTCTTCGCCTTTCAGCTCTTGCAATAAAGCGGTGTAGGCGAACATCAGCGCAAAGAGGGCAGAGGCAATCACATTGAGGGTGACGCCTAATGGGGTGTGCATGGTTTTTTGCATGGTCACAAAAGGGTTATGAATAAAGTGAAGATATTTTATTGCGTCAGGCTTGATAAAGGCGCTCGAAATTCATAACGTGAGTGAGAAAATTTCTCACCGGAAGAGTCTGATGACGTTAGATAAATACGATTATGCATTGTTGGAATTGTTGCAGCGTAACTGCCAAACCCCGCTGCGCGAGTTGGCGGATGCGGTTTATTTGTCGACGGCTTCTGTTCAGCGGCGTATCCAAAAACTCAAAGACAATGGTTACATTCAAGCCAATGTAGCGGTGTTGGACCCGGACAAACTCAATCAGGTCATCACGATTGTGGTTGAAGTACAGGCAGAGAAAACGTATGCGCTCGATCTGGATGTTCTCAAGCGAAGTTTCTCCGGCCCAGAAGTTCAGCAGTGCTACTACGTTACCGGCAATGCTGATTTTGTCTTAGTGCTTGTGGTGCCCAATATGCAACGTTTTCAGGAGATTTGCGACAAGCTGTTTCACAGTAACCCCAACGTGAAATGGTTCAGAACCATGGTGGCGCTGGAGCGAGTGAAGGCGACGTTGGATGTACTGTAACTTGCCTTAGGTTGTTGGGGCAAAGAAGCTGGATCGAATAGGATATTAATTGTCTGAATTATTAATATTTGGCTATTTAAGTGTGATGTGTGTCGTTATTTAAGCTTCACTAATACATGGATATAATTAAATCTATCAATGCTTCTCATAAATAAGACAATGAATTAAGTTGATGAATTAGTTCAACTAAAATAAGCATTATTCGTATATAAATAGTTCCTCGCGAATTTGGCGCATTGACTTCCCCCTCCTTCGGGTTAGTTTTTACTTATGTCAGTCATAGGGCTTAGGAGTATTTGTAATGAGTGAAGGAAAAAGACTAAACGTACGATTACTTTCCGATGTATGCATGCAATCGAGATTATTAAAAGACGCATTAGAATCCAAATTGCCGGTTCGGATTGATGTTTCACCGTTTAGTGAAGTGTGGCAGCACGAGAATGATCCTGCGTGTCACGACGTCAAAATTATCATCATCGATTATTCATGCATTGAGAGCGAGACCCTCGGCGATTACTACACGTTTAAACAGATGACGTGCCCGGAGGCCAAAGAGGTGGTGATCAATTGCCCGCCAGAGGCTGAATCTAAGTCTTTGTTTAAGTGGCAAAAACTCTCTGGTGTGTTCTTCGCTGACGACGATATTGAAGCGTTAGTCAAAGGCATGAACAAGATTCTGGAAGACGAAATGTGGCTGACCCGTAAGTTGGCTCAGGAGTACATCATGCACTATCGCGCAGGTGCTCCGGCTGTGACGTCACAGGTCTACACTCGTTTGACTCGCCGTGAACAACAAATTATTAAACTGCTTGGCAGTGGTGCTTCAAATATTGAAATCGCCGATAAACTTTACGTGAGTGAAAACACCGTGAAGACTCACCTGCACAATGTATTTAAGAAAATAAATGCGAAGAACCGTCTGCAGGCGTTGATCTGGGCGAAGAGTAATATTGGCATGGAAGAAGTCAGCTAATAATAAAAACAGATCTTAGATAAATATGAAGGTCCGATGCCATACTAAAGTTTAGATTTATATTTATGAGTCAACGAAGGTTTATTTATTACAGAAAAGGCAGCTAAGGCTGCCTTTTTACTTTATTCGACAATTACCGCTGTACCACTGACGGACACCATTAACATGCCGTTGGTTTTTCCGAACGTTTCGTAATCCAGATCAATCCCGACAACGGCGTTCGCCCCAAGCTCTGTGGCGCGCACTTGCAACTCTTGTAGGGCAATGGTGCGTGCTTTTTGTAATTCATGCTCATACGTTGCTGAACGGCCACCCACGATATCGCGAATGCCAGCAAACAGATCTTTGAAAATATTGGCGCCTAAAATGGCTTCTCCGGCGATGACGCCGCAATAGCGCACGATACGTTTGCCTTCAACCTGAGGGGTGGTGGTGACGATCATTCCTGACTCCGTTATGTTTTAAGGTTTACGCGAGTTAGAAGTGTAAACCAGCCGAGAGTTCCGTGCAGCAATCGGGGCGGACAAAAAAAAAGCCTTCGCAGTGAGCGAAGGCTTATCGGAGCATAGGGGGATTTAATGCAATTCAGCCGGAATGTCGGCAATGTAAATGGCTGGCACACCTTCAAAATCACTGGTAAACAGCACGCCCTTATCACCCGGTGTGAAAGATGGGTGAGGGTGAGTGATTTGACGGTCACCATCGAGCACATCCCACGATGTACTGTGTTTGGCCAGCTTGGCGTAGTGCTTGGTTTTGGTGTTGAGGATGTAGAGGAACGGATCATTTTCGATGTCGTAACTTTCCGCGTCAGCCACATCCACTGGGGCATCACAGCCGTCACCCACCATCAGAGAGCCGTCGAAGTTACTCATCAGGTGTGAACATGGCGGCATCACCATTACCTCTTCGTTTTCCAGCGTGTCCGGGTTGGCTTTGTAAATCACGCGCTCGGTCATGCCTTTAAAGTAAGAAACATAAGCCATGGCGCTGCCATCCGGAATCCAGAACTCATGAGTGCACGATTCGCCCGGTGCGTGTTCTTTGATCTTGCGAACATTGCTGCCGTCTTCGTTCACCAGCCACATGCGTGCGTCGACCAAATCGTGCGGACCTTCATGGCAGAAGCCAATGGTGGAATCGTCAAACGGACGGTAAATCGGGTGGCCCAGCCACGCGTTGTCCTGATGGACTACATCCAGTTCACCAGTTTGAATATCGACTTTGATCAGGCGGCAGGTGGGTTTGGTGTGGTAAAACTCAGCAAACTTTTCCCACGAGGTCAGTGGCTGCCAGTCACGCTTGAGGATTTCAATACCGACCAGTTTCGTGCATTCGGAGTTCGCCACCCAGGTGCCGTAACCTTTCCACTCTTCATCGACGGTGTAAATGACCTGTTCTTCGAGTGTTTCGAGGTCCACTTTCATCAGGTTCAGTTCATTTTTGACGTAGAAGAAAGAACGATCATCGTCAGAGATGAAGCCGCCGAAGGTATTGTCACCTTTGCCTTCCGTAAGCTGCTTGGCCTGTTGTGTGTTCAGATCGACCAGGTAGTAGTTACGGGTTCCATCAAAGTCACCGGCAAACAGCAGTTTGCTGCCGTCTTTGGTAAAACACTTTTGATAGAAGTAGTTACGATGACAAATCACATCCGTTGGAGTCAGACGAGTCACTTTTACTTGGGTGTCGCTGTCGATGAATGATTCGAATGCCAGCTGAATTACATCACCTTTAGCCATAAATAATCTCCGCAAATGGCACTGCCAACCGACGAGGACTGGCAGTGAACGTTCAATTGAATCAGTTAGAAGAAATCACACTTTTTTTTACTACGGTGTCCAGCCCGGCGCTGCGTTTGAGAGCGTAGCCGACGAAAGCAATCACCGCCGCACAACCCAAGAACAGTAGTCGTCCCCACATTGGGTTCGGGATCAGAATCATCAGTGACAGACCCGCCGCCATGTACATCACCAAACTGCCCAGCTTGTTGCGCTGCATACGGTCAACGATGTCCTGACCTTCTTCGGCAACACACTCTGTGTCCACATCTTTGAAGAACTCGGCTGTTTGCGCTTTGTATGAGTCGTTCTCTTCTTTGTAGAACAGTGTGGTCAGGCAGAAGAAACCTGCGGTCAGGAACAGGTGCGCCGCAATCGTGATGATGGTGCGCATTTCGCCCGCTTCACGACGAGTCAGTTCATCGATACCAAACCAGCTTGCCACGTTTGCCGGGGTGAAGAATTCCACCACAGACCAAGAAACCAGCATACCGAATACAACCGTTGCCCATGGTGCCCATTTTGGCGTTTTGCGAATCAGGATACCCAGGAACAGCGGCACCAGAATCGGAGATTGCAGCAGCGTCGCAACTTGCATCATCAGATCAAACAGGCTCAGATGTTTCAGCGAGTTGAAGAACTGCGCCATGAAAATAACCAGCAGACCGTTCACCAGACACGCGATTTGCCCTGCGCGCAGCTGCTCTTTATCCGTTGCCTGACCTTTACGCATGATAGGTGCGTAGAAGCTGCGAACGAAGATGCCGGAGTTGCGGTTCAGTGCTGAATCCATCGAAGACATGGTGGCGGCGAACAGACCGGCCATCAGCAAACCCACGGTGCCTAGAGGCATGGTTTCACGTGCAAACACCAGGTAAACCGCATCACCCGCTTTCGCGCCCAGTTGCGAATACTGAGTTGCCGCATCAGGGTAAAGGATGGCAGAAGCCCAAGGTGGAATGAACCAAATCACCGCGCCAACCACCATCATACCCAGCGCTAACAGGGCAGCTTTGCTGGCGTTTTTCGAGTCTTTTGCGTTCAGGAAGCGGTAAGATTCCTGCATGTTGTTGATACTTTGCAGCTGTTTCACCACAAAGAAGATAAAGGTACACACCAGCAGTAGCGGATAGTTCATATCCGGACCCATGATGAAACCGCCAGGGAAGTTATTGACGATTTCGCTCGGGCCACCCACCACGTAGAGAGCAACCAGTGCACATGCGACAGAGATAACCGCAACCACCAGAGTCTGAATGAAGTCAGAAGCCACTACACCCCAGGCGCCACTCAGCAATGAAATTGCCAGTACAGCCAGGCCGGTAACCCAAATGGTCGTCACGATGTCGGCATCAAATACCGCAGAGGCAAACACACCCAGGCCGTTGAGCCATACCCCGGCGTTGATCACGCTCAGAGGAATGATCACCCAAGTGAAGAACTGCTCGTTGACGCCGCCAAAACGACGCTTCACGCCTTCGGTTGGGGTATCGACACGCATCTGACGGAAGCGGCGAGCAAAGTAGAAGTAAGCGAACACATACGCCACCATGTTACCGATAAAGACGGCGAGGACGGCGAAACCATCGCTGAACGCTTTACCGGCAGCACCGGTGAATGTCCAGGCAGAAAATTGAGTCATAAAGGCGGTCGCACCCACCATCCACCAGAGCATTTTACCGCCCCCGCGGAAGTAATCACTGGTACTGTTGCTGGCCATCTTTTTGAACAGCAAGCTGATTGCCACCATCAGGGCAAAATAGCCTGCAATGACAAGATAATCGTATTGCATGTTAAACCTCGAAACGCTGTTTTAATTTTCGATGATTATATGAGAATAACTTGAAATGGTATGTGATAAAAATCGAAACAATGGTTCAATTTTTATATTTTTAATGATTTAGTGATCTGAATCATAAACAGACCTTTCCAGTTTCTTGCCATAGTCAGCGCGCCTCCATATTGACTGAGAGCTTGTACCGCAACGCTTTAGCGTGATTAACTGACTGAAAAACTAACCGTTCTACGATAATCAGAAGTGATAAAAACAAGGCAGTTCGAGTGAAATGAGAGTGAGTCACAGCGGCTTCGGTATCATCAGCTCTTTGTTAAGAATACGCGAAGTCGTGTGCTTTGGTGTGCGAAAGTGATTAAAAACTGACGGCGTCCCGAGGCGCCGTCAGCTCAGAACGGGTTCAGTTATCCCGGCTGGTGAGATAGACGTTGAGCCAGCGGCGGCTGAGCATACGATATAAATAGAGGGCACCGCGCAGCCACCAGTCGGCAAACATACCGAGCCAGATCCCGTAGATGCCCAACTGCGCATAGATTCCCAACAGATAGCCGAGCACAATCCGGCATCCCCACATGCTGAGGATTGCCGTCCACATGCTGTACTTCACGTCTTTGGCGCCTTTAAACGCAGCAGGCAACACAAAGGAAGCCGCCCAAATCGGCATCATCAACGCATTGAGATAGATAAGGTTAACCACGACGTCAATCACCGCCGGGTCATCGGTGTAAATCGCGCCAATTTGGTGGGCAAATGGCACGGTGACAATGCCCAGCGCGATCAACGCTGCGGTCGCCAGCCAGAGGATCAGTTGCATTTCCAGCCGCGCGGTGCGGGTCTGGTTCTGACCAAGGCGTTTGCCAATCAGCACCGTCGCAGCCATAGCCAGCGCATTCCCGGGAATATTGACAAACAGCAGGACGGAAAACGTGACCACGTTTCCCGCCATGACGATCGTGCCCATGCCTGCGACCATGATTTGGGTAATGAGTTTGCCAATGTTAAACATCAGCGACTCGACGCTGGCAGGCACGCCGATGACCAAGATTTCTTTGAGGATTGAACGGCTGAACGGTTTGAGAAATTCATTGGCTGGCACGCGCAGCGAACCGTTGTGAGTGAGCACAAACAGAATCATTCCCGCCCCAATCCAGCGAGCCGCACTGATGCCAATCCCGGCGCCCAGCATCCCCAAGCCATTCCAGTGCAGCGCTTCAATGCCGTAAATCAACGGGTAGCTGATGACGATATTGAGGATGTTCATCAGTATATTGGTCGTTGCGGGCGAGCGTGAATTGCCCACGGCGCGCAAAATGCCACTGCCTGAGAGCGTGATCGCCAGTGCCGGATAGCTCAGCGCTATCATCTTGAGGTATTGATCGGCAAGCGCTATCACCTCTGGCTCCGCACCGTAGGCCACCACAGCCAGAATAGGCTCGGTAAACAGAAACATCGCCACGCAGCAGACCACACTGATCAACACGCCGAGGTTCATCACCTGACTGGCACCAAACAGCGCTTTTTGCCGATCCCGGCGACCAAAGGCCTGAGCAATCAATACCGAGCCGCCGAGTGCGATTGCCGTGAGTAGTGACAGAATAATGTAGGTCACGCTGTCGGTGATCCCCACCGCGGCGGTGGCATCTTTACCAATCCGGCTGACCAGAATGGTGCTTACGATCCCCATCAACACTACGCAGACCAATTCAACCAGAATCGGCCAGGTAAAAGGCAGAATACTACGCTGAATTAATACGCGGTGACGATAGCGTATACGCCAGCGTCGCACTGGCGTTTGGGAGCAAGGCGGTTCGGAGTCAGGCCTGGCAACCAGCTCGGTTTCTGAAGAAAAACGGTCAGACAAAATTCACTTCCATCAATAAAAGAGAACAGCATTCAGGCCGCTGAGGTCTGATTGTAAATGACGTCGTAGTCGTACACCGTTTTGATGGCATCACCAACCAGGCGCTCACCGTGCAGGTAACCACCTTTGGAAATCATCACAGGAATGTCGGCGTACCTTCCCTGATGCGCCGCTTCAAGAGCCAACAACGCGTAAGGCAGCGGATCATCAAGTCGAACATAACGGTGCAGCGGTCCGGGTAAGAAGAAGCCGGCATGATAGTGCTGGCGCAGCAGATTTTCTGCGACATCGTCGGCTAAACGCAGCAATCTTTCATCGTGACTGGCGGCGTGCAGCTCAAGGATTGCCATGAGCAGATAAGCCGACGCTAGCGTGGTCTGCTCAGCCACATGCGTTGCATGCAAAGTGGCGGCATCGAGCTCTCCCAAACCAAAGCGTTGCCACATGCGCACGGTGAGATCACGCAGCGTGGCGTCTTCACTTTGCAGGCTGGCGCGGATCAGCGTCAGCAGATAGGCGGGATCGGTCGGTTGTCTGGCCAACGTCGTGCCTTTATCACCATAGTAACCGTCGCGCACAAACGTATAACCAGTCATGTCTTCACCGCTGTTCCACATCGGAATCATTCGGTTGTGGGTTTCATCCCAGGCATGGGCAAAGTATGCCGTGATGCCGTCAATCGCCCACTGACGCATCTGCGGCTCATCCAGCAGCTTGGCGCATTCGAGGATGGCCAGCGGATTATCGACCACCACGGGCCAGCTGTCGCGAAACAGCACATTGGCTTCACGGGCAATCTCGCCAAATTCCGGGCCGAACTGACGTTTCGCCCGATCGCCAAACCAGGAGTAGGTCAGGGTGTCGTTGTCCGGGATCGGTTGGCGTTGCAATGGTGAAGAGAACTGATACACCGGCATGCCCGTTTGCGGGTGACGCGCCAAAACAAACTGCTGATAAAGATGCTTTGCCCAACGCTTGGCATGTTCATCCTGCGTGTAGTGGAAATAATGACTGGCGGCGTAAATCAGATCGGTGGCGGCGTTAACAAATGTCAGGCCAACCGTTTCGGGCAGTGCAGGCCAGAGCGCTGGGTCAACCACCGACTGGGGCTGGTGGCGGGCAAACAGATCGGGTGCAAAAGGCTGGCCGTACTCGCCGTGACGGCTGAGGTCGAGCTTTTCCCAATCGGAGACGTGCGCAGCCCAGAACCCTTTGAGAAAAGTTTCGGTTTTCGCCGGATTGACCTGATGTAAAAAGGCATAGAACGGAAAATGGTGTTTGAGTTCGTGTACGCACTCTTTGCTGGCCGGGCCTTCAATATTGCCGTTCTGCCAATGAATAAACCGATGGCCGCCCCAGTGAAACAGGCCGCTGGCATCATCGACATAATGATCGAGAAAATACGCGGTGATATGGCGTGCCTGCTGATCAAAGCCTGGGTCTTGAGTGAGGATGCTGAGCGCGGTCAGGCCACGCAGAAAATTCTGCTGGCTGGCGAAATTGCTCATCGGCACGCGCTGGCCATCCGGGTATGTCCAGTGCACTGGCTGCAAGGTGTGGATATCCAGTCCATCGGCCAGCAGCGGCGAGGTCGGAGAGGTCGCCAGTTGCAACAGGCGCTGATAGTAATCCATCAGTAAAGGGAGATGCGAATGTCGGGTGAAAGCCATAGTGCCACTCCATTTTAGTGTTCGGAAATAAGAGAATCCGCGTTGTCACCACGGATGATGAATTCGAGCGAATCGAACAGGGGTAAGCGGCTTGTGCAATGCGAGCGACTTACCCATGGCGACTCAAAACGTCTGCGCCACAAACTGCAAAAGCACCCCTGAAAAGAGGTGCTGATATCACGTGAACGCTTAGTTCATGCGCTTCAATACACGGTTACCGCGACGCAGGAAGTTTTTCGCGGCTTCTTCGACGCTGGACTGGCCGTAGTCAAGATGCTGCATCTCCTCGCTGAACAGTTCCATCAACTGCGCGTTGTCGGTGTAGGTGGTTGGCATGATTTTCTGAGGCAGCGCTTTCGCCTGCTGATAGCCAAGGAACGACAGGCTACTTGGGTCGATGTGGCCACTTTGTTGCAGCGTCGATAGGCCCGACTGACTCATTGGAATGCCGCGTGTCAGCCCTAGTGCTTCGATACCGTCAGGATCGTTGAGCAGGAAGTTCACCAGTTTCGCCGCTTCTTGCGGGTGTTTAGTGTTACGGCCGATAGAGAACATCATCGATGGGCGAGCCAGCAGACCAGCTTCTACCGCATTGTTTTCCATTGGGTAGGGACCTAACTCCAGCGACATCGGTGGCTGTAGGTTGTCGGCGTATTTCTCAACCGCGGTATCCCACATGTAGAGGCCGCCAAAACGACCGTCAATCCAAGGACGCATTTCGTACAGGTTACCCTTGCCGTAAGAAGCGAACTCTTTGGTTGATGGGAACACGTGGTTTTTAACCTGATCCACATACAACTGGAAGAATTCGGTCATCTCTTTGTCGCTGAACGCCAGCAGGTTGGTGTCGTGGCTGATGATGTCTTTGCCATGTTTCTGAATGAACAGCGAACGGTTCATCGCGAACACATCGCGCGCTTCAATCACCAGTGGGTAATAGCCGTCGCCGAGGTTTTGTTGGAACGCCTGACCCGCCTTCATCAGGTCATCCCAGGTTTTCGGATAGCCCACACCCGCTTTCGCCCAGATGTCTTTGTTGTAGTAGAACACGCGAGAAGTCATGCTCACCGGCAGACCGTTGATCTTGCCGTCGACGGTGGTCATGTTGATGGCTTGCTGCGGGAACTGAGCCACCTGCAACGCATCTTTGTTCTGGTTCATATCGTAAAAGCCACCGCCATCGCGGGAGAAGATGGGCAGCCAGTTCCAGTTGGTTTGCATCACATCCGGCTCAGTATTACCTGCAATTTGCGTGGTCAGACGCGACAAGTGACCATCCCAACCGGTGTATTCCCCTTTGACGACGATGTCCGGGTATTTCTCGTGGAATTTTTCCAGCGCTTTCAAGGTAGCTTGGTGGCGGGCATTGCCACCCCACCAGGACATACGCAGTTCAGTTTGCGCGTAGGCATTGGCAGCCATGCCACCGAGCGCGAGCGCAGTCAGCGTTGATAGCAGTGTTCTCTTCATGTTCATAGGGTTAGCCTCCAAGCTATTTTATTTTTTAGCGAGATGTTCTTTTCGGTTTCTTTATCGAAAATGTGTGCTTTGTTCATGTCTACCATGAAGGTCACACCGCGTTTCAATTCCATGTTGAGCTTGGCCTTCACATCGTCGATCGGCACACGAGCGGTGAACTCTTCTTTGCCGACACGGAAGTAGACAAACACTTCGTGGCCCATGTTTTCCATGCGAATCACATCACCGGTCAGCGCCTGCACGCCTTCGGGAATATCGTCGGTTAGCGCCAGTGTGATGTTGTCCGGGCGAATGCCGAGTACGGTTTTGTGATAACCAGTGGCTTTGATGCTGGCGGCTTTGTCCGCAGGCAGAGTGAGGTGTTGGCCTTCCAGCGACACCACTAATTCGCCGTCGATGTCATCCAGCGTGACGTCGCGCAGGTTCATTTCTGGTGCGCCGATGAAGCCAGCGACGAACATATTGACCGGGTTGTTGTACAGCGCTTCCGGCGTGTCGACTTGCATGATCTCACCGAGTTTCATCACGCAGATGCGATCGCCCATGGTCATGGCTTCGGTTTGGTCATGCGTGACGTACACCGCGGTCGCCGGACGGTTTTCTGCTTTCAGGTGTTTGTGCAGATCCGAAATACGCACACGCATGGAAGCACGAAGTTTGGCATCGAGGTTAGAAAGCGGTTCGTCGAACAGGAAGACGTCCGGCTTTTTCACGATAGCGCGGCCCACCGCCACACGTTGTGCCTGACCACCAGACAACTGGCGCGGCAAACGTTCAAGCAGCTCTTCGATCTCCAGGATCTTGGCGGCCTCATTCACACGTTGGTCGATTTCTGTCTTCGGCAGCTTTTGCAGCTTGAGGCCAAAGCCGAGGTTTTCGCGCACCGTCATGTGGGGGTACAGCGCGTAGTTCTGAAACACCATCGCGATGCCACGATCTTTCGGTGGCAGGTTGTTGACGATCTTGTTGCCGATGGTGACTTCGCCACCGGTGATGTTCTCTAAACCGGCCAGCATGCGCAGCGTGGTCGACTTGGCACAGCCCGACGGGCCGACGATCACCAGAAACTCTCCGTCACGAATGGTCAGATCGATGCCGTGCACGGCTTTGAATCCGTTGGAATAGACTTTTTCCAGTTTGTTGAATTTGACTTCAGCCATTGTTTTAACTCCAAAACTTGTTTAATTCCAAAATCAGCCTTTAATGCCGCTGCTGGTCACGCCTTCCACGAAATATTTCTGAGACATGAAGAACACGATGATCGATGGGATGATGGCGATCGATGCCATGGCCAGAATCTCGTTCCATCGCGCGCCTTCAGTGACGTCGATAGACATTTTCAGAGCCAGGGCAATCGGATACTTCTCGACGCTCGATACGTAGATCAATGGGCCAAGGAAGTCGTTCACCGACCACATGAACTGGAACAGCGCCACCGAGATGATGGCCGGGCGGATCACCGGAACCACGACGTACCACAACACCTGGAAAGAGTTACAGCCGTCAATCATCGCCGCTTCTTCCATGTCCGTTGGAACGCCGCGCAGGAACTGCACCAACATAAAGACGAAGAAACCTTGAGTGGCGAAGGCCAGTGGCAGATAGAGCGGCAGATAGCTGTCAAGCAGACCCATTTCACGGAACATCAGATATTGAGGAATCAGCAGTACCGACTGAGGCAGCAAAATGGTGGCGATCAAGGTCGCGAACCAGAACTTCTTCCACGGAATATCAAAGCGGGCAAAGGCGTAGGCGACGATCGTGGAGGAGACCACGGTAAAGAACACTTTGGGCAGCACATACAAGAAGGTGTTCATGATGTAGTGGCCGAAGGTAAACTCGGTACCGGTTTTCCAACCGTTGATGAATCCTTCCAGACTCCATTCGCTGGGAATCAGACTCATGGAAGAGAAGATTTCATGGTTGGGTTTCATCGCGGCAGAGAACATCCACAGCAAGGGATAGAGCATCATAATGCCGACGATGATCAACACGGTGTAGCGAATGGTGGCGTTGATCTTTTCACGGCGCAGTGTGCGTTCGTTCTCGACGTTACTGGCGCGGACTTCGCTGGCCTCGTTTTGAGCAGTGATGGTTGTAGACATGGTTATTTGCCTCCCTTGTCACCGGAATAAAACACCCAGTATTTTGATGAACGGAATGTGATGGCAGTGAAAATCGCCACGACAATAAACAGCGACCATGCCAGCGCGCTGCCGTAGCCCATGTCGAAGAACTTAAACGCGGTTTCGTAGATATAGAGTGAGATCAGATACGTCGACTTCATCGGGCCGCCGCCAGTAACGACGTAAGGCGCCGTGAACTCCTGGAAGGCCTGCGTGGTTTGCATGATGAAGTTGAAGAAAATGACCGGCGTGATCAATGGCACGGTCACTTTCATGAACATTTGCCACTTGCTGGCGCCGTCAATCAGTGCCGCTTCATACTGAGATTGCGGCACGTTCTGCAGCGCCGCGAGGAAGATCACCATCGCTGATCCGAACTGCCATGCTCGCAGCAGCGTGATCGAGAACAGAGCAAAAGAGGGTTCGCCAAGCCAGTTGACCGGGTCGATGCCAATAAAGCCCAGCATGCCGTTTAACACACCATCAATGGCAAACAGAGCGCGCCACAGAACGGCGATCGCAATGCTGCTGCCGAGTATCGACGGAATATAGTAAGCGGTGCGGAAAAAGCCGATGCCCTTGAGCTTAAAGTTCAGGATAAAGGCAATAAACAGCGCAAACGCCAGTTTGACTGGAATGGTCAAGAAAACGTACGCGAAGGTGACGCTCATTGATTTCCAGAATAAATCGTCCTCTGTGAGCATGTAACGATAGTTCTCGATGCCGACAAATTTGGGTGCGGTCATCAAGTCATAATCGGTAAAGCTCATCAAAAATGACGAAACAAAAGGAAAGGCGGTAAACACAATCAACCCTATGATGTAGGGAGACAGGTACGCCAATCCTAGCTTACGACTTTCATACATTTTCTCGTCCTCGTTAGTTTTTATTCACCGAAAAGTAGAAAGCATCGCTCCGAAGTCACTTCTCGGTTTCTGAGTTTATTAAACGCAGATAACTAGTTAACTTCCACTCGATGAATCTATAAGTGTGATCAAAAGATAATATTTTTAAATAAATTAAAATAAAAATGTGAAACAACGTTTCGTTTTGTTGTTGATGCATGGGTGTTCAGATGCGCATTTCAGAGTTATCGTTCAATCCTTGTGTAGAATGGTTTGTTTGCTCTGTATTTAACTGTTTGATTTAAAAGAATAAATGTAATAACTCGTTGTTGATGTTCAATAAATATCAAGTACTTAGTGTGTTTTCTTGGGGTGGTTTTTCTGCCTGAAGTGAGTTTAAATGCGTTGATTGAAATCAATGTAATCTTCATTTTTTGAGATTTTATTATTTTATCTTCTTCAGGTTTTTTACTTTTTCATGAGTTATTAATTGAGATGAATTTTATTTACTTATAAAAATAAACCACTATTTCAACTTTGATCACATATATTCTTGATTTTAGGTGGAACGTGGTTTCATTGATCACATTTTGTCTCTTTCTGGCTTTTCTATCGGAACTTGATTCATAAAATGAAACTGTAAATCCAATAAAACAAAACGGTGTTTCAATTATGAAAGTGAAAATTATAACTTCTGCCATCCTCATCGGACTGACTGCCACTGCGGCTCAGGCGACCAGCCTTAACCTCCGTCATGAATTTCAAGATGGCAAGGGCAAAGCCGAATCTCAGCACAAAGATCGTTTGCTGCTCGACCATCGCTTTGAGAACGGTATTGGCCTGAGCGCTGAAGTGAAGTGGGCAAACCCGAAAGGCGAAGGTTTTGATCTGGGTGAACTGCATGATGCCGGACATGAAGTCGTGGTGAGCTACAACTACAAAGTGACCGACACCTTTACGCTACAACCTGCTTATGGCGCTGATTCCAATACCAACGGCATTACTCACAAATTCAACCTGAAAGGGACGCAAAAACTCTCTGACGACTGGGATGTGGCGTTGCGTTACCGATATGGCGATGCCAACAAAACGGAAGATTCAGGCAAAGCAGACGGCCATTACCATCAGCTGAACCTGACCAGTGGCTACAAAGCGGGCGACTTCAAATTCGGTCTGGATGTGGAATACAAGTTCGAGCAATCCTCAAGCTCTGGCTACAAAGGCGATGAAAACTACCTCAACCTGGTGAGTGTATCGACCGAATACAACGGTCTGGAAAGCGGTTGGCGTCCATTTGCCGAGTTCGCAATGGTATCGGTTGATGCGGGCAGCGCGGAAGGTAAAGACGATTACGCGCCTCGTTACCGTGTCGGTCTGAAATACAGCTTCTAAATTCAACGTCCTCACTGTCCACTGTATTCCAAGGCTGACCCGGAAGGATCCGAGTCAGCCTTTTGCTTTTCGAAGGTATTGTCATGAAAAAAACACCCATTGCTTTGTGTCTGGCGTCCGCGTTTGCGCTGACCGCCTGCTCTTCTCAGGTTACTCATCTCGACGGCAGTCAGGCGGTATGGCAGGCGATCACATTTGGCCAGTCTACCGATCTTAACTTCGGCTCCACCATCCTGCCGGAAAAAGTCGGCCTCAATCACGTGGTGGCCAACGGGCAAGCCGTACAACCGGGATTGGTCGCCTCGCAGTTCACCATTGAAAGCCGTGGCGGCAAGATCGCCAACTCCCATGAAGGCGGTACTTTCTATTACACCCAATTACCGACGAACGTGAACTTCACTTTATCGGCCAATGTGACGATTGATCAGCTTGGCCCGGAAACCGGATCTTCGCCTAACCGTCAGGAAGGGGCGGGTCTGATGGTGCGTGATATTGTTGGCGAAGCGCGCCTCGACCCTCAGCCACAAGGGCTGGAAGAGTTTCCGGCTGCCTCGAACATGGTGATGAACCTGATCCGTGCCAATAAGAAAGAACACAATGGGCTGGTCAATGTCGATGCGACGTACCGCGAAGGCATTTATCAGCCGTGGGGAACGGCGGGCAACCGCATGAGCCACGACGAATTTGTCAAAGGCGTCGAGTTTGGCCCGGGCAAAACGTATCACATGACGCTGACCCGCACCGACAGCGGATATTGGGTCAGCTACGACGATGGTGTGGTGAAACAAACTCAGGAAGTCAGCGGCGCCAATGCCAACCTGGTGCAAATGCAGGATGGCAAACATCAGTACGTCGGCTTTTTTGCCTCACGTAATGCCAAAATGACCGTGAGCGATGTCGAGCTGACACTGTCTAAAGCCAACACGGTTGAGGCTCCGCGTTATCACGCAAAACTCGACAACCCAGTTCTACAGCAAGCTTCGGCGGATCGCTCACCAATCGAGAATTACACTGTTCAGGCGCGTGCTAACTACAGCGGCACATTCAGTGTGGCACAAAATGGTCTGTGGTTAGCGGATAAACAGGCAGTATCAGCCGGCGAGATGTTTGGTTTTCCAACCACACTGACTCAAGCCAACACGCAATTTGACGTCACCTTCACGCCGATTGAAGGGCCGAGCCTACAACCGCTGAGCTACCAATATCAGGTAGAGAAAGTGGCGCTCGCCAATCCGATGGAAATTCGTGTTAACCCGAACGGCAGCAACGGGCGTATGACACTGGACGCGGCAGTCGAACTGCTTCCTCCGGGTGGTACCATTGTGTTGGAAGATGGCGATTACCCAGGTCTGACTCTGCCCGTTTCTGCCAGCGGTACGCCAGAGGCGATGAAAACGCTGAAAACGGCAGGCGATAAGGTGCGTTTTACGGGCGATTACCTGCATGAAGCCAGCTACTGGAATGTGTCGAACATTGAAGTCGCCGGTGCCCGCGTCATCGTGCACGGCAGCCACAACCAGTTCTCACACATGGTGACGCATAGCGCGCCGGATACGGGCTTCCAAATCTCGTCACCGGAGAAAATTGGCCGTGCACTGTGGGCGAGTTACAACACCGTGACGGACAGTGAAAGCTTCAACAACATGGATAAGTCGCAGATCAACGCTGACGGTTTCGCCGCCAAAATGAGGATTGGTGATGGCAACACCTTCATTCGCTGTATCTCGCATCACAACATTGATGATGGCTGGGATTTGTTCAACAAAGTGGAAGATGGCGCCAACGGCGTGGTCACCATTCTGGATTCGATTTCTTACATGAACGGCCAGACAATGGACGTGGCGGCCAAAGGCGGAACGCGCGGTAACGGTTTCAAACTGGGAGGAGAAGGCTTGCCAGTTGCGCACATCGTGAAAAATAACCTGGCGTTTCGCAACAATATGGATGGGTTTACCGACAACTTTAACCCGGGCTCGCTGACGCTGGAAAACAACGTGGCGATTGATAACGTGCGCTTTAACTACCTGTTCCGTAAGAGCCCTTACGAAGCGGCAGGAAAACAAGGTTCATTCATCAATAACCAGTCATACCGTTTTTCTGTTGCCAGTCAGTACAGCGACGTGGTCAACGGTGAAACGCTGCGCGGAAACCGCTTCATCGTCAATGGTGTCACTACGGACGAGCAGGGACAAGCGGTGGATCTGCAAACACTTGAGGCTTTGAAATCAGCGGTACAACTCGCAGAGAAAGACGCACCGCCGAGTCAAGCTCAGGTCGTACATATTCGGGAAACCTTAAACATGGACTAACTGTCCTTTTGGGGCTTACTTCTGTCGGGGTAAGCCCCCTTTTTCTTTTCCCATTTACTCTTCATTTCAGCTCTCATGCTCAGGTTCATCTGAGCGGTGAGACATTCCCACCAAAGAAATGATGCCATTGACTCAAGGTGCCGGCAGACGGCCCGGGCTCTCAATCCGCTGGTGGGGCAGATTTGTGAAACCAGTCGGCGAATCAGTGCGCATTTTGTCAGTGTCGCAGGCGAGGCAGCGACTTAACAGATGGCAATATCAGCGCGCGCGCTGGATCAACAGGTAGCCTATTTCCACTGATGCCAAGGAGAGAATCATGTTGAGCCGACACTATGATGCGGTGGTCGCCTTGGATGGCAGTGGCGACTTTGGGGCCATTCAACAAGCGATAGACGCGGTGCCTTACGGCAAAACGCCGCACGCAATCTTTGTACGCCGAGGGGTCTATCACGAACGGCTGACGATCCGTCGGCCACATCTCACTCTGATCGGAGAAGGGCGCGACAGTACCGTAATTCGCGCCGCCACCGCCAATGGCATGTTGGACGCGAATGGCGTTCGCATCAGTACCGCGGGCAGCCGCACCGTGTATGTGGATGCGCCGGACTTCTGCGCGCACGCTTTGACGATCGAAAACAGTTTTGATTTTCGTGCCAATCAGGCCAAACACGAGGGCGATCCCAGCCGCATCATCAATACTCAGGCGGTCGCCTTAATGGTTGGCCGAGCAGCCGATCGCGCCTATTTTCGGGATGTGGCGCTGAGCAGTTTTCAGGACACCCTGTATCTGCGCGGTGGCCGCAGCGTATTTGAACACTGCCATATCAGCGGAACGGTGGATTTCATCTTCGGTCAGGGCATCGGCCTGTTCAAACAGTGTCAGATATTGGCTCGTCGCCGGGACGATGTCGCCGAAGGCGAATGGGGATATATCACCGCGCCATCAACGCCGATAACCCAGCGCTTCGGACTGGTGTTTAAAGCGTGCCGTCTGGAGAAAGAGCCCGGTGTTCCCGCGGGCAGTTACGCGCTGGGCCGCCCCTGGCATCCGACGACCACGTTTGGCGATGGGCGATATGCCGATCCTAATGCCATTGGCCACGCGGCGTTTCTGCATTGCCAAATGGGCGATCATATCTATGGCTGGGACAAGATGAGCGGGCGGGATATTCGTCAGCAACTGATTTGGTTTCACCCCCGAGACTCACGCTTTTGGGAATACGCCAATCAGGGCTGCGGCGCTGGCATCACTCCGGCGCGGCCGCAACTGAGCGAGGTAGCGTCGGTTTGTTACGATGACATCAGCATACTGGATGGTTGGGACTTTACTCGCGTAGCGCGCGGATAAAAAAAGGCCCATACCGAAGTATGGGCAAACACCTATGCGTTCTGACAATGGGCCGGCAGGCATGGACGGACTGCCGGCTCAAAACCAGTCTTTGTTGCAGGATAACAAATCAAGGTCGAGAGGTTTGATCTCGAAAAAGGATCGGTAATCGTTAAGCGATGATGCCAGCGACTTCTTTGACCAACACAGCCAGTTCGTCCCATTTTTCATTGTCGATAAGATCGTTGGGCACCATCCAGGTTCCGCCACACGCCAGCACCGCTGGAATAGCGAGGTAGTTCTTCACGTTGCTCGGGCTCACGCCGCCGGTTGGCATAAAGCTGACCGGGTAAACAGCCGTCAGGGCTTTAAGCATAGCGATACCGCCAGACGGCTCAGCCGGGAAGAATTTCAGCGTATCCAGACCCATTTCCATCGCTTGTTCCACCAGGCTTGGATTGTTGACGCCAGGGACGATGGTCACGCCGCGCTGCTGACAGTATTTCACTGTGGTCGGGTTAAAGCCCGGGCTGACCACAAAGTCGACACCCGCTTCAATCGCCTGATCAACCTGAGCTGTAGTCAGTACGGTGCCTGCGCCAATCAGCATGTCCGGAAATGCTTCGCGCATGTTTTTCATGGCCAGCGCTGCTTGCTCAGTACGGAAAGTCACTTCCGCACAAGGCAGGCCGTTTTCAATCAGCACTTCGGCCAGTTTGACAGCTTTGTTTGCGTCTTTGATTGCAATCACCGGAACGACTTTAATGTCGCGCAGTTGCTCGTTAAGAGTTTTCATTTTTCCATCCTTAAATTAGAGGCATGACATCGCGTGGAATAATTGCCCCACGATGTTGAATAACGGTGCCCGCCAGAGCGTGACCAGAAACCGCGGAGTCGACGGTACTGCCACCAGTGAGGCGTTTGGCCAGATAACCGGCGCTGAATGAGTCACCGGCGGCGGTGGTGTCTACCACTTTGCTCACTTTGATGGCCGGTACGGCGATAAAATCATCAGACGTCACGACAAAGCATTCGTCCGCGCCACGCTTCATCACGATCTCTTTGACGCCAAAACCTTGCGTGCGCTCGATTGCCTGCTGTTCCGCGCTGTCGCCATAAAGCATCACTTCATCGTCAAAGGTCAGAAATGCGATATCCGTTAAGCGCAGAATACTGGCGTACATGTCGCGCGCAGCCTGGGCAGATTCCCACAGGGCAGGACGGTAGTTGTTGTCGAAGGCGATGGTCACGCCATCTTTGCGACACAGTGTGAGCAGCTCAACCAATTTTTCACGGCAATCAGCGGGTAAAATCGCCAGGCTGATGCCACTGAGGTAAACCACCTGATGTTGGCTGAACTTTTCTGCCAGGCTCAAAAGCGGGCTTTCGCGCAGCCAGTACTTCGCCGCCGAGTCGTTACGCCAGTAGTAGAAACTGCGTTCACCATCCGGCGCGGTTTCAATCGCGTAGATACCCGGCAGTTTGCTGTCGGAGATCTGCACCAGATCGGTGTTGATCCCTTCCTGCTGCCAGCTGGTCAACATCTGTTTGCTGAACGGATCTTTCCCCAATCCGGTCACATAAGAGGTGGTGATGCCGTGTTGCTGTGTCAGGCGAGACAGATAGAGCGCAGTATTCAGTGTATCGCCACCAAAACTCTGCTTGAGCTGATCGTCGGCTTTTTGCAATTCCACCATGCATTCGCCGATGACCGCGACTCGATTCACCTTCATAGGAGTACTCCTCAAAATAATCTGACGCCATTATGGCAATAAAAAAACCATGAAACAATAAATTTAAAACGATGGTTCATTTAAATTGTGAATTGGGTCTTTATTTGAGTTTTTGCGTGTGAAGTGAAAGAGCCAAAATCGGCACGCACTCTGCGTGCCACTTGATGCCGG
This sequence comes from Vibrio sp. bablab_jr001, assembly GCF_016464285.1. Taxonomy (NCBI): domain Bacteria; kingdom Pseudomonadati; phylum Pseudomonadota; class Gammaproteobacteria; order Vibrionales; family Vibrionaceae; genus Vibrio; species Vibrio sp. bablab_jr001. The sequence continues at coordinate 241,178 of NZ_JACDWZ010000046.1, forward strand.
AGTTATCGAATGGAAGCGGGGGCGTACAAACTCTGCACCCAACTGTCGAGTAGCTGTAGCCAGTGTTTGGCGGGCAGGTGCTGGACACCGCGCAGGCCAAAGCCGTGGCCGCCGCGGGCAAAAATGTGCAGCTCGGTCGGGACATGGTGTGCTTTGAGCGCCTGCCAGAAGACCAGGCTGTTGTCGGCTTTGACGGCGTTATCATCGCTGGCGTGCATCAGAAAGCAGGGTGGTGTATCCGGGCTCACCTGAGTGTGCAGCGAATAGTGCTGACGAGTCGTTGTATCCGGATCGTCGCCCATCAGTTCATAACGGGAACCGTCGTGGCCGATCTCTTCATCCATGCTGATCACCGGATACATCAGCGCTGCAAAATCCGGGCGTGGTGAAAGCAAATCGGCAGAATCCTGTAAAGGGTAAACCGCTTGATGGTGATGCACCACCAGTGTGCCCGCGGCGTGTCCGCCGGCTGAAAAACCAATGATGCCGATATGACGAAGTGCCCAGCGCTGAGCATGAGCCCGAATCAGTCTGATGGCGCGCTGAGCATCCGCCAGCGGCGCGTGCACGCCCTCCGCATGGCCATCGCCCGGCATACGATAGGTCATGACAAACACGGTATAACCTTTCTCGCTCATCGCGATGGCGGTGTCCATGCCTTCTTTGTCAAAGGCTACGCGCTGATAGCTGCCACCGGGTAGGACCAAAAGACCGATGCCGTTGGGGTGCTCAGGTTCAACCACCACCATTTCTGGCCGGGTAATCTGAGAAATTTCGCGGTCGCGCACCACTTCATCACTGCTGCGGTCGCTGAAACGAGGCGCAAGGTCGGGGACGGGCTGGGTCGATGGCCAGAGCGGAATGACTGTGTGGCCGGGGAACCACTGTGTGAGAGAAGTAAACGAAACGTCAGTCATATCAAATCCTTGAAGCAAAGAGGTGGAACCATTGTGCTATTGATTGAATAAAAAAAGCCAGCGCGAAGGCTGGCTTTTTGCTTAGTTCCCGATAAATAAGTAAAGCAGTGCTTAGTCGAGCAGAGACTGTACGTATTCTGCGATTTCCGGCACCTGACAGTGGCTGAAGAAACACTCTTGGAAGCGTGCGCCGCCCACAGCCGTTTTCACCAATTCCTGATCGATAGAGCGCAGTGCCTCAACGACGTCTTTCGCGACCGCGAATTTCACCTGAGTCAGAATGCCAGCGTTGCGCTGCTGAGGTTCCGCACGCTCGATTGGGTAACCCTGACCACGTTCGCCAGTGAACGCTTTTTCAAAAATGTAACGAACGTTCAGTTCACCTGCCCAGCCAAAGCCTTTCGCAAAAGCCAGAGACAACGCGTTGCCGTTGTTGATTTGGTTAAACAGGAACGCATCTGAAGGCTCCAGACAGTAACCACAGATAACACCCGGATGCAGGTTCAGAGACATCATTGCGCCCTGGCCGGTACCACAACCTGCCACAACGAAATCTGCTGCTTTTGAGTTCAGCAGAATGCTGGCCATAATCCCTAAGTGGATGTAAGTCAGGTGATGGTCGTTTTCATCAGACATACCAACGTTGAAAACATCGTGACCCAGCGGCGCCGCTACGGTGTTCAGTTCGTTCAGAACCATCGCGTTTTTGCCAGCCTGGCTGTTTTCCATCATCAGTGCAATTTTCATAGAGTTTCTCCTGCGGTTTGTCCGCAACAAATCAGTTAAAAAGCGAATTCGTTATTGAATGAAATCTTTGCGCATTGGGGTGAAGTTATCGAGCAGCACCCCCGCTTTAAGGCAAACGCAGCCGTGCATCACGTTCGGCTCTTTGTATAGCGCGTCGCCGGCTTTGACGATTTTGGTTTCATCGCCAATGGTAAATTCGAATTCACCCGACAGCACATACGTCAGCTGTTCATGCGGGTGGCTGTGCATCGGGCCAATTGCGCCTTGTTCAAAATGCACTTCAACGCTCATGATGTTGTCACTGTAGGCGAGGATTTTGCGAGAAACGCCAGCGCCGAGATCTTCCAGTTTTACATCTTGGTTATAGACAAACATGATGCCCTCTTTGTTTACAGTGCCTGACTGGCCAGCGCGCGTTTTTGTTCACGCAGCATACGGAAAATGGTCAGGCTGTTAACGGTAATGACAGTCAGCTCCAGCAATGTGCCGCCAATGGAGCCAACCAGAATATTGTTGGTCAGCCAACAGCAGGCGCCAATCAGAAAGGCAATGCGCATTTGAATGCCGCGCAACATGAAGATAGCAAATGTACCAATCATGGTGCCAATCACTGGCCACAGATCCCACCAATGGTCGGCGATGTAAAGGCCTAATCCCGCTCCGGCGAGCAGGAATATCGCCGCAACATATTTCGACGAGGTGTAGATGGAACTGGCTGTGCGCATGGCCGACAGGGCAGCACTGAGCGCTGAGACTACCGAACCAAGCAAAATAAAGTGGAGAAGATGATTGAGATTGAAGACGAACATTACGATCTTCAGCCGCCTGTCGTTTTTCTGGTAGAAAGTGGAGATTCCTAAACCAAAGCTGACAAACCCTAATGCCTGAGCCAGTGATAAATCTGCAATCATCTTCTCGTATGCTTCTTAGTAATTAACGGGCTAACCAGCCGCCATCAACCGCTACGGTATAACCGTTGATGTAGTCTGATGCTTTCGACGCCAGGAAGATCACTGGGCCTGCCAGATCTTCCGGTGTACCCCAACGACCCGCCGGGATGCGATCCAGAATCTCTTTGCTGCGATCTTCATCAGCACGCAGCGCGGCAGTGTTGTTGGTTGCCATGTAGCCCGGTGCAATTGCGTTCACGTTGACGTTGTGTTGCGCCCACTCGTTGGCCATCAGGCGAGTGATGCCCATGACGCCGCTCTTTGATGCGGTGTAAGACGGTACGCGGATACCACCCTGATAAGACAGCATGGACGCTACGTTGATGATCTTGCCGCCTTCACCTTGTGCAATGAACTGTTTCGCCACCGCTTGAGACATGAAGAACACTGACTTGATGTTGATGTTCATCACGTCATCCCAGTCTTTTTCGCTGAATTCAATCGCGTCATTACGACGAATGATGCCAGCGTTGTTGACCAGAATATCGATGCGGCCCAGTTCAGTCACTGCGCGGTCGATGATGGATGGGATGTCGTCCAGAACCATCAGGTTAGCTCGGATATCAACGAACTTACGTCCGGTTTCTGCCATTTTTGCGATAGTTTCAGTCGGTTCAACAATGTTTACACCCACGATGTCACAACCTGCTTTAGCCAGGCCAAGTGCCATACCCTGACCAAGACCAGTGTCACAACCCGTGACGATAGCGACTTTGCCTTCCAGGTTAAATGAATCAAGAATCATAACGTTTTCCTCAGTGGTAGCTGGTTTTTGAGTGGCGGCGAGTTGGCCATCTCAGTTCGTATGTCTGTATCGTGGATCAAAAAGAAACCTAAGGCAATTATTTTTGAAAAGGTGTTTTAAAAATATTGATGTCGATCTTCTTTTTTGATGATGGAATACTTGCGCGGTTTCAAATTTTTGAAAAGGCTTTTTAAAAATTGTGGTACACAGAAAGTGAGCGGTTATAATAGGCGCTAACAAGAAAACACAAAGGTTCTACAATGGAAAAGTCAACTCAACCGGAAGCGGTATCTTCGGTTCTGAAAGTCTTCAGCATTCTTCAGGCCCTGGGCGAGCAGAAAGAAATTGGTGTTTCGGAACTGTCTCAACGTCTCATGATGTCTAAAGCCACGACCTATCGTTTCCTGCAAACCATGAAATCCATGGGCTTTGTGGCTCAGGAAGGGGAAGCGGATAAATACAAACTGACCCTGAAACTGTTTGAGCTGGGCGCAAAATCCCTTGAGTACGTCGATCTGATTGAGTTAGCGGACAAAGAGATGCGTTATATCTCTGAGCAGACCAACGAAGCGTTGCACTTAGGTTCGCTGGATGAAAACGCCATCATCTACATCCACAAAATCGATTCTGGTTACAACCTGCGCATGCAGTCGCGCATTGGTCGCCGCAACCCGCTGTACAGTACCGCGATTGGTAAAGTGCTGCTGGCTGAACGCGACGAGCAGTTTGTACGCGATACTCTGGAAGGGGTGGAATTCATCAAACACACGGATCGTACGCTGGAGAATGTTGAGCAACTGCTGGAAGAGCTGGCGCTGGTTCGCACTCAACACTATGCAGAAGACAATGAAGAACAAGAACCGGGTCTGCGCTGTATCGCTGCACCTGTCTATGACCGCTTTGGTCATGTGATTGCGGGCTTGTCGATGTCGCTGCCAACCATCCGTTTTGATGAACAACGCATGGGTTACTACGTGGACTTGCTGCAAACGGCAGGTCGCAATATCTCGCTTCAGCTTGGTTATAACAATTACCCGGCTTAGGCAAAAAAATTAGCAGCCGTCTGGCTGCTTTTTTTAGTATCATTTTTTGTATTGAAACGGCGTTTTGAAATGAGGAGGGCGGTGTGGGCTCATCATTAACCCCTAATATTTATGACTTTCTTATCAAGCTCGATCCGTTTGATAAGTTGCCCTCCGAGATTGTTGAATCGCTCGCGAATCACGTCAAAGTGCGCTATCTGGCAAAAGGCGAAAAAATAGAGTTCAGTGCATTGTGCCAAGAACGTTATCTCTACATCATTCGCACCGGGGCGATTGAGCAGAGAAGGCGCGACGGTCAGTTGCGTGCTCGCTTGGGAGAAGAGGACCAGTTTGGTTTTACTTTTCTCGCGCCGCTGAAAGATGCCGAAGATGGCTATCAGGCTGAAGCGATTCAGGACTCACTGCTTTATCTGGTGCCGCACACCGATGTGCAGACCGTTTGCCAGGAGCATCCGGAATTTGCCAACTACTTCGCATCCCATGCGCAGCTGCGCTTAACGTCGGCAGTCAACGATGCCGCTGGCCGTGAAGAGGACAAAGGGCTGTTTTTCCGCCGCGTCGGGGAAATTGCCAGTGAAAATATCGCGATTGTCGATGTCAACACGCCGATTCAGGACGTGGCGCAAACTATGTGTGGTGAAGAGCGCAGCCGCAGCTCATGCGCGGTGGTGATGCGCGAAGGTGAAATTGTCGGTGTGGTGACCGACCGGGACATGACCCGCAGTGTCGTGGCGACCGGTATCGGTATTCATGAGCCCATCAGTACGGTGATGACACAAAATCCGCAACTGATTCAGGCCGATGACAAAGTGATTCAGGCCATCTCCATCATGCTGCAATACAACATTCGTTGCCTGCCGGTGGTGAAGGGCAACGAGGTGGTCGGTTTACTGACCACGTCACATCTGGTCCATAACCATCGCACACAAGCCCTGTTTCTGATTGAGAAAATCAAATACGCCAGTTCCGTGAATGCGCTGGCGGCGCTCAATGTGGAGAAGCAGTCTATTTTTGAATCGCTGGTTGAAAGCGGCGTGAGCGCAGAAATTCAGGGACGGGTGATGTCGATGATCATGGACGCGTTTACCCGCCGCCTGTTGCAGATCAACGAGGAACTGCTTGGGCCGCCGCCGTGTGATTATGCCTGGGTCGTCGCGGGCTCGCATGCACGTAATGAAGTACATATGTTGTCCGACCAAGACTGCGCTCTGGTGCTGGGTGGCGATGCCAAGCCTGAAGATATGCTCTATTTCACCCATCTGGCGATGCGCGTATGCAACGGGCTGGCGGCGTGTGGCTATCCGCTGTGTGACGGCAAATACATGGCCGCGTCACCGAAATGGTGTCAGCCGATTCAGGTATGGAAAGAGTATTACCGCAAGTGGGTGGCCAGCCCGGAATACAATAAACTGCTCAGTATCAGTGTGTTTCTTGAGGTGCGTTCGATTTACGGCAATAGCGAACTGGTGGAAGAGCTGCAACAGCACCTGCATCAGTGCATTCAGAACAGCCAGAATTTCTTGCCGGCTCTGGTTCGCGACGCGATTGATACGCAGCCGCCGCTGGGGATTTTCAATAATCTGGTGCTGGAGAAAGGCGGCGACAACAGCAACACGCTCAATATCAAAAAATATGCCCTGAACCTGATTATCGACCTGGCGCGGATATTCAGTCTGGCGGCTGGCGGTTCAATGACCGGCACCGAAGAGCGTTTTCGCTTCGCGGCTCAGCAGGGCACGATGTCCGAAGACAGCTGTCAGAACATTATCGGCGCCTACAAGTTTATTACTCAGGTTCGTTTTCAGCATCAGCTGCAGGCTCTGCGTGAAGGCAAAGAGCCGAACAACCATATTTCACCGGACTCTTTCAGCAGCTTTGAACGCAAACACCTGAAAGACGCCTTTAAAATCATCAGCGAGCTACAGGACGTAGCCAAACTCAGGTTTGTAAAAGGATAAAACGATGCTTAATGCATTGAAGCGCCGCTTTGGCGGCGGCTACCACAAGATGGTGAAACAGCATCAGCGACTGGCTGCCCGCCGCGATTGGCCAACAGGACTCGAACACTATTTCAATCAGGCGTTGCCAAGCCCGGAAGCCTTGGTGTATCAGATGGATATGGTGGCGTTTGATTTTGAAACGTCAGGAGTCAACGCCAGTCAGGATCAGATCCTGAGCATTGGCTGGGTGGGAATGACGATGGATCATATCGATGTCGCCGCCAGTGAAGAGCTGTTTGTTCGTCATCCCGAGTTTGTGACGGCGGACTCTGCGGTCATCAATCACATCACACCCGATGTGTTGTCACAGGGCGTCACGCTGGATGACGCGATGGATCAGTTGTTCAATCAGCTGGCCGGAAAAATCGCACTGGTGCACGGCGCCTGCATTGAACGGGCGTTTGTGGCGCAGTACATGCGCGAACGCTTCGGTGTCGAACATTTTCCTTGCGTGTGGATAGACACGCTGCACATCGAAAAGCAGATGACCTACGCCGGTAAAAAAGCGCCGGGCACCAGCTTTCAGCTCAATGATGTACGCCAGCGCTACGCCCTGCCACAATACACTGCGCACTCTGCCGCGATTGATGCCCTTGCCACGGCCGAACTCTTTACCGCGCAAATGAAATCGCTGTTTAAGAACCATCCGCCGAAGCTGTCTAAGCTGATCGCGCCCTGATTCATCGCGCTCATCCATCAACAATTTTTATTGACCTTGTGGACAAATAATCAGATTTGTTGCTTTGCCGTCCTGCCGTTATAACGCCTTTTTTCGTCAACATGCATTGAAAATTATGGCTTTAGACGCGTTATTAGACGCCATCGCCGAACAGGGATGGTTTATTTGGGATGACTTCCTGACCGCAGAGCAGGTGCAGTCTCTCAGAGATTGTGCTCCGGAAAACTGGAAGCGCGCTCGCATTGGCCGCAATGACGATTTGCAGCGGGAAACGACGATTCGCAGCGACAAGATTCAGTGGCTCAGCCAGAATATGGCACAGCCGGTTCAGGATTATCTTGAGCGCATGGAGCAGATTCGTCAGGCCGTTAACCGGGACTTTTTCCTTGGACTGTTCGAGTACGAGGCGCATTTTGCCAAGTATGAGCAGGGCGACTTTTATAAGAAGCATCTTGATGCGTTTCGCGGGCAGGAAAACCGCAAGCTGACGACGGTGTTCTACATGAACGAAGCGTGGCAACCCGCTGATGGCGGTGAGCTGAAAATCTACGATCTTGACGACCAGTTGATTGATACTGTCGCTCCGGTTGCCGGGCGCTTAGTGGTGTTTTTGTCAGAGAAATTTCCCCACGAAGTGCTGCCGACGCACGCGGATCGCGTCAGTATCGCAGGTTGGTTTCGTACCAACGGCGTGACGGCGAATAAGCTCGATATCGCCAACTGAGTGCGAGCAAATATTTTTGATTGAAAAAGCCGCGATTCTGAAGCCAGAAGCGCGGTTTTTTTTACTGTTGCTGAAAGTGAATGTCGCTGAAGTGCGGATTGTCGCTCAGTGCCTGCATGCGAACGAGCGTGGCGGTTTCAATCCAATGCTCGCGGCTGTTTTCCTCAACAATAATGCACTCCTGACGCGCCGCATTGCGCCCGGTGTCTTTGGCTGTGCCCTGAATGACCGAACCGTCTTGCAGTGTCAAGGCTACGGGCAAATGGTAGAGGCAGGCAATCTCGATGTAGTCATACTGGCTGCAGGAAATCATGCTTTACTCACTTTTGCTCAGGTAGTCATTTTGCAGAATGTACATGCGTTTCACGTCGCGATAGCGGCCGTTAATGAAGAACTCCTGCACCAGATGACCTTCCTCGACAAAGCCGCACGATTCATACAAATGGACCGCTTTTTCGTTGTCAATCGCGACATGGAGGTAAATTTTGTGCAGGTTGAGAATGGTGAACGAGTAGTCGAGCGCTTTGTTGATCAGAGTGCGGGCAAAGCCCTTACCCTGATGATCCGGCGTGATGATGATTTGAAATTCTGCACTGCGGTGGATGTAGTTAATTTCAATCAGCTCGACCAGACCCACCAGTTCTTTGTCGTCGTTCTCGACCACAAAACGGCGCTCGGCGTTGTCGTGAATGTGCTTGTTGTACAGCTCTTCCAGCTCATCAAACGATTCATAAGGCTCTTCAAACCAGTACGACATGATGTTGCGGTTGTTGTTCAGATTATGAATAAAACGCAGGTCTCCGCGTTCTAGGGCTCTGAGGCTTAACTGATTTTTCATAACGATTCCTGACTAAGCTTGGTGTGGCTTCTGCTGATGAATATATCGCGGATTTATTGCAAAACAAGCCGTTACCGACAATTATTCTTTATCGAAACTGTCCACCACAATCGCCCCCATCGACGCTGGCATCGCAATCACAATGATGCGTTTGAGCGACACGATCGGTTCGGCGAGCAGCGGCAGTTTATCCAGTGCCAGCAGCACGAACCCGACCACCAGTGCAGTGATGACGTAAGCAATCAGAATCCGGAACACAAACACCGGAACACGGGCACGAATATTACTCTGAAACACACTGCCGTAAGCGAACACGCCGAGAAAACCGAGAGAGAGAGTCAGCAGCAGCAGTAAGTTGGGCAGCGGCAGAGATGTGCCGAGCTGCCACGCCTCTTCTGAAAAGGAAATGGGGACCGCCAGTGCAAATGCTCCGACGCAAACTTGTCCCGCATCTTCCAAGTTAAAACTGAATTTCATCGATTTCTTCCCAGTTCTCTGATTCTTTTGCTCTTTTCACTGTACGCTCCACAAAGGGATTTGGCGAGTTTCGCTGCGTCAGGAGCGCAGTTGCTTGACGATGATCGCAGCCAATGTTTGCAGGCTGCGCAGCCATTGCTGCTCATCGTCGAGAGTCGCAACGCTGAAGCGAATGCAGTGATTGAACTGGCCTTGGGTCGCGAACAAGTGGCCGGGCAGAAGACTGATTTTTTGCTCCAGACACTCCTGATACACCCGGTAGGTGTCGACTTCGAGTGGCAAAGTAAGCCAGCACAGAAATGAGCCCTCTGGTCGCGATAAGTGATAACGCCCGGCGAGTTGAGGCTCGTGGCTGAATGCCTGATTAAGCAGACGGGCAAAGCGTTGCTGATGCTGCTGATAGACCCGGCGCATTCGGGCCAGATGCGTGCGATATTTGCCTGAGGTCAGAAACTCCGCCACGGCGGATTGCATCAGATTAAGACTACCCATGTTTTCACTCAGCAGCACTTTTTCGATTTGATCCATATAGCGCCCGGCGACCATCCAGCCAATGCGCAATCGTGAATCGAGCGTCTTTGACAATGAGTTGATGTAAATGACCCGTTCCTCGGTATCGAGCGCTTTCAGATTGGGCAGAGCCTCATTAAAACCGAGGCTGCCGAATACATCGTCTTCAATAATGGGAATGTTGTGGGTGACGTCCAGCAACGCCTGCCGATGGTTGAACGGCATCTGCGCGCCAGTAGGGTTATTGAAATTGGGCGTCACCAGCAAAGCTTTGATCGGCCAGCGTTCAACGGCTTCTTTCACCGCATCAATATCAATGCCGGTGGCGGTGTGGCTGGGAATCTCCACCACCTTCAGCCCCAGTGATTCCAGCAACAGTAAAGTACCGAAATAGCAGGGGGATTCGACTGCCACGATGTCACCCCGCTCGGTCAGCGCGCGAAAAGCCAGGCTGATCGCCTGTTGGCCGCCATGGGTTATGGCGATATCGCTGAGCTTGGCCTCGATGCCCAAATCGCGGCTGATCTTGCGCAGCTGGCGCACCAATTGATCATTACCCGGTGGCAGTTGGTAGTGGCTGGGAATGTGGGTTTGCATGCGGCTGTGGCGACCGATTTCGGCATACAAACTGCGAATGGCCGGAGAATCTGTGCTCGGATGCGCCGAACCTGCGGGCATATGATGCTTCACAGCGGGCTGGATAAGAATTGATTTGGACATCGACAGCAGGTCGACCCGTGAAGGAGAGTGGGCCTGCGCTTCGGCTTTGTGTTGACGCTCGGCCACACGATAACCGGAGCGCGGGACAGAATAGATCCAGCCCTGCGCTTCCAGTTCCTGATAGGCGCGGATCACGGTGTTTTTCCCCACCGCCTGACTTTCACACAACTGGCGAATCGACGGCAGTTTGTCGTGCGCCTGAAACAAGCCATTTTCCATCGACTGACGCAACTGCGCCTCGACTTCACTGTATTTGCAATCGTCCTTCATTCTGTACCCATTTAAATGGCAGGAACTGTGCCTTTTTAGTTTTTCTGTACCCAATTAAAGTAACGTCATCGTGACTCAGAAAGCCAGAGATTTTTCCATGCTCGTCAAAATGATTCCTTTCCTGTTTGTTGTACTTTGGGCGTCCGGCTTCGTCGGTGCCCGCTTTGGGCTGGCGTATGCCGAGCCCATGGCTTTCTTAACTTTGCGTATGGTGTTCAACGTGCTGCTGTTTGCGGTGCTGATCGCTGTGCTCAAGCGCCGCCTGCCTACGGGTAAACAGTTCTGGCATTCGTGTGTGTCTGGCTTATTGATTCATGGTCTCTATCTGGGCGGCACCTATCAGGCAATTTATTGGGGCATGCCAGCCGGCCTGACTTCTCTTCTGGTGGGTATTCAGCCGATATTCACTGCGTTGCTGCTGGTGTGTATGGCGACCGAACGTTTTAACTTAGCTCAGTGGCTGGGGCTCGCAATGGGCTTTGCCGGTATCAGTTGTGTACTGCTGGGTAATATCGAATGGCAATCTGATGCGCACAAATGGGCCGCGATCGGCATGTGTGTGATTTCTCTCGCCGGTATTACGCTGGGAACGCTATATCAGAAGAAATTCTGTCAGGGTGTCGATCTGATTGGTGGTGCGCTCGTGCAATATGTGGCGGCAGCGGCGTTGCTACTGCCCGCGGCGGTGAGCTTTGAAACCATGCAGGTGGATTGGACGCCGACCTTTATTATGACGCTCGCTTGGCTCGTGGTTGTGTTGTCGTGCATCGCCATTCTGCTGCTACTGTATATGGTGGAGCACGGTGCTTCGTCGAGCGTCGCCTCTGTGTTTTATCTGGTGCCGCCGACCACGGCGATTCAGGCGTGGATCTGCTTTGGTGAATCGTTTGACATGCTTGGTGTGCTGGGTTTTGTGATGGCAGCCATGGCGGTCTATTTGGTGGTGAAAAAGCCAGTACTCTTTCGCCCTAAGCTATCAGCGGCGCTAAGCCGCGAAGTGTGAACAAAGCCTGATATTAAAAGCAGCCCCGCCAATGTGCGGGGCTTTTGATTACAGAATTTCAATCGTCTGTCCCGCATAGCGCTTAAGCACGGGGTTGTTCAGCTGGGCTTTATCTGCGGGTTGCCATAAGCCACGCCTGATGCCATCAACCACCATATGGATGACGGCGGAATCGATGGCGGACATAATCGCCACGTTAACCGGTTCATTATTGGTGTAGCCCGATTCCAGTTCTAACAAGTCCTGATAGGCGATATAGCGAAACACACTCGCGGAAATTTCATGGGAAAAAATGGTTTTGCTGGTGGTGACGCTTAATACAATTTGGCCGGTACGCACATCGACAGCACGCAGGTTGACGGTGACCTGATCCATTCGGTATTCGCCATAAGTCGCGATGCCTAGATAGCCGATCCCGCTGCCGCCGGATTTCATGTCTGATTCATAACCAATAATGCCGCCTTCAATCACCAGATTGGCCGCCTTCAGCGCGGGCAAATCGTCGCCGATGTTGCTGGGCGATTCATCTTTTTTCTGCGCTGCGCGAATGATTTTGCGTTCAGTCAGCAGGTTTTGTAGTCCTTCCCGTTCCAGTGGCAAAAACCAGCCCGAGTCCATCAGCGCGGTGGTCAGCATCGAGGTACCGCCCTGAGTGACTGCCGTTGAAAAGCTACTGTTGGGTGAGGATTTGTATTGCCCGGTCTGATCACGAAAATCGTACACCGACACCTGAATCTTGCCTTTCGGCAGAGGCAGTTTGGTCAGATCGTTGTAGGTAGGGCCACGTGGCGTCAGGGTCGGCGCCTCGTCCGCATCAGGAATAGACATAGAGTTTGAGCAACCACCGATGGCGAGCACCAGTATCAGCAGCATCCATTTTTTCATTTTTTGTTGTCCCTGTTGGTTGCTTATAGCCCGGATACTTCAATGGATGTCGATTCGCCGGTGGATTTGTCGATGATGGAAATCGTCATCGAACCGTCGTTATCGGTCACGATGATGGAGTAATCATCGGTTTCAATACTGCCCGCCTCACCGGATGACAGCAGTTGGCTGATCAGTCTGGATTGCAGGGTTGAAGTTAATGAGGAAAGCAGCGAAGAGGAGCTGCTGCTGTCATCATCGGCTTCATAATCGTTGATCGCTTCGGCGCGGTTGAACAGGTGCGTGGTATTGAGCGGATTACCGCCAAAGGTCGGGTTGACGGGTTCATACACCAGCGCCGAGCCCAAGGCGGGGGAGGCGAGCAATCCCCCACCGCTGAGGGCGAAGACCAAGCTCAATGCGGAGCAGATTTTTCGGTTCGTGTGCTTATTCATCTCAGTGTCCTTTCTGTCGCTACTTTCACAGCTCGTCATGAGCAAGGTCAAAAGTATCCGAATACAAACGTTGGATTTTCCAACGTGTTAAGTAAGTTCTTACTATGTCCGCCGCGGCCTTGGCTTTCTCCTGCGCCTGACGGGCACCCGGCGATAAGGTGGTGCGATACACCAGCTTCTGCGCATGCCAAACGCTGATAATGCTGCCCTGAGAGGCCGTTGCCCGCTCTTTTACGGTGAGGTTCTCTTTTAGGTCCTCGTGTTGATCGTTGATGTAGCGGGAAAACTCGGTGTAAAAATTATTGCCAAAGCGGGTCATCGTGCGGTCGATGATCAGCCCATCGATATCGTTCAGATTCAGTGGCTCGTTATTCTCCAGCTGTTGGTTATTTTCCAGCTTTCCTGAGTCTTCCTGACTGGCGGACACACTTGCTGAAGTAAGCAGGAAACTTAAAGAGAATGCATATACGACACTCATATTTTTCATTGAAATTACCATAGGTAAATAAGCGTCTGACAATGGCTTAATGTTAGTTTTAATTAAAAGTTTTTGAAATAAACCAAAGTGTTAGTTTGAATAAAACTCCTCTAATACTAAATGCGGATATATGCTTGTTTACAAGACAACTAAATAATAAAAATTTACTTATCAATATTAATTTAAAGTTGATGGTGAAAAGCAATTATCCCTATTAATCTATTTCTTCGAGAACACACAGTTCTTTACGTCAGGGAGGAAATATGTCCAACCGTATTACTGCCTACGTCATGAAGTTGTTTATGTTGATCGCTCTGGCAATCGTCTCTGCTGGTGTCGCTTGGTCGGCCCAGCGCCCAGGACATTCGGGTCATGATTTGATTGCTATCGGTTATGGTGATTCATCCATGGGTGGTTTTGGCAACGGTATTGGTGATTTGAGTACTTTCAATGAATTGGAAGACATTGTGACCGCCGATAATTATGCCGAAGTGGAAATGGAAAATGCCATTGGAGGCCGAGTGTCAATTCAGCAGTTGAGTGGATTGACAGGCAACAAAGCCAAAGTTGTCCAGCAAAACAGCCGAGGAAGTGAGGCGAGAATCTGGCAAGGCGGTTCTGAGAATATTGCGTTGGTTACTCAAACCGGAACAGGAAATGAAGCATTTATTGGCCAACATGGTTATTCCAATAATGCGTGGATAAATCAAAACGGTAATTACAATATTGCCGCGATTATTCAAAACGGTTCCGGAAGTTCCATGAGTATTAATCAACGTGGTAACAATAATCAGGCTTATCTTGTCGATAATGGAGGTTCTAATTATGGCATCAGTCAAAATGGTAATGACTACGTTGCGATAATTGGGGGCTCAGGTATCAATGTATTTGTTACGCAATATTAATCATCATAGCGAACGATATATCGATGCATGTCTATTCAAATGTAACAATATGATATAAAGGAAATTGTCATGAAAACAAAACTAGCTCTATTTATCGCAGCTGCGTTGGCGTCTGGTAGCGCCCTGGCAAACAATAATGCAACCGCTAACCTTTTCCTGACTGACGATTCAGATGTGTCGATCACTCAGGTCTCTCCTTTCCAGGGTAACGATGCGGTGATCAATTCTGGTTTCTCTTCAGACAACACGCTGACGATTTATCAGTTTGGCGGTCAGAACGATGCGCAAATTGATGCGGCTGTGGTAGAAGATTCAACGCTAGCGGTGACTCAGCGTGGTTTTGGTAACGAAGGCACCATTACGGCACTGGGTGCTGATAACGCAGACTTCTCTATCGACCAGTCTGGTGTGTCGAATGAAGCCAACATCAGCACTGAGAATTTCAACCATCACGCTTATTCTTACGACAATGACACCGTCAGTGTGGTGCAGAATGGCGCACACAACACCGCGGATGTCACGTTGAAACACGGCACCGACGACAGCACCGTCACGCTGGCTTCGTACGGCAATTCGAACGATGTTGATGTTGTGCTGGATTGGGCTGACGGCAGCACAGTGACAGGGACTGTGGTTGGCGACAACAACGTGGCGGATGTTCTGATCGACAGCGGTTTTGGCAATGATGTGACCTTTACTCAAAACGGTTCGGCTAACAATCTGGATGTCGATGTGATGTACGCGGACGACAACACCATTGGTGTGGCGCAAACTGGCGTTTCCAACGATGCTGACATTGACGTGATGCACAGCTCTGACAACGATATCTACGTAACTCAAACTGGCTTCAACTCAGAAGCGAACGTTTATGTTAACTGGAGTAACGCGAACAGTATCTCTGTTCTGCAAACTTCTGGTGACGTTGCGAACGTGAGCCTGGTTGGCAGCAACTCAAATACTGTGAATATTGCACAGTACTAACAACATCAGGTTTGGCTATGAAAACCTTGTATACAGCGGCGCTCTGCGCCGCTTTTTTTCTTGCGTCGCCGTTGAGTGCCGCAAAGAAGGAGGTGGTAATGGAAACCTCATTGTTGAATGGCAAAATTCACATTGCCTGCACCTACGGGGATGACCAGAAACTGCGGTTAACGTTGGTCAGCCAGCCGGATTTCTCCGGTTCGGTGCGGGTTGAATCGGTCTCTGGCAGCCGCATTTTGCATCGCCTGCAAGGACAGACCACGCTTAATCTCGGACTGAGCGCAGAGCAGTTGCCAGTCGAGCTGACGGCGGGTGATGAGAAAGGCGAAAGCGAAACGATAGCGCTTGGCGAACAATGTAAAACGGCCCCTTAACTGAGTTAAGAGGCCGTTGTGTTATTTTGCGGTTGGTGACGGATTACGCGTCGCTAAACTCAACGCCTTTTTCTTTGAACATGCGCTGACATGCGCGGCCATCACTGTGGAACAGGTGGCAGCGGTGCGCCGGAATACCGATGGTCAGGGTATCACTGACTTCAATATCCAGAGTATCTGGCTGGCGGTAGATGATGTCTGAGTCCGAACCTTTCACGTTCATGTATACCTGAGTTTCGTTACCCAGTTTCTCTACGATCATCACTTTGCCTTCGATGCGTGCATCACCTTCGTCTGCTTCCACCAAATGCTCAGGACGAACACCCAGCGACATGCGAGATCCCGGAGTGACCGTTGTGCCATCCACCGGAATCCAGAACGAGAAGCCGTTGGACAGGCGCACTTTCACGCGCTCTTTCTCTGCTTCATCAACAGTCACGCTCATGAAGTTCATCTTCGGTGAACCGATAAAGCCCGCCACAAAGCGGTTTTGCGGGTAGTGGTACAGTTCAAGTGGTTTACCCACTTGCGAAACAAAACCGGCATCCAGCACCACAATCTTGTCTGCCATGGTCATCGCTTCCACCTGGTCGTGGGTAACGTAGATCATGGTGCAACCCAGTTTGCGTTGCAGCTTGGTGATTTCAGAACGCATCTGCACACGCAGCGCCGCATCAAGGTTAGACAGCGGTTCGTCCAGCAGGAATACATTCGGTTGAGAAACCAGAGTACGGCCGATAGCCACACGCTGACGCTGACCGCCGGATAGCGCTTTAGGTTGACGATCCAGCAGGTGGCTGAGCTGAAGAATATCGGCAGCGTGTTCTACACGTTTGCTGATTTCACTCTTGTCGGCTTTGGCCAGTTTCAGGCCAAACGACATGTTATCGTACAGATTGAGGTGAGGGTAAAGCGCGTAAGACTGGAACACCATGCCGACGCCACGTTTGGACGGTTCGATGTCGTTCATGCGTTCTTCGCCGATGAACAGATCGCCGGAGGTGATGTCTTCCAGGCCGGCAATGCAGCGCAGAAGGGTTGATTTACCACAGCCTGACGGGCCAACGAAGACCACAAATTCGCCTTCTTTGATGTCCAGATCGACATTCTTGGAAATCAGCACATCGCCGTAAGCTTTACATACATTTTTTAACGTGACACTCGCCATCTAGCTCGTCCTCGGATCAAGATTTTTTAATGATTACTGCCCTTCATTATATGAAATTTCTTATAAAAAAATGACTTACAGGCAATAACAGTAGGAATACGTTTTTAGGTGAATCCACACTCAGATGAGCGTGTCTGATTTCTGCGGCCGTGCCGCACACCGTTTTATGTTTGTCTATCGAAGAGCTGGCAGGCAAGAAAAGAAAGGGTGATGTCTTCAGACAAAGGGTCTGAAGAAAGCATCACCCATCAAAGCCAAGAATCGGTTTGCTTCCCCCGGCACAGATGCGCGTCTCCCCCGTACAATAATTACCACGAACGCACGATCTGTGACAGCAAACCAATTCGGCGATGCAAGCCAGTACAATCTGACATACTGGAAAGGGTTCTTACCATCCACTCTTGGATGTGCTTAGTTTCCGTAAAGTGAACTATCAATACATCCTCCTAATCACTTTTTTTGCAGGGGGAGTAGAAAAGGAGGAGGTGGAGGAGGGGTAAAAACGCCGAGTTAGATCCAGTTCAAATTATTGATTGCCATGAACTTGAGGTTGATCACAAACCATGTTTTTTTTGTGACTGTTCTCTCGAACTCTGGACGATAGAGATCACGAAAATACGCCATAATGCAAAGGGCGTAGGGAGTAGGAGGATGAGGAAGTGCCCGTTTTTTCTGATGATATATGGCGAAATACGGCGAAACCTCATCTGGTGAGCCCTACAACACTAATAAAAAGGATATGAACATGAAAAACGCCCTAAGCACTGTAGCGCTAAGTACTTTGGTTGCTCTTGGTTCGTTTGGTGCACACGCTGCTATTCAAGAAGGACAACTTACTATCTGGATCAACGGTGACAAAGGTTACAACGGTCTGGCTGAGGTGGGTAAAAAGTTTGAAGCTGACACAGGTATTAAAGTGACAGTTGCTCACCCTGATGCACTTCAGGACAAGTTCCCTCAAACAGCTGCCACTGGTGATGGTCCTGATATCGTGTTCTGGGCTCATGACCGTTTTGGTGGTTACGCAGAAGCGGGTCTGCTGACTGAAATCAAACCGTCACAAAAAGTAAAAGACGGCATCGTAGATTTCGCTTGGGATGCAGTGAAATACAACGGCAAACTGATCGGTTACCCAATCGCGGTTGAATCTCTGTCTCTGATTTACAACAAAGATCTGGTTCCAAACCCACCGAAAAGCTGGGAAGAAGTGGCTGCTCTGAATGAAAAACTGAAAAAAGACGGCAAATCAGCGATCATGTGGAACCTGAAAGAACCGTACTTCACTTGGCCACTGATGGCGGCTGATGGCGGTTACGCATTCAAATACACGTCTGACGGTTACGACGTGAAAGACGCGGGTATCGACAAGAAAGGCGTGAAAGAAGCGATGAACTTCGTGAAAGGCCTGGTTGATAAAGGCGTGATTTCTGCGGATATGGACTACTCAGTGTCTGAAGCTGAATTCAACAAAGGCAACACAGCCATGACCATCAACGGTCCTTGGTCTTGGAGCAACATTGATAAATCAGGTATCAACTACGGTGTCACCACTCTGCCTAAATTCAACGGTCAGTCTTCTAAACCATTCGTAGGCGTACTGACTGCTGGTATCAGCACCGCTTCTCCAAACAAAGATCTGGCTGTAGAGTTCATCGAAAACTACTTGCTGACCAACGATGGTCTGCGTGCGATGAACAACGACAAACCACTGGGCGCGGTTGCTCTGAACTCTTTCCAACGTGAACTGGATTCAGATGCTCGTATCGCAGCGACCATGGACAACGCAATGAACGGCGAAATCATGCCGAACATTCCACAAATGAACGCGTTCTGGGGCGCAGCGAAAAACGCAATCATCAACATCGTTGATGGCCGCCAGACTGTAGATGCCGCTCTGGCAGATGCAGAAAAACAAATGACAAAGTAAGCACACTTTCGTCTATCTTTTGAGGAGGGGGCAACCTCTCCTTACTTTCTAAGTTTTTATTTCGCTAGCAGGTTGTTCTATGCAGTCAATTCAAGGTACAGAGGCGATGTCAGCACCAGCAACGACACTTCCGGCCAACAAGCGCGCATTCATCAAATGGGCCGTATTAGGCGCAGTGGGTATCGTGAATGGCTATGCAACGATTCTAATGTATTCCCGCGGTGAGCTGGCGTTTGCCTTGCTGACCCTTATCCTTACTGCTCTTGCTCTCTACATTTTCGGCAGTAAGAAAACTTACGCGCATCGTTATATCTATCCAGGTATCGCCGGGATGATCCTATTCATCCTGTTTCCTTTAGCCTATACGGTGAACCTGGCGTTTACCAACTACAGCGCGAAGAACCAGCTTTCCTTTGAACGTGCTCAATCTGTCCTGATGGACCGAACGTTCCAAAGTGGGGAAAGCTACCCATTCAATCTCTACAGCACCGATGAAGGTTACCGTATCTCCATTGAAGACGGTGAGACGTTGTACGCGACTCAGCCTTTCTCTATCACCAGTGTGCCGTCGGATCTCGACTTGGCTCCGGTAGACGCAATGAGCGGTGACAAAGAGCCAATCAAAACCATCATCAGTAACCGCAATGCGTTGGGCAGCTTGGATCTGCACTTCCCGTCGGGTGACGACATTCGCATGAGCGGACTGCGCAAATTTGCGGCGGTGGTTCCG
Organism: Vibrio sp. bablab_jr001; assembly: GCF_016464285.1. Taxonomy (NCBI): domain Bacteria; kingdom Pseudomonadati; phylum Pseudomonadota; class Gammaproteobacteria; order Vibrionales; family Vibrionaceae; genus Vibrio; species Vibrio sp. bablab_jr001. Next base: position 260,683 of record NZ_JACDWZ010000046.1, read on the forward strand.
CTGTATACGCTGCAGGAAGATGGTGAAACACTGGTCAACAACCAGTCGGGTGAGACGCTGCGTCCGAACATGGAAGTGGGTTTCTACCAACCGATTGATGAGAATGGTCAGTTTGTCGGTAACACTGTCTCTCCGGGCTTCATCGTTTCCATCGGTACGCACAACTTTGAACGTGTGTGGAAAGATGATGGTATCAAAGAACCGTTCATCAGCATCTTCATCTGGACGGTGGTGTTCTCGGTACTGACGGTGATCTTCACTCTGATCATCGGTCTGGTGTTGGCGAGTGTGGTGCAGTGGGAAGAGCTGAAAGGCCGTTCTGTGTACCGTGTGCTACTGATTCTGCCTTACGCGGTACCGGCATTTATCTCGATTCTGATCTTTAAAGGTCTGTTTAACCAGAGCTTTGGTGAAATCAACATGGTGCTGCAAGCGTTGTTTGGTATCAGCCCTGCATGGTTCTCGGATCCGTTCCTGGCGAAAAGCATGGTGATGATCGTCAACACTTGGCTGGGTTTCCCTTACATGATGATTCTGTGTATGGGTCTGCTGAAAGCCATTCCGGATGACTTATACGAAGCCTCCGCGATTGACGGCGCCAACTTCGTGCAGAACTTCACTAAGATCACTCTGCCACTGATGATCAAACCATTGACACCGCTGTTGATTGCAAGCTTTGCCTTTAACTTCAATAACTTCGTTATGATTCAGTTGTTGACAGCGGGTGGTCCGAACATGATTGGTACGTCTGAGCCAGCGGGTTACACCGACCTATTGGTGAGCTACACCTACCGTATCGCGTTTGAAGGTGCTGGTGGTCAGGACTTTGGTCTGGCAAGTGCTATCGCAACCCTGATCTTCTTGTTGGTGGGCGCTCTGGCGCTGCTCAACCTACGTTTCACTAAAGTCAGTCAGAATTAAGAGGAGCGACGACGATGGCAATGGTTCAAGGCAAATCGCTCAAATACCGTGTGTGGGCATCACACATCGCACTGTGCACATTTTTGGCGCTCATCATCTTCCCGTTACTGATGATTGTCGCTATCTCATTCCGTGAAGGTAACTTCGCAACGGGTAGCATCATTCCGGATAATCCGTCTCTGGAACACTGGAAACTGGCGCTGGGCTTCTCGGTCACGAACGCCGATGGCAGTGTAACACCACCGCCGTTCCCGGTACTGACCTGGCTGTGGAACTCAGTGAAGATCGCGGCGATTTCATCGGTGCTGATCGTGTCGCTGTCGACCACATCGGCTTATGCTTTCGCCCGTATGCGTTTCAAAGGCAAAGAGACCATCCTGAAAGCGATGATGATTTTCCAGATGTTCCCTGCGGTTCTGGCACTGGTGGCTATCTACGCGCTGTTTGACAAACTGGGGCAGTACATTCCGTTCCTGGGGCTGAACACGCATGGCGGTTTGATCTTCTCTTACCTGGGCGGTATCGCACTGCATGTATGGACGATCAAAGGTTACTTCGAAACCATCGATAATTCGTTGGAAGAAGCGGCAGCGCTGGATGGCGCAACCCCATGGCAAGCGTTCAAACTGGTATTGTTACCGCTGTCTGTGCCAATTCTGGCGGTGGTATTCATCCTGTCGTTTATCATGGTGGTGGGTGAAGTTCCTGTAGCATCTTTGCTACTTTCTGATGTAAACTCGTACACACTTGCGGTTGGTATGCAGCAGTATTTATACCCTCAAAACTACTTGTGGGGCGACTTCGCGGCAGCGGCAGTCTTGTCTGCATTACCTATCACTATCGTATTCCTGCTTGCGCAGCGCTGGTTGGTCGGAGGACTGACGGCTGGCGGTGTCAAAGGATAACAACGATAAGGGCGACCGAGAGGTCGCCCATTTTGTATCCCCTTAACACTTTTGGTTTGGCCGCCGATCAGTTAAGAAGGGTGCAAATTCTGGCGTTACGCATAGCTGGCTGTTAGCTCTATTCCTTACTATCAACGACTAACAGTTTTTGTAACCAAAACCTGAGCATAGCTCAGGTTTTTTTATGTCTGTCGTTTATGGCAATTAAGGTGTACTCGCAGACCATTCGGTAACGCGAGCCAGTATATAGCGGGCAAACAGGGACAAAAGGGGTGTCGGATGGGAGTGCGAGCGAGATCTGAATTGTTGTTGCAATGCGTTCTATCAATACAGAAAAATCAGAACTCACGACTGGATGGCGCACACCCTATGTATTGCAACAGTACATACAGGCTCTCTTGTTGCAGCGCGACTTTACGAAACAGATCAGCAAACGTCTCATCGCCGCCAAAGCATGCCTTGATGTAATGGTTAATCTCCGTTGGCTGGTAGCCTTCGACATACATGGTTCGTACCCACTGATACTCGACAGCTTTTGGGTTGGTTAAAGTAGTTTCACTGAGCGTGATATCGCTGAGGGTTAATGCCATTGGTGTGTTTTCTCTGTCCTTTCAGGCACACGTTTGCCTGTTAATCGGGCATTAAAGCAGAGAAAAATGAAGGTTCGATGACAAAGATGACAGAAGAGAGAAAACGCCGCAGTGAATGACTGCGGCGCAAAGGGGTTATTTCGCTTTGAGGTATTTGACGTGCGCTTCCATCTCTTCACCGATTTCGGTGCGCATGTTCATCAACCGCACGGCAGAATTGCGCAGGGCAATGTCTTCATCGCTGGTCGGAATCCATTCAGGAACGGCCGTCGGTTTGCCGTTTTCATCCACCGCCACCATGATGACGATGCAGTGAGTGGTCAGGCGATTTTTCAGCTCTTTCGGGTCGCATGCTTGCACGTCGATCGCAATGTGCATTGAGGTTTTACCGGTATAAATGACCTTCGCGCTGACTTCGACCAGGTTGCCAACGTGGATCGGTGCCACAAAGCGAATACCGCCAGCATAAGCCGTAATGCAGTATTTACCACTCCATGCGGCAGAACAGGCGTAGGCTGCCAGGTCGATCCATTTCATCACGGCGCCGCCATGAACTTTACCACCAAAATTTACATCACCAGGCTCTGCTAAAAAGCGCAGAGTAATATCACGTTTGCCACTGCTCATTGGCTGTTCCTTCATTGTTTGACACGGACAGGGGAATTAGCAGTACTAATAACGAATCTATAACTTAATCGCAATATTTTGTTCATTTTGTTTTTGATTCGGTATTTCAGGCAAGAAAAAACCCCTTTTGCGTGATGCAAAAGGGGCCATGTCGGAAGGGTACGAATTATTTTATAAATCTGCCGTACCTGATTTTTTAAGCCAACTGATTGCTAGTAATTCAGTTGGCTTGATAATAATGTAATCAAAGTCACTGCGTAACTGTTCGATCGGACAGGTTTCGTCACCTAAGAGATTGTTTAGCGTGATTTCTCCCTCAACAAAAAGGAGAAGTCCGATGAGTATCTCAATCCATAGTTATCAATTCACCACTGTACCTGCTCAGGATTACCGAGCGTTGCTGAAACTGCGCTACAAAGTGTTTTCGGAACGTTTGCACTGGGAGCTTGAAACCCATCAGGGGTTGGAGAGCGATGAGTACGATATCCCGAGAGCCCACTACCTCTATGCCAAAGGCGATGAAGGGCACCTGATTGGCTGCTGGCGCATTCTGCCGACCACACAGAGCTACATGCTCAAAGATACCTTTCCCGAGCTTCTGGGCGACGTTCAGGCACCGCAAGGTGAGCGTATCTATGAACTCAGTCGCTTTGCGGTCGATAAGGAGTTTTCTGCTCAGTCGGGTGGGGTCAGCAATGTCACGATGAAGATGTTCCAGTCGCTGTACCACCATGCGCAGAGTCAGGGGATTGAACGCTACGTAACGGTGACATCGACCGGAGTGGAAAAACTGATCAAACGTTTGGGTATTCCGTGTGAGCGGGTCGGCGATCAGCAGGTCCATATGTTGGGTGATACCCGCTCAGTCGCACTGCTTATTCCAATGAATGAACGTTACCGAGACAGCGTGGGGGCCTGATTCAGACGTAAGGATTAATGTAGCCACCTAAAATGGCTTTAGTGATAGCTTGGTAGCGATTCGTCGCGCCAAGCTTTTTACATGCGTTGGAAATATGGAATTTCACTGTACGCTCTGAGGTATCGATGATCTTGGCGATCTCCCAGGCACTTTTCCCTTCTGCGGCCCAGGTCAGGCATTGGGTTTCACGAGCCGTCAGCTCCGCGCGCGGCGCGGCGTCTTTATGGCAACGGGCAATGTTGTGAATGTTGTGCGACAGGAGCGGAATGATCAACTGCGAGGTCTGAATCGCTTCGCTGTTCAGCTCATAGTGACGGATGTCTGAGGTGGCAAAGCTCAGCATTCCGAATTCACCGCGTAATCCGTGTACCGGAATCGAAAACCCTTCTTTGAGGCCATTGATCCGCGCCTCTTCAAACATTTCATTCGCTTTGCCGCTCAAGCGTGGAATGTGGGACCACTGAATCGGCAGAAAGTTGGTCATGCTGTACTGCACAATAGGGTCGACGTGCATGAAGCCAGCTTCATCGTATTGCTGACGCCAACTGGCCGGATAGTTATCGGTGATGAGCGTTTCGTTGGTGGTCAGCGTCGGCTGCAGCGACAGTCCAAACAGGAAGTATTCGTGGTCGATGATGTTATTGAGCGCCGACAGCATGTTCTCCAAACCTTCATAGCTGGTAATTTGTTGGTTTTCTTGAATAAGACGGAGAATTTTCTGCATAAAGGGCAATAATCTAATAACAATAATCAGATAGTGATATTTATATCAGATAAGCGTGAAAGGCAAGATGACATTTGTTTTCAGTCCGGATTACTTGCTGTAAACGCTGATAAACGAAAGAAAGCGCGAGTTTCGCGCTTTCTTATCAGGCCACCTGAATGGTCACTTCGTGTTCTTTCGCAAAGCTGGCGATCTCTTTTGGTGGCGGTTGATCGGTGATGATGAGATCCACATCGGCAAGCGTACCCAGTTTAACCATGGCATTACGGCCGAATTTGCTGTGGTCAACAGCGAGGAACACACAGCGGCTGTTTTCGATGATCGCGCGTTTTACGCGTACTTCGTGGTAGTCAAAATCAAGCAGCGAGCCATCGTAATCGATGCCACTGATACCAAGAATGCCAAAATCGAGGCGAAACTGAGAGATGAAATCCAGCGTGGCTTCACCGGTTACGCCGCCATCTTTATTGCGCACTTCGCCACCCGCAAGAATGATACTGAAATCGGGTTTCGCCATCAGAATGGTTGCAACGTTAATGTTGTTGGTGACGATACGCAGATTGTGGTGCTCGTCCATCAGCGCACGGGCGATGGCTTCTGGTGTGGTGCCGATGTCGATAAACAGCGTCGCCCCATCAGGAATGTGTTTCACCAATGCGGCAGCGACTTTCTCTTTTTCGCTTTGCGAGGTGACCTGACGGGTATGGTAAGAAGAGTTTTCTGAACTGGTGGTGATGGTCGCACCGCCGTGGTTGCGGCGCAATTTGTTCGCATCGGCAAGTTCATTCAGATCACGTCGAATTGTTTGTGGACTGACATTGAATCGTTCGACCAACTCATCGGTGCTGACAAAGCCCTGAGCCTGAACTAATTCGATGATTTCTTGATGGCGTTTTACCGCTTTCACTGGCATGTCCTTATACATTGAAGTAGTGCAAGTGTACGGTTTAGCGCACTAAATTCAATCGACTAGCGTGACTTTTGCAGCATTACTGCTCGTTTTAAGCTTCGTTTCACATAAAACGAACATATAAGGATGCCAATGTTTACATTTATGCGCATTTCGATGCTTACGCCTGGGGTGCCTTTTCGATTGGTTCCATGATTCGAACACGACGGCTTTTCATCTGAGACAATATGACACCGCTGATCACCATCAAGCCACCAATCAGATGATAAACATGAATACGTTCATCGAGCAGCCAGGCCGCCAGAGTGACAGACACTACAGGCAATAGGTTCATGAACATGGCGGTCGAGTCCGCCCCAATCGCGTCGATCGCTTTAACCCACATCCAAGGCGCCAACAGCGATGCGCCAATACCCGCATACGCGATCAGCGGTAGCGAACCATCGGTTGGCAAAATATGTTCACTGGTCAGCCACAGCGGAACCAGCATCACCACCGCGCACATCCCTTGCAGATAAATCAGCGTCCAGTTGCTCAATGGCATTTTCCAGCGTTTGAGCAGCACACAGTACAGGGCGTAAACCAATGCCGCCAATACCATAAGTCCATCGCCTTGTGTGACATCCTGATTCAGGAAGAACAGCACGTCGCCCTGACCGAGCATAAATGTCAGACCTGAAAGTGAAATCACGCCACCGACGATACTCAAACCGGAAATACGTTTGTTGAGCAGCGGCACGCTGATGAAGACGCTCATCAGTGGTACCAGAGAAGAAATCAGCGACATATTGGACGCGGTGGTCGTCAGCCCGGCGTAGTAACCCAATGACTGGTTCAGCACCATGCCCAGCAGTGCCAGAAAGGCCAGTTTGGCAAGATAGGGTTTGATAATGTGACGCTGACGAATGACCGCAGGCAAGCAGAAAGGAGTCAGCAGCAACATGGCAAGAAACCAGCGATAGAAGCTCATCGCGCTGGGTTCGATGGTGGTCGATGCAATTTTATTGACGATGGCGTTACCGCCCCAAATCAGCACAGTAAACAGTGGAAGGAGATAAATCATGTGCGCCTCGTCTCAATTTGCGTGTTGGAAAGTAGTTTGACAGGTCTATATAATTACATATATCTCTAAAACGACATTGCGAGCGATAGGAAGACAAGTTTGAAAAAACGCGCCAGAAACCTTCACCCATCCTTATCAATTGAGCAGGCACCATCCGATGTGTTTATGAATTTCGAAGCGTTTCTTTCCAATACTGAAACGCGCGAACATAGCCATCCTTGGGGACAGGTACAGCTGATTTCCGGCGGGATCCTGGAAATGGAAGCCGAAGACACCCGTTTTCTCGCTCCGCCGCATCTGGCGATCTGGGTGCCTGCGGGGATTCGTCACCGCAGCTATAACCGCAAACCGATCGAATATTGTTCACTCAATATCGCGGCGGCGATGACCACGGCGTTTCCGAGTAAAACCAGCCTGATCAAGGTGACCCCGATCGTCTCCGCGATCATTGATGATTTTCGTCAACGGGAAATCAGTGTGGCAGAAACGCCGCAGGATCTGCGTTTGGTGCAGGTGTTGCTCGATCAACTGGCAACGCGCGAAACGCAGCACCATTTTCTGCCATCCAGCAATAATAAATATCTGGCACCGATTCTTGCGGCAGTGGAAGAGAACCCGACCGATGACACCAGTTTGCAGCAGTGGGCGGAGCGGGTGCATACCACCGAAAGAACATTGGCCAGACATTGTCAGGCGGAGCTGGGGATGAGTTTTACCGAGTGGCGGCTGCGCGTACGTTATCTTTATTCGATGGATCTGCTGCGCAATGGTCATTCGGTGAAAGAGGTGGCGCTGACGCTGGGTTATAACCAAGCCAGTCCGTACATTGCGATGTTCAAAAAATACTCCGGGCAGACCCCGGAGCAGTATAAGAACCGATTGCTGTAGTTCAAGCCTTCAGCTTTGCCGGCAATCAGATCTGTTCGAGTACGTAGTCGAGCGCGCCGATGATGGCGGCAACTTGCGCGTCATTGCACTCTTCAGCCGTGACTTTCGGGCTGTCTGGGTAGACTTCGGTGGTTGAACCGTAAACGCAATCCGTTACGCCGCCACAAAGGCCGAGCTCTTTCATCGGATAAAGAATCACGCCATCCTGAACCACTTCAGAACCGATGATTTCACCGTTGTCATCGGCAGGCGCAATGTGGGTCACTTTGCGCACGGAAGCGATGATGGCCGCCTGAAACTCTGGTTGTGGGTTTGCGGTGTCACCAACGGTATAAAAGCCGTCCGGAATCGAGCCTTCTTCAAAGATAATCCCGTCACGTGCTGCCAGCGCCGGACGAAATTCACTTTCGTCAGTGTCAGTGGTTTCGTGCAGGTCAATGTGCATCAATACGTTTGGCAGTGTCGCCACTAACGCCATCAGATTGGCGGATTCTTCAGCCGGAGTATCGGCATAAAACGAACGATTCGGATCAATTGCATTTGGGTTCCAGCGGTTGATCGTCTCGTAACCCCACGGGCTGATGCATGGCGCCGCCACGATATTGAAATGCGTTTCGTAGCGTTTGGCTTCCGTCGTAAGAAACTTCAGTGCGCCGTGGACACCGCTGGTTTCGTAGCCGTGTACGCCGCCAGTGATCAAAATCGTCGGTTTATCGTCTTGCCAGTCGCGTGTTTTAAGACAAAACAGCGGATAACGGGCTGCATCGTAAGAGAGCGCGCCATACTGTTCGACATTGAATGATTGGCTAAGAGCCTGGATTTTCGGGACCACTTCTTGTTGATATTCACGTTTGATGGTGGTTTGCGCGCGCCAGGCCTGGCGCTCAGCGTTACCCCATTTTTGGCCTGGAGTACCGATTGGGTAGGTGTAAGCAGAGTTCATGACTTTCCCTGTTAAGCATAAGAGAGTAAGCAGGGTAATCTCACTCTGCTGCCGGCGCAACTGGCGGCAGGAGCATAAATCATCCCTCCGGCCGTTTTTCTTTTCGTGATGACTAACGGAATCACCGGGTTAGTGTTACATTTTGTCTCAATGAACTGATGATAAGATATAAAGAGAATATTCATGGCGGGTGCGAGTTTACTGACTCTGTTAGATGATATAGCGACGGTGCTTGATGATGTCGCAGTGATGTCGAAAGTGGCGGCGAAGAAAACCGCAGGCGTGCTGGGGGATGACTTGGCTCTGAATGCGCAGCAGGTTTCCGGTGTGGCCGCGGAGCGAGAGATCCCGGTTGTCTGGGCGGTCGCGAAAGGCTCGTTCCGCAATAAATTAATTCTGGTTCCGGCGGCGCTGATCATCAGTTCGATTGCTCCGTGGCTGATTATGCCGCTGTTGCTGCTTGGCGGCTTGTTTCTCTGCTTTGAAGGTGCGGAGAAGGTACTGGAAAAATTGTTTCACTCTCAGCCCGAGAAAAAGCCGGAAGAGGCCATGGAAGAGCTGAGCCAGGTGAATGTGGAAGAGTATGAGCAGAAGAAAATTAAAGGTGCGATACGCACCGACTTTATTCTTTCTGCCGAAATCATTGTGATTGCGCTGGGAACGGTGCAGGGCAAAGAGATGCTGACGCAAATTGTGGTCGTGAGCCTGATTGCAGTCATTATGACCGCGGGTGTTTATGGGCTGGTGGCCGGCATCGTGAAACTGGACGATCTCGGGTTTTATCTTGAACGTAAGTCCAAAGGTGAAGGGCTGCGCGCACGCCTTGGCAGTGCGCTGGTCAGCTTTGCTCCCAAATTGATGAAAGGACTGACGGTGGTCGGTACGGCAGCGATGTTCCTGGTCGGCGGAGGCATTGTGGTTCACAACGTTCCGGTGATTCATCACTGGATTGAGCCTGTGCTGATGGACTTACCGAATCTGTCGCTGGTGAGCTCACTGGTGCCTACGTTGTTGAACGGCTTGATCGGTGTCGTCGCCGGACTGGTGATCGTCGCGGTCATGGAAGTTGTTCATAAAGTGCGCGGAAATTAAAATTTTAATTATCGTGACAATAAATTATCTCAATGGTGATTTGTCAGTGAAGGAATAGACTAGCGCTTTTCTTTCTCCGGCAGTCACCATTTATGCATTGTGAATTCTTTGAACAGCAGCGCTGCACCTCGTGTACGCACTGCGCGACACCCTACGTTTCTCAGGTTGAGATCAAAGATACCCACCTCAAAGATCTGCTGGTCGATCTCGCGCCGCAGCAATGGCTGCCGCCCATGCTGAGTGAAGAGACGGCGTTTCGCAATAAGGCCAAAATGGTCGTGCTTGGCGCGGCTCATGCGCCGATTCTGGGGATTGAAAGCCAACTTGACGGAGAAGCGCTGTCACTGACTCAGTGCCCACTCTATCCGGCACCAACTCAAGCGCTGTTGGAGTATCTGCAGCACTGGATTCGCATTGCTGGGATTCCGCCCTACAACAAAGCCAAGAAAAAGGGCGAACTCAAATTCATCTTACTCACACGTAGCGAGCACAGCGGTCAGTTTATGCTGCGTTTTGTCAGCCGCAGCAAGGATGTTCTGCCACGTATTGAACGCAATCTGCCTGCATTGCTGGAGGCGTTTCCGGCGATTGAAGTCGTGTCGGTCAATATTCAGCCCGTGCACATGGCAAGGCTTGAGGGCGATGAAGAGATCTTTCTCACCGACACGCAAGTGCTGATGGAGCAGTTCAACGATGTACCGATGGTGATTCGTCCGAAAAGCTTTTTCCAAACCAACCCGCAGGTGGCGGCATCGTTGTATGAGACCGCACGTCAGTGGGTGCGTGAGCTGGATCCTGCGCACATGTGGGACCTGTTTTGTGGCGTGGGTGGTTTTGCGCTGCATTGTGCATCACCCAGCACGGCGGTAACCGGCATTGAGATTGAACCTGAAGCCATTGCCAGTGCCAAGCGTTCAGCCAGTGCGATGGGGATCGATAACCTCAGCTTTGCCGCACTCGACTCTGCGCAGTTTTCATTAGGGCAGGATGCCGCGCCTGATCTGGTGTTGGTCAATCCGCCTCGCCGCGGCTTAGGTCAAGCGCTGACGAAGCAGCTTGCGATGCTGGCGCCAAAACACATCATCTACTCAAGCTGTAATCCGCTGACGATGAAAAGCGATATGGAACAACTCAGCGATTATCGCAGTGTGAAGCTGCAATGGTTCGATATGTTCCCGCATACTGATCATGCTGAAGTGTTGGTGTTGCTTGAACGTAATATCTGAAAAGTATTAAAAAGGAGAGGTTAACCTCTCCTTTTTTGTGCTTGTCATTCAGCTGAACGCGTTGTTAGTTAGCCAATAGCATTGTGGTTCAACGGATTATTTCACTGTCCACTGCACTTGTTCGCCAGCGCGAATCGGCACGATAGTCTCGCCGCCAAATGGCATCGACGCTGGTACATCCCATGCCTGTTTGGTCAGGGTAACGGTATCGCTATTGCGTGGCAGACCATAGAAATCCGGACCGTTGTGGCTGGCAAACGCTTCCAGTTGATCCAACTTACCTTCCTGCTCAAACACTTCAGCGTACAGTTCCAGTGCGGCGTGCGCGGTGTAAGAACCCGCACAGCCACAAGCAGCTTCTTTTTTGCCTTTCGCGTGTGGCGCAGAGTCAGTGCCAAGGAAGAACTTCTTGCTACCTGACGTCGCGGCTGCAACCAGCGCGTGCTGGTGCGTGGCACGTTTCAGAATGGGTAAGCAGTAGAAGTGTGGACGAATGCCGCCAACCAGCATGTGGTTGCGGTTAAACAGCAAGTGATGAGCGGTAATGGTCGCGGCAACGTTGTCGCCTGCATTTTTTACAAATTCGACGGCTTCTGCGGTGGTGATATGTTCCAGCACGATTTTCAGATTTGGGAAATCGTTGACGATTGGCGCCAGCACGGTCTCTAAGAACGTCTTTTCACGGTCGAAAATATCGATGTCGTGCGCGGTCACTTCACCGTGAACCAGCAGCAACATGCCTTCTTCCTGCATTGCCTGCAGTACCGGATAGATGTTTTTCGCTGAAGTCACACCTGAATCAGAGTTGGTGGTGGCACCTGCAGGGTAAAGTTTCGCGGCAACAACGGCGCCAGAAGCTTTGGCTTTGCGAATCTCTTCTGGTGAGGTGTTGTCAGTCAGATAGAGCGACATTTGTGGATCAAACTGGCCTTGAGGCTGCGCCGCCATGATGCGTTCGCGGTAAGCCAGCGCCATTTCCGTCGTGGTAACCGGTGGGACAGTATTTGGCATGATTAGCGCGCGTCCGTTGTAACGGCTGATATCGCGCACGGTGTCAGTCAGAACTTCGCCATCGCGAAGGTGAACGTGCCAGTCGTCAGGACGTGTGATCGTTAGAGTTGTCATGAATTGCTCCCACCATGAATGCGTTGAGTGATTGGAGCCTGAACGGCCAGCGAATTGTCTTGCGCAAACGCTTCCGTTTAGGCGACAGGATGATAGAGGAAAAGGGGGGGCATTTCACCCTTTTCTTTGAAATTCTCCCCAAATCGCCATTTTGGCCAGTTTATTCTGCGCTGATTGCTAAGGATATGCACTCGCATTAGTCGTTGGGCCAATTTTGCTTTATCATCGCTGGATAATAATTGTGCGTAAGGAATTGCAATGTCGTCAGCTCATCTTTCTCAAATTAACGTTTATCCGGTCAAATCTGTCGGTGGTATCGCCCTGTCCAATGCATGGGTAGAAAAACAGGGTTTGATGTTTGACCGCCGTTTTATGGTGGCACTGGCTGATGGCAGCATGGTGACGGCGCGTAAGTATCCGGGAATGGTTAAGGTGCGCTCAACATTGGCCCCAGATGGCCTGATTTTCGCCGCTGAGGGACTGTCTCCGCTCAAACTGCGTTATCAAGACTTTAAAATGCAGGAAGCGCCGGCTCAGGTTTGGAGCGACAACTTCACCGCTTACACCACCACCGATGAAGCCGATGACTGGTTCAGTACGGTATTGGGGCAACGTGTTGAGCTGCTGTTCAGCGGCGAGCAATCCAACCGTGTGCGCGAGAAAGTCGGTGGCAATGTCAGCTTTGCCGACGGTTACCCGCTGCTGGTGATCAGTGAAGGCTCGCTGCAAGAACTCAATCGTCGTAGTCCGGAACAGCACAGCATGGATCAGTTTCGCACCAACTTAGTGGTGTCGGGGACTGAACCGTTTGGCGAAGACAGCTGGAAGCGCATTCGTATCGGTGACGTTGAGTTTGAAGCGGTGAAACCTTGCGAACGCTGCATACTGACTACGGTCGATGTGAAGAAAGGTGAATTCCGCCCGACGAAAGAACCGCTCAGAACGCTGTCCCAGTTCCGCGCCAATGAACGAGGCGGCGTATTCTTCGGCCAGAATTTGGTGGCGAAGAATGAAGGCATGATCCGCACTGGCGATGTGGTGGAAGTGCTGGAATACAAAGAAAAAGAGTTCTACGCCGACAATGGTCAGAGCCACTATCTGATGACGTGCGTGGAACGCGAAGAGATCGCCCGTGATTTTGTCACTTTCTGGCTCGAACCACAGCACGGTATGGCGCCGAGTTACCAGCCGGGTCAGCATCTGCCGATTGAAGTGGTGGTGAATGGCGAAAATGTTGCTCGCCGCTACACCTTATCTTCCAGCCCGTCACGTCCGGGACGTTTGGCGATTTCAGTGAAACGTATTGACGGCGGACGCGTTTCCAACTGGCTGGCGCAAAATCTGCAGGTGGGCGATACGCTCTCCACTCAGTTGCCTGACGGCAGTTTCCGTCTTGAAAAAGAGCAGCACCAACAGCCATTGTTGCTGCTCTCTGCGGGTAGTGGGGTGACGCCGATGCTGTCAATGCTGCGTTATCTGGCGGACCATCAGCAAATGAGCGATGTGGTGTTCTATCATCAGTGCCGCTCGGTGGAAGACATTCCGGTACGTGAAGAGCTGGAACAGCTCAACCGTGAATTTGATGGCCTGAAAGTGTTCATCTCACTCACGCAGCCACCGCTGGATTGGTTTGGCCTCAAAGGCCGTTTTTCACTCTCTCACCTTAAGCAGGTCAAAGATGTGGCTTCGCGTCAGGTATTTGTGTGTGGCCCGGATGGTTTTATGCAGAAGGCGAAAAGCCTGTTGCTGAAGCAGGGGCTGCCGGAAGCTGCCTATCATCAGGAGGCGTTTGGGGTTGCTCAAACCGCACCGAAAGAGTTCAAGGCGCTGCAACTGAGTGTCAACGGCAATGTGTTTGAAGGCAACAACCAGACGACGCTGCTGGAACAGGCGGAAGCAGCAGGTATCGCGATTGCGAGCAGTTGCCGAGCAGGCTTCTGTGGTTCGTGTAAAGTGACTGTCGAATCGGGTTTGGTGCACCAGCCAGATGTGCCCGCGCTGCAAGAGCATGAGCGCAATATGGGCGTTGTGCTGGCTTGCTGTTGTATTCCGGAAACCGATATCGAAGTGGTGGACTAATCGCAATAAAAAAACACCTCCCGCCGGGAGGTGTTTTTTTATGAGTTGTTCTTATTGGGCATCGCCCATCACCAGTTGGCACATTTGCTGATACTGCGCTTGATTTCCGGCAAATAGCTCCGTCACAATCGCGTCTTCTTTGCCACCGGACAAACGGCGTTTCATCGCTTCTCTTACCAACAAAACCAAATGCTGCTCTTTGCTGATCCCACTGTGTTGTGTCGCAGACCAACTGGCCAGCGCCTGAGTAAATGGTGTCACTCTCAGTTTGGGTTCAAAGTTTTGCACTTCTGTTTTTAGTACTTGCAGCAAATGCGGATACACTTCGTCCTCGCGCTTGCTGTGGCGTAAACGCTCCAGCACAGCCAGACTGAGTGCACTATGTTGTACCAGGCCTGCCTGATGCGGGAAAGTGTCACGCAGACGCACTGAAAAATCGATGCGGCTAATTTGGGTATTAGGAAAGAAAGTCAGCGAGCACAGGCAATCCAGTGGGATCCACACGGCCTGATTAGGCTCAACGGCGTATTCCTGTTTACCGAGTTTTACCAGCACCAGTCCTTGATCTACATGAATCAAACTATGCTTGGTCGCACGTTTGCGAGACGTGGCTTCTAAATAGGGAAATAAGCACGTTTCTGACTGAATAGCGTAGTTCATGGATGGCCTCTTGATAATTTGGGGCGCTAAGGTTACCGCTTTCACTGATAAAAGCCAAATATCTCGATGAAAACAGGCACGTTCAATGCATTATTCAATGGGTTGCATTGAGATAAGCGTAGATTATGCAAGTACGGAAACCTTTTTGTTCTAAGCTGGTCTGACCTTGTAAATTATGTGGTAACGATAGCTGCGACGCTCTGTGAGTATGCGTAGAATAGTCCAGCTTTTTATTTGACGTATAAATATATGACATCAACAACTGATCCTTTTGTAGAAATTCGTCCTTACGATGACGATGAGATTCCTGCGGCCATTGATCGTCTGATCAATGACGAAGAGTTTATCGCTGCCATTTTGCAGCACCGGTTTGAGCGCCAGCCGTCTTGGCTAAAATCTCTGATGGGACCTTTTGTTAAAGCCTATCTGAAATTCAAATGGGCCAAGCTGACCTCCGTCGAAGCCATTCAGCTGGAAGTGAAGAAATATCTCGACCAGACACTGGAGCACACCACACGCGGCGTGACCTACAGTGGCCTGAACCAACTCGACAAGAACACCGCGTATCTGTTTGTTTCCAACCACCGGGACATCGCGATGGATCCGGCGCTGGTTAACTATGGCCTGCACATTACGGGTCACCGCACCGTGCGTATTGCTATCGGTGACAACCTGCTGAAAAAGCCCTGTGCGACAGAACTGATGAAACTGAACAAAAGCTTTATCGTGAAACGTTCAGCCAAAGGCCCGCGTGAAATGATGAAGGCGCTGGGCACTTTATCTGGCTATATCAAGCATTCGCTCGACACGGGCAACTCAATCTGGATTGCGCAGAAAGAGGGCCGTGCGAAAGATGGTAACGATTTTACCGATCCTGCGATTCTGAAGATGTTCCACGTGGAAGGTCGTAAGCAAAAGATGGAGTTTGCGGACTACGTTAAGTCGCTGAGAATCGTGCCTGTCTCTATCGCGTATGAAAATGACCCGTGTGACATTGCAAAAGCACGTGAACTGTACGAGAAGGCAACACACGGTAAATACGAGAAAGCGGAATTTGAAGATATCGAGAGCATCATTCAAGGTATCGTAGGTGATAAAGGCCGTGTGCATGTCGCGTTTGGTAGTGTGATTGATCAAACGTTCGAAACGCCGGAAGCGCTGGCCGATGAGATTGATCGCCAAATTCATGAAAACTACCAGCTTTATCCAATTAACCTGCTGGCAGCGGGCGAAGAGAGTGAAGATATCACGCCAGCTGTGCGTGCCAAACTGAATGAGAAACTCGCGCAGCTACCAGAAGGGGCGCATGCCTATCTGCTCGATAGCTACGCAAACCCGGTGCGTAACCGCAAGTAACGGTATCCATTCGGACACAAAAAAGAGAAGCTTCGGCTTCTCTTTTTTTATGGCTGCGCGGTGATATTAACGAGCGACCGCTCCGCCCAGAGTCAGTGTGGTCGGCCACTTGGTAATTTGATTGCCGCCCAGATAGATGTTGCCGTTCACCGTCATCGTATCGGGAAACGTGGTAATTTTGGAACCGCCGATAAACAGACTACCCTGCACGACCAGTCCTTCAGGAAGTTCAGTCAGCGGGGTACGAATCACGCTCAGATCGCCTTTGACGGTCAGGCGTGGTGGCAGTTTAGTCAGCGGCGTGTCAGTAAGATTGATATAGCCGCCGACATTGACCCCGGCAGGCCAGTTTTTGATTTGTGAACCCAGCAGGTTGGCGTAACCACGGATATAGGTGCCGCGCTGAATGCGCTCCAATTTGCTGTTGGTGGCATCGAGGCTGCCCTGCACTTTCAATCCTCTGGGCAGACGGGTAATGCCGGTTTTCGCGATGTTCAGATTCCCTTTGACTTCCAGCCCATCAGGCAGGCTGGTAAAGGGCTTGTTACGCAAATCCAGATTTCCGTAGTTATCGAGATAATTCAGGATATGGTATTGGTCCAAAGGCTCTGCCGTGGCATGAACGCCAGGTAACAACAGCAGCAAACAAATCAGCAGGCGCGGCATAGCGGCTTCCGGTAGTCAAAACGTGAACGCTGTTAGTATCGCCAGCATCGGGTATTGCTTCAATGCCTAATGCTTGAAAGACGGGAGGAGTCGGGGGAAAGTCACAAAAAAACGGGCCAATCAAGCCCGTTAAATCTCGTTTGAATGACGGCGTAATTAACGCGCCAAAGAACGGGTCTTTAGTTCGAAAATCAGTTTTTCAGCACTCACTTCAAACTTAAAGCGCGCGTGCATTTCTTTTACATTGTCAGCCAGTGGCAGAACTTCGTACTGTACATTCTCATTCACCTGTTTAGCGACAGCCAGGTATTTATCGAGTTCAGCGTTCAGTTGCTCCAGGCTATCTGCGAAAATGGACACTTCTGCCACATCGTCGCCTTCACGAATGATGTAGCCCATTTCACCGGCCACGCCACACGCTTCGCACACTTCGGTTTCTACGTAGCTTTCGTTACTCATCTCATAATCCTCTTACAAAAGTTATGGTCATTTTAACCCTGTATGCAACCGTATTCCAGAGTCAGACCCCGCTGTTTTTCTGCCAATTAACAGTTTGATGTTTTGTATCAATAGACGCAGGGTATTGAGAGGAATGGCGAATATCTGACGGATAGATGTGACTTGAGTCAATTTTTTGTGAGTTAAGGTGCCATTATTTTGGCATAATGCTACCTATTTCATTGCTATAGCTTATGGATTGTAAGATTATCCCTACTTGAGGTAACAATATTTTGTCGTGATTTAATCGACGTTTAGTAGGGTGTTTTCATCCGTTCATTGTCGCCATTTCTGTCGCTCTCATGACGCATTCGGTTTGGCACACGGGTGTACTCAGGGCACTTGTGTGTTGTCATGAAGGCAGAGTGTAAGGCATTGATAAAAAGAAAAAATGAAATTTCTGTTCGCTAGGATGAACCGTTGAACCACGCGTATACAGTGTGGAACCCCATTAAGTTCAACGCGGGCATTTCATTGCAGAATAGACAATATGGATTTACATAAGAAGAGCCTTAACCATGCCAAAGCGTAGTAAAGAAGATACCGAAATCACGATTCAGAAGATCATGGACGCCGTCGTTGATCAACTGTTGCGATTAGGGTACGACAAAATGTCATACACGACGTTAAGTCAGCAAACGGGTGTATCACGAACCGGGATTAGTCACCATTTCCCGAAGAAAACGGATTTTGCTTCAGCGCTGGATAGCCGCATTTTTAAAATGTTTGTCGAGCATCTGGATTTCGACAATGGCACAGATTCGTTCTCATCCAGCTGGATGAAAGCGTTAGACAATTCAGAGTTTCTCGCCATTCTTCGCCTGCTGTTCCACCACATTGTGACCGCAGAGCGAGCAGAAAGCTTTGCGTCCAACGGCATTGATCGTTTGTACCGCTTGGCGGACGAAAAGCTGGGCAATGGCAGTGACAGACAAGTGGAATGGCTGATCGGTAAATCACTGGTTACCATGAGCCAATAACCGGCAGGATTGAATAAAAAGGCCAACGTGAGTTGGCCTTTTTTATGCGCAGAATCTGAGAGCTCTAAGCCGCTGGATAAACCATCGGAAAATCGAGCTGTGGATGAGGCGCGACGATTGCCCGATAACCGTAAACCCGTTCAATCAGTTCGCTGTTAAGCGCCTGCCATGGCGGCGCATCGCACACCAGTTTGCCTTGATGCAGCAAAACCAGACGATCGGAATATTGTGCCGCGAGGTTGAGATCGTGCAGCACGACAATCACCGCACACGCTTCGTTGCGGGCTAAATCGCGCGCAATTCGCAGCGTATTATGCTGGTGGGCAAGGTCGAGCGCCGAAGTAGGTTCATCCAACATCAGTATTTTTTGCTCTCCCCCTTGATGCAATTGCGTCAACACGCGAGCCAAATGCAGGCGCTGCTTTTCACCGCCGGAAAGAGCCGGATACAAACGATCCGCCAAGTGAATCACATCGGTCTGAGTCATGTAATGACGCGCGAGCCTGCGTGTTTCCTGCTGCGAAGCATTGAGCGGAATCGCGCCCAGTTCCACCACTTCTTGCGCGGTAAAGGGAAAGCTCAGACTGCTACTCTGTGGTAACAGACCAACATGACGGGCGAGATCAGAGGGCGACCACATCTCCCGCGCCTGGCCAAAAACGTGGATCGGCGTTCTGCTGTCGAGTTCACCACTCAGAAGTTTCAGCAGGGTACTTTTTCCGGCACCGTTAGGGCCGAGTAGCGCAGTGACTTCACCCGAGCGAATTTCGATATCAATTTCATTCAGCACGGTGCGGGCGCCAAAATGGGCAGACAACCCCTGTGCCTGAAGGGCGATAGACGACATCAGAATATTTTTCCCTTTTGCTGAAACAGAAGATAGAGGAAGAAGGGCGCACCGACTAAGGCGGTGACGATGCCTATCGGCAGCTCTGCCGGGGCTGCCGCGACGCGGGCAAACATGTCAGCGATGGTCAGCAAGAGCGCGCCAAGCAGCGCAGAAACAGGCAGCAGGTTGCGATGATCCGGCCCGACCAACATTCGACCGAGATGAGGCACCACCAGACCGACAAAGCCAATCATACCGGCGGCACTGACGGTAACGCCGACGCCGACTGCGCTGAGCACAATCAATGCTCGCTTGAGGCGCTGAATCGGAATTCCCAGATGGCGCGCTTCTGACTCGCCGAGCAGCAGGGCATTCAATGCCATCGCACGGCGGGAGAAGTAGAGGTACAACCCCAGTAACGTGATGCCACACAGCGTAATGCTCTGCCAGTTCGCACCGGCAAACGACCCCATGGACCACAAGGTGAGATCGCGCAGCATCTGATCGTCGGCGACGTAGTTCAGATAACCAATGCCCGCGCCGGATACGGCGCTGATCGCGACCCCGGCCAGCAGCATGATGGTGACGGAAGTCCCGAATTTATTGGTGCCGAGTCGATACACCACAATGGTGGTCAGAGCGCCGCCGAGAAAAGCGCACAGTGGCAGCGTGATCGCATTCATCCAACGCGCGTCAAAGTTGAGGTTGCCCAGCAGTACAATGGCCAGCGCGGCCCCCAAAGACGCTCCGGCAGAGACGCCGATGATGCCGGGTTCCGCCAATGGGTTGCGAAACAGCCCTTGCATCACGGTGCCACACAACGCGAGAATCGCGCCGACCAGCATACATAACAGGGTGCGTGGGAAACGAATCTCATGGATCACCAAATTAATGTGCTTGGCGATATCGTCACTTTGCAGCAGCAAGCTACTCAGGCTGTCACGGAAACTGATGTTCATGGGACCAACCGTGATGGAGTAAATGGCGGAAATCGCCACAATCAACCCCAACACCAGCGTGGTCAGATAAAGGGGAACCTGTCTTAACACGCGCATTTAACCCTGTGGATAGAGCAACGCCTGCAGGCGCTGCGCTTCTGCTAAGCTTTTGAGTCCCAAACCACCGACCAACGTGTGGCCATCGACAGTGATGATCTGTTTACTCTGACCTGCTGGTGTGGCGGCCAGCATTGGCATTGCCGCAAGAATAGCGTCGGCGCCGCCCATTTTGTCGTAGCTGCGGCCGCTAACCAGAATCACATCGGGTTGCATTTCAACCATGGCTTCCATCGACAACGGTTTGTATGACGTCAACTGTGTCGCCGCCGGGTTTACGCCGCCTGCGAGCGTGATCATCGCATCCGGTACCGTGTCACTGCCTGCAACGTTCGCTGCACGTCCTTCATGGATCAGCAGAAACAACACTTTCTTGCGTGCTGATGCGTCTGGCTGGTGGGCTTGCAGCGCTTTAAGCGCATCGTTGACCTGTTGTTTCAGAGGGCCAGCGGCCGCTTCGCTGTGGGTCAGGCTGGCAATCTGATCGATGCGTTGCAGTAAGCCTTGTGGCGTCGAATCACTGTTGATCACTTCAACGTCGACCCCGGCAGATTTGAGCTGGTTTAATGTGGTGTCAGGGCCCATCTCATTGGAGCCGAGTAGTTGCGTCGGCTCAAGCGCAAGCAGGCCTTCGGCAGACAGTTGACGATGATAACCGACCTTCGGCAATGCCAGAGAAGGCGGCGCCACACTGGTGACATCAATCCCGACCAGTTGCTGCTCCGCGCCAAGCGCCAGAATGAGTTCAGTCACGCTGCTGCCTGCACTGATGATGCGTTCAGCGGCCAGAGTGGAAGAGGAAAAGGCAGTAAATGCAGTGGCCGCCAGCCACGCTATTCGAACGGTGGTTTTCATGGTGTGTCTCATTATTTCGATGGTTTTTCGGTTAACAATTGAGTGGCTTGAATGCCGTTTTCCTGCAAAAAGGCCAGCAGTTTGACCAAATGTTGCACCTCGGCATTTTTATCGGCGCCGATGACGATTGGGCGCTGGTTATGTTGATGAGCCTCAAGTAGGGCGAGAGTGAAATTGTGCCAGTCGAGGTAGGCTTGGCCGTCAATTGCCCAGTAAGGCTCAGTCGCGGTGATGTTAATGGTCAGCGACTGAGACTCCACAGCGGTAACGACATCGGAATCGCTGGTGGGTAAGGTGACATCGAGCGAATCGAGCTTGACCGCTGCGGTCAGCATCAAAAACACCATCACGATAAAAATGATGTCGAGCAGCGGCGTCAGATCCAGCGTTAAGCCAAACTCGTTTTTGTGCGGTGCGCTTTTGATCATGATGAACTCACAGCAGGCGCAGCGGCGGTGTCTGACGAAGAACGGCGCGCGTCACTGGTATTAAGGCTGATACCTTCCAGCCACAGATTGACGTAGTTGAGCGTGTGCTCCAGTTTCGCCATCACTTTGTCGGCCCATAAGCTGAGTAACTGCGCGCCAGCGATGGCGGGCAGGGCAATCATGAGGCCTGCTGCGGTGGTACGCATCGCAATGCCAAGACCATCGGCCAGATCGTTGGACGTAATATTGCCGCTCGAAGCCGCTACACCTTTGAACATTTCAATCAGGCCCAGTACGGTGCCGAGCAAGCCAATTAACGGACTTATAACGCCAATCAGAGTGAGCAGACGCAGACCGGCATTGAGCTGATGGCGTTTTTCCTGCAGCCAGATTCCAGCTGCATCTTCGCGTAACGCTTTAGGAAAGGCATGGTGGGCCAGTAGCATAGCCACTGCGCGGTAGAGCAGCGGGCGCTTGTCAGCCAGTGACTCGGCTAATGCTTCCAATTCGGTAGCATTGGTTGGCGATACTTGGTTCAGGTGACGGCGGATGGCTCCTTTGCCGACGCCTAAACTGAGTATCACCTGAAAGGCGCGTTCAGCCAGGATCATGACGGTCAATGCTGAGCAGATTAGCAGGGGCCAGGTCATCAGACCGAGTTGTTGTTGCAATTGATGTAGTGGTTCCATTATCCATCCAACCTAAAACGAACGGGAATTTGCACTCGGTGAGCCAGCGCTTCACCGTTGATGATGTGCGGAGAAAACTTCCACTGTTTGATGGCATCCAGCGCGGATTGGTCCAACATCTCAGTACCGGAAGAAGAGATTAAAATCTGTTTGATTTGGTGACCTTGTGCATCGAGCCACACCTCGTAAGTGGCCACCCCCTCAATACCGCGCTTTTGTGCCAAACGTGGGTAATTGGGGCGAATCGGACGTGACACAAAAGAGGGGCGATCAACCAGGATTGGTGCAGCATTCGCGCCTTGGCTGCTTATCTCAGGCGCCGGCTTGGCTTTCGCTACGGTTTCAACGGGCGTAGCGGCTGGTGCAGTGTGATTCACTGCCTGCGTTGTCTCTGATTTGTGCTTGACTGGCGGAGCCACAGGTTTTGATGTTTGCACCGTTTTATTGGACGCTGAACGAATGGGTTTCGGTTTGTCAGCGCTTTGGGCGACCTTTTCTTTCGGCTTTTCAGGTGTTACTGCTGTGGTTTTAGGTTCGGGTTTGGCTGGCGATTTCGCAATGTTGTCCGCTTTAACCTGCGGCGTTGCTTGCGGCGCGGCGACAAAATTGATCGCGACCGAAGTGGATTGATTACCTGCAGGCATGGCAAGCGCGGTGGACTGTTTTGCCACCAACAGGAGTGAAGCGTGCAATGCAAGAGAAACGCCGCCTGCGACAAAATATCTTGGGAAATTCACTCTCAGCTCCGAAGCCCGTATCCATTTAATTTCAGAATTATCACTCAACATGCAAATAAGATCAATTATCAATTGCATTCTCATTTGAGTGTATCTATGATTTTGTCACTTTGTGTCAACGACTGCACTGGCAATGATTCAGCGGATTCGGATGAACTATTTGGTTTATCGACGGCTCCAATCATTCGACAGTCATCAAGGTTTCAGTCACATTAAAATGGTGACAAACCTGCAACAAGCACTCATCAGGCTGCACAATATTCAGATTGAACCAGTTCGTGGCCTGAGCGCTACGAGCCAGATAACAGTGGAAATAAGTATGGAATCTCTACAACAACAAGTTGCAACGCTGCTTGAACAGGAACCGACACTGCTGACAGCCGCGATGGCTGAGCGACTCAATGTTTCCGAATTTGATGTGGTAAACGCCCTGCCAACGGAAATGGTGGCTGTGGTGGATGGCAGCGAAGCGGAAACGTTACTCAGCGATATCGCAGACTGGGGCGCAGTGACTACTATTGTTCATTCGTTTGGTTCTATTTTCGAAGTCAAAGCGCCATTGCCGAAAGGGAAAATGGCACGTGGCTACTACAATTTAATGGGGCGTGATGGTCAACTGCATGGCCATTTAAAACTCGATACGATTACGCATGTTGCGCTAGTCAGCAAACCGTTTATGGGGCGTGAAAGTCATTACTTTGGCTTTTTCAGTGCCCAGGGCGACAACATTTTTAAGGTATATCTGGGACGTGACGAAAAGCGTGAGCTGTTATCGGATCAGGTCATCCGCTTTAAAGCATTGCAACAACAACTACAAAAATAGTGATCGGTTTTAGGAGAAAGTAAATGGATCAGCAAGTTAAGCAGGAAAGACTGCAAGGACGTCTGGAGCTGGAAATTCAAGAGTTCCGCCAGGAGCGCTCAACGCTGCAATTGGCGACGGTCGATGCTGATGGGCGTCCAAACGTGAGCTATGCGCCGTTTGTGCAGAACCAGGAAGGCTACTTCATTCTGATCTCGCACATTGCCCGCCACGCTCGCAACCTCGACATCAATCCACAGGTGTCGATCATGATGATTGAAGATGAAAGTGCCGCGAAGCAGTTGTTTGCTCGCAAGCGTCTGACTTTTGATGCCGTGGCCAAAAGTGTTGCCCGTGACAGTTTGTTATGGCAACAAGTGATTGGTCAGATGAAAGCGCGCTTTGGCGAAATCATCGATGGACTCAGCCAGTTGGAAGACTTTACGCTCTACTGCCTAAAACCGGAGAAAGGTTTGTTCGTGAAAGGGTTTGGTCAGGCGTATCAGGTGTCCGGTGATGATCTGGTGGACTTTGTTCATCTGCAGGAAGGCCATCGCAAAATCTCTAACGGCTAAGCGTTTAAACCACATTGTCAGGGGCTGCATTGCAGCCCTTTTTTGTTTCTTTCGCCGGGCCGTTATCTCTTCACCGCTTCCAGCGATTCGAGCTCATTTCTGTGCAGTATGGCGCTGAGCTTCACAATAATGGTGCGTTACGGTCAATAAATCGTCAATTCATGCTTTGAGTTGGTGCAAATTAAAATTAAACAATTCAATAACATAAGAGAATATGACTGCATTACTCATTAAGGAGTAGTGAAGTTGTTTTGAGAGAATATGAAATTCAGCACAGCGTATGGTTTCTCGGTTTTTGGAACAGGCTTTGCATTTATTAATTGAATAATCATACACATGGATGGTGAATTTATGCAGTTAAAGGCAGCGGAGCGAGGATGGCTCCCTTGGCTGGGAAGTACCGGTAAACTGGCGATGCGCAAAGCGTGTTTTATGAATCGTAAACGCGTAGCCTCTCTTGAACAAACCTTTGAAAATATTGCCAATACGCGAGTACAGATCCTCACAACCTGGGCGGAAAACGAGTGGTCTTTTTTACACGATGCGGCGCTCTATCTGGCAACCAAAGCGACGCATGAATACCGCGAAACCCTGCATCGCTTGCTCAAGCGCAGCAGCGATTTTTCTGAACTGTTTATCGTGTCGCCGCAAGGACAGATCATCGACTCCACCTACCCGCCCCAACAAGGCAAGTCGGTCGCTTCGATGCCAGCTCTGCGAGCAGGGCTGACGCAGCCTTTTCTGCATGGACCTTATCGTGACGATGTCACGTTGGCGATCGGCCCGTCGAGCTCATTGTTTCACGATGAAGTGACGCTGATGTTCTATCAACCGCTCCGCAATGACGGCGAACTGATTGGCTGTTTGTGCGGCCGTGTTCCCAATGATGTGATTGGCGACCTGATCCAGCGCGAGGCAGGTCATATCTACAGTGAATCGGGCGACAACTACCTGTTTATGGTGCAGTCGCAATTTGACCCGTCAATTCAACAGGGCGTGGCTCTGTCGCGCTCCCGTTTTGAAGACAACCGTTTTTCCCACGGCGAAAACCTCAAAGAGGGCGTCAATACGCGTTGGGGAGTGGTCAAAGTTCAGCGGCACACCGAATTTGAAATTGTGTTCAACGATCCGGCAACCAACAAATTGCATCCCGGAGTTCGGGAAACGATCAACCACGGCAGCAACTTATTTGTGGAATATCCGGGCTATTCGGACTATCGCCACATTCCGGTCATCGGTAAAGGCGTGACTTTCACCATGCCGGGCTCGGTGGATCGCTGGGGCATGATGTGTGAATCGGATCTGGAAGAGGTGTATCGCCACCGTTCACTGGCGCAAAAGCTTGATCAACAGTTTACCCTGAGCATCTTTACGCCGCTGCTATTCCCGTTTCTGGTCAGCTATTGGTACCCGTTGCAAGAGTGGCAACTGCTGTTTTGCTCGTTGATCATGGGCACGCTTGCAGTCGGAATGTTCCATATGGTGACTTCGCGTCCAATGGCCAAAAATTTGGAAAGCATGACGCAAGTGATGCAGGTGCTGGCGGAAGGCGATGGCAACCTGACCCGACGACTGGATGCCAGCCGATTCAAAGCCGATGAAACGGGCGATTTGGGGCGCTGGACCAACAGCTTCATTGACAGTTTAGAAGGCATCATTAAAGAGCTGGTGTTTGCCAGCCGGGAAGTGCAGAGCGTATCGGAATCGATGTTCCGCCGCAGTCAACTACTGCTTTCGACCAGCGACACGACGGCGACGTCCATCACCGATATGTTGTCACTGGCCGGCATTCAGAGCCAAGAGATCAACAGCGCCAACGATACCGCGAATGAGATGAACCTGTTAATGCAGGAAACCGTAGAAGCCGCGCAACTGGAGTATCAAAAAGCCGCGGAAAGTGCGCAGTCGATCAAAACCATCGTTCAATCTTCCGCGCAAACGGTGAACGAAGTGAACAGCGAAATGCAGAAAATTGGCGGCATAGTCGCGCTTATCACGGAAATTACCGCGCAAACCAATTTGCTCGCTCTCAATGCCGCGATAGAAGCGGCGCGAGCGGGAGAACACGGACGCGGCTTTTCCGTGGTGGCCGATGAAGTGCGGGTGTTGGCGAACAAAACCTCGCAAGCGGCGAACAACATTGGCGAGTTGATGAAAGCCCTACACAGCCAGTCGGAACTGGCGGTGAAATACATGCAGGAAGGGATCACGAACGTCGAAAATAGTACCCAGATCGTGGATGATTCCGCGCGCAGCGAGCAGTTACAGTCATCGGCAACGGGGCTGTTTACGCTGATCCAAGGAATTGCTCGCAACAGTGAAGAGCATCGGCAAACGGCGGATTCTGCTCAGCACACCGTAGTGAAATTGCAGGAAGCGTCATCACAACTGGCGCGGCGGACAACGTTAATGCAAAACTCGCTGCAACGGCTCGATCAATTGGTGGGCCGCTTTGAAGTGAGTAAAGCGTCGTAATATCAATAGGTCAGAAAAGAGAAAAGGCGGGAAACCCCGCCTTTTCTCTTTTCTGTTATTCGGATGTCGCTCGTGGTGAACGGGCCGATTTCTTCCATGGTACGGCGAGCAAAGTGAAGATGCCCAGAGCATAAAACATCGACCAACCTAAACAGATAAAAACACCCGTACACAGCAGCAACGCGATGGCGGCCAACACTTTGGCAAAACCGCTGAGCAACTTGTATGCGGCAAACATTGCCAGCAGGTAAACCAGCACAAAGATGCCGTTAGCCAGTTTAAGGAAAAATTCCAGATCCAGTCCCGACCATTCACCGAACACGCATGAGATCAGCAAAATGATACCCACTATCCAGGTGGCGTGAGCCGGGACTCCGCGGCTGGAAAGTTTGGCCGCGGCGCTGTGCGGGCGATATTCGCGCGCCTGCGCCCATACCATACGAGACAAGCTCTGGGTATAAAGGTTGATGCTGGCAAAGCAGGCGAAAAAGCCAACCAGACTGATCAGAGTGGCTGCTTTGGCACCGAACAGTTTGTCACTCAGCCAGGGAATTGAGGCGCTGTCAAATTGCGGGCTGCCATAAGCGCCGAATTTGAGAATGACCACCGAGCACGCCCAGTAAGTTGCACCGGCAACGAAGCAGCCCACCAGAATCGCGATAGGAAAATCGCGCTGTGGATTCTTAAACTCTTCCCCCATGTGGGCAAAGGCTTCGATGCCGACAAAACACCAGAACATCACGCCCAATGCTGCACCAATCGGCCACAGAGCTGTTTGAGTCAGTGCTGGCATCACCAGATCGTCACGTCCCACATCGCCGATAACGAAAAACGAGGCAACCAGAGCGAAGATACTCAGCGCGATGACCGTCTGCAGACGGCCGGAGGACTTGGTACCGGCCAGATTGACCCCAATCAGCAACGCAACAGTGATCCCCTGTGCTAAAAGTGCATGATTGAGTGGTGCCGGTAACAGTTGCTGTAAAAACCCGGCAGCTAAAGCAACAGCTGCAGGAACGCCTACAGGAATGACGCTAACAAAAAGCCAAGCGACGGCGCGCTCAAGGCGGGCATTAAACGCTTGTCGGACGAAATAGGCTGTGCCACCGGCGTTGGGATAGCGTTTACCCAGTGCGGCG
Organism: Vibrio sp. bablab_jr001; assembly: GCF_016464285.1. Classification (NCBI taxonomy): domain Bacteria; kingdom Pseudomonadati; phylum Pseudomonadota; class Gammaproteobacteria; order Vibrionales; family Vibrionaceae; genus Vibrio; species Vibrio sp. bablab_jr001. Next base: position 288,439 of record NZ_JACDWZ010000046.1, read on the forward strand.
AAAGTCAGGGCAATGGGACAGATGGCAACAAACAGGATAAGCCAGGCCCATAATGAAAACTCGCCAGCGATGCCTGCCGCGATGGCCGGAATCATAAATAAGCCGGTACCCATAAGCGTCGTGGAAAGCTGACCGATACCGGATAGCAGCGTAATGTCTTGTCTGAGTTGTTGCACGTTCTTGTTCCCTGATTTTTATTCTTCTTCCCGGCCTTGATGGCGTTGAACCTGCGGCGGGTTTATGGCTGAAAGGATACTCTGAAGCGCAATGTGATGCAGCTGACAAAATGGCTGGCTTTCACGTCAAAGTGACGCATTTTCTCGGTTTGGCCGTCAAATTGACGGTGAAACTGATTGGATAGTGTGAGAACAAGTGGTCTCGTGTGAAAATTTGTGTCAAATTAGCGAGGAATCAACGGGATAAGTTGGTGGTTTTTCGACGTGGAATAGAGCAGAAAAACCAGTTTGTGTGGAAATAATAACAATGGATAAATTTGACAATCAGATCATCGACTTACTTCGGCGCGATGCCCGTATGTCCGTTAGCGACATCGCCCGTGAAGTCAGTCTTTCCCGTTCTGCCGTGACCGCTCGGATCAAAAAGCTCGAACAGGATAAAGTCATTCTGGGCTATCACGCTCAGGTGGCGCAGCCAGAAAAAAACAACAATGTGTGCGCTTACTTCGCGCTCAAGTTCGATACCTCGGCCAGTTTGCACTCGTGTGAGCGCTATGCTGAAAAGCTGTATCAGATTCCCGGCATCAAGTGGTGCCATGCCATCAGCGGCGAAACGGATTTGATGCTGTATGTGGAAGTGGAAAGCATGGCTGAACTCAATGCCATTCGCGATGAGCTACAGCTCAATCCTCAACTGCGCAATCTGATGACACATGCGGTACTCAAAGAATTTTTTAACACCACTAAGCAGGTCTGAATGAACGCACAACAAGTCGTCGAACACTACTGGCAAGCGATGGCCAGCAACGATTTCTTTGAGGCCAGCCAATGGCTGAGTGAGGATTGTGTGATTCATTGGCCGCAATCCAAAGAGCGCATTCATGGCCGCGATAATTTCGCTCGTATCAATAGCGAATATCCTGCCCATGGACGTTGGACATTCGCGGTTGAGAAGCTGATTGGCAGTGGCGACGAAGTGGTCACTCACGTCCAGGTCAGCGATGGGGTCATTCAAGCCACGGCTATTACGTTCCATACGATTGCCAACGGGCTGATTTGTCGTCAGGTCGAGTTCTGGCCGGATGACTATCCGGCTCCGGAGTGGCGCAAAGCCTGGGTCGAGTATGAATAACATTAACCTCAATCTGCTGCGCTCACTGAAAGTGCTGCTGGATGAGTGTCACGTCAGTCAGGCCGCCTACAAACTCAACATCACTCAGTCGGCAGTCAGTCGCCAGCTCAGCCAATTACGAGAACTGTTTGCAGATCCTCTGCTGGTGCGTGACGGTAACCAGCTGATCCCGACTCCGAAAGCGCTGCAGCTTCAGGCCAAATTAGAACACTGGTTTGTGGAACTGGACGAACTGATGGTGGAAGCTGAGTTTGAGCCTGCGCAGTGGAAAGGGGAGTTTGTCCTTGCTTCCAGTGATTACGTGGCACAGTTTATTTTGCCGGAGATTGTCGAAGCAATGGCCGTGCAGTCACCGCAGGTATCGGTGAAATATTGTCTCTGGCAACCGGATTTGCTGTCACAGATGACCGAATCCGATATTCAACTCGCTTCTACCATGTCGCCGGAGCCGCCGGTTGGCGTCTCCTCCGTGTTGATTGGCGCTGATTACCCGGTAGTCGCGATGCACAATCAGCACCCGTTGGCCGCTCAAACCGAGCTCAGTGTGGAAGATTTGCTCAATTTTGCCCACATCAAAGTGATTGGGGGCGGCGACAAAGATACCTATATTGATCAAGCGCTGGCTAAACTTGGTCACCAGCGCCGCATTGCGCTCAAAGTTCCGTTCTTCTCAGCGGCGTTTCGTTCCCTATGCCTGAGCCAGCATTTGATGGTGGTTCCGGAGCACATTGCCAGCAATCTGCAACATCATTACGACGTCGTCTACAAACGCCTGCCAGTGACGACGCCGCTGCATAAATACTGGTTGTTGTGGCATGCCAAATACGACAATCAGGCTTCCCATCAATGGGCGCGCAACCTTGTCCACGCCATCATGACAGAAACCTCGTATTCGATTGGTTATGACTATAAATCATAGCTTTTATGAGAATTGTTGATTTCAATTGATAGTTAATGCTTGTTAATGTCGTGGCTCCAGTAAGGAGTTTTGTATGACGTTTACCGTTTGGCTTTCCCTTTTCACGATTTGTATTCTTGGCGCGATGTCGCCTGGCCCTAGCTTGGCGATGGTCGCTAAACACAGTTTGGCTGGTGGACGCAAAAATGGTCTCGCAACGGCGTGGGCGCATGCCTTTGGTATCGGGGTGTATGCGTTTATCACGCTGATTGGTCTGGCTGTGGTGTTGCATCAGTCGCCGCTGCTGTTCAAAACCATCAGTTACGCCGGGGCGTTTTATCTTGCTTATCTGGGTTTGAATGCACTGCGCTCAAAAGGCGGCGTGGCTGCGAAGCTGGAATCGGGCGAGAGTGTCAGTGTATGGCAGTCGGCGCGTGAAGGCCTGATGATTTCACTACTCAGTCCTAAAATTGCGCTGTTTTTTATCGCACTGTTCAGCCAGTTTGTCGCGGTAGGTAACGAGTTTTCGAGCAAAGCGCTGATTGTCGTGACGCCGTTTGTGGTCGATGGTTTGTGGTATACCTTCATCACTTTTTTGCTCTCGAGCCCGAGACTGTTGGATAAACTGCGTGCCCGAGCGGTGCTGATTGACCGTTTGTCTGGTGTTGTGTTGATTGCGCTGGCACTGCGAGTCGTGATGACGGTGTGATCTTTTCCGTGGCTTGTTGCTACCTGTATCTGCAAGCCATGTTTTTTATCGCCAAAGAAAAGCCGCTGACAACTGAGTTGTCAGCGGCTTTTGCGTATTAGAATGGCTTATCGGCGTTGGCCTGAGACTTCTTCAAACTCGCCGTCAATCACGTTGCCTTGGTTACCCTGTGCCTGATAGAAAGGGCGGCGTTTCAGTTGCTTTTCCAGACGTTTGCCTGTGATGATGGCTGCGATTGTCAAGGGAATCGCCAGCAACAGGCTGAACATCAAAGCGAAGAATCCGGTGATCAGAGTCAGTGCGGTGACTAGAAATCGATACATGTTCTGCTCCTCTGTGTCATGAGTGGTTACTCTAACCGGGTCAAGATGAATCAAACATGAACAACATTATCCATGTGTTCATCAAGGTGAGAGTCATAATGACACGTATGAGTTATTTGGTTTGTTTTTTAGTAAGTCCAAATGACCTTGCTAAATGTAATGAAAATGATAATTTTCAATAAATTCATATGGATAAAAACTGGCACGTAATATGCCATTAGAGCTTCGGAAAGAAAATAAGCGAGATGAACTCGCATCATAACTCTGGAGCTTCAATATGTTCTGTATTCAATGTGAACAAACCATTCAAACCCCGGTTGCTAAAGGCTGTGCCTATTCTCAAGGCATGTGTGGCAAAACGGCGGAAGTCTCAGATCTGCAAGACGTGCTGGTGTATTCACTGCAAGGTGTCTCTTTTTGGGCGAACCTGGGCCGCGCTTGCGGCGTCACCATCGAAGAGATTGACCAGTGGGCACCGAAAGCGTTTTTCGCAACATTGACCAATGTGAACTTCGACCCGGAACGTATCATCGAATTTGCTCAGTTGTCTCATCAGTACAAACGTCAGTTAGAGCAACAGGTGCGTGCTGCGGCCACGCTGACTGGCTTTGAAATCCCGACTTTGTCGGCGGCGGCGCAGTTTGAACTGCCACAAGATAAGGCGGCGCTGCTGGCGTTTGCACCAACCGCTGCGGTTAACCGCGGCAAAGAGAGCCTGAATGAAGACATTATTGGCCTGCGTCTGCTGTGTTTGTACGGTCTGAAAGGCGCAGCCGCCTACCTGGAACATGCCCGCGTTCTGAGCCAGACTGACGACGCGGTTTACGCCGAATACCATCAGATCATGGCTTGGTTGGGTACTGACCCGACCGACATCAGCGAGTTGCTGAAGACAGCGATGCAAATCGGCATGATGAACTATCGCATCATGGAAATGCTGGATAAAGGTGAAACCGATACTTTCGGCCATCCGGCGCCGTCTCAGGTCAACGTAAAACCTGTCAAAGGCAAATGCATTCTGGTGTCAGGTCACGACCTGCACGATCTGGAAAAAATCCTGCAACAGACACAAGGCAAAGGCATTAACGTTTACACCAACGGTGAGATGCTGCCAGCTCATGGTTATCCTGAGCTGAACAAATACCCGCACCTTGTCGGTAACTACGGCAGCGCGTGGCAGAATCAGCAGAAAGAGTTTGCTAATTTCCCCGGCGCGATTGTGATGACGTCGAACTGCCTGCTGAATCCGAACGTGGGCCAGTATGCCGATCGTCTGTTTACCCGCAGCATTGTCGGCTGGCCCGGTGTAGCGCATGTGGAAGGGGACGATTTCAGCGCCGTTATTGAGTGCGCGCTTGCCCAGCCAGGTTTCCAGCACGATGAAATTGAGCACTACATTACGGTCGGCTTTGGCCGCAACGCACTGATGGCTGCCGCACCAGCGGTGGTGGATCAGGTTAAGCAGGGCAACATCAAACACTTCTTCCTGGTGGGCGGTTGTGATGGCGACAAAGCGGAGCGCAGCTATTACACCGACTTCACCGCACAGGCACCGCAGGACAGTGTGATCCTCACTCTGGCGTGTGGCAAATTCCGCTTCAACAAAAATCAGTTCGGTGACATCAATGGTATTCCGCGCCTGCTGGATGTAGGCCAATGTAACGATGCGTACTCGGCGATTCAGCTGGCATTGGCACTGGCTGAGGAATTTGATTGTGGCGTGAACGATCTGCCGCTGACTCTGGTGCTGTCCTGGTTTGAGCAAAAAGCGATTGTGATTTTGCTGACCCTACTCGCTCTGGGTGTGAAAGGGATCTACACCGGCCCGACTGCGCCGGCTTTCCTGACGCCAAATCTGATGGCGGTTCTGCAAGAACAGTTTGATTTGCGCAGTATCACGACAGTTGAAAACGATTTGGCGACCATTCTCGCCGCGTAACAATACCTGGCCCTGCTTGCAGGGCCTATGAGCAAGAGGAGAAACATATATGTCTGCCTGGGCAGAACAAGACATTCTCGAATTGGTATGCGCGCGTAAATGGGCCGAAACCGCCGATTGTGTCAGCTTTGAGTTGGCATCACCTGATGCGTCTGTTGGGTTTGACTTCAAACCGGGGCAGTTTGCCAGCCTGGGGTTTGATATTGCAGGACAAACCGAGTACCGCGCTTATTCCATCAGTTCAATGCCACAGCAGCCGGTATTACGATTCACTGTCAAACGTGTGGCTGGCGGCAAAGTGTCCGGCCATGTATTGGAGTCGCTCAGTCAGGGGGACGTGATCCGCGTGATGAAGCCGCAAGGACTATTTAACAATGTCGATTGCGTGGCGCGCGATAAAGTGGTGCTGATCAGTGCTGGCTGTGGTATTACGCCGGTCATGTCGATGGCGCGTTCGTGGCTGGAGCAGAGGAATGTGGACATCGACTTTCTGCATGTCGCGCGCAGTTTAACGGAAACGATCTACGCCAACGAGTTGGAGCAACTGGCTCAACAGTATCCGCAGTTTCATCTAAAGCTGCTGCTCAAAGAGGCTGGCAGCACTCAGCATGCGCAAGGGCGATTGGATCAATCCTGGCTCAATACGTTGATTCCGGATTTGCATCAGCGCACGGTGTATCTGTGTGGGCCAGTAGGTTTTATGCAGGATGTGAAGCGCTACCTTGAGGCGCTCGATTTCGATATGCAGCACTTCTATCAGGAGAGCTTTACTCCAACCGTGGCTGAGAACACGCAGGCTTCTGTGGCTGAATCGGTTCGTGTACGTGTCGATGCCTTCGGCGCTGACATAGAAGCGCCCAGCGAGAGTTTGCTGCTTGAAGCGCTGGAAACCGGGCAATTGCCAATTATCGCCGCGTGTCGCAGTGGAATTTGTGGTTCGTGTAAGTGCCGCGTCACCTCGGGAACAGTGCGCAGCCACAGTCAGGAAACGTTGAGTGCTGACGAAATAGAGCAGGGCTATGTGCTGGCCTGTTCAACAGTGCTGGAATCCGATGTAGAAATCGCTCTGAATTAGCTGAAGGCCAGTGACAGCTGGCCTTCACTCTCTTGCGCATTACCTGCCAGATAGTCAACAAATTCACGCGCAGGCAGAGGTTTCGAATAGAGATAACCCTGAATGTAATCCACCCCAAGTTCACGCAAAATGTCGAGCTGTTCCTGAGTTTCAACGCCCTCCACGATCACCTGCATATCCAAGCTCTGCGCGAGTTGTAGCATCGACATCAACAAGTTGTTGAGATGTGGCTCATGCCCCAGATTCTTCACGAATACCCGGTCAATTTTTAATGTATCGAAGTGGAATTGACGCACAAAGTTGAGACCCGAATAACCGGTACCGAAATCGTCTACTAACAAACGGATGCCAGCCTGGCTGAGTAGTTGAAAATTACGCTCAACCATGTTCAGCTCATGGTCGGTAAAATCGCCGTTTTCGGTGATCTCAAACGCGATGTGCTGGGCAAACTTCGAGTTGGTCATTACCCGCTCCACCATGCGATAGGTAAAGGCGACATCACACATCAGGCTACGGTCGATGTTGACACTGACGTATTTTCCCTGCATCAGATTCGGGTTGCGTTCAATCAACTTCAGCGCTTTCTCAATCACAAAGTCAGTCAGTTGTTCGATAAATCCGAGGCGCTCGGCGAGCGGAATAAAAATAGTTGGCGGGATCTGCCCTTGCGTCGGATGATTCCAGCGTAATAACGCTTCACAACCAGTTACCTTCTGCGTTGAAGCCTGAATAATAGGCTGAAAATGAACACTAAACTGTTTGTCTTTCAGTGCATGTAATATTGAGCTTTCCAGGCTCTGTTTCTGTATCACTTTTTTGCGTTTATACAGATATACAGAAAGAATGATGAAATAGACGCACAGTAAGATCCACGCCTCACTATACAAAAAATGAACGTAAGTTTTTGGGGTTAAATAAAATTCTAATACTAAAGGGAATACTTGAGATTTAAATCCTAATGTTTTAATTATCCCATCAGCTTGCTTATTTAAAACTGGGTTATCGTAGATTTTTATATCAAACGGAAGATGATGATGACCAATCATGTTGGTGACAAGTCTCGTCAGATAACGCGGTGGAATCACCATACTGACACCGTTTAAATCATCATCGGCATAGAGATATATCACGGAGTGTGTTTTTGTTATGGCGGTTTTCGTGAACGTCAGAGTTTCATGGGTTGGGGAGGCGACCACACGTTGAAATACCGAGTTATAAATACGTACCGAAGACTCACCTTGTGAGCTGGTGCAATAAATTAATGGCGAGCCATGAAAGATACCGATTTCTTTTGCGTAGTCTGACTTGAAGACAAACTTTCGAAGGTTCTCTGCTACGTTACTACATGGAACGTCTGTATGAACTTGGTCAATCAGGGATTGCGTTTGCTGGCGGGTGTGCTGCAGTGCCTGTTCAATCTGTGAGACTGATTGGTTACCCAAATAATCAAATAATCGATTGCTGTAAAATACGCAGATAAGTGCGTAGATTAATATTGATAAACCAAGCAAAAATATATGATGAATTAATGATTGGCGATTTAACTTACGCAATAAAAACTTAGGAGTTAATTGGGTTGTTAACATACAGTCGTGAATTCCGCCTCTGTCTCACTCTCACGGTGAGAGCGCGATATTCTTAAAGGTGGTTTAACCAGTCAACTTATTGTCATTGATAAATTTTTGACAAACGAGAGATCTGATTAAACGAACTGTCATCTTCGTATATATGGATAAAAGAGTCAATGACTGACCGTATTTTAGCGTATCAGTGAGTACTTATATAAAGCTATTATTGAATATAAATGGAAATAAGAAAATTGATCTGGCTTTAATCGGTTTTAATAAAATATTAATGGTACCAAAATAATAAAAAACGCCCCGGGTTATCCGGGGCGTCAGCGGGTTTTAGATAGAGTTAGTTGGCGCCAACCGTGAGCTCTGCGCCACTGTCTTCTGTTTTAAGGTGCGTTTTGCTATCAAGCAGGAATACACGCTCTGGAGCAATATTGGCTTGGTCCACCAGATACGCTTTCACGGCTTTGGCGCGCTCTTCTGCCAGATTGCCTAACTGGTTTGGCGTGATGTTGGTCGCGTTGACCAGTTGGTTGTAGAGGCCAAGCATTAACGTCGTCTGGATTTGCTCCTTGGTTATTTCCTTGCCTTCTGCACGCTCGGTCAGTTGTTGTTCAACCTTATTGCGTTCTTCACGAATGTTGAGACCCAGCTGCTTTTTGGCCAGTGATTCAACCGCATCGGCCAGTGGCGCTGATTCGGAAATTCGGCTCGCACTGAAATCGGTTGGCAGAGCATCCAGCCCACTTTGCTCCAGCAGTGCCAACTGCACCTGCTTTTCTGCCAGTGCTTTGCTGTCATCCGCTTCAGACACCGATGCCGCGATGCTCAGTTTCAGTCCTGGGCGTGAGTCCAGAGCTTCAGCCAACTTGGTCAGACGTTCCTGCTCATCTTTATCCAGCTCTGTCGCGCCAAATGCAAAGGCTACATGGTTGAGTTCTTCATCGGAACCCACCAGGTTGGCGAGCAGAGAGAATGGTGCTGTGACCGCTTTGACGATGATATTGGTCAGTGCCTTGAGAATGACACTGCCGAAACTGAAATCCGGGTCGTTAACGTCGCCGGACACCTGCACACCCAGATCAATGACTCCATCTTTGTCCTGCAAGATGGCGATAGCCAGTGTCAGTGGCAGGCTGGTCGCCAGATCGGACTCGCTCGGCTTACCCAGTTTGAGCTGGTCGATCACCAGATGGTTGTTACCTTCCAGCTGGTTGTTGTCCAGTTTGTAGTTGAGTGCCAGTGAAAGCTGACCTTTATCGATGTAGTAACCTGCGTAAGTACCGGAATACGGGTTAACGGAGGTCAGTTCAACGCTCTTAAACACTAGGTCCAGATCGAGATACGGTTTTTCAATCAGCGGGTTAATTTCACCTTTGAGTGTGACCGGTGCGTACTTATCGATCTTACCTGCGATGTCGACCTGAGCTTTGGTTCCCGGTGTCGACGAAAGGTGACGAATCGAACCCTGCAGTGACTCAATCCCTGACGCAAAGTTTGGCGTTAATGAGTTGTCCGCGAAATACGCCGAGCCATTGACCAGTTTGATGGCCGCAATGTCGATCGCCAGTGGTTGTTCTTTGGATTGGCTGGTGCTGGCTTTGACGCTGACCGCTTGTTTTTGGCTGCCTGACGCAGGTTTGGCCGCCGGCGCCTTGCTTTCAACGACAATGTTACCTATGTTGGTTCGTTTATCTTTGGCAATCATTACCTTAGCGTAAGGCGCATTGAAGGTGATGGTGTTGATTTTCAGCGCGTTTTTCTGAGCATCGAAATTGAGTGAATCGATGTTCATCGCCTGCCATTTCACCAAAGGTTGGTTCTGTAATGTGTCCCGAATGAGCAGATTATCAACCGATGCCGTACCTTGATATGTTGCTTTACCCTGACTGTCTCCGCTGTAGTTACCCGCAGTGGAAAGCTGACCTTTTGATAAATGCAGATTCACGTAAGGTTTGAGATAAGGTTGCAACTGGCTCAGGTCCAGATCGCTGATCGCGAGCTTGCCTTGTGCACTCAGTGCTTTCGCATCGACGCTGCCTGAGGTTTTGATTTCGCCTCGGCTCTTTTCTGGCTGTGAACGGCTACTTGAGCTCAGGGCCAGTGAGACATCATAATCAATGGGTTGGCTGAGATCGCTGACCACAGCACCCGTGGTAACCGACATCGGGAACACGCGCCAGAAGACGCCATCACTTTGTGCGCTCTCCTTGACGTTGATGTCGGTGTCGGTCATGGCAAATTGGTTCAAACGTACCAACCAGCTTGGCGCAGCGTTGTCTGTTGCATTGGTGCTTGTTTTCGGTGCCGCCACGGATGGCTCTTTCTTCGCCTGTTTCGGCTCGAACAACGTTTGCAGATCCAATCCCTGACGAGTGAATTGTGCATTGACCCACAGGCCTTTCATCTGAATATCGGCAATGTCGACAACCTGGGTTTCACTACTCAGCCCAATGCCGTTGACAGACAGAGAGGGCAGTTTGACTTTCGCTGCTTTACCATCGCTGACGACAAGATTAGTCAAGGAGAACTGACCATCGCTCAGCTGATAGCTCAGCGTATCGGCGTGGTGCGCAGCAAGATAATGAGCGGAGAAGTTGATCGCACCATCAGTCACCGCTGCTTTCATTTGATCAGCGGTAAATGGCCAGAATGGCGGCAGTGTCAGTCCTTTGAGGACGATGTCGCCCTCGATTTCCAATGGCGCCAGTTGGAATTGACCTTTCAGCGACAGCTCACTGTTGTCGACGCCCTGAATGACAAAGTTGTAGTGGTTGGCCGCAGTGGCGAGTTCGGTATTTTTGTCCTGCGCGTTTTGTGGCAGCGTGAGGCTGTATGCCTGACTGTCAAACTGAGACAGGTTCAGGTTCAGGCCGTCGTAGTTCAGATTAGCGCCGGTGACATTATCTTTAAAGTGGAATTTGCCTTGGGCAATCTGAATGTTGCCAATGCGAAATGCCGGGATGGCGGAATCAGCTTCGGAGGTCGCGGCCGTTTCAGGCGGTGTTTGCTGAGTACTCGCCTGCAATGTGTCGACGATATCGCTGAAATTGAAGCGCGCTTGTTCACCAGAACTGAGACGTTGCAGCGCGATTTTCGGACCCGTTAAGGTCACATGATCGACAGTTGGCGTCAGCGAGAACACGCTTTTCCAGAAACTGACTTCGACTTCCAATTGATCAAACTGAGTAAAGGCATCCTGCCCGTTTGCTTCCTGAATCGCAAATCCGTTGATGCGAGCGCGCAGCAGGAACGGGTTGATCCGAACTTCGTTCAGTACAACCGTTCGGCCCAGTTGCTGACCAAGCAGTTCGGGTACTTTAGCTTGCAGCACGGCGGGTGTGATAAGTCCCAGCGTGAGAGCGTACAGCCCATAAGCTGAGAGCGCATAGGTTCCATAGCGCACATATTTGGGTGCTTTCTTAAAGCGTTGAGCAAGATTTGACAAGGCGTTTGGCATATTAGGGGGTGATCCCTTTTATTTTGACTTCAGTGTTTTACCTGCGGGGAAGAAATTTCTGTGTCGTGGATGGTATGGCTGTATTTATTGCATAGCATTCATATGCTTATTGGTGTTGTTTTCGCAGCAGCACGACAATTTCTGCGCCTTTAGGCTTCGTATTAAGTGTATATCCTAACCCGCAACTTTTAAGAAAAGAGCCAGATTTTAGTCAATCTAACGGATTAGAAATATTGCGGGTAAGTGTACCTAAATTTACTGCTGAGGAATAAGAACCAGAACCAAAAAAAATAGGTAACCAGTGGAATAGTGGGGGAAAGTTAAGAAAAAAGGCCGCCCACATCAGGTAAGGGCGGCAAGCACGGGGGTGTGTATGCCGTCAGAAGGGAGTGTCACGAGAGGTATAAGTCGTCACACTCTCATCTTCAGGATTGGTTTTTATTATGTTGTGGAGTCTAAATTTTTACGCTGATGGATAAGTTTTGTAACGAACACCCATCATCTGTTCCATACAGTGAACGACCTGACAGCTGTAGCCAAACTCGTTGTCATACCATACATACAGTACGCAGCGGTTGCCTTGAGCGATGGTCGCAGCACCATCAACCACACCGGCATAGCGAGAGCCAACCAGGTCAGTTGAGACGATTTCAGTCGATTCGGTGTAATCAATTTGAGCCGCTAGTTTAGACTTCAGTGCCATATCACGCAGGTATGCGTTCAGCTCGTCTTTGTCGGTCTCTTTTTCTAGGTTCAGGTTCGCAACGGCCATAGAAACGTTTGGCGTTGGGACGCGAATCGAGTTGCCTGTCAGTTTACCTGCCAGTTCAGGCAGAGCTTTCGCGACGGCTTTTGCTGCGCCTGTTGAAGTCAGCACCATGTTCAGAGACGCGGAACGGCCACGGCGATCGCCGCTGTGGAAGTTATCGATAAGGTTCTGGTCGTTAGTAAACGAGTGAACAGTTTCGATGTGACCCGATACCACGCCATATTTGTCGTGCATCGCTTTCAGCACAGGCGTAATCGCGTTAGTGGTGCAGCTTGCCGCTGAAATGATGGTGTCTTCTGGCTGAATCACGGATTCGTTCACGCCGAAAACAACGTTCTTGATGTCGCCTTTGCCCGGTGCGGTCAGCAGCACTTTCGCCGCGCCTTTTGAACCCAGGTGTTGGCCCAGACCTTCAGAATCACGCCAAACGCCAGTGTTGTCGACAACGAGAGCGTTATTGATACCGTACGCGGTGTAGTCTACGTCTGCTGGAGAGTTCGCGTAGATAAACTGAATGTAGTTACCGTTAGCGATCAGAGCCTTACGTTCGTTATCAATGATGATGCTGCCATTGAATTGGCCATGAACCGAGTCACGACGCAGCAGGCTGGCACGTTTTTCCAGGTCGCCTTCTTTGCCGCCGCGAACCACGATGGCACGCAGACGCAGCGGGTAACCCGGACCACTTTTCTCAATCAACAGACGAGCCAGCAGACGACCGATGCGGCCAAAGCCGTACAGAACCACATCTTTCGGTTCATTCATCACTTCGCCATTCAGCGCGCCTTGCAATGCCGTCGCCAGAAAATCTTTCAGGCCGTGTTCTTCTTCATGAGCTTGCCAGAACTGGTGTGCCATCTGACCGATGTCAACGCGACATGGAGACAGTTCCATCTCAGACAGTTGTTGAAGGATTGGCATGGTTTGTTGCAGAGAGAGGGAGGAGCCAGTGTAGCGGCGAGCAATGCGATGAGTTTTGATGATGTCGATGGTGTCAGCGTTGATCAGTGTTTTACCGAACAGGATCACTTCCACCCCTTTTTGACGATATAGCTGACCGATCAGGGGAGACATAGCTTCAGCAATCGTTTGGCTAGTTTGCCATTCTAGGAGATGTTTCTCTGGACTCATTTTTACTCGGGACCTTTCACGTTTCGTTGAGCTTATTTGTCCATCTGTAGGGGGATGAACAACAGCGGTTTCTGCCCGCAGTTTGGACTGCGTTTGGCATAGGGGGAGTTTGTTATTTTTATGTGGCGGGATTGTAAGGGCTAACTGGTTATTCTGCTAGGAAAAATAATGGCCATATTTTCAGCTTTAAAAGTGTAAATGTGCAGTGGATGTAAATGGTTTCAGTCCGCATTTCTGCGTATTGACAAATCCAAAGCAGCACACTTATTTCGTGCTAATTTTGTTTCATATCTATTTCATTTGTAGGTTTTGCATTATTTGTTTCACAAAACTGTAATCTTTATCAAATTACCCCCTTAAAAGGTAAACGAAATAGCCAGAGAGATGATGTGGGCTTTGGTCTCAATCCCGGTCAGCGGGTTTTGCTCTCTGGTGAAGTGACCACTGATGATATTTTCTGTGCTGTTGACTACTTGCCATTCGCCGTTGATGGCGACATTTGGCACGACGTTGTAGCGCAGGCCGAACAAGTAAGAGTCATTGCTGTATAACTTGCGTCGCTGACCATACTGCGCATAGGGCTGCCATTTGCCAAACTGGCGCGCCAGGCCGACATACCAGTTGGAGTAGAGTTGGTTGTCATAGATGTATTCAGAAAACAGGTGGTAATCACCCAGCGCGTAGTTGATACCCAACGCCAGCAGATCCATATCGTAGTGCGAAATGTTATACGAGCCAGTTTTAAGATCCGCTTCGGCAGTAAGATAAGCAATGCGGAATACGTTATCGTCTTGATACCAGTCCATCGTCAGGCCATAAGCGGAGCTGGCATCCAGCGTGTACTGAGTGTTGTAAAGTCGGTAGTCGTTTTCACTCGGCAGTGCGGCAAAGGTTGAAATACGCAGCTGTGACGCATCGGTCAACATTTTATTCCACTCAAAAGAAGCACCATCGTAGTGCGTGATACCCAATAAACTGTCGTATACATCTTGTGGTGGACGAATCCAAGGATAGGCCACCGATACATAGTAGTATTCGGACATCATAAAGACGGGTAAACGCAGCCGTCCTACTTTGGCGCTATAGGCCCCCCAAGCCGATTCCAGATATGCCCATTCCAGCTCCGGGCTGGAAAAGTGGTCTTGCGGGCGTTTGACGGTTTGTACTGATGTCCGCCATTGATCGTTGATGATCCAATCAAGTTGCAAGCCCAGTGTGGTGTCGCAGTCGAAGCACCATTCGTCATCAATATTGCGATGAACAAAAATGGGTACGGAGGTGTCGGATTTGGTGGCCGATACCGTGCCGAAACCGCTGACCCGAACGTGTTCTCCGACGTTGATCTGACTCATCGCCAATGGCGAGAACAGTAATAAGCCGATGAGAGACGTTGTTTTCATAGTCCTTCCTCACTATCGAAGACATAAATGACGTTGACTGACTCGTTGACCCAACTGGCGGGGACATAGGCGATACCGTTTTTGTTGTGGGTTAGCCACGCCATGATTTCTTCCATACTGCTGCTTTTGGCTTCAAAAGGTGCCTTGCTGCGCCCTGAAAAAGTTTGCCTGGCCCAGATGGCTTGCATCTGTGCCGGGCTTTTGCCGAGCAGTCCATAATAGAACTGCTCACGCAAAGGTGAGCTATGGGGCAGATCCAGCAATGAGATGTTGTATTCATCAATATGGCTCAGGCGACCTCGATACAGCATTTTGACCTGACTGGACTTGAGTGGGGGAAGGTTGGGGTTGAGTGTGACAATAGCATAAGGCTCCGGATACGCAGCGGTGCTCCAGAGCAGAAAAAAGCCTATGACGATAAACCAGACTCGCTTCACCAAAAATGGTTTTCCTTAACCTAACTGACTCAACTTTCTTGAAATTATGGACGCAAACGGTGCGAAGACTGTCTACTCTTTAACCATAGGCTAGCTCTCTTCACAATCAAGGTTTAGGAATGCGCACTGCTTCTCGCTTCTCGATAAAAACTCGCCTGATGCTGCTTTGTTTAGTGCCGATGCTTGTGATTGGTTGGGGAACGTGGAATCTCTTCAGCCAGTTTCAGTCACAATTGTCGTCCTATCGTGTGATCACAGAAAAGATCACCATGCTCAGTCACATCACCAATGTGACGCATCTGATGTATCAAACCATGATTGGTCGCACCAATGGCGATGATATTCAGCCCTATCTTGCGCAACTCGATCAGGAACTGAATGCCGTGAATGGTTTGCTCGATACGCAGGCGTACACAGGGTTGATCGGTAACTCAGAACTGCTGATCAAAAACAACGTAGCAGAACTTAAAAACCTTGCGCGTGAGATTAACTCGGCGTCGGCTTCCAATATGGAAGATTACGGTCAGTGGTCGTTTGATCTGATTTACGAACTGTTGGTGGAAATTCAAAAACGCAGTAATCATCAGGCGCCGTCTGAGATTCATACGCTGGATGTGGTGTATGACGACTTGAGTTGGTTTCTCTACTGGATGCAGCGTGAAGTGTGGTTTATTCGCGGCGTATCGGAAACGGGGAATTTTGATCAGCAGCAGTTGGGTCAGTATTTTCAGATAGCAGAACGGGAACAGCAACATCTGGAGCGTTTTATCGATACCGGTGCCAGTACCGCACAGCTCGATCAAATCGTCAAACTCTTCGCGCAGCAAGATTTCAGACAAGGGGCACTGGTGCGCGATAAAATATTGCATCAGGAGGTGACACCGCAAGAGTTGACCGGATACGTGCAGTCAATTGAGAATCGCCAGGCGGCGGTGCAAAAGCTGTTCATGGGTTTTTCCGACCATCTTTCGCGGCAGATTGAACAACGTGTTACCAGCGATACGCAGCGTATCACAACGATTAGCGCAGGCGTTGCATTGGTCTTCGTGCTGCTGCTGATTCTGGGTCTTGGCACCTTTTATCGCATCTCATCCAAACTCAACCGCATTCTCGACACCATGGGACGTTTGCGCGAGCAACGTGACAGCGCAAAGCAGATCCCGATTGACGGGAACGATGAATTTTCAGATTTCTGTCGCAGCCTGAATCATATTGTGCAGGAAATGCAGGCTCATGAGGCCAAACTGATTCACGCCAAAGAAGAGGCGGTTGCGGCAAACCGCGCCAAGAGCTTCTTTCTGGCTAACATGTCGCATGAGATTCGCACTCCGCTTAACGGCATTATCGGTATGACTGAGATACTGGCCTCCACAGGCCTCAACACGAACCAGAGCGAAGTCTTAGCCGATATTGATACCTCTTCCCATTCGTTGCTGATGCTGCTCAACGACATTCTCGATTTGTCGAAAATCGAGGCGGGCAGTCTTACGCTTAACCCCAACAGCTTCAATTTTTCGGAAATGGTGTATGACACCGTCAACATGGTGAACTCAAAAGCGGTCAGCCAGCATATTGCGTTAAATATTCAGCTCGATCCTGCGTTGCCTGAATTGGTGATTGCGGATGAATATCGGGTGAAGCAGATCCTGATGAACCTGCTCTCTAACGCGGTGAAGTTTACCCAGGATGGTTACGTCAATGTAGAGGTGAACTATCTCGACCAAAGCCCTCCGATGATTCGGTGCAGTGTGACAGATACGGGCAAAGGCATTGAGAAGAGTAAGCTGGCAACGATTTTTGAGCCGTTTACTCAGGAAGATGGCAGCATTACGCGCCGGTATGGCGGCACGGGGCTGGGGCTCGCGATTTGTCACGAACTACTGGAGATGATGCATGGCTCTATTCAGGTTCATTCCACCAAGGGATTGGGCAGCCAGTTTGAGTTCATTATTCCGGTGGATTTGCCAACGGATCAGCCCGCTATCGCGGCCTTGGGCGAATACACGTTGCTGATCAACAACAATTCCAACTATTCCGCGGCGATTCGCCGTGAGTGCCAACGGTTGGGGCTGGATCTGGTCGAAACCAACACGGTTGCTCAGTTGGCTGAAATAGCCTTTACCAGCAGTGTGGTGAACGTGTTGTATTGCTATAGTCTGGCGCAAAGCTGCCGCGCAGATATTGCGGTACTTAAACAGCGTTTTCCACACGCTAAACTCATCATGTTGCAGCACCATCTCTTCACCAATAAAGAAGTGGCTGAACTGGTGAATGGCCGAATCACACTGCCGTTTTTGGGCAGCCGTTTCGAGCGGATGATCCGCATGCCGTTAGTATCCAGCGAAGCGTCGCTTAATCAGGAACGCCCTTTGCTGACGGTCGATGCTGATAGCACCTCCCGCATTCTGATTGTCGAAGACAACCTGATGAATCAGAAAATCGCGACGTTTTTTCTCGAGAAAGCAGGGTTGGAATATGTGATTGTCAGCAATGGTCAGGAAGCGGTGGACATTGTTACTCAGGGCGGCCAGTTCTCTGCGGTGCTGATGGATTGCATGATGCCTGTCATGGACGGATTTACCGCCACGCGCAAAATTCGTGAGTGGGAAGCCGAAAAAGGGCTGAAGAAAATACCGATCATCGCTCTCACGGCCAGTGTGCTGGATGAAGATATCGCTCACTGCTTTGAAGCGGGGATGGATGCGTATTTGCCCAAACCGTATAAGTCAAAGCAGCTATTCGATATTTTTAATGAGCTTGAAGTCGCGTAGGCTCCGGATATTCGATGCGCTCGATGCGTTCAATGAATTGATTCGCAGGGAGCGGTTTTGAATAGTAGTAGCCCTGATATTCGTCGCAGCCTTCAATCGCCAGCAAATGCAGTTGGTTGTGGTTGTTCACGCCTTCGGCCGTAACCACTTTACCCATGTTGTGGCCCAACTGAATGATGGTACGCACCAGCATATGGTCGTCGTGGTTGTGCACGCAGTCATCAACAAACGATTTATCGATTTTCAACACATCAACGGGCAATTGTTTCAGATAGTTCAGGGACGAGTATGCGACACCAAAATCATCGATCGCAATTCGTATCCCCAGCGTACGTAAATCCTGACAGGTTTCACACACGCTCTCCGGTTGCTGCATTAATGTGGTTTCGGTAATCTCCAGTTGCAGTAGTTTCGGATCTAACCCGGTTTCACGCAGGGCTTTGGTCACCACGTGAAAAATATCATCGTATAAAAACTGCACCGTAGAAACATTCACGGCAATACAGATTTCGTGCCCTGCTTGTTGCCAGGCTTTGGCCTGTTTACACGCGGTTTCAATCACCCAGCGACCAATCGGAATGATCTGCTGGCTCTTTTCAGCCACACCTACAAATTCTTCCGGATTGACCAACCCTAAATCGGGATGTTGCCAACGAATCAACGCTTCTGCGCTATGCACCTGGCCTGTAGCAATGTCGACTTTTGGCTGAAAGTAAAGCGCAAGCTGCTGCTTGTCGACGGCGTTACTCAATTCTCTTTCCAGTTGGTAGTTGCGGATCGTTTCGCTGATCAGCTCTTCATCAAAATGCTGAATGATATTTTTGCCCTTTTGCTTGGCGCGCAGCACAGCGATGTCCACATTGCGGCACCAGATGTCGCTGTCGTGCATGGCATCCTCGAACAGGGCAATGCCGATACTCATGGTCATGTGATACGTACGGTTGTTAAGGCTAAAGCCTTTATTGCACGCTTCCAGAATGTAGTTGGCCACCTGATCGGCGTAGAAACGAATATCGAACTTGTCTTTGAGAATGATCGCGAATTCATCGCCGCTCATGCGATAGAGATTCACCCGCGAAAAATCCAGCTCACGCAGGCGTTTCGCCAGTTCCGCCAGCAGCTTGTCACCTTGCTGGTGGCCAAGGCTGTCGTTGATGAGTTTGAAGTCGTCAATATCCAGTTGCAGCAACGCGTAATGTTCCGTGGGATCACGGTGACGCTCCAGCTCTTTGGTTTCGTGGGTAAACGCTTTGCGATTGGCCAGTTGAGTCAGGAAATCGGTCTGGCTGTCGCGGCGATAACGTTCCAGCTGGCGCTGCAGCTTCTGTTTGTAATAGACACCGACCGTGGCAAAGAAGGCGATGGCCGTCAGTTCAAGCGCATCTTCAGTGAATTCGCTGAAAGCTGGCGTTCCCACTTTTTGGTATTGCAGGTAGCTGGCGATCAGCAGGATTGCTGAAGCAAACGGCCACAGTGAACCGGGGTAGAGCACGATGTAGGTCAGGGGGATCAGAAGAAATGCTTCTTCTATCGCATCCAGATTGAGCGGTTCAAAATAGCTCCCCACCAGAATAACGGCAATAGAAGTGATGGACGCCAATGCTTTCAGCCACCGCGGACGGGCAACCAGAGCGATCAGCATACAAACCGGATAGCCATAGTAGTAGTGCACCGCGACGTGATGTTGGGTGAGCAGCGTGTAGCTGATGACGGAAACAGCGAGCAGATACAACAGCGTAATGATAAAACGCGTACCTAATCCTGAAACAGCCTTATTTGACGTTGATGCCATAGAGATCCTGTTTTAGTCGCGCTCGGGCTGCAGAGAAAGCGAGTTGCAGCGAATCGGGTTTATGAATGGAATTGTAGCCCCAGTTTGTCTGTCACAAAGCAGACTCAGGTCAAAACGGCAGACAAACACGGCAAAGTTACCGCTCAGTCTCATTTAAGAGACGGTCAAAAAAACGCTCTTAACTTTTGTTTTAATTCGAAAGATTGAAAAGACAGCGTAGGTAGAAAAATAAAGCCCTCCAAAAGGAGGGCTCATATTATTTGTTGATTTCGCTGATAGGTTGCAGCTCATTAATTGGCAGCCAGTTCACTTTAACCCCTGCCTGCAGGAACATATCCTGACTCACTTTAATTTTGTCGCCCCAGCGCGACAGAAAATCTTCCGACTGCTCCGGACAATGCACGGCAGAAATACCAGTTTGAATGATTTTGGCTGCGCAGTTTGGACAAGGGAAGTGGGTGACGTATATCTCACAACCATCCAGATCTCGTTTCGCGAACAGAATGGCATTCTCTTCGGCGTGCAGTGTCTTGAGATATTTCATGTCACGATCATCAGTATTGGCGCTGTCAGAGATACCGTGTGGATAGCCGTTAAAGCCAACCGAGACGATGCGATTCTGTTTAGTAATGACGGCTCCTACCTGCGTGGAAGGGTCTTTACTCCACGAGCCAACAAGTTCTGCCATTTGGTAAAAGCGTTGTGCCCATTTAGAAATCATGTGGTGGTTTCCTCAACAGAGTTAGCGGTGAGTTTTGTCAGTTATGTGATTAAGATCGGTAATAATATCCTTAATTTAACAGGGTGAGTCTAGGAAAATCTGGCCTTCAGCCGCCAAGACAGCCTGACTGCTTCCTTATTACGCTTTTTAGAGTGAGAGCTCCATCAACTTTTGTGTTCGAGGGACTTTTTGATGACAGGGATGATTTAGGATTGGCTTTGTGCGAGATCTCTTACACATGATGTGAGAGATCGGCGTTTGTAACTATCATCAAAAACGGAAGTTTAACTTTAACGTATTGTAATTATTTACTTTTATTTGATTTGAGAGACTTTCTCAATATCTATCGTGTTGTAAGCCGCTTGCTGAAAATCGCCGATGTCGTAATCTCAAGTCGTCAGCAGGAAGCAGACACGGAACAGGAAAGACCCAAGGACAGGTCATCTTCAGGACGAAGATTCGATTATTCAGGATGAATGGTCGGCATGGAAAGCGAAGGACATTAGCTGGACGCTTGCTAACTAGGATGGTTACAACGGAAGGTCGATGGACAACCTAAAGGATTAAGGCGTAAGTCTGTCAGGATGACGGAAACAGGGACACCGCTAGGACGGCGATGAAACGGAATGCGCTGAAGGATACAGCAGACTATCAAGGAATAGATGCAGGGAGCACCTATTAGTAGCCGGATTGCTGCGAGTAAGAACTGAACCCCACTAAGCGAAAGCTTAGTGGGGTTTTCTTTTATCTGCGCTGACAAAGCGCAACAGTGATTATGGCAAGTTGTCGTAAAGACAATAATCTCGATTGCGTGAGGCGAGAAGGATGAATGATAATGCGCCCATCCGCCTGATTCCGTCAGGCCAACAAAATAAAGAGAGCGATCACTACGTGGAGAAAACCTCTGAGTTTCTGGTTAAAACTTTAAAAGATCACCCTGAACCTTATTTGTCGATTGGCACCTTGCTGGAGCTGCTTAAGCGACGCTCTTATGGCGCGCTGCTGATCATGCTGAGTTTAGCTGGCCTGATTCCTGGTATCTCTTTTTTCGCCGGGTTTGCGATTTTCCTGCTTGGCCTGCAATTGGCTCTGGGTTTTCAGGCCCCACGTCTGCCTCGCATCATTCAAAAACGTAAACTGCACCGTCAGAAAACCATTCGTTTTATTGAAGAGCTTTTGCCTTGGTTTGAACGCATTGAGCATTACATCAAACCGCGTTGGGAACCGCTGTCGAATAAGATGGCTCGTCGTGTCATTGGTATTATTATCTGTGTTCTCGCGGCGGTCGCAGTGCTGCCGCTGCCGTTTGTGAACTTCCCGCCGAACATCGCGATTATCTTTTTTGCACTGGGGATTATTGAGCGTGATGGGCTGTTCTTGATAGTCGGTAGCGCGATCAGTCTGTTTGCGGTGTGGATAGGCTATATTCTGGTTCGTATAGCGATGAACTCGCTGATGTTGGTATTATGACGCCAAGTTCTGGCATAGATGAGTAGTAAAAATGGAAGCACAAGTTAAGTGGGTTGAAGACTTTAAGTTTATCGGCCAGTCACAATCGGGCCATTCTATTGTGATGGATGGCAACGGCGGTGCAACAGCGCCAAGCCCAATGGAGATGGTGCTGATGGCGGCAGGTGGTTGCAGCTCAGTTGACGTGGTGGATGGTCTTAAATCTGCGGGTGAGAAGGTTCGTAGCTGCACGGCTAAACTGACGACAGAGCGTCGTGAAACGGCGCCGCGTCTGTTCACCAAAGTAAACGTTCACTTTGCTGTGTCCGGTGAAAACCTCAGCGAAGAAGTGGTCGCGCGAGTCACCGCCGATTCACTGGAGAAATATTGCTCGGTGTGCCTCATGTTGGGCAAAGGGGTCGAAATGGCCCACAGTTGGGAAATCATCACTGAATAAAAAAGCCGGGCAAAAGCCCGGTTTTTTATTGGGCGGCATTCGCTGTTGCTGCCCGCTTAGCTATGCTTAAAGCACGTTGATAGAAAACTCAGCAAATCATGGCGGTCAAAGGACGAATCACAGAGTGGTATGCAGACAAAGGTTACGGCTACGTTACTCCGGAGGCCGACGCGTTGCGCATCAAATTTTATCAGCAGGATGTGTCTAACTCAGTCGATCTGAAAAGCCACTCAGGACAATAAGTGCGGTTTCGCATTGTTCAGGATGAAGAAGGAAAGCGGCGCGCCACTCACCTTGACGGAGTGCGTGCGTTTCCGTGGTCGTCACTGACCGCCATGTGGTTTTTTGCCGCATTAGTCGGCTGTGTGATCTATTGGGATTATCCGCCGGTTGTTGGTTATTACTACCTATTGGCCAGTATTCTGGTGTGGTTTATTTACGCATTGGACAAACGAGCAGAAAAACGCAGCAAGCCGCGAACCGGTGCATCGGCCGTGCTCTTTTTGTCTTTGCTGGGTGGCTGGCCGGGTGCACTGCTTGGGCAATACCACCTGAACCTTTCACCTCGGTCATTGCTGTTCCAATTGTTCATGTTGTGCATTGTGTTAGGGCACATTGTTTGGCTTATTTGGACGCTGACGCCTAAGGGAATAACGCAGCTACACGCTCTCATCTCAACAATTTCGTCTTTGCTTCTCAAATAGGGGAAAGTCAAACTGTCGGTTTTTCTCTTTTTTCCTGACTAAAAGCCGTTACCCTTTGTGAACTTAGCAAAGGAAAACAAAATGACAGAACGAGAAAAAATGATGGCAGGTCAGGTGTTTGACGGCAACGATCCTTCGATTATTGAGCTCAGCCAGCGAGCGACAGAACTCAAAGTGCGCATCAATCAATCTATCGATGCACAAGAGCGAGGCCGTTTGCAAAGCCAATTGTTTGGAGCTTTCGGCCCGGAAAGTATTGTCCAGCCCCCCTTTCATTGTGAATTTGGTCAGACGATTCGAATTGGTCGTCATACTTTTTTAAATATGAATATCGTCATGCTGGATAACGCTCCGATTACCATTGGCGACAACGTGCTGATTGGACCAAGCTGTCAGTTCTATACCGCTTCCCATTCGTTGGATCATCGTAGCCGTCGCCTTTGGGAAACGGTATGCAAGCCAATCGTGGTGGAAGACGATGTCTGGATCGGCGGCAATGTCGTGATCAATCAAGGGGTGACGATTGGCGCTCGCTCAGTGATTGCGGCGAACTCGGTCGTTAATCACGATGTGCCACCGGATACGTTGGTAGGCGGCACGCCAGCGAGGATTATTCGCTACCTCAAGTCGAGTGAGGAGGCTTCTCTCTTCTGAGGTTTTCCGCTACAGTGCACTTCTCTTCCTGCTAGTATTCGCGGAGCATATCTTGGCACGTCATCGTTATACCCTGTTTGGTGTTGCAGCTATCCTGTTGTGGGGTTGCTTAATGGGGCTGACTCGCACGGTCGCTGAACAATTCGGGCCAATAGGCGGTGCGGCACTGATTTACAGTGTGGCGTCTCTGTTTTTGCTCGGTGTCATGGGCGTTCCCAAGTTTCGCGGTTTCTCACTGCGCTATGTTTTGATCGGCGGTACGCTGTTCGTCAGCTATGAGATATGTCTTGCGTTGGCGCTGGGTATGGCTAACTCGCGCCATCAGGCTCTGGAAATGGCCGTCATCAACTACCTTTGGCCAGCATTAACGGTGCTGTTTGCTGTTCTCACCAGTCGTAAAGCGGTCAGTCTTTGGGTGTATCCGAGTATCGTGTTGGCGTTTGTCGGCGTTGCCTGGACGATTACGGGCGAACAAGGGTTGTCTGTCTCTCTCATCGCCGATAATGTCGCGACGAATCCGCTCACCTACGCGATGGCCTTCTTTGGCGCCATTATCTGGGCGGTTTACTGCAATGTGACCAAGATTATTGCCAACGGTCAGAATGCCATCTGTGTGTTTTTTCTGGCGACGGCGGCGGTGCTTTGGGGCCAGTATGCGGCCAGTGATGAAGGGCCGCTGGTATTTAACGGCACCGGCACCATCAGTTTACTATTGACCGGTATTGTCATGGGGAGCGGTTATGCGCTTTGGAATCTGGCCATTTTGCGCGGCAATATGCTGTTGCTGGCGACCTTATCGTATTTTACGCCAGTGATTTCCACGCTTTTCTCATCGCTGATATTGGGCGTTCTACTGGGCGCCAACTTCTGGCAAGGCGTGGCGATGGTGACGTTGGGTTCACTGATTTGTTGGTGGGTGACCCGTGAACGCGCAGCAGAGAGCAGCGCTACCCATGCGCCGCAAGAATCCGTATGACAAGGCAGTGCACCGCAGCGTTATTCTGTGGCGCAGATGTGGCTATGAATGGGTATGCCGCTGAACGAAATGATTGAGCTCTTTCAGAGTTCTGATCACGTGCAGTTGCTTATGATTTGACTGCACTTGCAAGCGACTCAAAAAATCATCATTCCAGAAATTAGGACAAAGCTTAAGTACCTTATAGCTTTGCCAAGTGCCTTTGAGAACAGAACTGCCATCAGGCCAGCCTTCAGGTTTGACCAATAATCCTTTCAAACAGCGCTTCGTCACCAGCCAATAGCTCAATGCGTAGGGCAGATCGATGTACACCAAAGTATCCGCCGCTTCCAACCGTTCATTGAACGAAGCCAACGGGCCGAAACCATCAATGATCCAACGCTCCGACGCTAAGATTTGTTGATGCGCCTGGTTAAATATTTCGCGATCTGTAAGCGTTCCGTCAGCCTGATAAACAATCGAATCCAACTGATGAAGCGGGATACCTGTAGACTCCGCGAGCGCTTTGCTGAGCATCGATTTTCCGCTACCGGGCTTTCCAAAAACGGCGATTTTATTCATGTGATCTCCTGTGGTGTTGTCAATTCCCACGAGGCAGTGACACAAAACCCACCTCTGAGGGTGGGTTCGACAAATCAAAAGCACAGCACAACCCCACCATTCCTATGGAATGATGATAATTCGTGCGTTGAGGTGTTTCTGATTCGCTTTCATACAATCAATTTCATACATGTGCTGCGGCTTGTCAATGCTAAAGAGGGTATTCACAAAAGTGGGAATAAAAAACCCGCCGAAAGGCGGGTTTGCGATTAGCTTGCGATGTTGACGGTAATCTGCAGTTTCAGCGGCAGTTTCGACAAACGTTTTTCGATGGTATTGCGTGTTTGTTCGATATCTTCTACCAGAATTACTTCGCTGCTGTCTGGGTAAATATCCACGTCGACCCACAGCTCGTGACCGACTTTAGTCACGCCTGCCAGTTCAATGTCCTGTTCCGATTCTTTACCAGCCGCAACCACACTTTGGTCGACGGTTTGACAAATCTCTTTACTCGGTGCCATCAGGAAGATTTCACGCATTGCAGAGCGTAGCATCTCAAATGGTACTTTGATGAAGTAGAACGACATTGCCAGCATCATCATCGGGTCGGCGTATACCGCGTATTTTGCCATTGGCGTCAGAGTCATCAGCCATGCGATAACGAAACCAGCAGTTACGGCTACGCTCAACATGGTGTCCATTTGCCACTGTTTAACTTCAGCGTCAATCAGACCTGATGCGTGACGTTTACCCAGTGATTTCATATACCACCAAGCCAGGCCACAACCTACAACGTTGATGGCACCAAAAGCGGTCGCGACAGACGCATCGACTGGGCGGCCACCAGTAAACATGGAACCGATAGCAGAATACAGTGAATAACTGACGATCAGTAGAATCACAGCACCTTTCACGGCGATTACCGCCGGTTCGAACACTGCGCGGCCAAAAGGAAATTGGGCATCAGATGGTTTTCTGATGTAGCGAGCAGCGACTAGCGACAATAATGTTAACAGTAAACTGACGAGAGAATAGACACCGTCAAACATGATAACCAGTGAGCCTACAAGCAGACCGACAATCAAGCCACCACCCGCAAACATTGACGCAAAAAGAGCTGAGAGGGTCAAGACACGATTTTCGTTAAAACTTGTTCGAGCACACATTTTATTTTTTACCTGTTGGAAACTGAGGATATTTTGGCTGAACGGCGTGGCTTTACAACGACGATTTGCATATTCAACAGGTTAATGTTTGAGCTGTTTTGTTTTATTTATTTAAAATCAATAAGTTGCTTCGTGTTTTTGCTGTCATTATTATTGACGCTGACTGGCTCATTGGCAAGTCGGGCATCCCCAAAGCAAGAATTTAGAAATCAAACAAGTAGTCGCTGATCTTATCGGCGAGCCAAAGCATCGCCGGGTTTTCAGAACTGCCCGCAACGCTAAACATACAAAAATCCTCTTGTGTCAAACCATAGGTGTGGCGAATTACCGCAAGGCGTTGCTCGCGCAAGTGGTGACGAATCAGCGGTTCCGGCAGTACGCCCCAAGCACTTTCCGTCAGAATGGTACTGAGCATGTACTCAAAGCTGGAAAAGCCGATATAACGGCGCGAAAAAGGCTCCAGACTCGAATTGTCTTGTTCATTCAGATACACCATCACCGCTTGCATGGATTTTCGCAGATCTTCGTCTGTTACCCGTTTGATTTTGGTTAGCGGGTGGGTTGCGCTACACACCGACATCATACGGATTTTGCCCAGCGGCTGATAACCGATACGAGGATCGTCCAAACGTTCGTAGTCAACTCCGAACGCGAAATCCACTTGTTGAGTCGCAACCAGGCTTGCAAGATCACCACTCGAGGCAAGCACGATGTTAAACGAGGTATTGGGAAACAGTTTATTGAGTGAATGCGCCAGATCCTGCCACAGTGTATCGGGCAAAGAGTCGTCACGGGCGATCCACATTTCTGCGGCGAACTCATCAGACACTTGTGAACAGGTGCGGCGAATGCGCGTCGCGGTGATCAAGATGCTCTCGCAATCTTTGTAAATCGCTTTGCCAGCTTCAGAGAGGGTGAGGTTATTTCCGGTACGTGCGAACAGTTCCACGCCCAATTCGGTTTCGAAAGCTTTGATTGCCATGCTGAGTTTGGTGCGATTGCACTCCAACTGACGGGCGGCTTCTGAAACCGAACCCGTATTGGCAATGGTGCAGAATGCTTCGATTTGTGACAGGTTCATAGCGTGCTCAACTCAATGAAAGTCTCGGAATCATAAACAATTTTTGTGTGGCTGCCTATCTGCTCTAATAATCGCCAATTGAGCCAAATTCAGATTTTCTTACGCAAGATTGCGTTGTAACTCTATGAACTTCACTTCGTTTTGGTTTAATCTTGGGGAGTTCAAGTTGCCTCAAACCGACGGGTTCACAGAAAATCTATCGATTTTCGGCCATGAGCCAGCCATTTTGAGGTCACTTGGGCAGTTTGCCCGAATACAAGAAGTAACACGGAGGCCATGATGGCACACGACTGGGACGAATACGCAGCGGATTGGGAAAAAGACGAAGCGACAACCGTTTTTGCGCAGAACGTTTTTCAGCAACTGAATAAGCTCATTTCGCTTGAAGGCAAGCATGTGCTGGATTTCGGTTGCGGTACGGGTTTGCTAAGTCAACTGATGTCACCAGTGGCAAAAGATATTGTGGCTTTGGATGCATCCGAAGCCATGATCGAAGAGCTGGATAAAAAAGAGCTGGCCAATGTTGAGCCAGTAGTGGATCACTTAACACGCGGTCTGGTTGCGCAGCACCCGGCATTCCGCAAACAATTTGATGTGGTCGTGGCGTCTTCGGTGTGTGGTTTTGTACCCAACCAGAATGAAGTTGCCGACATCATTTATACCTTGTTGGATGAGGGTGGTTTGTTTGTTCACTGGGATTGGCTGGTGGATGATAACGACCCTGAATTTGGTTTAAGTGAACGTGATGTGGAAACCATGCTGACACAGGCTGGCTTTGCGACGGTCGAAGTGAGCAAGGTGTTTGAAATCAGCACTCCGCAAGGTGTCATGCCAGTCGTCATGGGCGTCGGCAGAAAATAAAAATTTTGTAATCAATCCAAGCCGCTACAGGGTTCCTGTCGCGGCTTTTTTGTTTTCTTAAGTCTCTTAAGTTTCTCTTAAGCTTGCCTCCTTAAGCTCAGTGGGTAAGGCACCACAGAGGGCTTCTCAATGAGAGACTTTTTTCAGGATCATGCACTTGATCTGGCGATCATTGATCGCAACCATCCCAAGCGGGGTGAGGTCGAACACTACATTGCTCAGCGTTATTCGCTGGCGTTTGATGCACGTCTCAATTGCTTTATGCCAACCTTCATGGCGTTGATGGATAACGACCACATTAAGTCTCTGTGTGGTTACCGTGTTGCCAGCGAAGAGGCACTGTTTCTCGAACAATATCTGGATCATCCGGCCGATGAACTGCTCGCTTCGGCGTTCAGTCGTCCGATTGATCGCGCGCAGCTGATTGAATTTGGTCAGCTTGCATCATTTTCCAAAGGTTTTTCTTCACTGCATTTTCTGCTGATGACACAGAAGCTGGTGGAGCAGGGGTATGAATGGTGCATTTTTACCGCCACAGATCCCCTGTACGCCATGATGTGCCGCCTTGGTTTGGATCCGACCATTCTGGCCGAAGCCGATCCGACCCGCATTCCTGATGCCCACAGCATTTGGGGCAATTACTACCAATATCAGCCACGTATTGTTGCAGGCAATCTCAAAGGAGCCCTAGCGCATTTACAGGCTCTGTTTTCCGACCGCAAACATCGTTTAAGCGGAGGTTTTTCATGAACAAGATTTTACAGGCGTTAGTCCAACGCGCAGAGCAGACACCGGATGCCACGGCGTTTACCGGATACAGCGAGCGCACGCAACAAATGGAATCGATCAGTTATCTGAGTTTGCTGGTCAGAGTGCGGGAAGCGGCGGATCAGCTTAGTCGTTTGGCGGCTCATTGTATTGCGCTGAGAGCAGAAAACAGCCTGGACTGGGTCATCGCTGACCTTGCCGCGATGCAGGCGCAGATCCCGTCTGTGCCTGTCCCGATGTTTTTTAGTGATGCGCAGGTCGCGCACACGTTAGAGCAATCCGGTGCGGATGTATTGATCGGAGAGTGGCACAGTTGGCAGCCTGAGCTGTTGGGGCAAATCGAAGGTATGCCACTGTGGCGTAATGAGCATGCGCATGGCGCGCACTGGTTGCCCGGCAGCAGCAAAATTACCTTTACCTCCGGTTCAACCGGGCAGCCGAAAGGGGTCTGTTTAAGCGACGAGCAACTGGCACAGGTGAGTGCCGCGCTGGCTGATTCGATTGCAACCGAAACCTGTTGCGAGAAACATCTGATACTTCTGCCGCTGTCGACGCTACTTGAGAACATCACCGGCGTCTATGTTCCGCTTCTGCTGGGTGCCACCTCAGTCGTGGTTCCGGGACAAGCGGTGGGATTGTCGGGTTCAAGCCAGTTCAATCCGAATCAGTTCGCGGTAGCCCTGAGCCAGTATCAGCCAAATAGCCTGGTTCTGACTCCGGCGTTACTGATGGCGCTTATCCACATTGTGACGCTCAATCCAATGCTGTCACGTTCGCTCAAGTTCGTGGCCGTCGGTGGTGCACGTGTGACACCAGCCTTACTGCAAAAGGCGCAGTCGTTGGGCATTCCGGCCTTTGAAGGCTACGGTTTGTCTGAGTGCGCATCGGTCGTCAGTCTCAACACGCCAAGTGCTCAAAAGCCGGGAACCAGTGGCCGGGTGCTTCCCCATGTGGAAGTTAAAATCGCGCAAGACGGCGAAGTGCTGGTGCGCGGCAACGTGGCGTTGGGCTACATCGGCGAACCCTTCGCTCAGCCTTGGCTGGCAACCGGGGATCTCGGTGAGTTAGATGAACAAGGTTTTCTGACCATCAACGGGCGTAAAAAGAATCAAATCATTACTGCCTACGGACGCAATATCTCACCGGAGTGGCTGGAATCGGAAGCGCAATTGCTCCCTGCTCTGCAAAGTATGGTTGTGGTTGGCGAAGGACAGTTTTCGCTGACAGCGGTCGTGGATGGCAATCAACCTGAAATCGTGGTGCAGAGCATCCACAAACTGAACAACACACTGCCGGATTATGCCCGCATCGGCAAAGTGGTGACGGTCGCCGGGCTCAAGCAGCAGCCGGGGCTGTTCACCAGTAATGGGCGTCCGGTACGTCAACAGTTTGAAAACTGGCTGGCAACACTGCCAGAAAGTGACAACAAAATCGTCACGACCCAGCTCCAGCAATCTTGTTAACGCATTGAATTGAAGCATTAAAGAGGAATACAGGATGAGTGAATTTTTTCAGACATTGAAACAGCAGACCTTAGCGGCGCAGCAAACCATGTTGCAGGCACCGATTTTTGCCCAGTGTGCAAAAGGGGATATCGACCGCGAAACCTACGTTGCGTTTCTGACCCAAGCATACCATCACGTGAAACACACCGTACCACTCTTGATGGCTTGTGGTGGGCGCTTGCCGGAGAAATATGAATGGTTGCGTCAGGCGATTGGTGAGTACATCGAAGAAGAGAAGGGCCACCACGAGTGGATTCTCAACGACATCAAAGCGTGTGGTGCAGATGCAGGTATGGTGCGTGCGAATCAGGCTCAAGGGAGAGTCGGCGCACCGATCGAACTGATGGTGGCTTACCTCTATCACCAGATTGACCGGGTCAACCCGATGGCTTTTTTCGGTATGGTTTGGGTGCTTGAAGGTACCAGTGTGGGCGTCGGTGGTCAGGTGGCGGCGTTGGTCAAGGATAAACTGAATTTGCCGGACAGCGCGATGAGTTATCTGACATCGCACAGCGTGCTCGATCAGGACCACATTCAGCTGTTTGAAGGGTTGATGAACCAAATCACCGATCCGCTGGATCAGCAAGCCATTATCGATTCGGCCAATATGGTGTTTCGCTTGTATGGCGATATGTTGCGTGGCCTGACGCCTGATGCGTTACAGCACGCAGCGTAAGGAGAGAGAGATGAATTTGCAAGGTAAACGCGTACTGCTGACGGGGGCCTCCGGGGGAATTGGTCAGGAGATCGCACACGCGCTCGAAGCGAAAGGCGCATCGCTGGTGCTGGTGGCGCGTAACCGCAACAAACTGGAAGCGTTGAAGAACAGCCTGAATGACCCTGAACGTCATCAGACACTCTGCATTGATTTTCAGCAACCGGACAGTGAAGAGCAGCTCAAAGCGTTCGGGCTTGAGCAGGTGCAAAACGAGCAGCGCATTGATGTGCTGATCAACAACGCGGGCAACAATCAGTTCAGTTTCCTCGCCCAGCGCAGCGCCAAATCGCTGCAAGAGGAGATTCACCTCAATCTGATGACGCCGATTCTGACCAGCCAGTCGGCACTGAATTGGCTGCAAAGACCAGGGATCATCCTCAACATCGGTTCTACGTTTGGCTCCATCGGTTTTCCCGGATATACCACCTACTGCGCGGCGAAAGCGGGCGTGCAGCGCTTTAGTGAAGCGCTGGATCGTGAGCTTGATGGTGCAGGCATTCGCGTGCTGTATTTGGCGCCGCGTGCGACGAAAACCGATCTTAACGATGATCGCGTGACTGAAATGAATCGCCAGTTGGGTAATCACAGCGATGCGCCAAGTGTGGTTGCCAAACACGTGGTCTCTATTTTGGAAGATGAACAGGCGTCGAGATGGATTGGCTGGCCAGAGAAGCTGTTTGCACGCCTCAACCAAATCATTCCCGGAGTGGTGTCAAAATCGATTCGCAAACAGCAGGACACCATTCATCAATACATCAATCAGGTTCACGGTAAATCATGAGGGAACAAACAATGAAACGGAATATGGCAATGTTCGCAGCTGCGCTGACGCTGGGGACTTCTCTTTCGGTATCAGCAGCGAGTGCTGATCCGCTGCTGACTATTCAGAAAAAATGGGCCGTGTGTCAGTATCAGTCCAAAGACAAAGATCATCAGGTTTACTGTCTGGAAAACCTCATCAAACGCAATGAAGAGGCGTTGACGCAGGAGCCGGAGCGCCAGGATCTCAAAGTGTGGCTGGCGATCAATAAATCCTCACTCGCTGGAGCGAAAGGTGGTCTGGGGGCGTTGTCGTTGGTGAAGGAAGCGAAAGTACTGTTGGAACAAGTTATTGAAAAAGCGCCGGAAACGTTAGATGGCTCTGCGTATACCAGTTTAGGTTCGCTATACTATCAGGTACCGGGCTGGCCTATCGGCTTTGGTGATGATGACAAAGCGGAAAAAATGCTGCATAAAGCGTTGGAAATAAATCCGGAAGGTATTGATCCGAATTACTTTTATGGTGACTTCCTGGCTCAGGATGGTCGCAAAGCAGAAGCGATTCAATATCTGATCAAAGCGCAGCACGCGAAGCCACGTCCGGATCGTCCGCTGGCTGATCAGGGCCGACAACAAGAAATTGCCCAAAAACTTGGAGAACTCAATTAGTAATGCGTTTGTTGCTTGTAGAAGATGATGTCCTGTTAGGACGTTCAATGGTGACCTCGTTAAGTCGCCATGGATACACCGTCGATTGGGTTGAGCGCGGTTCCGGTGTGGAAACCGTGCTCAAAACCGAACAGTTTATCGCGGTGATCCTCGATCTCACGCTGCCGGATATTGATGGTCTGGTGGTGCTACGCAACATTCGCCGCGCGGGTTTTACTTTGCCGGTGCTGATTCTGACTGCGCGTGACGACATCGAAGATCGGGTGAAAGGCCTTGATGGCGGTGCGGACGATTACCTGATCAAGCCGTTTGCACTGGAAGAGTTGATGGCGCGCCTGCGGGTACTGATTCGCCGTCAATCGGGCTACTGCGACACGCGCATTGAAGTGGGAGAGTTGTCACTGTCGCTCTCTGAACAGTCGGTCGATTATCAGGGAAACCGACTGAAACTGACCAACAACGAATTCAAACTTCTGGCGTCTCTGATGACACATGCTGGCCGAGTGATGAGCAAAGAGCAGTTGCAACAATCACTGCATGGTTGGGATGAAGGCTCGAGCGATAACGCCATCGAAGTTCACATTCATAACCTACGCAAAAAAGTCTCCAATGAGGTCATCAAAAACATTCGCGGCGTGGGTTACATCATTGAAAAATAATCACGTAAAAGCGTTTTCGATCAAAAAACGCCTCACCATTGCGGTTGTTCTGCTCTCCAGCGGACTCATTCTTCTGTCGCTGTTTTTCAGTTTCAGTGCCTCCCAGCACGAAATCGAAGAAGTGTACGATGCACGCTTGGGGCAATCGGCCAAAATGCTGCTGCTCGGCATGCCGTTCAAGGAAGAAGGGTTGGAAGCCAGACGAGCCAGCCAAATTCTCGATACCTGGATGCAGCGCATCAAAGCGCAGGCTGGAAGTGATGATTCACCTACCACGTTTGGACACCCGTATGAACGCAATATTCTGATTCAGTTCTATCACAGCGGTGAACTGGTGTGGAGCTCCATTCCTGATATCGCCCGCACGGCCCACGACCCACGTTATGCCGGCTTTGGTTATTTTGATATTGATGGCCAGACATGGCGTTATTTCCAATTGCCACTGCCGGATCGTTACCACACCAAGCCTGAATACGTGATCGTGGCGGAAAAGCAGTCGATTCGAAACGAGATGAGCCGCGAACTGGCACTTTCAACTGCACTGCCGCAATTGATTATGATCCCTTGCCTGGCTCTGGTGATGACGTTATTGATCGGCAAGCATTTCCAACCGATTTCCGAACTCAAACGCGCCATTACACAGCGTAATGCCAACAAGCTCGACAGTATCTATGTGTCCAATCCAACGGTGGAGTTATCGCCGCTGGTTGATGCCTTGAACGTATTGCTGACGGAACTGGATCATGCTTGGCAACGGGAGCGACGATTTACCCGCATGGCTGCGCATGAGCTGAAAACGCCGCTCACGGTCCTGCGCCTCAACGCAGAAAACGCATTGTTGAGCCAGAATGAGGATCAGCTCAAATCTGATTTGAACAACATTTTGCGCGGTATAGAGCGTACCGACCGCCTGATTCAACAGCTGTTGATGCTGGCTAAAGTGGAGAGTATTCACGACCTCGCGTTCTCAAGCATTAACCTGACTAAACTTGTGCAGGGTGTATTGGCGGAACTGGTGCCATTTGCGCTGCGTCATCAGCAAGAACTGTCGCTCGATGGTGATGATATCTATGTGCTGGGGGATGAGTCGCTACTGCGCATTCTGTTTACCAATCTGGTCGATAACGCCATTCGTTATTCTGGCCAAGGTTCGCAAATTAAAGTCACGCTGAACGAGGCGGGCGGTGCAGTCAACGTGTGGGTGAGCGACAGCGGCGCAGCGTTAAGCGAAGAAACCCGCGAGAAACTGTTTGAAAACTTCTATCGTGCGAACACCGAAAAAGGCGATGGAGCGGGACTGGGTATGTCGATTACTAAAGACATCGCCAAGCTGCATCGCGGCACGATTGAACTGATGCCACGAGAAAATGAACTCAATACATTCTGGGTAGCGTTGCCCAAAGCCTAGGGCCGCAAGGTTTTTCCAAATCGTAAATTGACTATTTACGTAATTTCACTGTCGGAAAAGTCCTACAATACATACACTGCAAATATGAATTTGGTTATTAAGCAGTTCCCCTGACCATTTTCATACCAGAATCTGTTTATTGACTAACAACTCATGGCTAGGGTTTGAAATAAATAAAAGCAAAAACAGAATAAAAAGGTCAGCATGTGCTGACCTTTTTACTTTTCCCGTATCGCTTGCCGCTGATTAGCAACCGCACTGACCTTTGGTGAGGCGCTTACACAACCACTTCATTGCCTGATCATTCATGCTCGGCTTATTCCATACCAAACTGTAAGCCACCGTTCCGTAGTCAAACGGCAGCGTCTTGTAAATCAACCCTTGCGCCTGATGAGCTCTGTCTGCCCAGTGTTTAGAGCAGGTAAACAGCAGATCCGTATGTTGGCACATGATTGCCGCTGCGCCGAAGTCTGCGGTGGTGACCGCAATCTGGCGTGACTTATGACGCTGAGCGAGATTCTTCTCAAAATAGGGCTCACTGAGCTCCTTATCGAGAATGGCGATGTGTTTGTAAGACAGGTAGTCTTCGGTGGTCATTTCGCCTTGAGCCAGCGGATGGTTGGGATTCATCAGGCACACCATTTCGTCGTCGGCGATAATATGCCAAACCAGATCCTGAGCGTGAGTCGGAGGTTGGCTGATGTCGTGCGGCAAAATCATGAAATCAATCACACCGCGCTGAAGTGCTTCAAATCCGTAATACTCCTTAGAATGGATCGTCAAAGAGAGATTGGGTGAGCATTCGGAAATGATGTTAGCGATGTCTTCGGCGAAGAGTTCGAGCGTGCTCTCACGCATGGCGAGCCGATAGTGGCCGTTATAGAGTTTGGGATCAAAGTTGGCCTGATGAAGAAGACCGTTCATGCTGGATAAAATGCTGTGAACCGCAGGACCCATTTGCAGGGCATAGGGCGTTGGAATCAACTGATTGCTGTCGCGGTAAAACAAGTCGTCATCGAGCAGTTCACGTAACTGAGCGAGGATTTTACTGATGCTGGAGGGGCTGACGCACAGTCGGGCAG
This sequence comes from Vibrio sp. bablab_jr001, assembly GCF_016464285.1. Classification (NCBI taxonomy): domain Bacteria; kingdom Pseudomonadati; phylum Pseudomonadota; class Gammaproteobacteria; order Vibrionales; family Vibrionaceae; genus Vibrio; species Vibrio sp. bablab_jr001. The sequence continues at coordinate 324,202 of NZ_JACDWZ010000046.1, forward strand.
CGGTCTGCGTGACACTGCGAGTGCTGAGCATGACGTGCAGTGCCGTCAGGTGCTTTAAACTGAATCTCGATAGATGAATATAATCCATAAAATAAATAAAGCAGTATACGGTGGCGCAAGCATATCATTATTAAAGAAAAATAGAGTAATGAAAAATACTCACGCCAGCATGATATCCGGTTCATCTTGCCCGGTTATGGTTGCTCATTTTCAAAGATCTGTTCGATTTCATGCAGCACCGTCGGGTTGGCAATCGCGCCCAGATTCTTTACCGGTTGTCCTTGCAATGTCTGTTTCACCGCCAGCTCGACCAACTTGCCTGATTTAGTGCGTGGTACCTCACTGACGGGATAAATTCGGGCTGGTACATGGCGTGGCGAGCAGTGGGTGCGCAGTGTTTTGCGAATTTTGTCTTTCAGTTCGTCGGTCAAAAATGCCTTATCGTGCAACTGAACAAACAGGACGATCTCTTCATCGTTGCCTTGCTTTTGGCCGACGGCAATCGAATCGAGCACTTCTTCTAACTGATTGACCTGCTGATAAATTTCCGCCGTTCCGATGCGCACGCCACCCGGATTAAGCGTGGTGTCACTGCGGCCGTAAAAGCGGTAGCCGCGGTGAGCCGTAAGCTCTATCTCATCGCCGTGATGCCAAACGCCAGGATATTTGTCCCAGTATGCGTGGTGGTATCGTTCACCATCATCGTGCCAGAAACCGATGGGTTGGTTGGGAAAACTGTTTCGGCACACCAACTCACCGCGCTGCTGACTCACGGCCACACCTTCGTCATCAAACACCGCGATGTCCATTCCGAGACCGGCTCCCTGACACTCACCGCTGTAGACGGGGGAAATCGGATTGCCCAGAACAAAGCAGCCGCAGATGTCAGTGCCCCCGGAAATAGATGCCAAGTGTAAATCGGCCTTAATGTCGGCATAGACGTATTCAAACTGCTCAGGGTAGAGCACTGAACCAGTTGAGCAGAGCGTTTTCAGCGCGCTTAAGTCATAAAAATCACTGGGTGAAAAGTGACTCTTTTGCAGCGCTTCAATGTATTTGGCCGAAGTGCCGAACAGCGTCATCTGCGTTTCCTGAGCCAGTTCCCACAATACGCTCGGTTGGGGATACATCGGACTGCCATCGTAAACAACCAGAGTCGCGCCGCTCGCCAGTGCGGAGACGTGCCAGTTCCACATCATCCAGCCACAGGTGGTGTAATAAAACACGCGGTCACCCGGCTGAATGTCACAATGCAACTGATGTTCTTTGAGGTGATTAAGCACGATACCGCCAACGGAATGCGCAATGCACTTTGGCTGACCCGTTGTGCCGGAAGAATAGAGAATAAACAGCGGATCGTTAAAACCGACCCGCTCGAATTCGATGCCACGTGGCAGATAACTGGCGAGAATCGCCTGCCAGTCCGAAAATGTGTCATTGAAATCCTGACTGTAAGTACGCTGTTGGAGATACTCAATCTGGCAGGTGTTTTCGATGGAAGGGATCGCTGCGACAATGCTGGCGTTGCGCTCTTCCATCACATGGGTTTTGCCATTGAAGCTGTAGCCATTGCAGCAGAAAAGAATTTTAGGCTGCACTTGGCCAAAGCGCTCCACCACGCTGTCGACACCAAAGTCCGGTGAGGTGGATGTCCAAACCGCACCGAGACTGGTGGTTGCCAGCATGGCAACGATGGTTTCTGGCAAGTAGGGGAGATAACCCGCGACCACGTCACCGCGGCCGACCCCATTTTGAGTCAGCCATTGCTGCACGACAGAAACCTGATCGCACAGTTGTTGCCAGGTCAGTCTGCGGCTCTGGCCATTTTCGTTTTTAAACCAAATAGCCACACCGTCGGGCTGCTGATACGCGTAGGAGAGTAAATTCTCCGCGTAATTGAGTTGTGCCTGAGGAAACCAGATAGTATCGCGAGCCGGTACAAATTCATCCCAACGCGCAATGCCTTCTCCGTGAATGCAGTCACCGCAATACCCGATCACGTCGCAGAATTGCCACACTTCGAGCCAGAATTTTTTCTTATCCGTGACCGACCAACGATGTAACTGCTCATAGGCATCTAAGGCTTCACCCTGCATGTTGATATGGCGGAGAAACTGCTGCAGGTTGGATGATTCAATTCGGTCCTGGCTGGGAGTCCAAAGGGGCGTGGCGTGTGGCATAACATCCTCGATGAGTGTGTGATCTTTTTTTTGTAATGCATCAAGTTTTGACCATTTTTCAGTAAAGTCAAACCTGCGCCCAATAATCAGCTTGCTGATATATAAGCAAAAAAACTGACAATGTAAATAAAATGTTACACTGGTTTTTGGCGGTATTCTGAACAGATCATTGGCAGCCAATTTCGAAGGCGATAGGCTTAATGTAACGGAATTGTTAAGGAGAGGGATGATGACCAAGTATCATTCCAAGCCAGTGAATAGTAAGGGATTTGTCGACTGGGATTCGCAAGAAGATGCCATCTGGCGCGACCTGGTCCAGCGCCAACAATCTGTGATTCGTTCACGGGCTTGTCAGGCTTATCTTGATGGATTGGAAATGCTCAATCTTCCCGTTGATCGTGTTCCACAACTGCCTGAAATTAATGAAGTTCTGATGCGAGAAACGGGCTGGCAGGTTTCGCCGGTCCCCGCACTGATTAATTTTGACCGTTTTTTTGCCCTGCTGGCGGACAAAAAATTCCCTGTTGCGACGTTTCTGCGTAGCCGGGAAGAGTTCGATTATCTGCAAGAGCCGGATTTCTTCCATGAAATCTTCGGTCACTGCGCAATGCTCACTCATCCGGATTTCGCCGCGTTTACTCACACCTATGGACAACTGGGGAAAAACGCGACGCCACAGCAGCGGGTCTATCTCGCTCGCCTCTACTGGTTCACGGTAGAGTTTGGATTAGTGAAAGAGGGCAGCAATACCAAAATTTATGGTGGTGGTATTCTTTCCTCACCGGGCGAAACCATCTATTCACTCGACAGTACCATCCCTGATCGGGAAAGTTTTAACTTACATAATGTCCTGCGGACACCGTATCGCATCGATATCATGCAGCCGGTCTATTATGTACTGGATGATATCCGCCAGTTGTATCAGCTTAGTCAGACCGATCTGATGAGCCATGTAGAAAAAGCCATGGCGGCAGGTTTACTGCCACCATTATTCACACCGAAGGAAGAAACTCATGCTTGATGAATTACGCTGCGAAGCTTGCAGTGCCGATGCGACCGCTTTGACACAAGATGAACAGCAAACGCTTCTGAGCGAGCTGGAAGGGTGGGCGCTTATCCATCGCGATGGTATTCCGCAACTTGAAAAAGTGTACCGTTTTAAGAACTTTAAGCTGGCTTGGGCGTTTGCAAATCAGATTGCACAGTTAGCTGAAGAGGAATTTCACCATCCGAGTATTTTACTCGAATGGGGTAAAGTGACGGTGACATGGTGGAGTCATTCGATTAAAGGCCTGCACAAGAACGATTTTATTTGTGCGGCCAAATGTGACCACTTAGCGCAATAGCGCGCGGTGAAGTCACATTGCAAACACAACAACAATAAAGTTACACGACCCTCTGGCCTGACTCGCGAACTCCCTCCCTCGTCCGTCAGGCTTTTTTCATCGTGTTTCAGGCAGTGAGAGTGGGTGAGTCACCGTCATTGATGAGGTTGTTAATCCATCGTTTAGAGAAAATGCGTTGTGTGGTAAGAAAAATTTTTGCCCCTTCTTCCAGCCAAATAACCATCAACACCCAGTGCAACGGCCAGCCCAAGACTAAACCAGTGAAATAAGCGAGCGGGATACCAATGGCCCATTGACCGAACAGGTCGATGAAAATGCTGTAGCGAATATCGCCGCCGCTTTTCAGTACGCCGCCGATGCCAACCATGTTGAACACCCGCAGCACCATGCCAAACGCCATGACCAGGCAAACATTGAGTGCCATCGCTGAGTCTTCCAGCGGACTGTGGCTGATAAGCCAGGCAAGCCAAGGTTTGGCGAGATAGCACAACAGAGCGAGTAGCAAGGCCAGTGTGCAGCTGGTAAGCACATACCACCAGGCAGTACTTTCCACCCGTTGATAGTTCTGGGCGCCTATCTCGTTGCCCAAAATAATTGACGCGGCGACGGCAAAGCCAAGGAATGCAGAAATCAGCACACTCTCTATTGGCGAAAGCAGGGAGATGATCGCCAGCTCCGAGACACCCAACTGACCGACAATCACGTTGTAGACCAGAATGCCCGCTGCCCAACCAGTGTCGTGCACGATCATTGGCCAAGCCACTTTGTAATAGCGTGCACGATGCTGAGGTGACTTTGCTTGTCGCCAGTTGTCGCGGGTCGGCAACAGATGCGGGTAGCGACGGCGCAAGGCGTAAAAGAGCATTGCGGTTTGACATAGACGAGAAATGGATGTGCCAATCCCTGCTCCCAGCACGCCAAGCTCCGGAAAGCCAAACAGGCCGAAGATCAGCAGCGCATTAAGAATCGCGTTAATGATGATGGCGATGATGCTGACTCGCGTAGGCAGTGTCGCCTCGCCAACCGAGCGTAAAGCGCCTTCAACGGGGACTACCAATGCGGTGCAGAACAGGCTGGCGCCAGTGACCCATAGATAGTCTGTCGCCAGCGAGACGTATTGTGGATCGGATGCGATGACAGACACCACCGACTGCGGCGCAATCAAATATAGCATCATAAATGGCACAGTAAACAGCAGCGCGACCACCCAAGATTGCGCCAGAACACGGCGCACACCGTCGAGATTGCCCGCTCCGAAATATTGTGAAGCCAGCACACTCACCGCACCGCTGGCACCTACGATGACGATCAGATTGAAAAAGAAAATCCGGTTACCGACACCGACGGCGGCGGTCGCGGCTTCACCGAGCTGACTGACCATAAATATATCGACCACGCCCAACAGAGAAAACAGCATTGACTGCAGGGATACAGGCACGCCGATTTGAATTAATTTTTGCCAGAACGGACGGTCCAGCTGACGAAAAGAGGCCATCATGGGTGAGATCTCACTCGAAGGAATTAACGCTGCCAGTGTAGGGGCTGAGTGGATCTTTGTATTGTTCAATTCCCTCTCAAATGTTTGCCAAACTCTCATGATTCAGGATAAGCAGGAACATTATCGAATTTCCGACAAAACGACGCATCAGATCATCGATCAGGAACATGCACTGCATCTGGAACAGAGTGGCATCGTGCAGTGTGGTCTTGCGACGTGTCGCGAATCGTTCAGCGTGTATCGGAAATCTCCGGGCCAGCATATGTTGCTGTTTACGGTGAAAGGCAAAGGCTGGCTGCAAAGTGGGCAAGAGCGTTACGTATTGGAGCCCGGATCGCTGATCGTCGTCCCCGCGGGTTGTGAGAATGGCTTTGGTATCGAAGAGGAAGATTGGCAGCTGGCGTGGTTGTTTTTGACACCGCGTCACGAATGGCGATGTGTCGCCGGTGCACACCTACAATACGATTTAACGCCAATCACCGACGTGATGTTTTCCTGTATTCAAACGCTGGTACGCACCATGACACTGCCACCGGAATTAGGACAGCGTGTTGCGCAGCATGCGGTGGAACAAATTAATGACTTGCTCAGTTCACCTGCACCAAACGCGCAATCACGCATGCACGTGCGTTTAAACCGTGCGTTTGAACAAGTACAAAAACAGCTGCATCGAGATTGGACGGTGGATCAAATTGCCGCTTTGGTGCCGTGCTCGGTACCACATCTGCATCGCTTAAGTCAGAGTTATTATCACCACAGCCCGAAAGCACATCTGACCCGCCTGCGTATGGAATATGCGGCACGATTGCTGGCTCGCTCAGACTGGTCGATACAACACATCGGCGAAATGGTTGGCTATGCAAACAGTGCTAATTTCAGTACCCGCTTTAAACGCTGGAGCGGTAAGACACCGCGTGAACATCGGTACGATAAGAAAAACACATTCCTGTTGTGAATCGTATGCAAAACAAGATTGGTCCGTACGATATTTACATAGCTTGTTACAAATGGAGATCTTGTCGTAAATCTCGCCGAATGATTTACTTATGCCTCCTAAGTAACAGAGGTTATTATCACTAATGGACGACCCCTTCAGGCGACCAATCCCATTCCTTTCTTCGTTTTACTCCGCTTCCTTGACTAAGGAGGCCACATGCTAGAACTATTCCTACAACCGGAAACTTGGGCCATTTTTGCCACATTGTTGGCATTGGAAGTGGTGCTTGGTGTCGACAACGTTGTATTTATCTCCGTCTTGTGTGAACGCTTGCCGCAGCATCAGAGAGCGCTGGCGCGTAATTTGGGTATTGCGCTGGCCGTGACCGCGCGTATCGGTCTGGTGTTTTCGATCAGCTGGGTGATGTCTCTCACCAGCCCTATTGTCACACTGTTGGGTAACGAGCTGTCAGGCCGTGACTTTATCCTGATTGGTGGCGGTGCATTCTTGTTCATTAAAGCCGCAAAAGAACTGTGGTCTTGGTTGACCCACGTCGAGCATCAGAAAAGCGCGAATGTCAGTGCCGGACTGACCGTTGTACTGCTACAAATTGTCGCAGTTGACGCGGTATTTTCTATGGACTCGGTGATCACCGCTGTCGGTTTGACCAACGATATCCCAGTGATGGTGGCAGCGATTCTGGTGTCGGCGGTGATCATGATCCTGACCGCGGCCAAGATTAACGCGTTAGTCAGCCGTTACCCTGGTTTCAAAACGCTGGCGCTGTTGTTCCTAGTACTGCTGGGCGGCCTGCTGATGGCTGAAGGCGTTGAATGGCACATCAACAAAGGCTATGTCTACTTCGCGATGGCGTTTGGTCTGGTAATGGAGCTGTGTCATATCCAGTGGAAGAAAAAGCAGTCGTTAACGATAAAACGTGCTCGTCCACTGCATCTGGATAGACGTCATCCGATTCTGCGTTAATTCGGCATGAATAAAGAAAGGGGAAGCGATGGCTTCCCCTTAATGTTTCCGGACGATGCGTGTATTTAACGAATCGCGGTGCAGAAGCTGACGTCAGCAACGCCAGTTTCTGGATTGCATTCATGGTAGAGCTCAAAACAGGGACGATCGTCAGAATCGAGCCCTTGTTCCACCACTTTTTCCATCAACTCATCCCAATACAGAACATACTGCGATTTGTCGGTTACTGTGCGGCGAATAGTTGCGTATTTGCCCCCAGAAAACTCGGTGTACTCAATGTGAGCGGGTACTTCTGTACCTGATGGAACCAGCAGGCAGATGTCCGTACGGCATTTGTCAGCGGGTGTCAGTTCCGGGTTGTCGTGATAAATGAAAATAGAGGTGTGGTGCGCCAGTCCCGCTGGCCCCGCCCAACCATATAAACTGCCCACGGCGGGCTCGTATTTTTCGCCATACGGTCCGGTTACGCGTACAAATGCCAAACCGCTCGGTTCGAAAGTCTGTAGATCCATTTGGTGACTCCTTGTTATCAATGTCTGGTGATTATAGGCAGCCTCTGATTCTGAATCGTGTCCATACTTGCGCAGCATGTGTCCTATCTTGCTGTTTTGTAGCAGCAGAGTAAACGCCTCCAGATTATCGCATTCGCGAACCTGACTCGCTGTCAGGCCAAAATGTTGCTTGAACGCTTTGGCAAAGGCTTGCGAACTGGAAAATCCCATCGATAACGCAACATCGACCACCGACAGTTTTTTATAAAACAGATGGTTGGCGGCCTTTTCCATTCTCAAACGACGTAAATAGTCGTTGAGCGTTTCGCCCATTACCGCTTTGAAAATACGATGAAAATGGTAAGGAGAGAGGTAAGCCATGCGCGCAACTTCTTCCAGATTAAACGGTTGATCGAAGTTGGTTTCGAGAAAGCGAATGACGGGTAATAAGCGTTTGTGGTAGTCCGTTTTCATGGGCACACATCTGTGAATGTTGACGTGGTCACTTTACTGCGGAAATCAAAGAGGTAAAGCGTGGTGTCGAGAAGTGTGCAATGACTCTCAACTGCGTATGGCAGATAAAAAAAGAGCCAATCGTAATAATCACGATTGGCCGATATAGATTGTGAACAAAATGCATTCACTAACAACGTCAGTTGGCTAGGTGACCCTCGGCTTAATAAGGGTCGACTAATATAATGCAGTATATGTGCCAAGTTTTAGAGCACTGTTTTGACTATATCTTGCGCGTTTTTCTCTGCTTTTGGCACTATTTCAGCCGTAACGGTTGCATTCTGCGAATGCAAATTGCGAAATTCATTCAAATTGCTAGTGACAGCCTTGTTATTTATCCAGTCTGACATGTCATTGTAAGTAAATTGTCATTTTAATTACACGTCTAAATATATTGTCTGTTTTGGTGCACTGTTGTTTCTTACATTAACTTATTGATAAAAAATAAACTTATGAGTTTTCTGTAATATTTTGTCGAGTTAAGGGGTTGAAATATTCATTTGAGCTGTTAGTTTATAAAAGGAATTTGTTTAGAGTTCAAATTGAATTGATATGTGGCCGACAATGATTACAGCAGCACCATGGGTTGCATACCCAGAAATTATGCACAATGCTCAGGAAGAGTGGTCGTTCCGAATTCCAAGCCGAACGGATGGCAAACGCGTACATGAATTGGTATCGCAATGTTCACCGTTGGATGAGAATTCTGCCTACTGTAACTTCCTGCAATCTACACACTTTCAAAGTACTTGCGTGGTCGCCGAACGTAATGGCGACATGGTGGGATTCGTCTCAGCCTATTGCAAGCCGGATAAGCCAAACGAGCTGTTTGTTTGGCAGGTCGCTGTGCATGAAAGCGCACGCGGAATGGGTCTGGCTTTCCATATGCTGAACGAACTGTTGACCCGCGATGACCTGGCCGACATTGACGTGCTGGAAACCACGATTACCCGAGACAACAATGGCTCTTGGAGTCTGTTTAAGAAATTGGATCGGGCCCACGGTGAAAAGGGTGAAGTGTCAACGTTTCTCGATGAAACCCGCCATTTTGATGGCGAGCATGACACCGAATACCTGTACCGAATTCCTCTTAATCCACGAACTAACCGAAAAGGATAAATCCCATCGTTATGGATATCTTTAAAAAGAAAGAATCAAACGTTCAATCTTATGCCAACCATTTCCCTGTGGTGTTTTCCACCGCCAAAGGAAGCTGGCTGTATACCAAAGATGGTGATGCTTACCTCGATTTTCTGGCGGGCGCTGGCTCGCTGAACTATGGCCATAACAACGCCATTTTTAAACAAGCGCTGCTTGAGTACATCGACAAAGATGGCATCACGCACGGCCTGGATATGCATTCGGAAGCGAAAGCGGAATTCCTGCGTGCTTTGCAAACCTACATCTTTGAACCTCGCGACCTGAATTACAAAGTGCAGTTCACTGGCCCAACCGGCACTAACGCCGTTGAAGCGGCGATGAAGCTGGCACGCAAAGTCACCGGGCGCAGCAATATTGTTGCCTTCACGAATGGTTTTCACGGCTGCTCATACGGCGCTCTTGCGGCGACGGGGAACCAGCATCATCGCGGTGGTGCGGGGCTTGGCCTTTCTGGCGTCACGCGTCTGCCGTACGACGGCTACGCCGATATTGATGGTCTTGCTTTGTTTGAAACCATGCTGAGCGACAACTCGTCAGGTCTGGATAAGCCAGCGGCGGTTCTGGTTGAAACGGTGCAAGGTGAAGGCGGTCTGAACGCGGCATCCAATGAGTGGTTGCAACGCCTGAGTAAAATCTGTAAAGCACATGGCGTACTGGTGATTGTTGATGACATTCAGGCCGGCTGTGGCCGAACGGGTACCTTCTTCAGCTTTGAACCTGCCGGCATTGAACCCGACATCGTCACGCTGTCGAAATCGATCGGCGGATACGGACTGCCTTTGGCCGTGGTGTTGTTCAAGCCAGAGTTGGATCAGTGGAAACCGGGCGAGCACAACGGCACTTTCCGTGGCAACAACCACGCCTTTGTCACCGCTGCCAAAGCGCTGGAAACCTATTGGGCAAACGATGATTTTGCTCAGCACATTCAATTGCGAGCTCAGCAGGTGACCCGCACCATCCAAACGTCGCTGCGCCGTTTCCCTGAATTGTTCTCACGCCTGAAAGGGCGAGGCTTGATGCAGGGTATCGAGTGCCAAAGTGGTGAGGTGGCTGAAAAAATTGCCCGCGAATGTTTCCGTTTGGGAATGGTGATTGAAACCGCTGGCCCAAATGATGAAGTGGTGAAGTTTTTCTGCCCGCTGACCATCAGTGAAGCCGAGCTGGAACAAGGCCTGGAGATTTTCGAACGCGCGGTGGAAAACATCGCACCTCAATTTATTAAAAAAGCCTCATAAGGAAGAGTCATGATCGTAAGAACCCTGGATGAATGTCGCCAAAGTGAACGCCGTATCGTTGCTGAAACCGGAACTTGGGAAAGTGTCCGTATGTTGCTCAAAGACGATCAGATGGGCTTTTCATTCCACATCACGACCATCTACAAAGGCACTGAAACCCACATTCACTACCAAAATCATCTGGAATCGGTCTACTGCATGTCTGGTGAAGGCGAAATTGCCGTGGTTGGTGGTGAAACTTACCCGATTAAGCCGGGAACGCTCTACATCCTGGACAAACACGATGAACACTACCTGCGTGCTTACGATGGCGCCGATATGGTCATGGCGTGCGTGTTCAATCCACCGCTGACAGGGGCGGAAGTGCACGATGAAAACGGCGTCTATCCCATCGCCGATTAGTGCTGGCTGAATGAGGTTGCGGACATGACGTCGCAACCTTACTTGAGCGACACCCTGTAAATTCAACATAACGAGGAGACCCCATGTCTTACACCGTAGAAAAGATCGGTGGTACTTCCATGACTGCGTTTGACGCGGTCCTTGATAATATTCTGCTTAAACCGAGTAATCCGTATGACCGCGTATTTGTTGTCTCGGCCTATTCGGGCATGACCGATGCTCTGCTGGAGTGCAAACGCACCGGCAAGCCTGGCATCTATCAAATGATCGCGAAACGCGACGACAGTTGGACGGATGCAATGTACGAGCTGGAACAGCGTATGTTGCTGACTAATGAAAACTTGTTTGCCGATCCCATGAGCCGGATTCGCGCCGATAAGTTCATTCGTTCCCGCATTTCTGAAGCGGTGAACTGCATCAACAATATTCTCGAAACCTGCCAGTACGGGCAGTTTTCGCTGCGTCATTATTTGCCTCAGATCCGCGAATTTCTCTCTTCGATTGGCGAAGCGCACAGTGCGTATAACACGACACTAAAACTGAAAACGCTCGGCATTAACGCCCGTTTTGTTGACCTGTCGGGTTGGAACGAAGGCACTCGGGGCAATCTGGATGAGGTAATTCTGCGCGCTTTTGAAGAGATAGATGTCTCGACGGAGCTGCCGATCGTGACGGGTTATGCCTACTGCGACGAAGGCCTGATGAAAACCTATGATCGTGGGTACAGCGAGATGACGTTCAGCCGCATTGCTGCGCTGACCCATGCTGATCAGGCGATCATTCACAAAGAGTATCACCTCAGCTCGGCCGATCCGCGCGTTGTGGGGCCGGAGAAAGTGCGCCCGATGGGGCTGACCAACTTCGATGTGGCCGATCAACTGGCCAACCTTGGCATGGAAGCAATCCACCCCAATGCGGCGGCGGGTCTGCGCAATCAGGAGATTGAACTGCGGGTGAAAAATACCTTTGAACCGGACCATGCGGGCACGCTGATCTCCAATTATCATCAGCCTGAAGATAACAAGGTCGAGATCATTGCCGGGCGCAACAAGGTATTTGCGCTGCACATGTTTGATCAGAGCATGGTCGGCAAAGTGGATAACGTGAGCTATGACCTGATGGAAATCATTGCCGAAGCCAAAGTGCATCTGGTTGGAAAAGAGATGAATGCCAACTCGATGACCTATTTCCTCAGCGGTTCCAGCGATAACCTCAACCAGTTGCTGTATAAAGCGGAGAAACGTTATCCGAATGCGTCGATTTCCGGAAAAATGGTGGCGTTGATTTCAGCCATTGGTGCGAACATCAACACCAACCAAGCTTTGGCGCGCGGTATGCACGCCTTGGCGGAACTGAATGTGAATCCGATGGCGGCACATTCTTCAATGCGTAATGTCAATGTGCAATTTGTGGTTGAAGACAGCGATTACAACAGTGCGATTTGCGCACTGCACGAAGCGCTAATTAGTGAGAAAACGCGCCAAAGCGCGGCGAACGCCAAACCGGTTAAAGCCGCATAAGGTTGCATCTTCAAGCCAAAAATAAAGCCGCCGCAGACAATCTCTGCAGCGGCTTTTCTTATTCTTATCGTGTTCAGTGATACTTAGCTGTTTACCGCCAGGTAAAGAACCAGAAACGAAAAACCAAAGCTGATGGTGGCGGCGCAAGTTAGGTAAAACAGGTAGGCTTGTTTAAAGCTCATAATGACACTTCCTCAAATAAATCTGCTGACAAACTAAACATTTTTTGAGTTCATTACAAATATTTTTGAGTTTTAATTGAGAGTTCAATAAATATCAACGAATTAGTGGCTTGGACGTCAGACGCTCGGCCGAAGGTATTCTGACAGCAAACTGAATAAGCCGCGACGGAATATGATAGGATGAGCGGGCCCACGCATTTTGAATCTACGAGTCTTCACTTTATGTCACAACGAAACATCAAATTCATCGCAACTGATATGGACGGCACGCTTCTCGACGAGAAAGGCCAGCTCGACCCAGAATTTTTCCCCCTGTACAAGCAATTGGATGAACGCGGCATTTTGTTCGCTGCGGCGTCTGGTCGCCAGTACTACAGCTTGCTCGACACTTTTGCCGAGATTCAGGATCGCATCATGTTTATCGCCGAAAACGGCACTTTGGTGATGTACAAAGGCGAAGAACTCTACAGCAGCACCATCGATAAATCAGCGGTTGCTGCGATCATCAACGAAGCAAGAAACATTGCCGGAACTCATGTTGTGCTGTGCGGTAAGCGCTCGGCGTACATCGAGACAGAGGATCCACAGGCAATGGAAGAGATTCAGAAGTACTACCATCGCTGCGAGTCGGTGTCGGATCTTCTGGCGGTTGAGGATGACTTTATCAAGGTCGCGATTTGCCATTTTGATGGCACTGAGCAATGGGTTAATCCGAGCATTAACGCGAAATTTGGTCACAGCCACAAAGTGGTGGTGAGTGCGAAAATCTGGCTGGATGTGATGAACGCAGAAGCGTCGAAAGGCACTGCCATCAAGCAGTTGCAGACGAAGTTTGATTTTACTGAGCAGGAAACCATGACCTTCGGCGACTACTTCAACGATGTTGAAATGTTGCAGGCGAGCTACTACTCATACGCGGTTGATAATGCCCATGAACAAGTCAAAACGTACGCCCGTTTCCGCGCGCCAAGCAACCGTGAAGGCGGTGTGCTGACCATCATTAAAGAGCTGCTGAGCCAAGCTTAGTCGTTTATATTTCAATTGGTGAGCCGGCCTGGACGCTGGTTTACCACTTTTCCTGTTCTTCCCGCGCCGCTCTGGCTTGCACTAATGTGCAGCCGGTTTTTTCCATCAGCTCAGCCAGGGTCATCGACGGGTTGTCCTGCACCAACTGAGCCAATCTTTCGCTTAACGTTTCTTGCCGATAGGGCTTGATGCCCGCTTCCAATTTGCTTGTTACCGACGCGACGGCCAATGCGATGTCGCTGGCTTGAATAGCGCGCAGCAACAACAGCAAATCTTCCGGTTCGCCCTGACATTGCCAGTTGCGCGAACGACGAACACGCTTGATGGTGCAGCGATGCTCAGCCGCGAACGCTTGTAAGGCTGTAGCGTGTTCACGGCCGATGCGATGGATCAGCGAAGGAAGGGCAATGGTGACAATCGATTCCGAGTGTTTGGTGGCCAAATATCTGTGTCCTGATTGATGGAACCTCCGACCCGGCCTCGCCGTGTCGACAGTATGCGTTGTTCAACCCCGCTGATCTTAAAGCAAATTGTACGGCAGAGAAACTCCGCCATCGCCATGCCTGATTTGCTCACACATGAAATCAGTCGCAGTTTTCTGCGTGTCTTTGTGATGCGATGGCCTATCTTTTTATTAATAGATAGACTAGCTCGAAACCGATGATTCCTGTATAACTAATGGCTCATTTAAGTGATTGTTATGCAATCATTTTGTGACCTAGGAGTACATAATGAAGCTACAGCAACTGCGCTATATCCGAGAGATTCAGCGTAATGGATACAATATTTCGTTAACGTCAGAAAAATTATTCACCTCTCAGCCGGGTATCAGTAAGCAAGTTGCGTTGCTGGAAGATGAGCTGGGCGTGCAGATTTTTGAGCGTCAGGGTAAGCACTTATCCGGCGCAACCGAAATAGGCAGCCAGATCATTCGTGAAGCAGGAAAAATGCTGGAAATTGAAGAGCGTATCAAGGCGCTTTCTGCCAGTGTCACCTCGCCGGATATGGGACGAGTGAACGTCTACACCACCAATGCGATCGCGAAATTCCTGTTGCCGGAAACGGTGCAGTTCTTCATGAAAAAGTACCCGAAAGTATCACTGCACATGGGAACCATTGAGCCAGAAACCCGTGGGAATACGTTGCCGTCCGGCCCTTACGATTTCTCTATTGTGGCGCAGGATGTCGATGAGCAGATGGATCTTGCGGTTCTGCCTGCTTACAAGTGGTCACTGGCGCTGATTGTGCCATCAAACCACCCTCTGGCTAAAGCGGAAACCATTACGCTGGAACAGCTGGCGCAGGAAAAGCTCATCAGTTACGAACTCAAATCGACCGGCCGTGGCGCGATTGATAACGCGTTTAAGCAGAAAGGCCTGACGCCGAAATACATCGTCACGGCGATGGATGCGGAAGTGATCAAAGAGTACGTGAGTCTGGGGGTCGGGATCGGCATTATTGCCTCGGTTGCCACCCACAAGCTGAGTGATTCCATTACCGTGCGTTCGCTGGAAGGGCTGGTGCCGGATTGTTACGCTTGGCTGTGTTACAACAAAAACACCTATCTGCAGCAATATATGTATGACTTCATTGAAAAGTTTGCGCCGCATCTGACTAAAAATGTGATTCAGAATACCTCACATCTGCCACGAGCAGAGCTGATGAAATGGTTTGATGATCGCGAGCTGATGACTTATCAGTAGACCCCGATTCTGCTTTTCCAAGTGAAAGACATACCGCTTGCTGTCGGTATGTCTTTCTTTCAGATCACAGCTTTTGTCCCTGCTTAATCGCCGCTTCCAGCTCTTTACGAGCATCTGCTTCGCCAATCGGTGAGACCCGTTTTTCCACATCCATCAGCAGGAAAGACGTTTTGTTGTTCTTGTTGTCCTGAACACCTTGCTCAACCACAACCAGATTCGGATACACTTTCTCCAGCACACAAGCCCCAATCGCCGCGGTGCCATCCGGCATTTCGCCGTTTGAGACGCGTTGTGCCGCTGCTGCCGTGCCTTCTGGAACGGCCAGTTCTTTCGCATTCAGTGTCTGTTTCCAGCTATCGATTTGCTTGAGAGCGGCAGGGTGCGAGGCAATTAATGCAATCGAGCGTTTCGCCTTCACATCTTTACTGTTCATCAGTACACACATTTCAATCGGGGTAGTGATAAACGCTTTCACACCAACGACTTTGTATTGCTGCAATGCTTCAACCGTAGCCTGGACCAAGCGGCCGTTAATGGTGGAGTTCTCAACCGCGCTGAATGCCAGTGCATCATTAAGATCGGCCTGCATAAAGGTGTTGAGCGGAGTGCCGGAAAAATCCACTTCTGCTTTCAGAGCGGGTTGTTGTTCGAACAACTTAGTGATGGCGGCATCGTTAAAACTGCCTTTTGACGCCTGAACGTAGATGTGGTCGCCTGTCGTCGCCATCGCGTGGGAAGCCAACAATGCGGAACCGAGAATAACCAGAGGTAGCAATCGTTTCACGACAAATTCTCCTTATTATAGTGTGAAACCATGAGCTTATTATTTAATCAATCGGTGGAGAAGGGTTACCGCTACATTTTTTTACAAACCACGATCTGGCTTCACGCAATCAGACGGGCGAAGTACCGCCTATTTTGCGTGACTCCGTCACTAAGCTTCACCTGTGGCACGAACAACATGCAACATGTGAGGCTTATTCCAATCGCTTTGTGAAGTAGTGCAAATACCTTCATAAAAACGGGCGCTGGTTAACTGGTCGTACTTTATGCAACGTGAGGCTTTTGCTATATCCACACATTAACTGCACAAATGTTGTGGTCTTTTATTGTGCGGATGATGAATAACAACAGTCAAAGTCAGGTGTGTGATGGAAACGGCTTTTAGCTCAGAACCAGAGAGCGCAATTCGTCGGTGGGCGTCGTATTTGGTCATCGATCAGCAAACGCTGAATACGCTACGCGAATTCTACTGGGTGATGGAACAAAATATTGATGACATTCTTAGCCATGTTTATGCCCATTTGAGCTGCAACCGGGAAACGGCGCATTTTTATCAGGATGAACAGTCAGTCAAACGGGCTAAAGCCCACCAACGCGAGCATATGATGCGCTATGTATTTCGTGGCAACTTTGGCGCTGAGTATTACAACGCAACCAACCGCATCGGCAAAACCCATCATAAACTCGGTATCGACTTTAAGATCTATTCTGGTGCTTATTGCATTGTGCTGAGCCAGCTTGCCGGAGTGGTGTATAAAGTGCTGGCGCCAGAAATAGGGAACGTTCAGCGCTACATGACGGCACTCAACCGAGTCATTTTTATGGACATGGGACTGGCCACCTCCGTCTATTACGACACCGCTTGCCTTGAGCTGGAAGAACTGGCTCATGAGCTCAACTTTGCGCTCGCTAAAGCGGGCGAATTTCGCGATAACGAAACCGGTGAACACATCAAACGCATCAGCCGCATGAGCTTTGAACTGGCGAAAGCGGCGGGGCAAGAGCCGCACTGGTGCAAGATGATTCAAATCGCCAGCCCGCTGCATGACGTCGGCAAAATTGGTGTGCCGGACGGCATTTTACTCAAACCGGGCAAGCTCGATGAGCAGGAGTGGAACGTGATGCAACAGCATCCGGCAATGGGTGGCGTCATCATTCCCGACAACAAATCTGAGCTGATCCGCATGGCGCGCCGCATCTCTCTTACGCATCACGAGAAATGGGATGGCTCCGGCTATCCGGCTGGCTTGAAGGGAGAAGAAATTCCGCTGGAAGGACGTATTGTAGCTATTTGTGATGTGTTCGATGCGCTGCTGTCTACCCGTCCTTACAAGCGCCCCTGGAGTATGGAAGAGGTGGTCACTTATCTGCGTGACAACCGCGGCAAGCATTTTGATCCACAGTTGCTGGATATCTTTATTGAGAATCTCGCCAATATGCAGCTCATTCGCCGTCAATTTGAGGATGCGGTGTCCCCTGAAATTGTGGCAGACTAGCGTTACTACGTTAACTATCAATCACGCCCATGGAAGAACAGCAAGATCGCATTCAGCACCTGGAACAGCAGGTTGAGCAATTAACCCGTGAAAAGCAGCGCTTAGAAGAGAAGCTCAATGCCGCCCTTGATGGCACCGGGCTCTGCCTGTGGGAGCAACATGTGCCTACGGGGCGGTTGCGCATTTTCAACATGGAGTGGGGCAAGATGCTCGGCTTTCAGCCCAATGAACTGGAAGCAAATCTTGATACCTGGAAAAGCAAGCTGCACCCCGATGATTATGATCTGGCGGTCGGCGCGTTTGAAGATCACCTGCATGGCCGCGCTGATACTTATCAGGTGGTGCATCGTATGCTGCACAAAGATGGCAGCCATAGCTGGGTGTCGGACCGTGGGCGGATTGTCGAATACGCCGCGGATGGTTCGCCGCTGCGTATCATGGGCACTCACATCGACATCACTAACGAAAAGCGTTATGAGCAGGAGCTATCGCGTCTGGCGCGTCAGGATCCGCTGACCAATTTGCTTAATCGCAAAGCACTGCAAAGTGAATTTAACCGCATCAATCACTCCGAATCCGATTCGCTGGCGGCGATGGTGTTTATCGACGTCGACAACTTCAAGACGGTCAACGATCATCTTGGCCATAAAGCGGGCGATGCGGTACTGGTGGTGGTGGCCGAATGGCTAAAACGGTTTGCGCCGCCACAGTCGGTGATAGTGCGCCTCGGTGGCGACGAGTTTGTTCTGCTGTGCGAAAAAGAAGAAACGCAGGCGCTGAATACGTTTACCGACCAGTTGCTGACTCACGCCGCAGAACCTGTCGTGCTGGAAAACGGTAAGGCGCACATCGGTTTTAGTATCGGTGTGTGTGAATTTGTGCCGGGGAAGCATGACTTTGAAACCCTCTATGAACGGGCAGACGAAGCCATGTATCAAGTGAAGCGCAGCGGTAAGAATGGCGTTCGGTTGGTCAGAACCTAAACGCTACCATCCAAAAATTGCCCGTAACAGTGACGGGCAATCGGTTTATGGCGAAATTATTCACTCAGCCACTGCGCCAGCTCTTTCGCGTAGTAGGTGACAATCACACTCGCCCCAGCGCGTTTAAAGCCAATCATGGTTTCCAGCACTGCGCGTTTCTCATCCAGCAGGCCGGCTTGCGCTGCCGTTTTCAAAATTGCGTACTCACCGCTGACCTGATACACCGCCAGTGGCAGGCGTGTGTTATCACTAAGCGACTTCAGCACATCCAGATACGGTGTGCCGGGTTTGACCATCAGAATGTCTGCGCCTTCTTCTTCATCCAATGCAGCTTCAACCAATGCCTGACGACCATTGTGCGGATCGGCCTGATAGGTATCACGGTTACCTTCCAACGTACATTCCACCGCTGAGCGAAACGGACCATAGAATGCAGAAGCGAATTTGATCGCGTGCGCCATGATGCTCACATTTGGAAAACCTGCGGCGTCCAGACCACGACGAATCGCACCGACCTGGCCATCCATCATCGCTGAGGGAGCCAACATATCCGCACCGGCTCTGGCGGCGGCGACGGATTGTTTCACCAGATTTTCGACCGTTTTATCGTTATCGACATAGCCTTCGTGCACAACACCACAATGGCCGTGAGTGGTGTACTCACAAAAACAGATATCGGGAATCACAATCATGTCTGGGCAGGCGGTTTTGATGGCTTTGATCATGCGGCTCAGCAAGCCGTTGTCGTGCCAGGTATCAGAGCCACATTCGTCTTTGTGATGAGAAATACCAAACGGCATCACATAGCGAATCCCCAGTTCGTACAGTGCGATCACTTCGTCGGCGATATGGGACTCCGGAATGCGTTGGATGCCCGGCAGCGCGTCGATCGCCACCGGCGCTTCGATGCCTTCTTCGACAAAAATCGGTTGAATCAAATCGCTCTTGCTTAGTTGGGTTTCCTGCACCATGTGGCGAATATGCTGATGCGCGCGCAAGCGGCGTGGACGTTTCATTAACGGTTGATGAGACTGACTTTCCATTGGAGACACCTTTTTTCTTAGAATCTGGAATATGCCAATAGCCACAGCGCCTGAGAGGCGGGAGTCCTTCGCGGCATTGAGCGTGTCTTCATGACGGATTGGCAACAAGGAGTGCTTGAGAGGCAACGAGGTTGCAGAAAGCCCGACCATAATGAACCTCTGTCCGCGTAATGTGTAGTGTTATATGGATATTGAATGGGAGCTTTTTATTTATTCTTGTTGTGAATTTTCAGGTTTACTGGAGCCAGTGAACGAGTAAAAGCGGCCAGCTTAATGCTGGCCGTGTCGAATCATCAGTGAAGCGTCGGGTTTAGCAGCTCGGCAAGTTTGCGTAGATCGAACGTCACCACCCAGACGTTTGCTTTGGGTTGTGGTACTTGAGCCTGCGGCAGCGAGAATATCGCGTCGCGGCAAACCCGGGGGAAATTTTGTACCACAGGCCAGTTAGGGCTGGATGGTCCCGCGGCAGATTCGGCAATTTCTAAATGCAAAGCTGGATAACGTTTCATCTTCACCTCACGTCATTGAGGGTGAGGATTCACCCTCAATGCATTGGGCCGATTAAGCGGCGTTCTCTTTTGGCGCGTCAGTCACCATCGCTTCGGTGGTGATCATCAGGCCAGCCACACTAGCGGCATATTGCAGTGCAGAGCGAGTGACTTTCGCCGGGTCAAGAATACCCAACTCAATCATGTTGCCATGTTCGCCAGTCGCTGCGTTGTAGCCGTAGTGTTCATCGCCCGCTTTCACGGCATTGGCCACCACAGAACCTTCGTCACCCGCGTTGATGGCGATTTGACGCAATGGCTCTTCCATCGCACGCAACGCAACGCGAATACCGACATTCTGGTCGTCGTTGTCGCCTTTCAGATCCTTCAGTTCATTGGCGATCTTAATCAGTGCCACGCCGCCGCCAGCAACGATGCCTTCTTCGACGGCTGCGCGAGTGGCGTGCAGCGCATCATCAACGCGGTCTTTCTTCTCTTTCATTTCGACTTCGGTTGCCGCACCAATCTTGATCACCGCGACACCGCCAGAGAGTTTGGCGATGCGCTGTTGCAGCTTGTCGCGATCGTATTGCGATGTGGTGTTGTCCAGCTGGTGCTGAATTTGTGCCACGCGATCTTTGATTGCACTTTCATCCGCTGCGCCATCCACAATGGTGGTGGTGTCTTTGCTGATGGTGACTTTTTTCGCGCTGCCGAGATCGTCCAGTGTTGCTTTCTCGAGTTCCAGACCGATCTCTTCAGAGATCACGCGGCCTGCGGTGAGCACGGCAATGTCTTCCAGCATCGCTTTGCGGTTGTCACCAAAGCCCGGTGCTTTCACCGCAGCAGCTTTGACGATGCCGCGCATGCTGTTCACCACCAGCGTTGCCAGCGCTTCGCCCTCGACATCTTCGGCAATGATCAGCAGTGAGCGAGACGCTTTCGCGACGGCTTCCAGTACAGGAATCAACTCGCGAATGTTGCTGATTTTCTTATCAACCAACAGGATGTATGGATTATCCAGTTCCACACTGCCGGAGTCGGTATTGTTGATGAAGTAGGGCGACAGGTAACCACGGTCAAACTGCATGCCTTCAACGACGGAGAGCTCATTTTGCAGAGCCTGACCTTCTTCCACGGTGATGACGCCGTTGCGGCCGACTTTTTCCATCGCCTCGGCAATGATTTCACCAATCGCCGCATCGCTGTTGGCCGAAATGCTGCCGACCTGAGTGATGGATTGTTTGTCGCTGCAAGGTTTGGCCATCTGGTGCAGTTTTTCTACCGCGGCTTCAACGGCTTTATCGATACCGCGTTTGAGATCCATCGGATTCATGCCTGCGGCAACGGCTTTCAAACCTTCGTTGATCAGTGACTGTGCCAGCACGGTTGCTGTGGTGGTGCCGTCACCGGCTTCATCGTTGGCTTTGGAAGCGACCTGTTTAAGCATTTGCGCGCCCATGTTCTCGAACTTGTCTTCCAGTTCGATCTCCTTGGCCACGGAAACACCATCTTTGGTGATGGTTGGAGCGCCGAAGGATTTATCCAGTACCACATTGCGACCTTTCGGGCCCAGGGTTACCTTGACGGCGTTCGCCAGCAGGTTCACCCCGGTCAACATTTTTTGTCTAGCGTCGTTCGAGAATAAAACGTCTTTTGCTGCCATTGTGTATCTCCTTAAAAACTCACAACAAAATTATTCAACAATCGCTAATACGTCCGATTCAGACAGGATGAGATATTCACGCCCGTCCACTTTTTCGGTTTTCACGCCATAACCATCGTTAAAGATGATCTGGTCGTTCACTTTGACTTCCAGCGCAGCGCGTTCGCCGCTGTCGAGCAGACGGCCTTTACCCACCGCCAGCACTTTGCCGCGGTTAGATTTTTGCGCAGATTTGGATGTCAGTACGATTCCGCCCTCAGATTTGTTTTCGACTTCGAGCCGTTCAACAATCAATTTGTCATGTAAAGGACGAATGTTCATTGGGAGTGCCTCCTACTTAAAATCGCTAAATCGAAAATAAAAGACAAACGTATTGGGTCGCGTATGGCTGGAAGTTCCAGCGCCTGAAAGGAGAGCGAACCCAGATACGGTGGGGCATCACTGCCGCTCGACCATATAAATAGGGTGAAAAAATCGAACTTCAAGAGGGAAAAAATAAATTTTTTTAAAAAATTTTTTGGCCTGAATACGTAGTGAAGGATGGAAGAAGGGCAGATGAAAGAACGCCCCGCGAAGCAGGGCGTCAGGATTACAGCATGACCAGACTGGCGGTACCGAGGAAGGCGAAAAAGCCAACCACATCGGTCACGGTTGTCAGGATAACCGAGCCGGCTAAAGCCGGGTCGAGTTTAAACTTATCGAGGATGATAGGGATCAGCACGCCAAACAGCGCGGCGGTAATGATGTTCACCACGATGGCCAGCGAGATGGTGAAGCCAATCAGGGTGGATTGGAACCAAAGACCGGCCACACCGCCGATGATCAGCGCCCACAACACTCCGTTGATGGCACCGATGCCCACCTCGTTTTTCAACAGCGCAAAGCGGTTACCTGTGGTGACCTGATTGAGCGCCATGGCGCGAACCATCAGTGTCAGTGTCTGGCTGCCGGCAATACCGCCCATTGAAGCCACGATGGGCATCAACACTGCCAGTGCAACCACCTGGGAAATGACGTTCTCAAACAGACCTATGGTCATCGACGCCAGAATCGCCGTCAGCAGATTGATCCCGAGCCACACGCCGCGGCGCTTGGAACTGCGTACAATCGGCGCGAACAGGTCGTCGCCTTCATCCATACCGGTACCGGCCATCAAACGCGATTCGTAGATTTCACGCTGGGTGCCCAAAGCAAACTGCCAGTCGATTTCGCCAATGAGCGTGTCATCGTCGTTCACTACAGGCACCACAGGCAAGCTCGCGTGTTCCAGCGCTTCTACCGCATCGGAAAGTGATTGATGGGCGTTAATCAGCACCAAATCTTCTTTCTTCAGCTCTTTAAGCTGAGTTGTGCCTTCGGCTTGCAGAATATCCGTAAAAGCGACCACACCGCGGAATTTCTTCGCCTTGTTGATGAGGTAGATGTACTGCGGCGATTCGAGGTGATATTTGTCGAGCAGGATCTTGGCGCGATTCACGCTGATACTGAACGGCAGGGTATACAGCTTACGATCTGCCCAGTGGCCGATTTCGTTATCTTCAAACTCATTGGCCTGGTCGTAAAGTTCCAACTCGTCGCGGCTGATTAAGCGCAGCGCTTCACTGACAATCTCATCTGGCAGCGAGTCTTCCCACTCAATCAGCGACAGGTTGTCCAGTTTCGCCAGCGTCAGCTTCAGCTCAATTTCGGACAGCGCTTTGATGATCGAAACACGCACATCGGCACGCATTTCGGTCAGCACGTCAATGTGCATTTCCAGCGGCAGGCTGCGCCACATGCGGACACGATCATCGACCGGGAATGCTTCCAGAATCAGCGCCAGTGAACCTTCATCCAGACCGTTGTCAACCATTTCGCCCAGCAGCGAGACCTGCTGGGCATCATCTTCCGCTTTCGCGAGCGCTTCGATTTGTTGGGATAAGTCCTGATACTCGCTCAACGTTTAACTCCAATTGGTAACTGTTTTTTCTCGGGTTTCTTCACGGCTTTTTCCGGGGCTTTGTTAAGCACAATCACCGGACGGACAATAAACAGGTTATTGGGGTAAAGAATGCGGTTGCCATCGACCGTTTCCAGAACCACGTTCAGAAACGTCATGTCGGTAATTCTGCCTTCGACAAAGTTGGCGCCATCTACCACGCGTACCCACAAACCGATTCGGCAGTAATTCTGCACGAAGAGGGTGAAAAACGAGGTGACATTGCTCAGCAGAGACCAACTGGCAAATAAGCCGACGCCCAGCAGTGCAAAAATGGAGGAACCGACCACCAATAACCCACGTAATTCAATGCCCCACAAGATCATAATGGCCATCAGCAGCATGATGAACAGCGCGGTTTTTATCAGCCAACGCGCCCGTTTGACGCGGTGCACATCGTCGCGGCCAATCACGGTCTTTTCAAACACACGAAGAGTGACCTTAGCCGCTTTAGGGTAGATGAGCAGAATCAGCAGCGTTAACAGCCACTGATAATAATCTTGCATGACATTGAGTAAGGCGATGTAGTCCATAGCACATTGAGAAACAGGGTTTTGTTCAAAATAACTGAACTGTGATGAATTACAACCGTATTTCTGTGACAAAAAAGGCAAGCGCTGCTTTCCGCAGCAGCCTGATTACAAAATGGTTTACTCTGGAATCAGCTCTTCGTCTTAAGGCTCTTTTAAACGCACAACCTTGGTGCGATATCGATAGGATTAATAATAATTAGAACGAAGCAATCAAGTTCATATGTGATAAGTGTCACTAAACCATCGCCTGCTCTGTCTGCGCGGAGTGAATTGGGCTAAACCTTAGCATGAGCGGGAATCGATCATGCAAGGGATGGATGGATGAAATTACGCAGCAAAATGTTTATCAGCTATGTGGTGGTGGCGGTAGTGTTTACCGCGGTGAGTTGCATCGCATTGGGATGGTTGGTGTATAAAGACGCCTCAGAAGCATTGGCTACCTCCGCGAAAGAGCGTCTGGTCATTTCGCGTAATGAATCGGCCTCGCAGATTGAGCGTTATTTCGATACGGTCGCCTCACAGGCGCAGAATATGTCTCACGATCTGAGTATTCTGGCGGCAGTGAAAGGTTTTACTCAAGCCTTTATGGACTATCCCGTCCGTTCTGATGACAGTGAAGCGCTGCGTAACTACTACCGCAATGAGTTCGTGAGGCGTTACCACGACATCAACACCATCGACAGCATCAGCGCAGACAACTTGTTTGGCAAGGTGTCTGACCGCGCCAAAACGCTGCAAAACCAGTATATCGCACTCAACCCCAATCCATTGGGCAGTAAAGATAAGCTGGTCTCAGGCGAGCAGGGCGGTGAGTACGATGCGCTGCATCAAACCTATCATCCCTATTTTTCTGATTTTATTAAGAACTTTGGCTTTTACGACGTATTCCTGGTCGATGCGAAAAGCGGCTATGTGGTATACAGCACCTACAAAGAACTCGATTTTGCGACGTCACTTAAATCAGGCCCTTATAAAGACAGCGGCCTGGCGGATGCTTACCGCGGCGCAATGAAGCTCACTTCCGGCAGTTTCTTCACCGATTTCAAACCTTACACTCCTTCTTACGAAGCGCAGGCTGCGTTTGTCAGCGCGCCAATTCGCGATAACGGTGAAACCGTCGGTGTGTTGATCATGCAGATGCCGCTTGATGTGATTAACGGCATCATGACCCACAACCAGAATTGGAAAAAGTCAGGCTTGGGTCAATCGGGCGAAACCTATCTGGTGGGGAGTGATAAGCTGATGCGCTCTAATTCCCGCTTTGTGCTGGAAGATAAAGCGGGTTATCTGGCGCTGATGAAAGAGTTGGGCACCGATAGCGCGACACTGGCCAAAATGGATGCGCTCTCGACGTCGATTGGTTTGCAGCCCGTGAATTCGGACGCGGTGGCGAGAGGTTTAGCCGGCGAAACAGGCTTTGAACTGATACGAGATTACCGCAACATTCCGGTGCTTTCAGCTTACATGCCGCTGAATCTGCACGGTTTGCAGTGGGTACTGCTGAGTGAAATTGATGAGTCGGAAGCGATGGCGTTTCTGACCACGCTGAAGTTGCACATCAAAAACTCGGTGCTGTTTATGCTGCTGCCCGCCATCCTGATTGGTCTTGGCATCGGCTGGATGATGTCGCGTTCGATTCTCGCTCCGCTCAATCACATGCTGCAAGCGGTTAAACAGCTGGGTTCGGGATCGGGCGATTTACGTTACCGACTGGAAGAGAAAGGTAACGATGAAGTGACGGAGCTGTCGCGCAGCTTTAACGCTTTTATCGATCACCTGGATGCCACGTTCTCGACACTGCTTGGCTCGATAAAACGTATGGAGCCGATGTCGCAGGATGTGAACGATGTCAACGTGAAGCTGACCAAGGCGTCAAACTCGATGCATCATCAGTCGCAGCAGGTGCAGGATCAGATGACGCATTCTGCGGAAATCAGCCAACTGGTGAGTGGCGAACTGGAAGGGATTCAGCAGGCATCAGGGGCGACGGTGAAAGTACTGGGTTCCGGACGTGCATCGGTGGTTGAAACGGTGTCGCAAATGGATCAGCTCAGCAACGATTTGTCGCTGGTAGCGCAAGCGGTAAGCAACCTCACTGTCGATGCAGAGAAAATTCGTCAGGTAATTGTGGTGATCAACGACATCGCCGAACAAACCAACCTGCTGGCACTCAACGCTGCCATCGAAGCGGCGCGCGCTGGTGAACAGGGCCGGGGTTTTGCTGTGGTGGCTGATGAAGTGCGCAATCTGTCGGTCAAAACCCGCGCCTCGACCGACAGCGTCAGTGAACTGATTGGTGCCATCCGCACCAGTACTCAACGGGTTGAGAATGTGATGAGCGACAGTCTTGAATCGGCGACCGCGTGTGCTGAACGAGTCAACAACGCGCAGGATACCTGGCACCAGGTTGAAGAGGCGATTGCTAATATCTCATTGCATGTCGAGAAGATTGGCGGCGCGATCAGCGAGCAGGATCAGCAGTTGAATGTCGTCTCCAGTCACTTCTCGCACATGGATCAACAGTTCGATGTGATTCAGCAAGCAATAGAAGAGAGTGCGCTGATTGGGGAAGACATCGACAAGATGGGCTCCAAGCTACAGTCATTCGCCAGCCTGTTCCAGGTGACGAACGACGACTTTGCTACTGCGCGCCGTGCAAAAGTGCGTAACGAAGGATAAGTTTCCTTATCCGCACTGTGTCAGGAGAGGTTGAACGGTTCCGTGTCGATAGCCAGTAGTAGCGGCTCGACCGCAACGTCAGCCTCCGGCGCATTCATCATGCGTGACAGGCGTTGCAGTGACGACAGCAGCAGCGTCTGCTCCCAGGCATCCAGCGCTTGAAATCGTTGAACAAAATCATCCTGCAACAATTGCGGTGCTTGTGACAAAATCTGTGCTCCCAAAGCCGTCAGTTTGGCGTGCACTTTACGTTTGTCGATGGTGTCACGCTCACGCACAACCAGTTCGCGTTTTTCCAAGCGATCGAGAATGCTGGTGGCCGTTGCCTGACTCATGTTGGTGGCGACGGACAGTTGGCGAATCGTCATGCTTGGCGCGGCTTTGATGGCTCTCATGAGCAGCAACTGCGGGCTGGTGAGACCATAATCTTTGTTGAGCTTTTTAGAATGCAGATCGATGGCGCGAATGATCTGGCGAATTGAGACTAATACTTCCTCGTGAATATCCAAGTCATCCTCCGTGCGGAAAATGAGGCGGCGTGTTTGCAGCACACCGCCTTATCCGTAGTTATTATTGGGCGGCTTGTTTTGCAGTGGCGATCCAGGAATCAAACAGTTTCTGGTGCGCTTTGATCCAGCCGTTGGCATGCGCCTCGATGTCTTTTTCAGAGTTGTGTCCCTGACTCATCATCATATTTTCGGCACTGACATCATTGATGTTGAGTTTCATGATTTCAAACAGTTTGGCCGCGGCCGGGTTTTGCTCAGCAAATTGTTTGTTGGCGACGATTTTCATCGAGTTCATCTGGAAGCCATAGTTTTTGCCGTTTGGCAGCGTGGTATCGACATCTTTACGATCGCCCGGTAACGCTGAGAATGGCACTTCCAGCCACACCACATCTTTACCCGGAACTAAAACGCCACTTACCCAGTAAGGTGTCCAGGTGTAGTACAAGATGGAGTCGCCTTTTTTGTAGCGCGAGATGGTATCAGCGATGATCGCCGCGTAGTTACCCTGATTGTGGGTGACAGTGTCACGCAAGCCAAAAGCATCCATCTGATGTTCAATCACGCTTTCACAACCCCACCCTGGGTTACAACCGGTCAAATCGGCTTTGCCATCGTCGTTGGCATCAAACAGTTTGGCGATTTTAGGATCTTTCAACTGCTCAATATTGGTGATGTGATACTTATCGGCGGTCTTTTTATCAATCAGATAGCCCTGTGCGGCACCGGAAATGTAATCCCCTTTGCGATAGAACTTGTCGTCACCGCCGGCGGCGATGTACTTGCCTTCATGCAGCGGCGCCCAGTTCACGGCCAGATAAGTGGCATCTCCCTCGCTGATGGAGGTGTAGCCCACGTTGTAGTCGACTTCTTTGGTGGGTAGTACGGTGTAACCTAGCGCTTCCATCGCTTTGTTGACGATCAGCGTTTGGAACGTCTCTTCAGCCACTGTCGACTGAACAGGTTGCACTGTAATACCATCACCCGGCAACTTGGCCCAAGCGGGGGCTGAGAGCGTTGCACCTGCCACAAGTCCTGTGGTGAGCATCGTCTTCCATGCTACGTTCATTTCTGTTCTCCTAGTTTTTTATTACCTTCGGTGTGTGTGAATTTCAGTTTCAGTTGATACACGAGTGAGGCGGGGCCTTTCTCGTACCAATGGGTTTTCTTATCTCGGCTATTCGCGCCGATGGTCTGAGTAATGCGGTCAAGCAGAATGGCCAAAATCACGATGCCCAAACCACCCACGGCAGCGAGGCCCATATCCAGTCGGCCAATGCCGCGCAGCACCATCTGACCTAAACCGCCGACGGCTATCATTGAAGCAATCACCACCATTGACAGTGACAGCATCAGTGTCTGGTTGACGCCCGCCATAATGGTTGGCATCGCCAGCGGCAATTGAATGCGGTACAGCATCTGTTTCGGGCTGGCGCCAAATGCGTGGCCTGCTTCGATCAGTTCTTCCGGTACCTGCTGGATCCCCAAAATGGTCAGGCGCACAATCGGTGGCAGAGCGAAGATGATGGTCACGACCACGCCCGGTACATTACCGATACCAAACAACATGACGATGGGCACCAGATAAACGAAAGCGGGCGTGGTTTGCATTGCATCGAGTATGGGTCTGACAATTTTGGCCGCGGTATCACTGCGCGCCAGCCAGATGCCGAGTGGCAAACCGATGAGCAGACAGAAAAAGACCGACGTCATCACCAGCGCCAGTGTAACCATGGCTTGGTCCCAGGCACCAATCAGGCCGATCACCAGCAGCGAGCAAAATGACGCAATCCCCATGCGCGACCCCGCCAGTTGCCAGGCGAGCAAAAAGAGGATCAGCAGCATGATCGGGGCTGGCGTAGAGACCAGTGCGGTCTGAAATGAGCTGAGAATGAAATCGATCGGTAAGCGAATCGCCTGAAACACCGGGCGACCGTGGGTCACCAGCCAGTTGAGAGCGGTTTCCACCCAGCTATCAAAGGGCAGAATGGCGTCTTTGAAGGGGTGCATCCAATCAAAAGGGACGTCCGTTGGTGCGGTGTTGAGCCAGTCGTTGCCGGCGGTTGCCGCATCGCTACCGGTTGACCAAGGGTCGGCCGTGGTTGTCGTTTGTGCTGCAGCGCCCCACGGGTCTGCGGGTTGCGCCGCTGAAACCGTTGTTTCCGTTGTCATGATTCTTTCCTGTTTTCCAATAGGGTTTAACTACGCGCTTTCTGAGCGGTGGTTATTCGCGATCGAGTGTTTGTAACAAGCGGGTCTTAGTGATAACGCCGTAGTAGCGTCCGTCATCATCGACCACCGGCACGGAATAAGGCACTTGCGCGACCTGACCAATTAAGTCTCCGACCGAAACGTCGGGCGAGATGGTGACGGTGTCTGCCAGCAGTGCGCTGCTCAGGGAGCGTTGTTCGCGTTTTGCCTCTTTGAGTGAATCGAGCGAGACAATGCCGGTGTATTTGTTGGCGCGATCCACCACGATGCCGAACTCACGGTCGTTGTCGAGCAGCATTTGCATAGCGGCTGCCGGACCGTCGTTGTCGTGCTTTTTAAACACAGCGGCGGGGTTCTTGCGGGCAATGTCTTTGGCGCAAAACACACTGGCGACATTCACGCCACGGAAGAAAGAGCTGACGTAGTCATTGGCGGGCTGATGCAGGATTTCATCGGGTGTGCCGACCTGAACCACCACACCATCTTGCATGATCGCAATCCGATCGCCGATGCGCATTGCTTCGTCCAAATCGTGGGAGATGAACACGATGGTCCGTTTGTCATCATTTTGCAGACGAATCAGTTCATCCTGCATTTCGGTTCGAATTAGCGGGTCGAGGGCGGAGAATGCCTCGTCCATCAGCAAAATGTCCGGATCGTTAGTCAGCGCACGCGCCAGACCGACCCGCTGTTTCATCCCGCCGGACAACTCGTCCGGATACGATTCGCAATAGGCATCGAGCCCAACGCGCTCCAGCGCCGCTTTTGCCGCCTGATGACGTTGCGCTTCTGGCACGCCAGCCAGTTCCAGACCAAACGCAGTGTTTTCAATCACTGTCATGTGCGGCATCAGCGCAAAGTTTTGAAACACCATCGAAATGTTTTGACGACGAACTTCTCGCAGCTCGTGATCGGAGATATGGGCGATATCGCTGCCTTTGAGCAGAACGCTGCCACGGGTAGGCTCGATAAGGCGATTGAGCAGCCGCACCAGAGTCGATTTTCCTGAGCCGGACAGACCCATGATGACGAAGATTTCCCCTTCGTTGATCGACAGTGATACGTCTTTAACCCCCACGGTCAGGCCGGTTTGCTCAAAAATCTGATCTTTATTGAGCCCTTGTTCGATGAGAGTAAAGGCGTCCTCGGGTGTCTCTCCAAACACTTTAAAGAGGTTCTTCACTTCAAGCATAGTTGACATCATTTACATCCTTTGTTGTCGTCTAATTGTTGAGACGATAAATTGTAAATATTAATAGTACACTAAACATTAATCTGGCGATTATCAAGCTGATATTACCGTTACCTATAGCGAATTTATGATTAATTTGTTGATTTTAATGAAAAATAAAAATAGCAAAAAACTCACATATAATTTGAGTTAGAATGTTTCGTATTGGTTTTAATATGACAAGGCGAATTAGAAATACGTTGCCGTTGAGAAGAGACAAAAGAGGAGTGATACGTGCAGAAAATTTGGTTGGTAGTCGGAGGTTTGCTGACGATAGTGGCGGCAAATGTATGGGCGGCGTCGGAATCGCAAGGCGCAGATAGAACGCCGGCGTATTCAGAAACGGCGGTGCTCGATCGCCCTTTGATGGAGCGCTACATATTAGATGAATTGAAATCACTGCGTCAGGACCAACAGGATCTCGAGCGCAGAGTCACAGTGCAGATCACGGACCGTGAACTTGCGGTAGCGGACAAATCGATGAACTACGCCAACGTGACGGTCACCTATTTCTTCTACATCATTGCTGGCGTCGCGTCGTTAGTTGCGTTGGTGGGGTGGCAATCGCTGCGCGAGGTCAAACACAACACGCGTGAAATGGCCGACAAGCGGCTCAACAAAATTGCGATGGAATATGAGAAGAAATTTGTTGCGCTGGAGCGGGATCTGAAACGTAAGACACGTATCATCACCGAAAACAACCGCGAAATCGAAATCATCAACGAAATTCACAACTTATGGCTGCGCGCCCAAAGTGTGCAAACGGCGGATCAACGCATCGAAGTGTACGATGAAATTCTCAAAATTCGCCCGGGCGATTTGGAAGCGTTGACTTATAAAGCTGATGCGGCGATGGAAATCCGCGAGTACCACTGGGCGATGAGCCTGTGTAACCGAGTGTTGGAGCTGGATGAAAGCAATGGCCCGGCGCTGTACCAACGCGCGTGTGCGTATGCCCGCTTAGGGGCGGAAGAGCAGGCGTTGGAGGACATTCAGCGTGCGATTGATACCAGCCCGTCGCTACGTGATTTGGTTGCGGATGAAGCGGATTTCGAGTCTTTATACGGCAACAAAAAATTCGATCTTTTGGTCAGCGGTTCACAAACAGAATGAATGGTTTACACAGAAATTTGAAAAGTTATGTGTGATAACCAACACTTGTCCTAACGACAAATTATTATCATTAGACACACCCGGGGTTTTCACCGATAAAGCGCGTGACATCAAGGGTGTCAGGCGTGGTTTCGGTCCCGGAGCCACTACATTCTCTTTGTTCTTGCGAGATATGATGTGGAACAACAATCCAAATTAGACAGCGTTCGCGCTGATTACAACGTTCATTACTGGAGCCAGGGCTTCTTCGGCATTGATGATCACGGTGAAGTGTATGTGTCACCGAGAAAAGACGGTGCTCACCCAACGCAACTCAGTTCGATTGTAAAGCAGCTTGAAGCGCGTAATTTGAATTTGCCTGTGCTTGTACGTTTTCCGCAGATCCTGCACCAACGTGTGCACAACATCTGTGATGCCTTCAACCAGGCGATTGAAGAGTATGACTACCCGAACAAATACCTGTTGGTTTACCCAATCAAAGTAAACCAGCAAAAAGAAGTGGTTGACGAAATTCTGGCCAGCCAGGCTGAGTTGGAAACCAAACAGCTGGGTCTGGAAGCAGGCAGTAAGCCAGAGCTTCTGGCGGTGCTGGCGATGGCGCAGCAAGCGAGCTCAGTGATCGTATGTAACG
The DNA here is from genome assembly GCF_016464285.1 of Vibrio sp. bablab_jr001. Taxonomy (NCBI): domain Bacteria; kingdom Pseudomonadati; phylum Pseudomonadota; class Gammaproteobacteria; order Vibrionales; family Vibrionaceae; genus Vibrio; species Vibrio sp. bablab_jr001. Next base: position 356,721 of record NZ_JACDWZ010000046.1, read on the forward strand.
GCTACAAAGACCGCGAATACATGCGCTTGGCACTGATCGGCGAAAAGCTGGGTCACAAAGTCTTTATCGTACTGGAGAAGCTGTCTGAGCTGGATCTGGTGCTGAAAGAAGCGAAGAGCCTCGGCGTGAAACCGCGTCTGGGTCTGCGTATTCGTCTGGCCTCTCAAGGCGCGGGCAAATGGCAGTCAAGCGGCGGCGAAAAGTCGAAATTCGGCTTGGCGGCGGCGCAGGTTCTGACGGTGATTGAACGTTTGAAAGCGGAACAACAGCTGGACGCGCTGCAACTGGTGCATTTCCACCTGGGTTCGCAAATGGCGAACATTCGCGACGTGCGTAACGGCGTGAACGAAGCGGCACGCTTCTACTGTGAACTACGCGAACTGGGTGCTCAAATCCAGTATTTCGATGTGGGCGGTGGTCTGGCGGTCGATTACGACGGCACACGCAGCCAGTCTTCGAACTCGATGAACTATGGCCTGCTGGAATACGCCCGCAACATCGTGAACACCGTGGGCGACATGTGTAACCTGTACAGTCAGCCAATGCCGACCATTATTTCAGAATCTGGCCGTTCGCTGACTGCGCACCACGCCGTGCTGATCACCAACGTGATTGGTGCCGAAGCGTACTCGCCAGAAGCGATCGAAGCGCCTGCGGAAGATGCACCACTGCTGATGCAGAACATGTGGCGCAGTTGGGAAACTCTGCGTGAAGGTACCGATGCGCGCGCGTTGATTGAGATTTACAACGACACGCAAAGCGATCTGTCTGAAGCGCACAGCCTGTTTGCCACTGGCGTGATTAACCTTCAGCACCGTGCGTGGGTCGAGCAGCTATCACTGCGTATTTACCACGAACTGCGTTTGAAAATGAGCAATAAGAACCGCTTCCACCGTCCGATTCTGGACGAGTTGCAGGATCGTCTGGCAGACAAGTTCTTCGTGAACTTCTCGCTGTTCCAGTCGCTGCCGGATGCGTGGGGTATCGATCAGGTGTTCCCGGTGCTGCCATTGTCTGGTCTGGAAAAGGTGGAAGACCGCCGTGCAGTCATGCTGGATATTACTTGTGACTCAGACGGCGCTGTTGAGCAGTACGTTGAAGGTCAGGGTATTGAAACCACGCTACCAGTACCAGCGTGGACAAACGATCAACCATACCTGATGGGTTTCTTCCTGGTGGGCGCGTATCAGGAAATTCTGGGCGACATGCACAACCTGTTTGGCGACACGCACAGCGTCGTGGTGAACATCACAGATAAAGGTGAATCCGATATTACTTTCATTAACGAAGGTGATACGGTCGAAGACATGATGCGTTACGTACATATTGATGTGGACGCGATTCGCACCAACTACCGCCAGCTGGTTAGCCAGCGTGTAGCGGCAGAGGAACAAGAGACCGTTCTGGCAGAGCTGGAACAGGGCTTGAGCGGTTATACCTATCTAGAGGATTTCTAAATGAATGATTTGTTTACTAAAACTGATTATTCACTGTATTCAAATGCGATGACGTTTGTGCGTCGTCCTTACGAACGCAACCCGATTGACACTGACGCCGATGTGGTGGTGCTGGGTGTGCCACTCGACATGGCGACATCAGGCCGTCCTGGTGCGCGTATGGGCCCGGACGCGATTCGTCGTGCGTCGGTGAACCTGGCGTGGGAAGGCAAAAAATTCCCTTGGGATTTTAACCTGTTCAAACGTATCAACGTGGTTGATGCGGGTGATTTGGTGTTTGACTGTGGTGACGCAGAAGATTTCACTTACCGTCTGGAAGCAGCGACGAATGAAATTCTGAAAAGCGGTAAAACCATGCTGGCTCTGGGCGGAGACCATTTCATCACTCTGCCAATCCTGCGTGCTTACGCGAAGCATCACGGTGAAATGGCGCTGATTCATTTTGACGCGCACACGGACACTTACGCGAACGGCAGTGCGTACGACCACGGCACCATGTTCTACCATGCGCCGAAAGAAGGCCTGATTTCACCAAAACACTCGGTGCAAGTCGGCATTCGTACCGAGTACAAGCAGGAAGGTCATGGCTTTAACGTGATCAACGCGATGCAGGCGAACGATATGTCGGTGGACGAAATCGTTGGTCAAATCAAACACATCGTGGGTGACAAGCCAGTCTATCTGACATTCGATATCGACTGTCTGGATCCTGCATTTGCCCCAGGTACAGGTACGCCAGTGTGTGGCGGTCTGACTTCAGACAAAATCCTGAAGATTATCCGCGGCCTGAAAGGCATCAACATGGTGGGTATGGATGTGGTAGAAGTCTCACCGCCGTACGACCAGAGCGATCTGACGTCACTGGCTGGCGCGACCATCGCACTGGAACTGTTGTATGTTTGGGCATCGAACAAAGCCGCCGAATAAATATAACCTGAATATGAAAACCGAGGCCATCGCCTCGGTTTTTTTATGTCTGTTTATTTCTCACTGACAAGATTTAGCTAAGCGGCACGTATAAGCTTCTCTTTGGCGTATCGAGCACCACATTGGTGTTGACGCGGCGTATCTGCGGGTAAAGCGCCATGATCTCTTCCATAAAGCCATCGTAGGCTTTGGCGTTGGGGGCCGTGATCACCAGCATCAGGTCGACACTGCCCGTGACATAAAACACCTGCTGAATGTGGCTCTGCTGCTCCGCCCAGCGACGAAACTTGCTCAACACCGCATAGTTATCCCGGTCGATTTCCAGCCCGGCGAGAAAAGTCATGGCGTGCGTCGTTACTGCCGGGTCGACAATCGCCACCTCCGCCTGAATCACGCCCTCTTCACGCAGTCGTTTGATGCGTCGCTGCACCGCAGACGGCGACAACCCGACCTGCTCAGCAATCAGGTCGCTGGCAAGACGACAGTTACGTTGCATCAGCTCAAGAATTTTGTGGTCAAAGGCATCCAGGGTCGGGGTCATACTCATCCTTGCGCGGCTGAGCCGCAAATCGCGCACTAAAACGCGGGGTTTCTGCATTCTGCTGGCTAGGATAGCCGATTTTTGTGAGTGATTGAAATTCACAATAGCTCCAGAGGTAAAGTTAAAATTTAACAAATGGAGTTGCGTAATTATGCACAAAGATGAGGCTCAAGTTTCCTGCTTCCAATCCTGCTCGCCACAGACGCAGGCTGTTCATGCGATGATTGCGGCAGACCCGTCTACCGCCGCGATTGCGCCCAATATTGTGATGTCGGTGAATCATGTGTTTGACCCGGCGCAAGGGGCGTTCTCGGCTCAAGGTGTGGGTGATATCACGGAGGCGCCGTATCTCTATGCGGGGTGGACGAATCCCACGGTGCGCCTGCTGGAGCAGCGTTTGGCGGTGCTGGAGCAGGCGGAAGACGCCATGGCGACGGCGACAGGCATGGCGGCGATGTCGGCGGTTTTTCTGTCCCTGTTACGTGCTGGCGATCATCTCATCATCAGTGATGTCTGCTACGCAGGCGTGTACGAGTTTGCGACTCAGGTGCTGCCTCTGTATGGCATCGAAGTGTCCGTGGTGAATACATCGTGCACTGATAATGTGCAACGCGCCCTGCGGAAAAGCACAAAACTGGTGCACATTGAAACGCCGTGTAATCCGCTGCTGCGACTCACGGATATTGCCGCATTGGCGACACTGCTTAAAGCGCACGATGTGTTGCTGTGCGCCGATTCAACCTTCTCAACCCCGGTCATTACCCGACCACTCAGCCTCGGTGCTGACATTGTGGTTCATTCGCTGACTAAGTTCATTAATGGTCATGGTGATGTGCTGGGTGGCTGCGTACTGGGTTCTAAGTTATTGATCCAAAAGATACGGGCGATGGCTGGCGTTTACCTTGGGGCTTCGTTGGCCGCGCAAAGTGCTTGGCTCATTATGCGCGGTATGGAAACCCTGTATCCGCGGATGAAAACCTTATGCGAATCGGCGCTTCAAGTGGCGCAGTGGCTGGAAAATCATCCCCGTGTAGCACGGGTTCTTTACCCCGGTTTGACCTCACACCCACAATTTCCTCTGGCTCAACAACAAATGGATCTTTTTGGCGGCATTATTGCATTCCAGGTAGATGACATCGATTTGATTGAGCAGCGTTTTGCGCACGAATCGGCCATGTTTTATTACGCTTTTTCCATTGGTCATCAACGTAGTTTGGCGGTGGTGATGAGAACCGATGATCTTGATGCATCGACTTATCGATTTACTCCGGAGCAAAAAGCACATTTCTGTCGTGATGCCGGACAGGGCATCGTCAGGCTGTCAATTGGCTTGGAATCACCGACAGATTTAATCCGGGATCTCGAAATGGCTCTCAGATAATGGTTGCATATTTATTCTAAAGTATTAGTGATAAATTCGAAAAGTTGTTGAAATGTTGCCATATTGTATCGCATTATCTTTAAGGATCTGATGTCAATCGCGTTTGCGTGACATGCAGTAATACAACATCGTATTTGTCATTGGACGAACGACAAAATAACAATTCTTACATAAGGGATAATATGAAAAACTTCATTAAATCTACTGCAGCCGGGCTGGCCATTGCTTGCTCACTACTTGGTGCCAGTCAAGCGATGGCATCTGAGTCTGCGTTAGAAACCGTTCTGAGCACAGGTGAATTAAAAGTTTGTTTTGATGCGGGCTACATGCCGTTTGAAATGAAGACCAAAGACGGCCGTTACATCGGTTTCGATATCGATCTGGGTAAACACATGGCCCGCTCTATGGGCGTGAAATTCACGCCAGTGAACACGGCGTGGGACGGCATCATTCCTGCTATGTTGACAGGAAAATGTGACATCATCATGGGTGGCATGACCGTTACCGCAGAACGTAACCTGAAAGTAAACTTCGCAACGCCTTACATTGTTATCGGCCAGTCTGTTGTGTTGTCACCAAAACTGGAAGGTAAAGTGAAGAGCTACAAAGATCTGAACGATCCGAAATTCACTATCGCGACTAAACTTGGCACCACGGGTGTAGAAGCGGCGAAGAAATACGTTCCAAACGCGAAACTTGACCTGTACGACACCGAAGTGGACGCGGTACTGCAAGTGGTGAACGGCAAAGCGGATGCTTTCATCTACGACTTCCCATACAACGCGATTTACAGCGCGCAAAACCAAGGCAAAGTGGTTCACCTGGCTGAACCGTTCACATACGAGCCTCTGGGGTGGGCGATTCGTCAAAACGATCCTAACTTCCTCAACTTCCTGGACAACTACCTACGCCAAATCAAAGGCGACGGTACTTACGATCGCATCTACGACAAGTGGTTCAAATCAGACAGCTGGCTGAAAGAAGTTCAGTAAGCTAAGCCATTTATCGTCAGACAGTGATCTGTCATAACCGGGCAGCCCCGTTGCCCGGTTCATTCAAAAGAATAAAGAGAATCTGAGTGATGCAGTCAAAATCCTCAAAATTGGTCGGACACGCCATTTATGTGCTGATCATGGTGCTGCTGGTGGGAGCGGTTTATTTCTCCGGACGCAGCATCAATTACAACTGGCACTGGGATCGTTTGTGGCCATACGTCGTTAACACCGAAATGCAGGAAATTCGTGCAATGGGTGACGGCACCGCATCGATCAAAGATGGTCAATTAGTCATTGCACTTGAAGGGCAGAATTCGCCTCAAGTTATCGAGAATTACACACAACTCATGGTTGGTGAGGGTGACCTGGTATTTCAGGGTGACACCATTGCCAAACTCAATGAATGGAAGTTCGGGCCGATTGCTCATGGCCTTTGGGTAACCATTGAAATCTCGTTTATTTCTCTGATCTTTGCCGTTCTGCTGGGCCTGGTCTTTGGCCTGATGCGGGTCGCCAAAAATCAGACCGCAAGGAATCTGGCGTTAACCTACGTTGAATTGATACGTGGCACACCGCTACTGGTGCAAATCTTCATCGTTTACTTCTTTATCGGTACGGTTCTGGATTTCGATCGCTTTACCGCGGGCGTGGTCGCGTTGTCGGTATTTACTGGCGCGTACGTGGCTGAAATCGTCCGAGCGGGTATTCAGGCGATTCCGAATGGGCAGATGGAAGCGGCGCGCTCGCTCGGTATGACTTATCCGAAAGCGATGCGTTACGTCATTTTGCCTCAGGCGCTGAAACGCACACTGCCGCCATTGGCTGGTCAGTTCATCAACCTGATCAAAGACTCGTCACTGGTATCGGTTATCTCGATCACCGATCTGACCAAAGCGGGTCGTGAAGTGGTGAGTGGCAGTTTTGCTCCGTTTGAAGTGTGGTTTACCGTCGCAGCGCTTTATTTGCTGGTGACCGGTACCCTGTCTTGGGCTATTCAACGTTTAGAGAAGAGGTTATCGGCCAGTGACTAGTGAATACAATGGCGTCGATATGGTGTACGCCAACAACGTCGACAAATTTTATCCAAACGGCTGTCATGCGCTGAAATCCGTCTCAACTACGGTTAAACGTGGCGAGGTGGTGGTGATCATCGGCCCGTCAGGCTCAGGCAAATCTACGTTTTTGCGTACGCTGAACCAGTTGGAAGAGATCTCTTCCGGCACCATCATTGTGGATGGTTTCGACATGTACGCCAAAACCACAGACATAAACGTACTGCGCCAGAACGTCGGCATGGTGTTTCAGAGCTTTAACCTGTTTCCACACATGACCGCGCTACAGAACGTGATGCTGGCACCGCTGAAAGTGTCCAAGCGTCCGACAGCCGAAGTGGAAGCGGACGCCAAGCAACTGATCAAGCGCGTCGGTCTGGAAGATCGCATGAATAACTTTCCGTCGCACTTGTCGGGTGGTCAGCAGCAACGTGTGGCGATTGCCCGCGCGCTGGCGATGAAGCCGGATCTGATGCTGTTTGATGAACCGACATCCGCGCTTGACCCGGAAATGGTGGGTGAAGTACTGGACGTTATCAAAGGACTGGCAAAAGAGGGCATGACCATGGTGATCGTGACTCACGAAATGGGCTTTGCCCGTGAAGTGGCGGATCGAGTGCTGTTTATGGAAGACGGTAAGCTATTGGTGGATGACAACCCGAAAGCGGTCTTCGACAGTCCGGATCATCCACGCTTGCAGCAGTTCCTGGCGAAAGTTTTGTAACGATTTTCTCGTGGATTATTGACAAACCGAGCCTCGACAAGGCTCGGTTTTTTGTTAAGCAAAGCACAGTTTTTGGCTCTTTGCGCTGAATTTGTGTCCAGATTGGCTCATGCTTGCTGCTTGAGTTCATGGCCTTGTTACGATCATTTACACCTCTGTAAGAGTAAGTAAAGATGACGCGTGGCACTGCGCCGCTTCGCTATACTGGCACGCCCAAGTAGCTGAGCGAATTCAAGCTGTGAGCTGGCCTGAATCGGCATTATGTCGTCAGCCAGACAGGAGCAAAACGCACTACTTGGAGTTTTTGGGTTTACACTCTGTGATTCTTGGATGCGGGATATGAAAAAAACTGGATTAATTGTCGCGCTGTCCGCGACCTGTATGTCTTTACTTCCTACCATGAGTACCGCGGCGCCGGTCGTTGTTCCCAACCCACCTCAATTGTCGGCCAAAGGCTATGTGCTGATTGACTACAACACCGGACAGGTATTGGTGGAACACAACGCCAATGAAAAAATGAACCCGGCCAGCCTGACCAAACTGATGACCTCTTATGTCGCGGGTCAGGAGATGAAACGCGGCAACATCAAACCGACCGATCAAGTCACCATCAGCCAGAAAGCGTGGGCCAAGAATTTCCCCGATTCATCGAAAATGTTTATTGAGGTTGGCACCAGCGTCAACATGATGGATCTCTATCGCGGTCTGATTGTGCAGTCGGGCAACGACGCGAGTGTCGCGATTGCCGAACACGTCGCGGGCTCTGAAAATGCGTTTGTCGATCTGATGAACTCCTGGGCGCAGCGTTTAGGGCTGAGCAATACCGCGTTTACCAACCCTCATGGATTGGATAGCGACGGCCTTTACACCACGCCTTACGACATCGCGAAGCTGGCGCAAGCGATCATTCGTGATTTGCCGGACATCTATCCTATCTACAGCGAAACGTCGTTCACCTACAACGGTATTACTCAGTACAACCGCAATGGCCTACTGCGCGATCGGAGTATGAACGTTGATGGCATGAAAACCGGTTATACCAGCGGTGCGGGCTACAGTTTGGTGACGTCTGCAACCAGCGGCAATATGCGCTTGATCTCCGCCGTGATGGGAGCCAACAGCATGAAGAGCCGGGAGTCGGACAGTAAACAACTGCTGAGTTACGGATTCCGCTTCTTTGATACGGTTGCGCCGCACAAAGCGGGCGAGACCATTGAGACGGCGCGGGTCTGGATGGGGAATAAAGATGACCTGCCGATTGGGGTCGCACAAACCACCTACCTGACTTTGATGAAAGGCGAACTGCCACAGCTGAGCGGGATGATTGAACTTGACGGTGAACTTAAAGCACCCATTGAGCAGGGTGACGTGGTCGGCAAAGTGATTTATCAGATTGACCAACGTAAAGTGGGCGAAGCGCCGTTGATTGCGCTGGAAAGTGTTGATACCGGCAGTTGGTTCAAGCAGGCAATGGATTGGGTGAAGCGTTTGTTCGCCAGCCTGTTTGCATAGCAATCTGAGAGTTAGGTAAAGACTGGCCCGCGTTTTGCGGGCCTTTTTGCTTGCGCAATCGCGTTGTCGACTGACTGTTTCTTCATCAACCTGAGCATGACATTGGTGGCGATCTGGCTTCCATAACCATGGACTGTGGGAAATCTTGGACAGAAACTCACTTTCGATTGACATACGGTTTATGGGTTTTTGTCATTTTCATAGCATTAGGTGATGAATTGAGGAAACACAATGGAATTTGGCCCAGAGGATCGTATTGCTCTGTACGATGTTTGGATGTCCCAAAAAGCAAAAATGCATCTGACGCAGATGGAAATGACCAAAAGACTGGGGGTCAGTCAGGTCGAGTTTTCAAACATTTTGCGTGGCAACGCACCGCTGACGATGGCGTTTGTTACTAAGTTTTGTCAGCAACTGCATGTGGAGCCACATAACGTGCTGCCGACGCTGAAGAATAAGTTCATCTCGGGTGAGCATCTGGTTCACCTGCAAAACCGCGTCACGGTCGATGGTGAAATTCAGCGTGTTCTGATTGATGGTAATCAGGTCATTATTGAATACACGCATCTGGCACGATGAGCAGCGCGTAGGCTTCTGATATGAAGAACAAAACCGGGATCTGCCCGGTTTTTTTGTCACCGGATTAGTGACGATTTTTTCTTTGTCGTCACGAGTGTGCGTCCTGATTGGTGCTTGTCCGGAAAGAAACGCTGGCGCAAACTAAGACCAAACTTAGAATAAAAACAGTCGCCAGCCGTCAGTTTAGTTACGCTCAACCGTCTTACTTTTTGTTGCCGGACTCTTTCCTGAAATTCCTTAGTCATCATTGCGTTGATGCTTGCTGCACAACGTAGAGACTTCGGCTAAGGCAAAGAGCCCGCCGCTCTGCTTGCCACGCTGCACGTCGCCGCTGACTCCGCATTCTTCGTTCCATATTCTGATTTCTGCTGTTCTATACTTCTAATCTAACCCATTGAGATTATTTCGTTATGTTTGAAGAATTAGCACTGGGAGGCTTACTGTTCAGTCCGTTGGTGGTGTTTGTGCCCATGGCGTTCATTCTTTCCTGTCTGACCCGCTTCGTGCTGCATACAACGGGTGTTTACCATCTGCTGTGGAAAGCCGCCTGGTTCGAAGTGGGGCTGTTTGTTTGTTATCTGGCTGTAGTTGTTCATTTTTTCGGGAGTTAATGTTGCGCATGGGAAAATTATTTCGAATTTCGCTGACTCTGGCGGTGGTCATTATTGCCGTCATTGCTGGCCATTGGGTCTGGAACCACTACCTCTATTCTCCCTGGACACGCGACGGACGCATTCGCGCCGAAGTGATCACCATTGCGCCGGATGTTTCCGGCTGGGTGAAAACACTCAATGTGAAAGATAACCAACCAGTGACAAAAGGCGACTTGATTTTCAGTGTTGATGACACCCGTTATCAGGCCAAAATCAAAGAGTTGACCGCGCAGGTTGAAAATAAACAATATTCACTCGATTTGGCTCGCCATCAGTACCATCGCCGCCAGCAGTTAACCGATAAAAAACTGATCAGTGAAGAGACAGTGGAAAGCGCGCGCATCAATACCGAACTGGCACAAGCGAGTCTGGATATCGCTAAAGCGCAGCTGAACAGCGCGCAAATCAACCTCGACCGTACTCAGGTTCACGCGCCGGCCGACGGTACCTTGATTAACCTCAATTTGCGTGAAGGCAACTACGTCAGCCAGGGCAGTTCGGTGATTTCGCTGGTCAAAACAAATTCGTTCTACGTGACCGGCTATTTCGAAGAAACCAAACTTCCGCTGATCAAAGTGGGGCAGAAAGCCAAGATTAGCCTGATGAGCGGCGGTGAGCCGCTGACGGGCTCTGTGGTGAGCATCGGCAAAGCGATTGCCGACAGCAACACCAGCAGCAACGGGCAGTTGTTGCCTCAGGTGCAACAAACTTTCAACTGGGTGCGACTGGCACAGCGTATTCCGGTCGATATCAAACTGGATCCGCTGCCGGAAGGCATCAACATCAGCGCCGGGATGACGGTCTCCATTTATCTGCAAGAAGCTGAGTAAAGCCCATGGGTGTGTTACTTAACAGCTTGTTAATGCCGGATAAACGGGCGGTGTTGTTTGCGATCAAAGGGGTCATTGCGATGGCGTTGTCGCTGTATATCGCCATGTTCCTCAATCTGGATCGTCCTTACTGGGCGCTGGTGTCGGCGGTGTTTTTGCAAATCCGTCCGGAAGGCGGTCTGGTTATCGAAAAAGGTTTGTGCCAAATCGTCGGTACGCTGGTCGGGGGTATCGTCGGGATTGCCATTCTCAACTGGTTTGCGCCGTATCCGGAAATTGCCCTGCCTTTGCTTGTGCTGTGGCTGGGTTTTAACTCCGGTATGGGCGCAATGGTACGTCGTACCAATTTCATTTACGCCTTTGCGATGGCGGGTATTACCGCCTGTCTGATTGTGTTGCTGGTGATGGTGTCGCCGTCGACCGCCAGCAGTCAGACCATCTTTCAAGTCGCTCAGGCGCGCGTGAGCGAAATCATCGTCGGTGCTATCTGCGCGGCGTTGGTGAGTAAACTGATCTTTCCGATGGAAGTAAAAGATGGCCTGCGCACTCATGCGCGCAATGTCATCAACCAAACGCTGAGTTATCTGAGTCTGGAACTGGACAAAGAGGGATCCCACGAAAACCGGCATCAGCACATTGATGCGATCCTGGAATCGATTGCGGTGATGAGCGATGACTTGAGCGCGGTGGTATACGAAGGTCCGGAAGGCCCGGGACAGAGTAAAGCCGCCAGCCTGATTTGCAATAAAACACTGTCGCTGCTTGCGGTGATTCAGATTTTTGGTCGTCTGCAACGCAAACACTCGGAACTGATCGGCGATGATTTGGCGCAGATGATGGCGGAAATGGGCGAAAGCTTCAGACGCATGCAGGCCACAACGGATTATGAAGCGTGCTACAAACTGGCTCAGTCACTGCGCCGCCGTCAGTTGGTGTACAGCAATCAGGCTGTCGACCTCACGCCGTTACAATCTCGGTTGATGAAAGTCTCGCTGGAACTGAGTGCCGATCTGGTGATGATCCTGAAAGGGTATAACGCGCTGATCAGCAAAGAGCCGGTCTTGCTCAATGCACCGAATCTAAAGCCCTACAAAGACCCGCTGGTGGGATTGACGACTGGCCTGCGCACCATGGTGGTATTTTCTGTGGGTGCTGGCGTGTGGGTCGGAACGGGCTCGAGTGCCGCGCTGATGATGATGATCCTGCCGGTGACTTTCTCCATCATGATGGCGCGCTTACCGCTCACCATATTGATGATAGTGCTGCAACGCCTGCTAATGGGAGTGATGATCGCGGTCCCCGTGGCGATTTTTTATGGCCTTGGTTTGCTGGCGCAAAGCAGTGGTGATTATGAGCTGCTGGTGATGATTCTCGCTGGTCCGTATTTCTTTGGTTTGCTGGCGCTGGCGAACCGTCCGACTCTGCCATACGGCCTTGGCTTTTGCATTCCGTTTACCATCTTGATTAGCCCCAGCAACAACATGACGCGTTCGTTTTCGATTGATTCCACGCTCAGCAACGCGCTGTCGATTTTTGTCGGCGTGACGGTGCTGTACTGGATGTTCAAGATGATTACCGGCCCTGGGCTTCAGTTGATGCAACACCGCCTGATGCGCGCAACGCAAAAGGATTTGCGAGAGCTGATGTCTCATCCCGCGCCGGATCACTGGTTTAACGCCCGAATGGGGGACCGCTTGCTGCGCATTGCTACCTACGACAAAAGCATGGCCAGTCGCACGCGTGACATCACGGATTTAGCGTTGACGGGGCTTAATCTGGGGCATGTATCGATTCGTCTGCGCCGTTTAATCTCAGGGGTGCAAAGCAGCAAGGTAGAAACAATGCTTGATGACTGGCAGCAGGCGCTGGCGGATGCCTTCTTCCTCTGTTCTAAAGGCAAAACGACACGTCGGCTCAGCCAAGTCAGTGATGCACTGTTGCAAGCGCTGCGTGAAGAGAATCTACCGAAAGGTCAATTTGAAGTGGTGGAAGGGATGTTTGAGCGCCTGGCGATGACCTTCGAGCGCAGCGCCCAAACCATCGCCGAGAATCAGGCTCAGTGACAAGATTAAGTCCCACAGGGAAGTGAACTCAGGCAGTGCTCCGGCACTGCCTTTTTTATGCTTGTAGCACGTAATTCTACTGATAAAACAGGTGGTTAATGAAACAAGGCGTCCCCATCATGCTTGGCTTGTGCGCGCATTGAGAACACCCTTCCAATTTCCGGCATCAATCTAATTTTTCAGCATACACCCAGATTGAAAAGGGTCATTACTATGCAGCGTTCACTGTGACGGTGAACTGGGTATCGAGTGCGAACAAACAACTGCAAGGAAAAATGATGAAAAAATTATGGTTGGCAATGTCAGTAAGCGCGCTGTGCGCGGCAAATGTACAAGCGTCTGAGTGGGGGTACGAAGGTGCTCACGGGCCTGAACACTGGGGTGCGATATCTCCGGTATGCGCTGCTGGTGTGAACCAGAGCCCGGTTAATATTGATGACGCAGTTGAGGCACAACTGGCGCCTTTAGCTGTGCATTATGCCGGTGTGGTGACCTCTCTGATCAATAATGGCCACACGTTGCAGGCTAGCGTCAGTGGCAACAATACGCTGAGTGTGGATGGTAAAACCTTCACGTTGCAGCAGTTTCATTTTCACACTCCGTCAGAGAACCTGATTAAGGGGCATCAATACCCGCTGGAAGCACATTTTGTTAACGCCGATGCCGAGGGCAATCTGGCGGTGTTAGCCGTGATGTTCGAGGTTGGTAAAGAGAACTCCGCACTAAGCCAACTGACTCAGACATTGCCGAAAAAAGGTCAGTCCCAGCTGTTGAGTAACACATTTCCGGTCAACGATTTGCTACCACAACTGAATGATTATTATCGATTTAATGGATCGCTGACCACACCACCGTGCAGCGAAGGGGTACGTTGGTTTGTACTTAAACAACCGCAGGTGCTCTCTGCGCAGCAGGATCAATCACTGATGCAAGTGATGGGACACAACAACCGACCCGTTCAGCCTCACCATGCCCGAGTGATATTAAGCAACTAGTCGCACTAAAAATAAAATAAATAAGAGTAAAAATGAATAACCTCGTTAATTAAAATAACGGGGTTATTTAAAATTTGTTTAAATTAACTGCGATATAATAAATCCCGAACAAAAAAGAACCACTCTAAACAACGTGTTTAGAGTGGGATTCTGGTAAATCAAAAAAATTAGCTTTTATTTGGGTTCATATTACCAACACATAATAACTCGCGCCGATGGGTTCACAATCCATGTGATAGAGCTATGTCTGCATTGCTGTACAAACTTGCTTTTTAATCTATCCCCAAAAATTGAGAAAAACAAATAAATATCACCTTCAAAAATGGAATGATAATTTTCAGCTTTTTGGGATTCAAACCTTTCGAATTATGGGTGTATATTTTTTTGGACTCGAGGGAAAGGTTGTTTATCCCGAGTTATTCTTATTCTGTGAAATATAATTATCAATCTGAATTTAATTCTGTGAAATTTAATTATCAGGATATTTTAAATTAAACTTAATAAGGACTTTTTGTGAATTTTAATTATCAGAATAAATTGTAATTTTAATTAACAAGGTGGTTTATGGAAGCAAGTAGTACCAGCAATGCCATTATGGTGGCAGGCAAGAGGATACTGTGTGCTCAGACGCTCTTAGGGTTGTTATTCATTGGATTCGAGTATTTTCGATATGGAACGTTAAGCGCAGAGTCTGCGTTCACCGGTGTCGTTATCGCCGTGGTGCCGTCCTTGATCGGAATGTTACTGGCGTCCATTAAATCGAAGTTCAAACCCACGGAGAGTTTACGCGACTTAATGAACTTAAGCCGCAACATCAAAGTGATATACACCATCCTGATGTTTGTATTGACCTTTCGATTCATGGCTCTGCGCAACATAGTGGTCTTGATTGCATTCAGTGTGACAATGCTCGGGCATTTCTTCACGCCGATGTTTAAGGACAAGGCCGAAAGGAAAGCATAGATGGAGAAGGTTCAATCGGCTCATGAATACATTGAGCACCACCTGACCTTTCTTACCTCTGGCGAGGGTTGGTCAGGCATCAATATCGATTCCATGATCATGGTTTGGGTTCTGGGAATTGCCTTCATTCTGGCGTTCCGCTTTGCAGTCAGCAAAGGAACCAAAGGAGTACCAGGCCGTTTCCAATGTTTTATCGAATTGATTTTTGAATTCGTCGAAAACATTGTCAGCGAGATTTTTCTGGCCAAAGACAAGTTGATTGGCCCGCTGGCTCTGACGATATTTGTTTGGGTATTGCTGATGAACGCAATCGACTTATTACCGATTGATTTTATTCCAGCTATCACTCGAATGTTGGGGATTGGTCACTTTAGAGATCTACCGTCTGCAGACGTGAATATTACGATGTCTATGGCACTCGGTGTATTTGCTTTAGTGATTTTCTATACGTTAAAAAACAAAGGAATTAAAGGGTTTATTAAAGAGTTAACTACGCAACCTTTTTCTCATCCTTTGTTATATCCAGTTAATTTTGTGTTAGAACTGGTAACGTTAATTTCAAAACCTATTTCATTAGGTTTGCGATTATTCGGCAACATGTACGCAGGTGAAATGATATTTATCCTGATCGCATTAATGCCGTGGTGGATGCAGTGGGCATTAAGTGTTCCATGGGCATTATTCCATATTTTAATCGTTGTTCTTCAGGCCTTCATATTCATGGTTTTGACCGTAGTTTATTTAGGTATGGCAGTAGAAGAACACCACTAATTTATTTCTCAAATTTATTTAATTTTAACTTGTTGATTCAATTCTAGGAGTTGTTATGGATATCGTTAGCGCAGTTCTGTATGTAGCCGGTGCACTATTGATTGGTTTAGGTGCCGCGGGTGCAGCCGCAGGTATCGGTAACCTGGCAGGTAAATATCTGGAAGGTGTCGCGCGTCAACCTGATTTGACCCCAATGCTTCGTACCCAGTTCTTCATCATGATGGGTCTTGTGGATGCGGTACCAATGATTGGTGTGGGTATCGGTTTGTACATCATCTTCGCCGTAGCGTAATTCGAAATTAATCGTCAAAAACACGTTATGAATGTGAGGGTGCTATGAATATCAATGCCACTATGCTCGGCCAAGCGATCTCGTTCGTGATCTTCGCGTGGCTGTGCATGAAATACGTCTGGCCACCACTCGTCAAACTGTTGGATGAGCGCCGCGCCGAAATTGCTGAAGGTCTGGCTCAGAAAGAGAAAGCCGTAAAGGAACTTGAGCTGGCGAAAGCCAACGGTGCCACCGTGATTGCCGAAGCGCGCGAGAAAGCGCAGGCCATCATTGCGCAAGGTCAGCAGCGTCAGGACCAATTGGTCGCTGAAGCGGTGGAACTCGCCAGACAAGAAAAAGACCGCATCATTGCGGAGGGCAAGGCGGAAATCGATAACGAACGTAACCGCCTGCGTCAGGAACTGAAAGCGGAAATGGCCGACCTGGTGATCGAAAGCGCCAGCAAGCTAATCAGCCGCAATCTCGACAGCACTGCGAATCGCGATCTTGTGAACCGATTCATCAGTGAAATGTAGGAGGACGCATGTCTGACTTAACTGTCGTCGCTCAACCTTACGCCAAAGCCGCGTTTGATTTCGCCAAAGAAACCGACGCGCTGGACGAATGGCAGCAAACGCTGACCATCGCCGAGATGATTCTGACTCAACCCAACACCGTTCTGATGCTCAATGAGCTGGACGAAGAGAGCTCTGAACAGCCGCTGCTGGAGATGATGCTGCAAGTGGGCGGTGAGTTTATGAACCAGTACTTTCAGAACTTTCTGAAAGTACTGGCAGAGAATCGTCGGTTAAAAGCGCTGAGCGAAGTCCTGAGCCAGTTCCGCGAGTATATGGCGGAATTCCAACAAACCATGAATGTGACAGTGTGTACCTCCGAGCCGCTGGATGATGAGCAAGCATTGCAGCTTACTCAAGCATTAACGCAGCGCTTTGGCAAAACCATCACGCTGGAACAACAACTGGATCCATCCCTGGTAGGTGGTGTGGTGATTAAAGCCGGCCAAACCGTGTTTGATGGCAGCGTCATCGCCAATATCGGCCGCCTCTCGACCAACCTACATGTGTAATGGGGTAAAGAAATGCAATTAAATTCAAACGAAATCAGTGAATTAATCAGACAGCGTATCGTCAACTTCGACCTTGAAAGCGAAGCACGTAACGAAGGTTCTATTGTCTCTGTCAGTGACGGTATCATCACCATTCACGGTCTGTCTGACGTGATGCAAGGTGAGATGCTGGAACTGCCGGATAACCGCTTTGCACTGGCGCTTAACCTGGAGCGTCACTCGGTCGGCGCGGTGGTCATGGGCCCTTACGCGGACCTGTGCGAAGGCATGAAAGTGAAAGGCACCGGCCGCATTCTGGAAGTGCCAGTAGGTAACGGCCTGCTGGGTCGTGTGGTGAACACGCTCGGTCAACCTATCGACGGTAAAGGCGCGATCACGTTCGATCGCATGGAACCCGTCGAAGTGATTGCACCGGGTGTTATCGACCGTAAATCGGTCGACCAGCCGATTCAAACTGGCTACAAAGCCGTGGATTCTATGGTGCCAATCGGTCGTGGTCAGCGTGAGCTGATCATCGGTGACCGTCAAACGGGTAAAACCGCGATGGCCATTGACGCCATCATCAACCAGAAATCTCTGGGTGTGAAATGTATCTACGTGGCAATTGGCCAAAAAGCGTCAACCATTGCCAACGTGGTTCGTAAACTCGACGAGCACAACGCACTGGACAACACCATCATCGTGGTGGCCTCTGCTTCTGAAGCGGCGGCGCTCCAATACCTGGCACCTTACGCCGGTTGTACCATGGGTGAATACTTCCGTGACCGCGGTGAAGATGCACTGATCGTTTACGATGACTTATCTAAACAAGCGGTAGCGTATCGTCAAATCTCCCTGCTGCTCAAACGCCCACCAGGCCGTGAAGCATTCCCGGGCGACGTGTTCTACCTCCACTCCCGTCTGCTGGAACGTGCAGCTCGCGTGAACGAAGCGTACGTAGAACGTGCCACCAACGGTGAAGTGAAAGGCAAAACCGGTTCATTGACGGCGCTGCCAATCATTGAAACCCAAGCGGGTGACGTGTCAGCGTTCGTTCCGACCAACGTGATTTCGATTACTGACGGTCAGATCTTCCTGCAAACCCAACTGTTCAACTCGGGCCTGCGCCCGGCGGTTGACCCGGGTATCTCGGTCTCTCGTGTCGGTGGTGCAGCGCAAACCAAAGTCATCAAGAAACTGTCTGGTGGTATTCGTACTGCACTGGCGCAGTATCGTGAACTGGCGGCGTTTGCTCAGTTTTCTTCCGATTTGGATGAGACTACGCGTCGTCAGCTTGACCACGGTGAGAAAGTGACGGAGCTGATGAAGCAGAAACAGTACTCACCGATGAGTGTGGCCGAGCAAGCGGTGGTGATTTTCTCTGCCGAGAAAGGGTTCCTGAGCAACATTGAGCTGCATGACATCGCCAAATTTGAAGACGATTTGCTGGCATACGCGCGTGCAAACGCGGCAGAACTGCTGCAAACCATCAACGCGACCGGCGATTACAACGGCGAAATCGAAAGCCAGTTGTTTGCGCTGATGGAAGCGTTCATGGCACTGCAATAAGGGCATTGCATCACTCAGTAGGAGGCCTTTATGGCAAATACGAAAGAGATCCGCACCAAGATTGCCAGTGTTCAGAATACCCAGAAGATCACCAGTGCGATGCAGATGGTGGCCGCGAGCAAAATGCGCAAGGTACAGGACAACATGGAAGCATCGCGTCCTTATGCCATCAACATGCGCAAAGTGATCGGCCACGTGTCATCCGGCACGCTGGAGTACAGCCATCCGTTCCTGCAAGAGCGGGAAATCAAACGTGTGGCGTACATCATCATCTCTTCAGACCGTGGTTTGTGCGGCGGTTTGAACTCCAACCTGTTTAAGCAGGTATTGACGGAGATGCAGGATTGGCGAGCCAAAGGCGTCGAAGTGGATACCACACTGATTGGTTCAAAAGCGATTGGTTTTTTCCAGTCGATGGGGAAATCCATCGCGCAGACTTCGGGTCTGGGTGACAAGCCAAAACTGGAAGAGATGCTGGGCACCGTGAACGCCATGATGGAGCATTACTCCGAAGGCAAGATCGATCGTCTGTATATGGTGTTCAACCAATTTGTGAACACCATGGTGCAAAAGCCCCGCGTACTGCAACTGCTGCCGTTTCCGAAAGAGGATATTGAGCGTGATCAGAACAGTCGCTGGGACTACATCTACGAACAGTCACCTCAGGACATCCTCAACCATCTGATTCACCGTTACGTGGAATCACTGGTGTATCAGGGTGTGGTTGAGACTATCGCCTGCGAGCAGGCTGCGCGAATGGTGGCGATGAAAGCTGCGACCGATAACGCGGGCCAACTGATTGAGAACCTGCAACTGGTGTACAACAAAGCACGTCAGGCTGCGATTACCCAAGAGCTGAGCGAAATCGTTGCAGGCGCCCAGGCGGTTTAGAGAGAAATTTGAGGTTTTTATTATGAGTATTGGCAAAATCGTCAAAGTGATTGGCGCGGTTGTTGATGTGGAATTCGAGCAAAACCAAGGGCCGAAAGTCTACGACGCGCTGAAAGTCATCGGCGGCAACAACTCGTCACTGATGCTGGAAGTACAGCAACAAATGGGTGGCGGTATCGTACGTTGTATCGCTATGGGTTCATCGGATGGCCTGAAACGTGGCATTCAGTGTGAAACCACTGGCGGCCCGATTACCGTACCTGTGGGTGAGAAAACCCTTGGCCGTATTATGAACGTGCTGGGTGAGCCGATCGATGAATGTGGCCCGATTGGTGAGGAGCAGCAATACGAGATTCACCGTCCGGCGCCAAGCTATGAAGAGCAGGCCAACAGCACCGCGCTGCTGGAAACCGGCATCAAAGTCATTGACCTGATTTGTCCGTTCGCAAAAGGCGGCAAAATCGGTCTGTTCGGTGGTGCGGGTGTCGGTAAAACCGTCAACATGATGGAACTTATTAACAACATCGCTAAAGCGCACTCTGGCTTGTCCGTGTTTACTGGGGTAGGGGAACGTACCCGTGAAGGTAACGACTTCTACTACGAGATGAAAGACGCTGGCGTACTGGACAAAGTGGCGATGGTGTATGGCCAGATGAATGAGCCACCGGGTAACCGTCTGCGCGTGGCGCTGACTGGCTTGACCATCGCGGAGCGTTTCCGTGACGAAGGCCGTGACGTGCTGCTGTTCGTCGATAACATCTACCGTTACACACTGGCGGGCACCGAAGTATCGGCGCTGCTGGGCCGTATGCCTTCAGCGGTAGGTTACCAGCCAACATTGGCGGAAGAGATGGGCGTGCTGCAAGAGCGTATCACGTCAACCAAAAATGGCTCGATCACCTCAATCCAGGCGGTATATGTACCTGCGGATGACTTGACCGACCCCTCGCCAGCCACCACCTTCGCGCACTTGGATGCGACGGTAGTTCTGTCTCGTAACATTGCTGCACTCGGCCTGTATCCTGCGATTGACCCACTGGACTCCACTTCGCGTCAGTTGGATCCACAAATCGTCGGTCAGGAGCACTACGATGTGGCGCAGCGCGTGCAGATGACTCTGCAACGCTACAAAGAGCTGAAAGACATCATCGCGATTCTGGGGATGGATGAGCTGTCGGAAGATGACAAGCGTCTGGTTTCTCGCGCCCGTAAAGTAGAGCGTTTCCTGACTCAGCCTTACCACGTGGCTGAAGTGTTTACTGGTCAGAAAGGCGTGTTCGTTCCGCTGAAAGACACCATTTCAGGCTTCAAAGCGCTGCTGAATGGTCAGTACGATGACATTCCGGAACAGGCATTCCTGTACTGTGGCACCATCGACGAAGTGCTTGAAAAAGCCAAAACGCTGTAATTGGCAGGAGGCAACATGGCGATAGCTGTTACACAAAACACGTTTCAACTCAACGTAGTGAGTGCTGAAGGCACCTTGTATTCTGGCCCCGCGCATGGCCTGGCCATCGCTGGCGCAGATGGTGAACTCGGGATTCGCCCGGGCCACTCTCCGCTGATCAGCAAGATCAAACCGGGTGTGGCGCGTATTGTTGGTGACTTGCATAAGCCAGAGGAGATCCTCTATGTCTCTGGCGGGTTGGTGGAAGTGCAACCGGATATCGTCACTGTACTGGCCGATACCGCGCTGCACAGTAAAGATATCGACCGGGCTCGCGCAGAAGCGGCACGCAAAGCCGCGGAAGAGAACATTCGCCACCACGGTGACGATTTCAGTTTCGCGCAGGCGCAGATTGAGCTGACCAAAGCGCTGGCACAGCTGCGCGCGGTAGAGCTGGCCATGCAAGCCCGCCGTTAATCTTCACTGCAAAGCCAATAAAAAAGGCACGTTCACTTTTTGGTGACGTGCCTTTTTGTTTTCGCGAAAGCGACTAGCGAATCGGCAACATGCCGCTTTCTGTGGCCAGCAACAAGGTCAGTTCGGCGGCGGAGATAGCCACGCAGCCAGATGTGTTTTGCCCGCACCAGAGCGGAGTGAAATCGTCACGGCCTTGCTGTTCGGCTAACGTGCGCAGTGCGGACATCTCGGCTGACGCATACGGAAACTGCGGTGCGAGTGAAGAAAGATAGTTGAGATCGCGCATGGCGCGGTTAACGATACCGCGCGCTGGTCGGCCGGAGAACACATTGGTTAAGGCGGTGTGCTCGGCGCGAATGCACGAAATGGCGCTGCGGTGCAAGGGGGAGGTTTTGGCTTCGCTACACAGCATATAGGCTGTGCCCAGTTGCACGGCTTCGGCGCCCAGTGTCATGGCGGCTTTAATACCACGGCTATCGGCGATGCCGCCAGCGGCAATCACGGGAATACGCACATTGTGGGCGATTTGTGGTACCAGCGCGAATGTACCGAGTTGCGTGGTCACATCGTTCGTCAGGAACATACCCCGATGTCCACCCGCTTCCGCGCCCTGCGCAATGATGGCGTCGGCACCGTGGACTTCTAACCATAGCGCTTCCTGTAAAGTGGTGGCTGAAGAGATCACCGCGCACCCCCAGGATTTTACTCGCGCCAACAGATCCGGTTTCGGTAATCCGAAGTGAAAACTGATCACGCGTGGCTGGTAGTGTTCAATCGCGTCAGCAATTTCATGGCTAAATGGCAGTCGGCTGGCGCCGCCGCTATGGTTTTCAGGTTCGCTGCCGAGCTCGTTAAAATAGGGGCGCAGGGTATCACGCCAGATTTGCTGCTGCCGCGCATCCTGCTCAGGCATTTCATGGCAGAAGAAATTGAGGTTGAACGGTTTGTCTGTCGCAGCCTGAATCGTCTCGATTTCGGCAACAATCTTATCCGCACTTAACATTCCGCACGGCAGTGAACCTAAGCCACCAGCTTCACACACCGCGATGGCTAGCGCGCTGTCTTGCACGCCTGCCATCGGGGCTTGGATTATCGGCAGTTCGCTGCCGAGCAATTCGGTGATCTTACCTTTGTACATCGTACATCCTTTCGTTTCGTATCGGATTCAGTGGTTGGCTTAACGGTCGCTGACAGCAATTTTGCCCGCCAGACCAATCAGCAGCACGCCCGATACGCCTTCCATGACTCGTGAATAACGACTCGCTTTTGGGCTCCCTAACAACCAACTGCCAGCCGTGGCGTAGAGCACATTGCACAGCGTCGCCAGCACACTGAATACTAAGCCGAAAGTAAACAGTTGCATGCTCGCGGAGCCTGCCGACAGGTCGATAAATTGCGGAAGAAAGGACAAAAAGAACAGCGCTACTTTCGGGTTGAGTACGCTGACAATAACGCCTTGCATAAAGATATTTTGCGGCGCTTTTGCTTGATGGTCGAGGCTGAGCTGGCTGCCGCCACGCCACATCGCCAACAGAGATTTTATGCCGAGATAGACCAGATACGCCGCCCCAAGCCATTTGACGACAGTAAACGCCATTGCTGAGCTGAGAATCAGCGCCGACAAGCCCAAACACGCAGCCAACGTGTGAACCACATAACCCACACCGAGCCCGAGCGCGGCTTTCATACCCGCGGCCATTTTCCCTTTCATGGTGTTCGAGACGATATAAATCACATCGGGGCCTGGGATCAAATTGATCGACAGACAGGCGATTGTAAACAGCAGTAACGTGTGGTGTTCCATTCCTAAGTTCCATGTGGTTTGACATCGATTCACGTTGCGTGATGACTGGAAATGAGTCAAATAGATTGTGATTTAGGCGACTGAAACTTTGATAGCAACGACAACATGGTGCATAAAATGCGACGCATTGCACTTCAAAAAATCAACGGCTTGCGCACATGGCTTGACGTTCGCGGCTTAGAGATGGCCTTGAAGTGAGCTTTTTACACCAAGGAACCATTTACAATGTAAACCTACTTGAAAGCGCAGCATTTAGGCGCTGCTTGCTTTCAGCGCCTAAAATAGGATGGTTCACCCCGTAGATTGTGGTAGAGTCCGCGCCTGCGTTTTCCCGCTTTTTATTGTTTCTATTGCCTCTTCAACCCAAAGCACAAGGTTCCGCTAATGCCATTTTCTACTCTCTCATTGAGTTCTGAGCTAATTCACGCACTGCCAAAAGACGTCAAGAAGCCGACCGATATTCAAGCGTTAGTTATTCCAGAGTTATTAGCTGGCAAAGACGTGTTGGCATTGGCGAATACCGGCAGCGGCAAAACGCTCGCTTATGCTTTGCCGTTGTTAGAAAAACTCAACGCAAATCCTCAGCAAAAAGCGCTGATTCTTGTGCCAACGCGTGAGCTGGCAATCCAAGTGAGTGAAGCGATCAACCAAGTTGGTCAAGCGCTTGAACTCAACGCGGTGTGTTTGTGTGGCGGCGTTGATAAAGCGCAACAGCAGCAGGCGCTCGCGACAAATCCTCATATTCTTGTCGCGACGACCGGTCGTTTGGTTGATCTGGCGAATAACGGCTTGGATTTGAGCCATATTCATACCCTCGTATTGGATGAAGCCGACCGTTTGCTAGACATGGGCTTTTGGCCGGATGTACAAAACATCGCGATGCAAACCGCCAATCAGCGCCAAACGGCAATGTTCTCAGCGACCTTCTCTGATGCGTTGAAGGAAAAAGCGAAGCAGTTGATGCGCGCACCCAAACAGGTGGCTGCGCATCAAGAAAACAGCACCAATCAAGACATCACTGAAACGCTGTTTTTAGTCAATAAAGGCAGTAAAACCAAAGCGTTGATTGAACTTGTCCAACAAAATGCTTGGACGCAGGTGTTGGTCTTTATCGGTGCGAAAGAGAACGCCGATGGCTTAGCGAAGAAGCTCAATAAAGCGGGTGTGTCAACCACTGCGCTGCATGGTAATAAGAGTCAAGATGAGCGAGAAGAAGCGCTGGCTCAGTTTAAATCAGGTCAGGTAAACGTACTGATCGCCACGGATCTGTTAGCGCGCGGCATTCACATTGAACAGCTGCCAGTCGTGATCAACTTTGAACTGCCAATGCATGCCGAAACATACGTTCACCGAGTGGGGCGCACTGCCCGCGCAGGCGAGCAAGGTGTGGCGATGTCGTTGGTCTGTCATGGTGAAATGGACGCACTGAACGCGATTCGTCACCTCACTCAACGTGCATTACCAGTGCAAGATTTGGCAGGCTTTCCTGTGACGGACAAACCGTCAACAGGTGAGAGCAAACGTGCGCCACGGGATAAAAAGGCCAACCGTCGCACCAACAATAAGAGCAGTATTAAACAGTTTCAGGGTAAGGTGAAACGCCAAGCGCCGAAAGCCAAATAGTCGAAGAGCCAAGCCTTTACGCCTCTAAGTGAGTCGCGTGGCTCTGTGTTATCTGGCGTTTGCTGGTGTCGTTAACACTTGTTGATGTCGCACCAACGCCTCATTCGATGTGACGGGCAGGATTTGTATAGGTTTAACGTTAACCAACAATCCGTGTTGAACGCTTGTCTCACGCGTGGTCACTGACTCGGTGGCGCTTCAAGTGTTCGGTGCGCGGGACACCGAACCACTCAATCAGCGGGATGGGTTATTTCAGCAGGCTGGCGTAGATCTGCATGCCTTGTGCGGTCAGCGAATACACCCGGCCTTCTTCTTTCGATACCAAGCCACTGTTGACCAGTTGGCGCAGATGGAAATTGAATTTGGTGTGGTCTTCAATTCCGACCATACGGCACAAATCCATGAACTTCACTTTGCGGTGCAGCTTGAGCTGCTTGACCACCGTGCGACGAATCGGATTCGACAGGGCACTGAAGATCTGATCATGCTCGCTTTCGGCAATATCTGCTTTCGGTGCGTGCTCTGCGTGGACGCGCTTTAGAGTGACTGATAAAGCCGCGAGATTAAATGGCTTAGTCAGAAATTCATCGGCGCCTTTCTTCATCGCATCGACGGCAATATCCACCGTCGCAAACGCGGTTGTGATGATGATGCCGATGTTCGGTTGCAGGCGACGCAGAGTCGTCAGGGCATCAATGCCCGTCATCCCGCCCATCACGACATCGAATAGGGCCAGATCAAACGGCTGCTTGGCGGCGATGTCGAGGGCGTCTTCTGCGTTGTCACAGGCGGTGACCGCGAAAGATTCTAAAGTCAGCGCTTCGATGAGCACTTCGCGAAGCTGCGGATCGTCTTCTGCGAGTAACAGTTGTAACGTCATTGCATTTTCCTCGGGATGCGAACTTCGACTGTGAGTCCATTATCGTGGTTATAAAGTAACAGTTCGCCGTTGTGTTGCGTAATGATTTGTTTGCACAGCGCCAGCCCCATCCCCGTGCCTTCCCCTTTGGGCTTGGTGGTAAAAAAGGGCTGAGTCGCTTTGGAAAGCAGAGATTCAGGCATGCCACCACCGCAATCCGTAAAAGTCAGAATGGCGTTAAGCTTATTCTGAAACCCCTGAATGCGCAGTGATTTGTGAGTCTGGCTGGCATCGACGCTGTTGCCGATAAGATTACTGAACACCTCTTCCAGTAACCCGGCATCGCCAAAAATCTTCAGTTGGCGATCGACATTCACCAGCAAGTCAAAACCTTCTAAGCGGTAATGATTGAGTGATAACGCCTGATCAATCACTTCCGCCAGCATTACTGGTTGGCGGTCAATTGGCTTGTGGTGTGCGTAGTTAAGGACTTCCTGGCTGATTTCCGCCGCGCGGCTCAGGCCATAACGAATACGGTCGATTTGGCGCTTGTGATTGCTGTCGTGCGAGAGCTGATTTTCCAGTAAATCGCAGCTCATCATCGCACTGCTGATGGGCGTTTTGATTTCGTGAGCGATGGCGGAAGTCAGTTCACCCAATTCGCGGAGTTTGGCGTCTTGCAAGGAGAGTTGTAGCGCCGATTGCAATTGTTGGTCGTGTTCACGGTCAAATACGCGCATCGCATTCCACAGGCTGAGCAGAATGCCGTAAGCACACAGCAGACTAATCACTTGCACCCGCTGCGCGGCATCGTCGGTCAGAAAACCGGCGCTGAACGCATAACCAATCAGCGCAATGCCCAGCAGTTTGAATGCGCGTGACGAACCAAAGCCTTCAAACTCAACGCGGTCGGCGTAACTGTATGTCGCCAGGCCTGCCAACGTACTGAACCCTAAGCCGAATACCCAGCGAATATGGTTGCTGGCGTAATGGATAAATACGGGGAAAGAATAATGGGTGTAGAGCCAGTAAAGGCTGGCCACAAGAAGAAACAAAAGCAGAATGATCGCCTTTTTAATCAATGCGATATGCTGCTGCGGCCACATGCTCAGCGGTAGCATTCGCCAGGCGAAATAGGCGAGTGGTAAAAACGACAGCCCCAGTTTGAACACGCGAAACGCGTCGATGCCGCGGGTCAGAATGAATTCGTGTTGGTAGAGATCGAAGTAGAGTTCGGTCCAAATGTGAAAAGCGTGGACAAGGCCAAACAGCGCAAAAATCGGCAGGACTTTGGCGATTCGAATGCTGCTGTTTTTGAGGTTTCGCGAGAATATGGCAAAGGAGGCGGCGAAAAAAGCCAGACCGGAAAGCAGGTAAAGTTTGAAGATGATGAGCATGTCCATTGCGCGAGTCTAAATGACATAAAAGACACTATCAATTGAGGAAATTACTCAAAACGTCACAGTTAGATTGCACGAATCGTCAGTGTGGCACGTGAATGTCACGGAATCGAATGAACAGGAAGCTAAACACGGATTAGCGAGGCGAATGGCCTGCGACGTGTGATGGCACGTCGCAGGTCAGCCGCCAGAGCGGATTATTGCGGCGGATAGTAACCAAGGCGCATGCCGCCCCAATGTCGTCCGTTAACCATTACAGGCACAGAAATGTCATGCATCACTTCGCCTGTATCGCGTTTATAGGTCTGCAGCAACATGGTGTGAGTATGCTTGCCGCAGCGCAGGCCGACGCGGTCACCAAAAATCCGTTTGGTGCGGTTTCTGGCCATGTCCACTTTGGGATCGCCCGTCAAAGCCTGACAGAACTGATTATTGTGGGTCGGTACGTAACCGTGATCGTCGGTGGCGATCGCGTACACCATTTCGCGGCGCTGTTTGATGATCGGCTCTTGCAGTTCAGGCAATACGGCATCGCAATATTGATCAAACGCGGTGTGATACTTGGCCGGCGAAGTATTGGCAATAGGCTTGTGCTGACGATCAAACAGAGCTTGTTCGGCGATCTTGCCCGATGCGATATCGGCTTCAAAACGCTCGCCTACCGCCTTCGCCAGTCCGGCGGCTAAATCGTAAAACGGACGGTGAATGCTCTCTTCAAAGTGTTCCACCAACACCGCATTACTGTGTTCCGCAATCTGCATCAATTGCTCAGCTTCGCTTTGTAAATCAGACAGCTCGTTGTCGCTGTCGGACAATTCGCGCTGAATATGTTCAATTGATTCAGCAATCTGGCGCAGGCTATGTTCGTTGGCAATCACATCCTGACTGATGCCGCTCATTTGTGACTCCACTTCCTGCGATTGGTGGGCGATGCTGTGCAGCCGCTGATTGACGCTTTCAACCTGAGTCACGCCTTGTTCGACTTTATCGGACAGCGCGGTGATGGTGGCCGTCACTTCCTGCGTCTCATCAAAAATTTGTTGCACAATGCCGGATACTTCATCGGTGCTGCGCGAAGTGCGTTCGGCAAGGCTGCGAACTTCATCCGCCACCACCGCAAACCCACGGCCACTTTCGCCTGCGCGCGCCGCTTCAATGGCGGCATTGAGCGCCAGCAGGTTCGTTTGCGCCGCAATATTTTCAATCACTTCGGCGACAGTTTTGATGCGGTGGACTTGCTGATCCAGTGTCTGGATTTGAGCCACAGACGTGGCTGTTTGCGCACTAATCTGTTGCATGCCTGCGATGGCCGATTCCAGCTCGCCGCGGCCTTCCTCGCTGGTATCGCGCATAGTCTGAGTGGCTTCCAGCGCAGATTGCACGCTGGTGGCCGTCACGGCAAGCGTTTCGGTAATGGCATTCGAGGTGTCAGCAATGGTGTGAATGGAGGCGACTTGGCGCGAGGTTTGCGCTTTCACCACATCAATTGCGTAGGACACATTGGCCGCGCTGACGGCGTTATTGTTGAGTTCGGCGGCAATCAACGGCGCCACAGCGTCTGCCTCTTTCGTGAGTGGGTGCGAAGACACAGCGGTTTGCCCGGCACGCTGCAATAGCAGCACGACAGCGGCGGTGAGAATAATCAGTGCGGCACTTTCAATACCAAGCCAGAGGCCGCCTGCCACTGCCAAAATAGCGCAGGCAGTCAGGCTCAAGCCAATACGTTGTTGAGCGGATAGCATACTTCGTCCTAGTCATTATTATTGTGATTTTTTATCCCTGCAGCTCCGTATTGCCGACAGCCGGGTCAGCGTTGAAACAGCAGAGTAGCGCCTAAACTATAGCGTGATTTTTACCTGTAGAACGTTGAGCTTGTGCCGCCTTTCACTAAAGTATGATTGCGCTGGATAGCGAATATGTTAGGCCGCCATTTGG
This sequence comes from Vibrio sp. bablab_jr001, assembly GCF_016464285.1. Taxonomy (NCBI): domain Bacteria; kingdom Pseudomonadati; phylum Pseudomonadota; class Gammaproteobacteria; order Vibrionales; family Vibrionaceae; genus Vibrio; species Vibrio sp. bablab_jr001. The sequence goes on from NZ_JACDWZ010000046.1 coordinate 385,446, forward strand.
CGCTTCACCCTCTATTCCGTCCTGTGCTAACACCGTCCAAAAATCATCATTAATTATTTTCATGTTGAACATGAAGTAATGCCACTTTTATTCATATAACCGCACATGTATAAAAAATACAGCGCTCATAACTCTAAATAATATTGATGTGGCTGGTTAACCCAACCCAATCACGCAGCCCACGTCGAATAACAACAGTGAAAAGTACAGAGAGAGCAGTAAAGTCAATCAGGTTTAGCTCAAGCAATAGGAAGGATGATTACGATGAATACAGGCTTTAAATTTACGATTAACAGTGTGGTCTTTGATGAGAATTATCATCCTTCTGATAGCACCCGCATTACCACGAACTTCGCCAACCTGGCGCGCGGCGAAAGCCGCCAGTCGAACCTGCGCAATGCGCTGAAAATGATTGATAACCGTTTCAACGCGCTGGCGAACTGGGACAACGCCACCGGCGATCGTTACTCTGTTGAGCTGGAAATCATCTCGGTGGATTTAGATATCGAAGGCAGCGGCCAAACATTCCCATCGATTGAGATTCTGAAAACCAACATCCTTGACCACAAAACCAACGAACGTATTGAAGGTATTGTTGGCAATAACTTCTCATCTTACGTGCGCGATTACGACTTCAGCGTATTGCTGCTGGAGCACAACAAGAACCAAGCGAAATTCTCGATTCCAGAAGGTTTTGGCGACCTGCACGGCAAGCTCTTCAAAACCTTTGTGGATTCCTCAACCTACAAAGAAGCGTTTGCTAAGCCGCCGGTGATTTGCCTGAGTGTGTCAGACAGCAAAGTCTACGATCGCACGGAAAATTACCATCCGATTCTGGGCTATGAATACCTGCCGAATGAGTCGTCATTGACCGAGCAATACTTCAAAAAAATGGGTTTGCAGGTGCGATACTTCATGCCTGCGAATAGCGCCGCGCCTTTTGCATTTTTCTTCTTTGGCGATCTGCTGAATGATTACACCAATCTGGAGTTGATCAGCACCATCAGCACCATGGAGACGTTCCAAAAGATCTATCGCCCGGAGATCTACAATGCGAATTCGTCGGCAGGTAAACGCTACCAGCCGAATTTAAAGAATCTCGATCATTCCATTACCCAAATCGTGTATGACCGTGCAGAGCGCAGCCAGTTAGCGGTTGAACAAGGGAAGTTTGCGCAAGAGCACTTTATCAAGCCTTATCAAACCATTCTTGAACAGTGGTCTGCCAACACACCTTTGTAATTCACTCAAATTGATAGAAGAATTGACTATGAAAAAACTATTACCCACTTCAACCTCTGGCAGCCTACCGAAACCAACGTGGCTTGCTCAACCGGAAACACTTTGGTCGCCTTGGAAACTGCAAGGTCAGGAACTCACCGACGGCAAGCACGACGCGCTGCGTGTGTCACTGCAAGAGCAGCAACAGGCGGAAATTGATATCGTCAGCGATGGCGAGCAGACGCGCCAACACTTTGTGACCACCTTCATTGAGCACCTGAGCGGCGTTGATTTTGAGAACCGCAAAACGGTCACGATTCGTAATCGCTATGAAGCGAGTGTGCCAACCGTGGTGGGACCGGTGTCACGTCAAAAATCGGTGTTTGTCGAAGATGCCAAGTTCCTGCGTCAGCAAACCGACAAGCCGATCAAATGGGCGCTGCCCGGGCCGATGACCATGATCGACACCCTTTACGATGATCACTACAAGAGCCGCGAAAAACTGGCGTGGGAATTTGCCAAAATTCTGAATGAAGAAGCGAAAGAGCTGGAAGCTGCGGGCGTGGACATCATTCAGTTCGATGAACCTGCGTTTAACGTCTTCTTTGATGACGTGAACGAGTGGGGCATTGCGGCGCTGGAGCGTGCGATCGAAGGCCTGAAATGCGAAACCGCGGTCCATATCTGCTACGGCTACGGCATCAAAGCCAACACCGATTGGAAAAAGACGCTCGGGAATGAATGGCGTCAATACGAGGCAGTGTTCCCGAAATTGCAACAATCGAACATCGATATCATTTCGCTCGAATGTCACAATTCACGTGTGCCCATTGAACTGCTGGAACTGGTGCGCGGCAAGAAAGTGATGGTGGGTGCCATTGACGTGGCGACCAACACGATTGAAACCCCAGAAGAAGTAGCTGACACGCTGCGCAAAGCGCTGCAATTTGTCGATGCGGATAAGCTCTACCCATGCACCAACTGCGGTATGGCGCCTCTGTCACGTGACGTTGCCCGTGGTAAGTTGAATGCCCTGAGCGCTGGCGCTGAGATTATTCGCCAAGAGATTTTGGCTAAATCATAAACTCACTTGAACACTGTGATTGAATAAGTGGATCCGGTGACCAGACTTCTCCATACTGACGATAAAAAAACGGGCCTAAGCCCGTTTTTTTATCTACATACTCCACAGGATCAGCGCCAGGATTTGCGGCGAGAGGATCCTTAAACACATCACCAGTGGATAGACCGTAGCGTAGGCGAGGGCAGAAGCGCCGCTCTCTTCGTGAATGGCGTTGGCAAAAGCCAGCGCTGGTGGATCGGTCATCGAACCAGCCAGCATGCCGCAGATAGTCAGGTAGTTAATGTGGCCGAGTACGCGAGCCAGAATGCCGACCGTGATGAGCGGAATCGCGGTGATCAACACGCCGTAGCCCATCCAACTTACGCCGTCACCTTGTACCAGCGTTTCGACAAAGTTCCCGCCGGATTTAAGCCCGACCACGGCCAGAAATAGCACGATACCGATTTCACGCAGCGCTAAGTTGGCGCTTGGTGGCATAAACCAGTACATCTTACCGATGCTACCAATACGGGCGAGGATCAACGCGACAATCAGCGGGCCGCCCGCTAAACCAAGTTTAATCGCGGCAGGAAAGCCCGGCAGATAGAACGGAATCGAGCCCAGCAAGACACCTAAACCGATACCTACGAACACTGGCAGCATTTGCACCTGTTGCAGCTTTTGGTGCGCGTTACCCACCATGCCACTCACGGCTTCAATCGCTTCCTGACGACCAACCAGATTGAGAATGTCACCAAATTGCAGCGTTGAATTGCTGGTGGGAACCAGCTCGATACCCGCACGGTTTAAGCGTGACACGACGACGTCGTACTTCTCTTTTAAATCCAAATCGCGCAGCTTTTTACCCAGCACAATTTCATTGGTCACCACCAAACGCTGCACGCGCAGTTCGGTGCCACGGGTAGAGAGTGAAGCATCGACTTCTTCCCCAATCACCAGACGGGCTTTTTCCAGCGCTTTTTTGTCGCCGACCAAATGCAGCAGGTCGTTCACTTCAACGCGGGAATCGGGTTTTGGTACATGAAGTTGTTCACCGCGTTTGAGGCGGGAGCAAACAATATCGCCTTCGCTAAGCGCAGGAATGTCTTTCAGCAGCAAGCCGTTTAAGTTGGGGTTTTTGATCGCAACGTTAATGGTGTGCAGGCTCTCTTTTTTGTGGCCGTTGTGGGTTTCAAACTCCTCGGCTTCGTTGTTGACGTTGACGCGGAAAATCATGCGCAGCAGCCACATCGTGAGCAGAATGCCGCAGATACCGAACGGATAAGCGATAGCGTAACCCATACCAGTGAGATCCAGCAGGTTGCTCTGCTCACCCAGTTCGGTCAGGATTTGCTGTCCGGCACCGAGCGATGGCGTATTGGTCACCGCACCGGAAAAGACGCCGAGAATGACGGGCAGTGGGACATCAAACACATAGTAAAGCGCGACGGTTACCGCACAACCGAGCAGAACGATAAGGGCCGCAAAGCCGTTGAGTTTGAGCCCGGAACTTCTCAATGAAGAGAAAAAACCGGGGCCGACCTGTATTCCGATAGTGTAAACAAACAGAATGAGGCCAAACTCCTGAATGAAGTGAAGGGTTTCGTAGTTGAGTTTGACGCCCCAAGCACCGGTGAAGTGACCAACCAGAATGCCGCCAAACAGCACTCCGCCGATCCCCAAACCGACGCCATAAACACGCCAATTCCCAATCCACAGACCCAACACCGCTACCAGCGCGAGGATGCTGATAGAGAGCGCGATATCACTCATAGCGAGTCTCCTGATCAATTAAAAATCATGATGGGCAAACGTGATTGAACAGCAGACAGGGGTAGGCGTAAGAACTGCGACAGTAAAACTGCAAGCGTGGTTAGGTCTACAGCTGAGGGGTTCAAATACGGAAGGTGAGAAATGGCTCTCGGTTCCGTTTTGTTGTTGCCCTGAACTGATTACCAGTAATACTGCAATGGTGCATAAAAGTTAACCGTGGTTATGCAAAATTGTGCACCTTAACGGATATTGGCTTATTGTGATAACTATTTGTTACTTAAGGGTAAAAAGAGTTTAAGAAAAGTGCCGAAAGTGAATGGAATGCGACAAAATATCCAGCCACAACGAGCCACAAAAGTGTGTGACACATGACGGTTTTTACGCCGTCATAGGAGGATGAAAACTGGAAAATTAAAGACAGGTTTTGCGTGGTTTAATGGTTACGGATTTTGCTTCGCCAGTATTGATACAATCCATCGATATCGCCGGAGGTCAGCAGTTTCATTGCACCTTTAAGCTGTGCATCACACCAGTGCCACCACTGCATTTCCAGTAGCTTTTCGATTTGCTCGGGCTCAAAACGAAAGCGAATGTGTTTGGCTGGGTTTGAACCGACGATTTCATATGGCGCGACATCTTTGGTCACCACCGCCCGACTGGCAATCACGGCACCATCACCTATGGTGACACCGGCCATGATCATCGCTTCTGAACCAATCCACACATCATTGCCAATCACGGTATCGCCCGAGCGGACAAAGCCATCAGCGGCATCGGTGAAGTGTTCGTTTTCCATATAGAAAAACGGGAACGTACTGATCCAGTCCGTGCGGTGGCCCTGATTGCCCGCCATCATGAATACCGCACCAGAACCGATGGAGCAGAATGCGCCGATGATCAGTCGATCCACATCATCGCGATCTGGGTTCAGGTAGCGGACACAATCGTCGAAACTGTGGCCGTGATAATAGCCGGAATAGTAACTGTGGCGGCCAACGTGAATATTGGGATTGGTCACCTGCTCAGTTAACGGTTTGCCTGAAAACGGGCTGTCAAAGTAGTTGCTCACAGCGGTTCCTGTTGGTTAGTTTGCCGTTTTGTCGCTCGAAACATAATGGGCGAGTGTAAATGATTAGGCCGACAGTTGCCCACTGGCGTGTTGCAGTAGCTGGCTGATCAGTTCGGTGTTGTAGGCTGGTTCACCCAATTGGCGGCAGTTTTCAATCACCGGATCGCAGATTTCGTGAATCTCCATCGGGCGGCCTTTCTCGCGATCGACCAGCATGGACGTTTTGATCGGGTCAAACTGACAGATCAGTTCGAACATGGCATCGACATCCTGCTTAGTCATTGTTACACCTGCGACACTCGCTGCGCGCGCGGTTTCCTGCATGATGGCATGCACTGTGCGGCGTAGCACCGGATCGCGCGTCACCACGCCAGTGTCTTTCATCGTCAGCGCGGTAATCGGATTGACCGCATTATTGATCATCAGTTTGCGCCACAATGCGTAACTCACATCGTCATACAACTGGTTGGGGATACCTGAATCGCTGAACACGTTCGCAAGCTGCTTTAGAAATGGCTGCATAGCCGGGTTTTGCGCGGCGTTCGGCCAAGCACCGAAATCAATCTGCGCCATGCCGGTGGCTTCCACCACTCCGGGCTTGAGCACATGGGCGCCGATTTTGACCGCCAGGCCACCAATCGTGCGCTCAACGCCGAGCGCATCGGCAATTACTTGTTCGTTGGTGACACCATTTTGAATCGATAACATTGGCACCGGGCTGGATGCGAGCCAGCTTTGCATCTGTTCAAGAATCGGCGCCGTGGTGCTGCCTTTGGAAGCGAGGATCAGCAGATCGAAATCAGCGGCGTTAGAGTGCTCGCAAAGGCCTGCGATGTCAGTGGCGTTCACTTTGCCTGCAAAAGAAAAATCGGGATGAGTCAGCGATAGCCCTTGGGTTTTCAGAGCCTCGAGGTGCGCGCCACGGGCGACCAGAACCACATCGTGCCCCGCGTTGAGCAAGCGCGCTGCGTAATAACATCCAATGCCGCCAGCGCCTAAAATTGCGAATTTCAAGGTTCTCCTCCTGTGACCTTGTTAATCTGAGTCAACAGGTTAAACCTTATCTGCTTACGCGACCAGCGCTTTGACTGGGCATACAAAGCTTTGAAATATTGCACACCGGGTAAAGAAGTTGTGGCGTATCATTAGTTATTGCTACCAAACGGAACGGATGATGAGCTCAGATAAACGTTGTTTCTTCGCACTGACTTTTGCTGATGAAGCCAAGGCGCGGCTTAGCCAAGAGCGGGACACGCTAAAAGCACATGCAGACAACGGCACGTTTACCCACAGCGAAAATTTTCATCTCACGCTGGAATTTATCGGTGACGTTGCAAGTGAGCATTTACCCACGCTCAAAGGCTTATTGCATGAGCTTGAATGTGCGCCGATGGTGCTGCGTATTGATCGTCTTGGCCATTTCAATATCAAAGGCCGTCAGCTTGTCTGGCTGGGAGTGGCTGAACACCTGCCACTGATGACGCTGCAATCGGAGTTGAGAATGAAGCTGGTTGATACGCCTTTCAGCCCGGAAAATCGATCTTACATTCCGCACATTACGCTGGGCAGACATGTGGTACTTAATACCAGCTTGAAAGCGCTGCATATTAAACCCTTTACGTTACCTGTACACTCCATTGCGTTGATGGAAAGCAAGCGGGTGGACAACAAACTGATTTACGAAGCGCTGGAGGAAGTTCTCCTCTCACCATGAACAAAGACTGTTCATTTATGAAATCAATGACATAATGATTGCTGTTCGGAATTCACTCAATGCAGGATAGCGCTTATGTTTGTGGTCTCTCTGACTTATCTGGTTGACTTGGCGGATGTGGAACCGCATCTCGCGGATCATATTGATTATCTGGATCGTTACTACGCTTCGGGGCATTTTCTCGCCTCTGGACGTAAAGAACCACGCACTGGTGGTGTTATTCTTGCTCAGGCTGAAAGCCGGGCGGATCTCGATGCGGTGCTGGCGCAGGATCCGTTTTTTGTGCACGGGCTCGCGGCTTACGATGTGACCGAATTTGTCGCCAGCAAAACGGCGCCGCAATTAGCGTGGTTGCGCACAACATAAGGCGATAGAGAGAATGAACCAATTTCTGAAATCCATCCTGCAATCGCTGGTGGTGATTGTGGCGATAGCGGCGGCAGCAAAACTGACCATTCCTTATTTTGCTGATATCACTTGGGTTGATTATATTGCCTTCACTGGTGCGGCTGCGATTGGACTTGGCTACATCACCTACGATAAGGTTCCTGGTCAGGCGGTGTCGTCTTCTACCTCAATGGCTGATGTTGATTTGGCGAGATATGATAGGGATAGCACAGAAGTGTACAACAACCTGAGCTTTTCGCTGTCTGTGGGTATCGCTGGCTTTTTATTGTTACTTATCAGTGGCCTTATGGTGTGGCTGGGGTAAGCGTGTGTTTTCAATCAAGGAAGAATGATGAGTATTGAACTGTGGATGATGTTTGCTCTGGCGTATCTGGCGACCACGTTGACACCAGGGCCGAACGTACTGCTAGTGCTGAAAAATGCGGTGCAGTATGGCTGGCGCACCACCTTTGTCACTGTGTTGGGTAATCTCAGCTGTCAGTTGATTATTGTCTGCTTGGTGGCTCTCGGCGTGGGAGAACTGCTGAGTAAAATGCCGATGTGGTTTTTGGTGATGAAAGTGCTTGGCGGCGCCTACCTGATTTACCTTGGCGTTAAAGCTTTGCGTCAGAAACAACAAGGCTTGCCGATCATCGAACGTAAAGCCAACGGCGCGAAAAAGAGCAATCGCCAACTGTTTCGCCAATCTTTTCTAGTGTCCGCCAGTAATCCGAAAACTATGATCTTTCTGTCAGCTTTTTTACCACAGTTTCTCGATGTAACGCACCCGCATAGCGAGCAGTTTGCCGTGATGTTTTTGACCATCGCGGTGACGGTAACGTCGGTACATCTGGCCTATGTGTGGTTAGTGACACAACTGGGGCAGAAAGTCAGTCGTGGCCGCTTTGAACAGGTCATGGCTAAAGTGAGCGGCAGCTTGTTCATTACCATGGGTGGCGGTGTGCTGCTGAGTTCACGTTCCTGATTTGACTCGTCTTCCTTATAAATTGGCCGTTGGTCTTCACGCTTCTGCTTGTTAAGATGGCGGCCTGATCCTTTCAACGACAATTCCATACGATGAGACTAGACAGCCGCCTTTCACGAGTTCTGCATATTCTGTTGCATCTGGTTAAACAGCCGATGACGTCAGAGCAGTTTGCCACCATGCTCGGCACCAATGCGGTGGTGATTCGTCGCACCATGGCGGGCCTGCGTGAAGCGGGTTATGTCACTTCGGCCAAAGGGCAGGGCGGGGGTTGGACACTCTCTTGTGATTTACAGCGTGTGACGCTGTTGGATATTTATCAGGCGGTCGGGGAACCAAAGATTTTCTCGATCGGTTTTGATAACGCCAACCCCAACTGCGTGGTCGAAAAAGCGGTGAATGCTTCGCTGCGAGAAGTGTTGCAAGAGGCCGAATCGCTGTTGCTTAAGCGTTTTTCGCAAATCTCTCTGGCTGACCTGAGTCAGGAATTCATCGCTCAACTTGAGTAGATTCTCTCAAACCATGCTGCTTAAAAAATAACCTTGTAAATTTTGGTGTTGATCTCGCTTATCTCATATTGTAACTTTTTGAGTTACGTTAGGAGGCGTGCTTATGAATACACTAATTGACCAAGAATTACTGCACAGTATTTGGGTTTGTTTGGTACTGGCCATCGGGGCCGCCAGCATTTCCATCACCATCACTCAAACCGAGCTGTTTGCACCGCTGCGTGCGTTCACTGAACGTTTGGGACACATGACAGGTTACCTGTTTCGCTGCTTTTACTGCATGAGCCATTGGGTGGTGATTGCCGGTGTTGCGATATACCAGCCCGTGGTGGTCCAAAGCTCATATTGGCTGGTGGATCTAATTGTGTCGGCATTTTTTACCATCACGCTGAGCAGCTTTTTCAGCGGTCTGATGTTTAAGGTTTTTCAGGCAGCGATGGGTAAGAAAATCAAGGAAATAGAGGTCAAAGCACTGATGGCCGCGCAGGCTGAAAGTACTGCTGCACCCGTTTCTGACGCAGTCAAAGCAAAAGCGTAATATTTGGAGTATGCAGAGCCAAAAGGAATTGGATCTGCACACTCCACGCTGTCGAAGGTTGAACTACACTGTAGGAGGTATTCAACCGGAACAAGCGAGAATGACGATGAACAAATGGACAACGGCATGGCTGATTGGTTTAACCTGCAGTTTCTCGGTATTTGCATTTGCTCATGCCAACGAGAAAAGTAATTCGATGATGTCGGACAATGCTCAGCAAGGCCAAGGCATGATGCAAGGTCAAAGCATGATGATGGACGACGAAGACATGGATGCCATGCATGAAAAGATGGGTATGTCGGATGAAGAGCGCGAAGAGTACATGAGTAAACTCAAAGCGTGTGAGAAAGATGGCCGCAGTGCGAAAGAGTGTGAAGCGAAAATGGACCGTCAGATGAAGCAGGATGGTAAATCGGGCTCAATGCACAAAGAATCCAAAGAAAAGAGCAAAGACAAAGCCAACAAATCGATGGATAAAGCCAATTCCAAAGCGATGACGGCACAAGAGCGTGAAGAGTACATGATGAAACTCAAAGCCTGTGAGAAAGATGGCCGCAGCGCGAAAGAGTGTGAAGCAAAACTCGACCGAAAAATGGATCAAGACAAAATGATGAAGAAAGACAAGGAACAGAAAAGTAAAACATACTGAGCCGAACGTGTTCTTTCATCCCGGGGCGAACGTAGCGTTCGCCTTTGTTTTGTCAAAGATTTAACCTTCCTAAGGATGCCGAAACGGGGCAAGCGTGGCACAATATCAGCCTCAATTTCATTCTCCCGAACTTATGAACGACCTTCATTTTTATGTGGCCGCTATTGTGGATCACAATGCGCTTGTGACCATTGCCAAGCGTGAAATCACCGAAGAAATCACGTTGGATGACAACGGAGAACAGCTCTGTACTCGTGAGCAGACGGTAACGTTCTCCAACGGGGTTGTCGTTCACCAGTCGGTTGAGCAAACGTTCGAGCATTCATTGAATGAGATGGTGTGTGCGGAGTGCTGGATCAGTTATCACGTCGTGCATGAACCTGAGACAATAAATATCACGCCCAAGCGCAAGCATTTTATTAATACGTGTCAGCAGTCATTCTGGTTGAACATTCGTCGCATGCAGTAATAGTGACGGTAATGTCATTGCTAGCGTTCAGGCTGAAGTGGTTTAAGCTTACTAAAAACAAACATTGGCTGAGATATAACAATAAGTGAAAGGCAAAATAACACGTTGGCATGACGACAAGGGGTATGGATTTATTACTGCTCCGGACGGCAAGAGTAAAATCTTTGTTCATGTTTCAGCCATGAAAAGCAGATCCAAACGATTGGCGAAAAACGATACCGTGCTGTTCGATATTGAACAGGACAGTAAAGGTCGGTTGAATGCGGTCAATGTGGAGCTGACAGGGTTGAAAGCCTTATCGCTGACCACTTTGTTCGGTGGCACGTTTTTGGTCTTTGTCTCTGGCGCTACGCTGTTGCTGGGCGGATCCGTGCTGTTTATTCCGCTTTACTTGGTGATGAGCATCCTGACCTACAAGGCTTATGCAAGCGACAAGCGGGCTGCCGAACATGGCAACTGGCGCACTCCAGAAAGTCAGTTGCACGCTATGGCGCTGGCGGGTGGCTGGCCCGGAGCGCTGCTGGCACAAAGTCAGCTTCGGCATAAATCGAAAAAGCAGCCATTTAAAACCATTCTGTGGCTGACCATTTTCATCAATATCGCCGGATTTATCTGGACGCTTTCCCAACCCGGACACGAAGTGATCAGTCGGCTGACGCATCTGATTCTGTGATTCGCGTTTGCGAAACCCATTTCAAAAACGCCCGCGCGAAATCAATGCAGCGGGCGTTTTAGGTTTGTAGACTGAACCTTCTGTTACGGAGGTTTATTCAGTGAGCGACAAGAACATTCAGCAGATCATTGCCAGTTTCACGTCGATTGAGCAAGCGCTGACCTATTTCGACATCGACTTTGATAGCCGATTTATCGAAGAGTATCGTGAGCCGCTCGTCAAACGTTTTAATGGCTATTTACTGCTGGAAAAGCCGCAGGATTGGTTTGCGGCCCGGCGGGCGCTGAAAAACGCGTATTGCAAAATTCAGCGTGGCCGATTGGATCCACATACGCGTTCTGCGTGTCGGGGCTGCACATCCTGTCAGCGCCGCTGAACTAAGTTTGGTTAGATGTTCTGTTATTGAGATAGCGATAAAGAAAGCGGGTATCGAGCCCTTTGAGCCGCATGCGCAGCTCTATCTGGCGAAGTTTAAAGAGCGCGTCAACATGCTCGTCACTACCTGACTGACACTGGGCCAGCAAATCACACAGTTGCAGTGCCTGATTGCGCTCTGCCAATTCGGGCGGAATATAGCCAGCATTTTTCAGAATCCGATACCCCATTCTCAGCTCTGGCGGCACCATGCTGTCATCGTCCAAGCTCAACGGCTCGCCCTTACCGGGTAGGTCACTGAGTTGACCCTCATCCAAGGCTGCCTGAATGCGCTGCTCTGCAATTCTGTCGACCAATAGGCTCATGGTTGCGCTCCTTCTTATCCGGTCAGCTTACGCCTGCAATCCGTCAGGTCAAGCCGGGTAATGATTCTCGGTGTCGTCAGCTTCGTATATACCAAGTGGTGAAGGATTTCCTAATCCGAAAAGGGTCTGATAAAGTGACTTTCGAGCGTAAGACAGGGACAACAGGAAGTGTGAACATGAAACGAATCTATCGCGTTGCTGAGAAACCGCTTAAACAGTCGGCGAAATGGCTGGTGTTGGCAACGGGTGCGCTGCTGAGTGCCTGTACGCAAAGTGACTGGCGTACAGCAAGCCGTGAACCTGCTGGGATCGCGCCAGACCCACAGAATAATCGCCAGGCAGTGATAGAGTTTTACGCCGCAGACGCGTTTAGCTGGCGTGGCTGGTTTGCGGTGCATACCTGGATGGCCGTCAAACCACAAAACGCTGAGGAATACACCGTGTATGAGGTCGTGGGGTGGCGAGTCGATCGCGGTCAGCCTGCTTTGTACCAGTATCAAACCGCTACGCCCGACCGCTATTGGTATGGCGCGCGACCAGAAAAAGTGCTCTCCATTCAGGGTGAGAAAGCCGCACAACTGATCCCGAAAGTGCAGGATGTGGTGGCGGTTTATCCGTGGGCGAACGAATACACGCTGTTTCCCGGGCCGAACAGTAATACATTCCCGGCTTGGGTTGGGCGTCAAGTACCGGAGTTAGGGCTGAAAATGCCGTTTAGCGCCATCGGCAGTGGATATGGCAAGTAGAAAATTGCTGACGAGTTTGGAAGGTGTTCATCAGGTCGCTTTATTTGCAGGGGCTGAGCCGATAGAATGCGCAAAACGCAAAAGAAAGTAGACATCTCATGGCAAAACTTACGCTCCAGGAGCAAATGTTAAAAGCAGGTTTGGTGAACGAGAAGAAATTCAAGAAAGTCACCAAAGGCGCAAAGAAATCGCGCGTTCAGTCGCGCGAAGTCAAAGCTGCGGTTGAAGAGCAAAAACGCCAACAGCAAGAGCGCGATAAAGAACTGAACACGCAAAAGAACGAAGCACGTTTGAGTAAAGAAATTCAGTCGCAGGTGAAACAGCTGATTGAACTCAACAAGCTCAACACCAAAGATGGCGACATCAAATACAACTTCACCGATGGTACCCTGGTGAAATCCCTTTACGTCACCTCGCTGCTTCGTGAACAACTGATCAAAGGCATCGTAGCGATTGCCCGCTACGAAGACACTTACGTGGTCATTCCTAGCAGTGTGGCGAACAAAATTGCCCAACGTGATGAGCAAACCATCATTGAACAGCAGGTTGCGTCCAGTGATGTGGTGGATGAAGATGATCCATACGCAGAGTTCGTCGTGCCGGATGACCTGATGTGGTAGTGACGGTGTTGTGAAAGGAAAAAGCCCGGACAGTGATTGTCCGGGCTTTTTTTGGGCGGGGATTAAGCAAACTTATAACAGGTCAGTGATGGCAATCCCTAAGCCAAAGCGCTGCTGATTGTGGTTGTAATCAATCAGGTTTTCGCCGTAGCCAGTGGAATATTTCGCGTAGCCACGGACTTTGCCCCAAATCGGGAACGTGAGACCGAGTTCGGCATAACCTTTGTTAGTGGCGAAGTTTTCCCGCCCGGTGAAGTTAATTGCCAGATCATCCCATTTGTAGGCACCAGTCAGCTCAAAGTGGCCCATGTAATCGAGGATATCCGGGTTGTCATCGCCATTGGGATCGTCCGCGCTGGTTTTGTCTTTTTCCGGAATACGCCACCACGGGCGCAGGTTGAGAGCCAAGCGATTCTTCTCGTAGGTCAGTGACGCATAAATGCGGTTCCAACTGCGTGAGAGATCCTGCCTTTGGCCATTCGATTGGTGCTCAATACCGAACCCAAGCCAGGTATTGCCACCAAACGGTTGCCAACGGGTCGGCGTGAAATAAAACAGCTCGGGCTGATAATCGGTTTCACGGAAAGGGCGCGAAATCGATTCAGAATAGACCTGCCAGTACGAGCGCAGGGTAAATCCAAAGAACAGCGCATCATCTTCAAACAGCAAATCGGTGTAGTTGAGCGGGACTTTAAAACTGATTTGAAACTCCGATTCTGCTTTGCGCAGCCCATCGGCCCAGCCAGTGTCTTCATACGCTTTACGATTAATGCTGTCGGTATAGACGATAGGCAGAATGTAGTTCATGCGGTGCGCCGTCATTACAAATGGGCGGAACTCGGTGCTTTTTTCCGATTCGCGCCGCTGACTCAGCAAGTCTTCCTGTTCTGCCGGGGCGGGCTGTTCACTCATCGACTGGCAGCGCTCACGCACCTGATCAATGGTCATTTCACCGCTGTGTGATTTGGTGGTGGTCAGCAGACACTGGTCATACTCGCTGAGTTCTTGCGCCTTCAGCAAAGGCGACATAAGCAGCGTCGTGGCTAGCAGTGTCGTCTTCATGGTTGCGTCCATGTCACTTCCTTAGCATTCAATTAGGGTAAGCCTCTGTATTATAAATGGGCTTTGAAAGCAGGACGTAAGAGTATTGTTATTCGGACGCTAAAAACGATAACTGTGATGGTTGGTCAGCCTTGAATCCATCCATTAAGTCTGAATAGGAAACATTACCTATTGATAATGTCATGATTGACAGCATAGCGGTTGGCCTTGCATCATGCCGGATTATCTTAAGCGGAAAGTGCGCCCATCGCCGGGAAAGCTGCCGCAATTTGTCCGAGATGTACTCATGTCTAAGTTGTTTAAATGGTTGGTGTTGCTGAGCACGGGTTTTCTTGTGGTGTTTGGCTATTTAGGATTTCATTCGTATCGTGCGCTCACGTTCATGGACCATGGCTTGCAATGGTTCTGGGTGGACAGTCAGTTCATCAGCCTGGATACCACCGCAATGCAGAGCGCGCGGGAACATCATTCCAAACAGCTGATATACCGCCAGGTCGATGTTGATCATCATCTGGCGATCTTCCTCAACACCACCAACAATGGGCATTTCTTGTTTACCTTCGTGAAGGATGCACCATGCGATTCGGCGATGCCGTATCAGGCTCAGCTTACCGTCAACAATGAAGCGAGTGAGACCGTCACATTTGATTGTAAAACGCCGGAGAGTGCGGTTTATCGTCTTGCCAAACCGAAGTTCACTCAACTGCAACTAACCAATGCGGATTTTCACTTCAAGCTTGATCTGAGTCTGTGGGATCTCAAAGCACTGAAAAAAGACGATTACATGCAGCACAACTATCGCTTTTTCCAGCAACACAGCAACGAAACGGTGTACCCGTGGGATCGCGACTAAGCGTTTTTGCTTATCTTGTCTGGCGTTCAAGCCAGATGTTATGCAATCCCTGCTCAAAGGTTGTGATCTGAAAAGCGGGAAAGCGCTGCTTGAACTTGTCTGAAACAAAAATATTGTCGGTTTTGTAGCGGGGTAACAGCTCTGCCGCGTCGCGAATGGTTGGACTGACTTTGCCGGCTAACCAGAGTTGCCACTGTTTTAACTCGCGATATTTGGGCTGTGCGCCGAAAGTTGTGGCAGCCAGAGCGACAAATTCACGGTAAGTCAGACGGTTATCATCGCACGGCAAGTGCCATGTTTGGCCATAAGCATCGGGTGTGTTGCCCAGCAAAGCCATCGCACGACTGGCATCCGGAGTGTAAATCAGGCTGCGTTTGACATCATCACGCAGGAACACTTTGGCTGTTTTGCCTCTCAGCAAGCTGTCGATGATGGTGGAATTGGTAACACTCTGCGTTTTTCCCGGACCGTAAAATTCCGGAGCGCGGCAAATCACGGCGTTTACTCTTCCTTGCTCCATCGCTTCCAGCAGCATGCGCGTAATCAGAGCGCGAACGTTTCCTTTACCACCGTTTGGTTGAAACGGCGTGTTTTCATGTTGTGGCACGTTGGTTTGCGGATACATGTAGGTATTGTCGAAATAAACCAGTTTTGCCCCTTGTGTTTCACATGCCGCAATCACATTGCGCATCAATGTCGGCCATTGCGCCATCCATAGCTGTGTATCCATTGGTAGTCCAGCGGTCAGGTAAACAGTCTCTGAACCTTCCACTGCGCGCAATGTTTGTTCCGGGTCGAGCAGATCGGCCTGAAATAGCTGGTCGGTGTCATTCACTTTCTGCGGGCGACGGCTGACCAAGCGAATGTCGCTGGTGAAGTCTCGTCTGAGGCTCAGGGCCAGTTCACTGCCAATTTGTCCATTGGCGCCTAATATTGTTTGCATCGTTAACTTCTCTTCAATCAGGAGTGGTGATGAGACATCCTAAGGTTAAAGTTAAGTTTAGAGTCAATCCTGATAGTGCTGTTGGTGTGTATTCATCTTAGGCCAATAAAAAAGGCGAACCTTAAGGTTCGCCTTTTGCGTGTACGTTAAAAACGTAATTACTCTTGGTAATTCTCAATGCTCGGGCAAGAGCAAATCAGGTTACGGTCGCCGTAGACGTTGTCGACACGGTTGACTGTTGGCCAGTACTTCGAGGCTTTCGCTTGCGCGGAAGGGAAGCAGGCGATTTCGCGCGAGTACGGGTGAACCCATTCGTCGCTTGAAAGGTCAACTTGTGTATGCGGTGCGTTCACCAGTGGGTTGTCTGCCAGTGGCCATACACCAGAATGAACTTGGTTGATCTCTTCGCGAATCGCGATCATCGCATCACAGAAGCGATCCAGCTCCGCGAGATCTTCTGATTCTGTTGGTTCAACCATCAGCGTGCCCGCAACCGGGAACGACATAGTTGGCGCGTGGAAACCGTAGTCCATCAGACGTTTTGCGATGTCTTCTTCGCTAATGCCGGTTTCTTCTTTCAGCGGACGGATGTCGATAATACATTCGTGCGCAACGCGGCCATTCGCACCACGGTACAGAACAGGATAGTGAGGACGCAGACGCTCCATCACATAGTTCGCGTTCAGAATCGCCACTTCAGTCGCGTTGGTCAGGCCTTCTGCGCCCATCATCGCGATGTAAGCCCAAGAGATTGGCAGAATAGAGGCGCTACCCAGATCCGCGGCAGAAACAGCGAAATCTGTGCCTTCCAGGCCGCCTTCAATGTGACCCGGCAGGAATGGTGCCAGATGCGATTTCACACCGATAGGACCCATACCCGGGCCGCCGCCGCCGTGAGGAATACAGAACGTTTTGTGCAGGTTCAGGTGCGAGACATCAGAGCCGATAAAGCCTGGCGACGTCAGACCAACCTGAGCGTTCATGTTCGCGCCGTCCAGGTAAACCTGACCGCCAGCGGCATGTACCATTTCGCACACCTGACGAACCTGTTCTTCGTACACACCGTGTGTAGAAGGGTAGGTGATCATGATGGCAGACAGGTTGTCTTTGTGTTTTTCGATTTTCTCTGCAAGGTCAGCGATATCCACGTTACCGTTGTCATCACATTTCACCACCACGACTTTCATCGAAACCATCGATGCGGTTGCCGGGTTAGTACCGTGCGCTGAGCTTGGGATCAGACAGACGTTACGATGACCTTCGCCACGGCTTTCGTGGTAGCGCTGAATCGCAATAAGACCTGCGTATTCGCCTGACGCACCCGAGTTTGGTTGCAGCGAGAATGCATCATAACCCGTGATTTCACACAGTTTCTCTTTCAGATCGCTGGCCAGAGCCGCATAACCTGCTGCTTGATCTTTGGGTGCGAATGGGTGAATGCAGCCAAATTCTGGCCAAGTCACCGGAATCATTTCTGCCGCTGCATTCAGCTTCATGGTACAGCTGCCCAGTGGGATCATGCCGTGCGTCAGAGAGAAGTCTTTGTTTTCCAGCTTTTTCAGGTAACGCATCATTTGCGTTTCGCTGTGGTGCGTGTTGAATACCGGGTGAGTCAGGTATTCAGACGTACGGCGACAGTTTTCTGGAATCGCAGCAAACTCGTTCGCTTCAATGGAGGCAGACAGAGCCTGAACGCTTTCGCTGACGCCGAACACGCCAAACAACGCTTCGATATCAGCGATGCTGGTGGTTTCATCTAAGCTGATGCCCAGTTGAACAGGCAATTTACGCAGGTTGATGTCGGCCTGCTGTGCTTTCTGGTACAGCGCGTCAGTGTTGGCACCTGAATTGATGGTGATGGTGTCGAAGAAGCTGTTGTGAGCCAGTTCGAAGCCAGCTTTGGTCAGTCCAGCGGCCAGAATCGCAGTCAGGTGGTGAGTGCGGCGAGCGATAGTACGCAGACCTTCAGCGCCGTGGAATACGGCGTAGAATGAGGCCATGTTTGCCAGCAGCGCCTGAGCGGTACAGATGTTGGAGGTCGCTTTCTCGCGGCGAATATGCTGCTCACGAGTTTGCATCGCCATACGCAGTGCCTGGTTGCCTTTAGCATCGATAGACACACCGATGACGCGGCCTGGCATGGTACGTTTGTACGCATCACGTGTTGCCATGAAGGCTGCGTGCGGACCGCCGTAACCCATCGGCACGCCGAAACGTTGTGCAGAACCGATCACTACGTCTGCGCCCATCTCGCCGGCAGGTTTCAGCAGCGTGCTGGCCAGCAGGTCAGTCGCGACCGTCACCAATGTCTTGTTCGCGTGCGCTTTATCGATGATGTCCGTCAGATCGCGAACTTCACCCGTGGTGCTTGGGTATTGCAGCAGAGCACCGAACACGTCTTGTTCTGCAAGGCAATCGATTGCGCCAACCTGAACTTCAAAACCCAGGAAAGCCGCACGAGTCTTCACCACTTCGATGGTTTGCGGGTGAACGTCGTCTGCCACATAGAAGACATTGCTCTTGCTCTTACCCGCGCGGTGACACAGTGCCATCGCTTCCGCAGCAGCGGTCGCTTCGTCCAGCAGAGAGGCGTTCGCGATTTCCATCCCCGTCAGATCCATCACCATTTGTTGATAGTTCAGCAGCGATTCAAGACGACCCTGAGAAATTTCTGGTTGGTATGGCGTGTAAGCGGTGTACCAGCCCGGGTTTTCCATCACGTTACGCAGAATGACGTTTGGCGTGAAAGTGTTGTAGTAACCCTGACCGATGAAAGTACGTTTGATTTGGTTTTGTTGTGCGAACGCTTTCATGGCAGTCAGCATGTCGGCTTCGCTTTTCGCTGGTGCAAGGCTCATTGGCTTTTCCAGACGAATGTTCGCTGGAACGGTTTCTGCAATCAGCGTTTCCAAAGAAGCCGCGTTGATCGCTTTGAGCATTTTCGCTTGGTCAGCGGTGTTTGGTCCGTTGTGGCGGGCAACAAACTCATTTTGAGTGCTTAGGCTGTGAAGTAATTCAGTCATTTTCCTTTACCTTGAAAAAAAGCCGCCCGCAGGGGCAGCTTTATTCTGAGACATTAGTCTTCTTCGATAGAGCTCAGATACTCTTCGGCGTCTTTCAGATCGTCCAGTTCGGCCGCGTCAGACATTTTCACTTTAACAATCCAGCCGCCTTCGTATGGCTGTTCGTTGATTAGCTCTGGGCTATCCTGAAGGTCTTCGTTCACTTCCACAATCACACCAGATACAGGCGCGTAGATATCAGAAGCTGCTTTTACAGATTCAACCAGTGAGAAGCTTTCGCCAGCATCGCATTCGCTGTCTACTTCTGGTAGTTCAACAAACACAACATCGCCCAGCATTTCCTGAGCGTGCTCAGAGATACCGATTGTTACTGTACCGTCACCGTTGTCGCGCACCCATTCATGGCTGTCTGTAAACTTCAGTGTTTTGTCCATTGCATAATCTCCAAAATGTATCGAATTTGCTGCCTAAGGTGAGCATAAACGTTTGAATCGGGTTTGACGTTTATGCGCCTTAGGCATCATTAACTGTTTATTGGTAAAGCGGGAAGCGCTGGCACAGCGCCTTAACCTGCTTGCGAACTTGTTGTTCCACTTCCGGGTTACCTTCAGGGCTTTCAACTAAGCCATCCAGCACGTCGCCAATCCACTCACCAATGAGTTTAAATTCTTCACGACCGAAACCACGACTGGTTCCAGCAGGCGTACCTAAACGAATGCCCGAAGTAATCATAGGCTTCTCTTCATCAAAAGGGATGCCATTTTTGTTACATGTGATTCCCGCACGCTCCAGTGCTTGCTCAACCACGTTGCCTTTCAATCCTTTAGGACGCAGGTCAACCAGCATCAGGTGTGTATCGGTTCCGCCAGTCACAATGTCACAGCCGCGAGTTTGCAATACTTCGGCCAGAACTTTTGCGTTATCGATCACCGAATCAATATAACTTGAGAACTCAGGTCCCAGAGCTTCGCCAAATGCAACCGCTTTTGCCGCGATCACGTGCATTAATGGACCACCTTGCAGGCCAGGGAATACTGCCGAGTTGATCTTCTTAATGATCTCTTCGTGGTTGGTCAGAATCATGCCGCCGCGCGGGCCGCGCAGGGTTTTGTGTGTGGTGGTGGTCACAACATGTGCGTGTGGCAGCGGGCTTGGATGAGCGCCTGTGGCAACCAAGCCGGCGATGTGCGCCATATCAACCATCAACAGCGCGCCGACTTCGTCAGCGATGTCGCGGAATTTTTTGAAATCAATGATGCGTGGAATGGCTGAGCCACCAGCAATAATCAGCTTCGGCTGGCTTTCCAGCGCCAGTTTGCGCACGTCTTCGTAATTGATTTCCAAGGTTGCGCGGTCTACACCGTACTGGACGGCGTTAAACCATTTGCCAGACAGGGCTGGGCGTGCGCCGTGCGTTAAGTGGCCGCCAGCGTCCAGCGACATACCCATAATGGTATCGCCCGGTTGCAGCAGAGCCAGCATCACGGCACCGTTCGCTTGTGCGCCAGAGTGAGGTTGAACGTTTGCGTACTCGCAGTTAAAAAGCGACTTCGCGCGTTCGATAGCAATCGCCTCAACGCTGTCGACGTGCTCACAACCGCCATAATAACGACGACCCGGATAGCCTTCAGCGTATTTGTTGGTCAGGCAGGTGCCTTGTGCTTGCATGACTGCTTTAGACACGATGTTCTCAGAAGCAATCAGTTCGATTTGTTCGTTTTGACGGGTGTATTCGGCCTGAATGCCGGCAAATACCGCATCGTCCGTAGCTGCTAGGTTCGTGGAGAAGAAACTCTCCAGGCTGTGATTTTGGTAAGCTTTGTTCACGTTTGCGTTCATGGTAGATGACCTTCCCATAATCTGACGAGCGATTGAGCGTCTTGCTGCTCGTCGGTCCTTCTTATTCGATTCTGCCTGAGCAAAATCCTGCATGTGTTGGTTGTTCCGTAATCACTGCTATCGGTTCAATCGCGAGTGAGCCCCAAGGCTTCTCGTGGTGTTTGCACTGATAACTGACCCCAAAAACAGGGTCCAAACCCGCAGCCAAATGTTAAATCCTTGCCACTTGAACGCGGTAACTTGCATCTCTTCATCTAACAAGGACGTAACATACTCCCTGTAAAAAGAACAATCAATCAAAAATTTCCTATAGGAAACATGGTTTCTGTTTTTGCTACCTAAAGCACGCTTTATTTCCCATTGTGGTCTTTAATCAATCTGTAGCTTCGTGCAACAATGTTTTTTCACTACAGGAAGAATAAATATTCGAGGGAAAGCATGTCAGAAGACATTTATGATGAGTACCCATCATTGACTCTCGCCAAGGAATCCGGCGACCAAAACATTGAACCGCTTAAGCTCGGTCAGCGTATTAAAGACATTCGCGCCAAGCTCGGCATCACGCTGGAAGAAGCCAGTCAGCGTACTGGATTGGCACGTTCAACACTCAGCAAAATCGAAAACGAACAGATCTCTCCAACGTTTCAGGCGATGCAGAAACTGGCGCATGGTTTACAAATTGACATGCCACAACTCTTTGAGCCACCTAAGAAAATCATGGCAAGCGGCCGTCGCGATGTGACCAAGAAAGGGTTGGGTAAACCGCATCCGACCCAAACTTATGAGCATGAATTGCTGGCTACTCAGCTGTCGAATAAAAAGATGATGCCGTTCAAAAGCCGGGTTCGGGCACGTGCATTTGAAGAGTATGGTGACTGGGTTCGCCATGACGGTGAAGAGTTCCTGCTGATCCTCGAAGGTGAGGTGATGTTTTACAGTGAGTTCTATGAACCGGTTCTGCTGGCAGAAGGTGACAGTGTGTATTACGACGCCAATATGGGGCATATGTTGGTCTCGGTGAGCGATGAAGATGCGCTGATCTTGTGGGTCACGGCCAAATAAAGTGAAAAACTGAAAAATTTCCTATAGTGAAGGCAACCGTTTGCTTTTTGTTGTGAATTGAAGAAAAATGCGCCGCAGTGATGAGAATATCGTCGTTGCGGCGTTTTTCTTTTGCAGCCTTAAATGTGATTGAGTTGTTAATTATGACAATTCGCACTGTTTTGAACTTGTTAATACGCTAAAACAGGCGCATCCTTGTTTACTATTGGAAACATGGTTTCCTGATAGGAACTTTTGCTACAGTTTTTGCTAAACACTAGCGGCTACACTCGAAAGACTGAGTCTGGCTTAATGGAGAAGAAAATGACTCAAGAACATGCGACACAAGAACTCCTGATCACACCATTGCACGCGCTTCATTTGGAAGTTGGCGCGAAGATGGTGCCTTTTGCGGGTTACGATATGCCGGTGCAGTACGCTCTGGGCGTAAAGAAAGAGCACTTGCACACTCGTGAAGCAGCAGGTCTGTTTGACGTTTCACACATGGGTCAGCTTCGTCTGCACGGTGAAGGTGCGGCGGCGGCGCTGGAAACTTTGGTTCCAGTCGATGTGGTCGATCTTGCCGAAGGTAAGCAGCGTTACGCATTCTTTACTAATGAGCAGGGCGGTATTCTGGATGACCTGATGGTGGCTAACCTGGGTGATCATCTGTTTGTCGTCGTGAACGCAGCGTGTAAAGAACAAGACATCAATCACCTGCAAGCACATCTGCCATCAGGTGTTGAGCTGGAAATCATTGACGACCGCGCTCTGTTGGCTCTGCAAGGCCCAAAAGCGGCTGAAGTGTTGGCTCGCCTGCAACCAGCGGTCGCTGACATGCTGTTTATGGATATCCAGCAAGTGCAAATCGATGGCATCGACTGCATCGTAAGCCGCAGTGGTTACACGGGCGAAGATGGTTACGAAATTTCTGTGTCGGCTGACAAAGCAGAAGCACTGGCTCGTACGCTGACGGCGTTTGAAGAGGTAGAGTGGATTGGTCTGGGCGCGCGTGACTCGCTGCGTCTGGAGTGCGGTCTGTGCCTGTATGGTCACGATCTTGATGAAACCACCACGCCAGTTGAAGCCAGCCTGCTGTGGGCAATTCAGCCAGTTCGTCGCACGGGCGGCGCGCGTGAAGGCGGTTTCCCAGGTGCGGATATCATTCTGTCTCAAATCGCAACGAAAGATGTGTCACGTAAGCGTGTGGGTCTGGTTGGTCAAACCAAAGCACCAGTGCGTGAAGGCACTGAATTGTTTGATGCTGAAGGCGCAAAAATTGGCATCGTGACCAGCGGCACTGCCGGTCCAACTGCGGGTATCCCAGTCTCTATGGCTTACGTGCGCGCGGATCTGTCTGCAATTGGCACGGAAGTGTTTGCTGAAGTACGCGGTAAAATGCTGCCAATGTTGGTTGAAAAAATGCCGTTTGTACCGCAACGCTACTACCGCGGTTAATCTGAGATACTGAAAAAACAGCCCCTCTTGAGGGGCTGTTTTTTTATTTATCATTCATACTTTGGTTTAGCAATGTAAAGACGCGTAAAGAGAGTTTTGCTGAATATTACGTATCAAGTACTATCTGAGAACTTTTACTTAAAGGATATAGACATGAAGAAATGGAAGGCTTTGGCGGCGCTCACGTATTCCCTTTCTGCAATTCCCTCATTCGCGGCCACCACCGATGTCACGACTTATATTGTTAATGGTACGTCGACCAGTGTCAGTACATACGGATCTTTTGTCAGCCTGTTTTACGATCGTATTGAATTCGACGGCGTGTATGGCGTCGGCAGTTACTGCGGCGGCACCATGCTTGACGCGACGCATGTGCTCACGGCCGCGCACTGCATCTTTGATGGTTCGGGCAATCTGGACGAAGATTACATGCTGTTTACCGTGGTCGGTCAAACGGATGATGAATCTGCTTTTCCCAACGGCAGCATTGAGACTGTGCGGGCTTCGGAGTTCTATTACCATCCTGATTACGAAGACTCATCCACCAATTTATGGCCAAACGACATCGCTATTATCAAACTGGAATCGAGCCTCAATGTGGTTGACTATACCGATATCCCCAGTGATGACACCTATCGCTTAGGAACAAATGGCACAGATGATGATACCAACGACAATGTCTTTGAGGCTGTTGGTCACGGCAATACAAGCACTGGGGTAGACAACACCAATGATCTGTTAGTCACGGATATGACCTATGTGTCGAACACAACATGTCAATTGGATTTGCCTTCTTTAACCAGTAAACAGCTTTGCTTTAAAGGTGACTATAGCGTTTCAACAGGGCTCGACAATGGTACGTGTCAGGGTGATTCTGGCGGCCCGATATATCGAAATGTCAGTGGTTCGTTAACCCAAGTTGGTATTGTCAGCTTTGGTCCAACGACCTGCGGTACTGGCTGGACTAACTCTGATGCGGATGCCGTGTTTACTGAAGTGTACGATTACACCAGTTGGATTAACAGCGTGCTGGCCGGAACGGAAACACCTGCCTTTACGGCGACTGATGCGAAACGCTTGGCTTATCTCGGTCTGAGTTCGACGTCGTCGGACAGTGGTGGCGGCGGTTCTCTGGGGCTGGCTGGGTTTGCATTGCTGCTGGCACTTGGCTTATGGCGAACGCGCAAACGCATCTCTTCAGAACACTAAGCGCTTTGTATCGGGTAGATAAACAGGCAGGCAGTAATCGCGTCTGCCTGTTTCTTTTGGCATCGAGTTAAGCGGCTTCGCTCAAAATGGTATTACGCCCGCCTTCTTTGGCCATGTAGAGTAAGCGGTCGGCTTGCTTAATGGCATCGTCGACAGACTCTACAACCGGCCAGACGCCACCGGAAATCGTCACTTTAGGAGCCTGAACAAAGCGCGCAACATCTTCGCGAATTCGATCGAAGATACGTACGGCCTGTTCTGTTGAATCGGTTTTGATCACCACCACAAACTCTTCACCGCCAAAGCGGAACGCATAATCGGTTAAACGGATGCGGCTTTTAATGACGGATGCCACACGCTTAATGACTTGGTCGCCGATATCATGACCATACTTATCGTTCACCGATTTAAAATGGTCGATATCGAGAATGCACAAGTAATAGCGGCCGTCTGGCGTCAATTGACGACTGACTTTTTTCAGATAGTGCCGATTATGCAGCCCGGAAAGTTCATCGGTGAAAGTGATTTTGCTCAGCTCCAGCTTGTCTTTGCGAATGCGATAGAGGTAGAGGCTGACACCGGCTGTGATACTGCCAAACATAAGAATCAGGTAGAAATAGGGCGGAACCAGTTCGTGATTATCGACAACTTTCACCAGATAAGTTTTGCTGTTATCGATCAGATCTAACTTACGGTAAATAAAGCTGAAGTCGTCATACTCCAATAACCCGGCAAAGCGGCTACTGCGCTGTAAATCCTGCCATACCTTAGGAAAAGTATCGCCCAGATTGCTCATACTCTCGATGCCGACACGAGAACTGGAGTAGACCGTACCCACATCGTTAACCAGCAGCATGTTGTCTCTGCCAATATCAGAAAACTCTTTCAGGTGGATCTCAAGCACCAGGTAACCGATATGACGTTGGTCGCGGTAGATAGCTTTAAATTCAGTAAATACACCCCATTGAGGCGCGATAAGCAGTTGGGTTTGCTGGCGGTTGAGGCTGCTTGCGTAGTAGCTGTTATAAGCATTGACCCATTTCGAATAGCGATAACCGGAAGGAGGATTCTTTGAAACGATTTCCATCGACTTAATCAATGATTGCGCCGAGAGGAGTTGCTTGGATAGGTCAAGGAATGCGGACTTAGAATCAAAATATTGTTCGGCGACTTGCGAGTCACCAATAGCAAGAAAGCTGGCGGCCAGATTGCGTTTGAGGATCAATGTTTCCTCCAGTGTTTTAAGCTGGACGGCGAAATCGGATTCTTTGTCAGATTTCACATAGCGCATCGGAGTATTGATAAGAAATACGATGACGAGTGTAAACAGAAGGCACTTGACCTCCAGATTAAAGGACGACGATGTGGAAATTGGGGTTTGATTGAGGATCATGCGCCTGAAACACTTCCGTATGTTTCGGCGATATTATGGAGCAATCTCACTAAAATCCAGCCACTTAGATGAAGGATTTATGACCATGAAAGGTTATCGGAGCTACTTCACACCCTGTGGTTTAACCAGAGGTCAGGTTACTTGAAAGTGTATAACGGCTCGCACTGGCCAGCGACAACGGCTTGGAGAACCAGTAGCCCTGCAGATAAGAAGCGCCCATCTCACGAAACTTCTGGTACATGCCGCTGTTTTCGATACCTTCAATGACGATATCAACCCCTTTACTGCGGCAAAGCTGAATAATGAAGTTTAAGTATTGTTCTGATGCACGATTGGTCAGCGTCTTGGTCGCCATCGAGCGATCAATCTTGATCTGATTGAGTGGCAGATCAAAGAAACTGTGGATCGAACTCAATCCTGCGCCAAAATCATCCAGAGAGAGCTGAAACCCCATTTTACTCAGTGTATCGAGTTGGTGTAACGCATTTTTGTTGCCATCGAGAATAACCGTTTCCGTCAGCTCGAGCACAATCGACTTAGGGGCAATGCCGGCTTCATCCGCCATCATTTTGATGTTAGATGGAAATGTGCTGTTGAGGAGCTGCAAAACGGAGACGTTGATATTCACGCGAATGTTCACACCATTGACCTGGTTGTAACGGCTGATGAATTCGCATGCTTTTTCAAACACTTGATAACCCAGTTCGGTGATCAAGCCCTTCTTTTCCGCAACCGGGATAAACTCATCCGGAAATATTTCGCCAAACTCTTTCGAACGCCAGCGAACCAATGCTTCAAAGCTCGACACCTGGCCGCTTTGTGCGTTGAGAATCGGTTGGAACTTGACGGATAAAGAGCGGGACTGCAGTGCCTCTTTCAAACCTCGTTCAATGTAGAAAAAGCGATCAACCGCGCGCTGAGTTTTACCGTTGTAGATCTCGATGCGTGAGCGATTTTTCTCTCCCGCGTACTGACATGTGCGAGAGGCGATATTGATGATTTGCTCGGCGCTGTATTCGGAAGAAAACTCCGGATACACCCCGATGCTCATACTGTCTCCGAACAGATGGCCGTGCTCTTGCGCTGATTTTGAGTAGCGCTCGAGTATGTCCTGGCACAGTGCCGCCAGGTTTTCACTACTAACCGGGTGGTTAAGCAGGATGGCAAAATCATCAGAACGAACCCGATAGAATTCAGTATCGTGGCTGGTAATGGCATTCAGCGCAGATATCAAATGGTGCAGAATGTGCTGAACGACTTCGGTACCGTATTGGTTTAGGTACGATTTGATGTCGTCAATCTGAATGTAAACCAGTGTGCCGGACTGAGTGTCGTTAAGCTTTATCTGGTCAATGTCTTTAAGGAGTTTGGTTGCGTTCGCCAAGCCTGAAACATTGTCGTAAAAGGCGGCCTGATTGAGGTATGACTCCATCAGTTTCTGGTCGGAAATATCGCGATGACTGCCGACCATAAATGTTTCGCCGTCGTGCTCCTTGGTCACCGCGGTGCCAAGAATCCAGACATACTGTCCATTCGTCTTACGTGCGCGATATTGGGTGGTAACGCGACCTTCGTGGATCACATGGTCGTTGACTCGCTCTTCGAGTTGAATCCTATCTTGCGGGTGCACGACAGAATACCATTCGCTGAGTGTGATGGTGGAGGCGTTAAAACCAAATTGTTGATAAAAGCCTGGGTTGTAAAATGTCATACAACCCTGTTCATCCATGTGAAAAATCCCTTCACTAAAGACGTCAAAAATATGGACCAAACGCTTTTGGTGAGCGTCCGAAAACATATTGACTAAGTGCGGGGTTTTCTCCTGCGTCAATGACATATCAATGCACCTGGCTCTACTGAATCATTTGGATTCTGAGCAATCAATGTTAAAGCAACTAAATAGGGAAATAGAAGGTGTTGATAACAAATTTATTAATATATTTCTTTTAAGCGTCAACTATATACTTTACGAAAGAATGTCTCAATTATGAAATTTTATGTAAATAATAAGCGTGCGTATGCGCATGATTTTGACGCAACAGAGTTTGATTTGATAATGATTTGTGTTAGCAAATTTAAACCACAAAAAAAGCGGCATAAAGCCGCTTTTTATAACCAAATCAGGTAATGCGTAGGGTATCAACGATCCCAGTAAGTCTCTTCCAGACTGTCTTCACGTTCAGGTAGAGCACGAGACAGACGTGGTGAGTGCTGCGTCAACACTTCATAGCTGACGCGGTTAGCGTACTTACACACCTGCGACAGCGAAGAGTAAGTCAGGTATTCACGGTCATGTTTGGCTGAATTCGGCACGTTGCGAAGGTGGTAGCTGTTTGCTGCCATGTCGTGCAACAAGGCGGACAATGCGCCATCGCCGGCGCCATTGGTATTTTTGATTTCCAGCGGGCCGCCCAGATAAGGGCCGATGTGTGAATAAACACGCAGTGGATGGTCGCAATCTTGCTGGCGCATCGCGCGGCTGAATTCGTATTTATTGAACTCAGCAATATTACCCGGCAGAAGCGGCAGTTCGGTTTCGCGTTTCACCGCTTGGTCAACATAACCTGCCATGTAAAGGCCAACCGGACCGGCGGTGCATAGCACCAAATCCACCCATTCCAGTGCTTTGTCAGCAGCGAGAAGCGGATCTTTCTCGCCTGTCAGCGCTTCACCTTCTTCTTCGTTCATCGCCAGAACCGTGACATGCTCTTTCAGGTAGTCCTGCCACCATTTTTCATTACCTTCGATCACGTACTTAGTGCCGAGAGTCAGCACCACAGGTACAGATTTCGCTTTGGCAATTTCAATGGCACGTTGCACGGCTTTTGGCATTGGATCTTCAGGCTTGCCACGCATCAGATAAGAGGAAACAACCAGCGCTGATGCTTTATCAAACACCTCTTCCGGAATGCTTTCTGGATGCAGTTGATTCATGTGACCTTCGTTGATGGCGAAAGTGCGTTCACCGTCTTCTGAGATCAACGTGTAGCAACGTCCGATCGGGCCGTCCACAGTCTGCAGGTGGTTCAGGTTCATGCGTGAGGAAGTGCGACACAAATAGCGATACGCATAAGACCCGACCTCGATATTTTTGGACATCACCCCCAACAGCACAGATTTACTGTCTGCCAGCACAGAGTAGTTGTGCAGGGTGTTACCGATGGTATCGCCCGGGTATTGGTGCGTGATCAGTCCGCGTTCTACCAGTTCGTCGTAAAGCGCATCGGCTTTACTCTCTTCCAGTACCAGAGAGTGTCCTTTACTCAGGTCATATTTTTCTAAGAATTCATTATCCACACGCGCTTCAATATCAACGATAGTCTGGCCGACACCGACGACAGTAGGGCGATGGAGATGAGTAGATTGTTGGATTTGATTAACCAACGGATCACGAGCGTGCGTGGGAAAATAATGCTTAGATTTGCGCTGTCCAGGAAACTTCATGTGTTAAGTGGGCAATGGTGAAAAATTTTCGCGAATAATATCACAAAAATTTATTTGAAGTTTCACTTTTACGACATAAAAGAGCGACTCAGATCAAGTCGCTCTCTTTTTATACAATAATTACTTGTCGGTAGGGGCTGGGAACGCGTTGTAAGCTTTGGTTCCCCATAATGGAACGGTCGACAGGCTGTGTTTGAAGCTGCCTGATGTCTCTTTGGTCGAATAAGAGACGTACATCAGCGTTTGTGTTTGTGCATCGAAAATTCGACGGATCTTCATGGTTTTGAAGAAAATGCTTTTCGATTTTTTAAACACGACATCGCCCGCTTTCGACTTGTCGATTTTCGCGATCATTTCTGGAGTGATTTCGCCCGTTTGACGGCAAGAAATCGAAGAATCGGAAGGATCAGCCAGACTCAGATCGGCTTCAATGCTGGCAATGTGGCAAGTCACGCCAGGGACATCAGGGTCAGTCAGGTTGTTGAGCTTAATATCTTGGGTCGTAAACACGCCCAGACTCACATCGCCGACTTCTGAGCTGTCACAAGCGGCAAGAGCGAGAGTGCAAAGGGAAACCACGGCTAATTTCTTGATCATTTTATAATTCCAACTGTTCGTGTTGGATTTATGATAGCAGTATGTTTCGATAAAAACAGACAAGAATTGTGCTAGACTCCGGGTTTGCGACGCTTTGCCAACTGTTTCACTCGATGTTTGATGGATGGCCAGCACTTGAACTTTTGTTAACGATAAGAAGTACGCCTTATGACGCCGTCATCTCACGCGATTGTTGAAATCAAAAACCAGTGGCTCTGGAGTCAAGTTGACGTAGAGTATCCAACGCCGGAAAGCATTAAAGGGCGCGCGCTATACCAAACGTTGAGCGAGCAGCGACAAACTCAGCCTCTGCTTGACCAACCTGTTCAAGGCCAGCTGGATGACATCTATTTAGTTGATTTCCATCGACTGACCATTATGTTTGCTCTGCTGCAAGCCTCACAGATGGCTAGTGAAGAGGAACAAAACCTGCTGGTCGAATTCTTTACTCAAATCATCTATTCCGAACCTTGTGCCCTTTATCTGGGTTTCTCCGAGTCAGAGCCTGTGGCGGCTGCGATTCTTACCGCGCAAGCTGATGCCGTCTTGTTGTCGGATGTTGTAGTACGTTCCGTGAACGCATTCGGCGATGAACGTGAGTTCGCCAATGCTGTGGTAGCGAAATGGCTTCAGAATCATGCATTTAGCGGTGATGTATTCATCGAGCTTTGATCCCCAATGATGTGACACTGTTAAGACAACGCTTGGTGTGTAAAGCCAGAAAAGTGATGTCGGTTGATAAATTGATGTTCACTGTGTGAGAGCGGTTTCATTTCCTTTAATGCGTTGTTTCGCCTGTCCCTCTGCCGTATACACTGCTTGTAAAGAGGAGCGTATATGGCTGACAAAAAAACGAACTGCGTTATTTTTGACTGTGAAGGTACCTTAGTTGACAGCGAGCGCCTGTGCTGCGAGGCATTGGTCCGTATTTTCAACGATCTTGGTGCTGAATTATCTATTTCAGACATCGCGCAGAATTTTGAAGGTGGCAAGATCGCCGACATTCTCAATACTACCTTGGAATTGGCTGGTATGAGCGCGGATATTGACGTGCTGGAAACCCGCTATCGCGAAGAGTTGGAAACTCTCTTTGCTGCTGAACTGAAACCGATGGACGGCGTGATTACTTTATTGGATACGCTGAGCAACCATGATATTGAGTTTTGCGTCGCCTCCAATGCTCCCCGGAAAAAAATCGAATCCATTCTTCAATTAGCTGGCTTAATGCCGTATTTCACCGGCAAAGTGTTTTCCGCGTTTGAAGCCAACAGCTGGAAGCCTGAGCCGGACTTGATTCGCTATTGCGCGATGAATATGGGATTTCTCTTAGATGAGTGCATTTACGTTGATGATACGGCAAAAGGGGTGGAAGCCGGGGTCTTGGCTGGCGTCACAACGTTTCAGGTGCAACCAGTAAACCCCTCAAACCGAACGACTTACGATGAAGTCGTGATCCTGTCAAAACTAGAACATCTCACAGAGTATGTTTGCTAACGCACTTTTAATGCATGGTTTTTCTGTGTGTCGATGGGCAACGTAGCGCTGAAGCACTTTGCAACAAACTCAGTTGCATCTGGATGCTTTTCAGGTGGTCAGTTTTAAATCCGCATTGTCCGCAGATAAACTTTTCCCCGTCTTGTGAAACAAAATATTCGTCGTGTTGGCAAAGAGGGCAACCATCGGTGGATGAAATGTCGTCGTAGTTTTTAGTCATAGAGAAATACTCGGCAGCGATAAAAGAATCAAATGTATTTAATTATGGTTTTAGAATAATCCGATTCCTGGCCACGTACTGTTACAGTGACAAGGTTTGTGCTGATTTTGAGAGTGATTTCATAATTAACAATGCTACCGATTGCATTAAGAGCGAGTTAGCCATTTGGCTACAAACGGTTTTACTGGTCAATACCGGGCTCTCAGCTTTAGGTCGATGCACTGACGAAATACGATATTTCGGTATATGCTGTTTCTGGTTAGCGAGTGAAACGCATCAATACGCTGCAAAGCGAGGAGGCTTAGATGGACAACCATGATTTCTGTATTGTATTGACCACCACAAACCGCCAGGAGAACGCTCAGCAAATCATTCACAGTTTGTTGTCAAAACAGTTAGCCGCCTGTGTGCAAACTATGCCAATTCAAAGTCACTACCTGTGGAATGGCGAAGTGTGCTGTGACTCAGAAATTCTGCTGATCATTAAAACGCGTAAAGCCTGCTACGCTGAGCTGGAGCAGGAAATCGACCAGCTACACTGCTACGAGGTGCCTCAGATTGTGCAAGTGCCGATTGTGGACGGTTTTAATCCTTACCTCGCTTGGATAGAACAAAACACACCGCGTTAAGAGATAAAGTTAAGAGATAAAAAAAGGAGCCATTTGGCTCCTTAATCGAATTCTAAAAAGCGCTTCAAGAGACGACAGCAAAGCGCTTGGGTTGCACGCGGCACTGCCAACTCATGATAAACAGTGCCGTTATTGCACCAAGGGTATCGCATAGCATGTCTTTTTGCGCATCCCAGATATCACCTTGTGAACCCAGGAACGCGATGCCTTCTTCGCCGCCTGCCAAGTCAGCGTACCACCATTCAATAATTTCATAGCCTGCTGCAATACTCATGATGCAGAACAGAGCAAAGGCGCCAGCAATCCAACGGTTGGCCAACTGGCGGCGTATCAGATATTCCGCAATCGAGTAGGCGTATAAACCGATAGCAAAATGCGCAACTCGGTCAAAGTTATTGCGCTCTGACCCAATCAGTTGGTTGAACCAGTCAAACGGCACTTCTGCGAAGGTATATTTAGCCCCGATCGTATGCAGAGTCAGCCAGATAAACATCAGGAAGTAAGCCGTTTTGCTTAATCGCTGATGGCTGGAAACCCACCAGATCCAGGCGAGGATCAGCATCGCTGGCAGAATTTCAGCAATCCACACGGCACGAGAGGACGGAGCAATAGCGGAGAACACGAACACCAAGGCATACGCCAACGTAAAACCAATCAAACTTTTCGGAAAATTCATGTGGTTATCATTCCCTTGTGAAGTAACGTACCTATGTTGCCATTATTATGAACGCTGTTCAATTGTGTTTTCACGCGTTCGGGTCAGTGGTACGTAAACGTTTACTGTTGAAAGTGTAGTTAGTCGCTCAGATTCAGCGCATTCAAACATGATCATTTCATTAAAGTTTGATTTACCCCATGGTGACTTTTAAAATCCCGCGTTCAAGTCCCATAACAAAAAAAGTAAAGTCATGAAACTGGAAACTGTCGATTATCTTGCTCCGGATGCCGCAGAGCAATTTGTAAAGTCACTGCGTGAAACCGGATTTGGTGTTCTGAAAAACCACCCGATTCCAAAAGAGCTGGTCGAGTCCATCTACGAAAACTGGTACCAATTTTTTATGTCTGAGCGTAAAAACGAGTTCCAATTTAACGTAGAAACTCAGGATGGTTATTTCCCGCCAAGCGTATCTGAAGTGGCGAAGGGCCATACAGTGAAAGACATCAAAGAGTACTTTCATGTTTACCCTTGGGGCCAGATCCCGCAAGAGCTGAAAGAGCAGATTCTGGATTATTATGACCGTGCGAACGCGTTTGCTTCTGAGTTATTGAGCTGGGTTGAAGCTCATGCACCTGCTGAAGTTCAGCAACGTTTTTCCATTGCGCTGTCTGAGATGATCAACGGCAGTGAAAAAACGCTGCTGCGTGTGCTGCATTACCCGCCAATGAGTGGTGAAGAAGAGCCGGGGGCGATTCGTGCGGCGGCGCATGAGGATATTAACCTGCTGACGGTTCTTCCTGCGTCAAATGAACCTGGTTTGCAGGTGATGGGCAGCGATGGTGAATGGATCGATGTACCGTGTGACTTTGGTAACCTGATCATCAACATTGGTGACATGCTACAGGAAGCGTCGGGTGGTTACTTCCCATCCACAACGCACCGAGTCATCAACCCAACGGGTGAGCGTCAGACCCAGTCGCGTATTTCTCTGCCTCTGTTCCTGCATCCAAAACCAGAAGTTGTGCTGTCTGAGCGTTACACAGCGCACAGCTACCTGATGGAACGCTTGCGTGAGCTGGGCGTAATCTGAGCATTACCTACTTAATGATAAAAAAGCCAGCGTGATGCTGGCTTTTTATTTTGTCAGCGTTGCATCAGAAACAGACGCTAGTTCAAAAACTTGCATAGTAAAGAAAAGTGCAACTCGACAAATGGCTGAGTTTGGATTTGAATTTATGCAAGGGATTGAAAAACGAGCATCGTATGTCTGAAACACAACCGCTGAGCGCAACTTTCCAAACGTACATGGAAAATCCGCTGCTATGGCCAATTCTGGAAGTGCTGAAGCGACAGCCCTCCGGCTGGAAAGTCCACACCTTGGCCGCTCATCTGGGCGAGTTAGAACTGGTTCCGGTGTTAGACAGTGCGCCAGAGAAAGATCTGTTTAAACGCAACTTTCTGATCATGAATGCGCTGTATCAGTTGCAGGAAATTCTCTATCCGCAAAAATGGCTGCAGGTCGAAGCAATGGATATTGTGCTGATGCCGATGTTTCGTAACGCCAATCATGTCATAGACCCGGACGAGCCATTGCGTGATTACTACACGCATTGGGAGCATTATGAAGCCAGTGAAGGGGAAGTGAAGCGGCTGCTCAATGAATTTTGGACTCGTTATCGTCGATTTGTCGGCGGAGAAGATGTCAGCAATCTCAACCGTAGTGAAGCACTGCGCTTATTTGAACTGCCCGGCGATGCAACGTCGTTTGAGATTCGTAAAACGTGGCGTAAATTGGCGCTGCGTTGGCACCCTGATCGCGATAATGGTGACGCAGAACGTTTTCGTGTGTTGTGCGCAGCTTGGAACGTGCTAAGGCAAGAATACTGAATCTGTTTGGAATACCAATAAAAACGCCCGCGATACTATCAGCGGGCGTTTTTATTGGCTTACAGTTTTAAGAGGCTTACGCTTTAAACTGCGATTTGCGCATGCGGTTTAATGCAGCCATCGCATCCAGAATGCGTGGTTTCGCCAGATCGCCGTGATTTGGCATCGCGGTGTGCCACTGCTCAGTCAGCATCTCTGCCATCTCTTTGGTCGGATTTTTCGACCAACCCGGTAATTGCGCCAGCTGGAACCACAGCCAGCCGATTGCATTCACTTCAGATGCAGATTCCAACTGCTCCAGCGCAGAGATATCGGCAAACTCCTTACCGAAACGCAGTGCGTCAACCCCTTTCGCCGACACACGGAATTTGCCATCAACCAGAATTTTTTGCAGAGCTGCACGATTGAATGAACGCGGCGGGAAAGTTGCCAGCGGCGTTTCACACTCGTTGCGACGCTCGGTTGGGTGCTGGGCAATCACTTGCTGTGCTTTTTCTGTCACATCCACCGCTTGGTAATCGTGCATCTGAATCACGGTGTCTGCCACATCCAGATAGTCGCCAGAACCGCCCATAACAACCAGCGTTGAAATGCCGAGTTCATCACGCAGCTGACCGATACGGTCAACCAGCGGCGTGATAGGTTCATCGCCTTTACTGACCAGCGCCTGCATACGTTCATCACGAATCATAAAGTTGGTTGCTGATGTATCTTCGTCAATCAGCAGCGTCGTTGCACCTGCTTCAATCGATTCCTGTAACCAGGCGGCCTGAGACGTCGATCCAGACGCATCTTGCGTGCTGAAATCGCTGGTATTCTTAGCCATCGGCAGATGGTTAATGTAATTCGACAGATTCAGGCTGTGTACGCAGCGGCCGTCTTCGGCGCGAATCTTCATCGCATTGCCATCGGTCACGATACGTTCACGGCCATCACCCGGAATGTGGTTGTAAATTGAGCGCTCCAGCGCTGTCAGCAGGGTCGATTTACCGTGGAAGCCACCGCCGACAATCAGAGTGATACCTTTGCGAATACCCAGGCCGCTAATGTCACCTTGGTTTGGCGTGCTCAGTGTCACTTCCAACTCTTTCGGAGCGGTAAAAGGAACAGCTTCTTTCATCGGCAGGTCGCAGTTACCAGCCAGACGTGGCAGTACGCTACCGTTGGCGACAAACGCTACCAAGCCTTTGTCTGCCAGTTGGGCACGCAATGCATCCTGATCTTCGATGATTTCGCAGTGCTGAATCAGCGCCTCTTTGTCCAGTTCACGTTCGATAGTGGCGCGGCGAATAAACTTCGGCATGTGGAAGGTCAGGATATTGAGGGCCTTTTTCGCCAGAATATCACGGCCTTCTGCTGGCAGACTCATGCGAAAACGCAGCTCAATA
This sequence comes from Vibrio sp. bablab_jr001, assembly GCF_016464285.1. Lineage (NCBI taxonomy): Bacteria > Pseudomonadati > Pseudomonadota > Gammaproteobacteria > Vibrionales > Vibrionaceae > Vibrio > Vibrio sp. bablab_jr001. The sequence goes on from NZ_JACDWZ010000046.1 coordinate 421,740, forward strand.
CCGTGATCGTTAAACACCACAGAGGTGCTGTCGAGCACGGTTTGACCCGTCAGCGAAATGGAAATGGAGTTTTCCTGCTTGGCAAATTCTGCAAATGAACGCGCAATAAAGTCACGTGCAGCGCGTTGATAAGACGGCGATTTTTCGCGTAGCCAATCCAAGCCGGTCAAAGACCAGGCGCGGGTGGCGCGCAGACGAGATGCGGATGCGTAAGGATCCGACTGAACGTAGTCGATATACAGGGTATAGTCACCAAAATCATATTGGCCTTTAATTTGCTGATACGCTCGGTAATTCTGTTTTTCGAGTTTTTTCAGTATAGATGTTAATAAATCCATCTCGTTTATCGCTCATTGAGAAAGAGAAAAGGGGGCGATTATAGGGAGCGCCCACCTATGAGTAAAGGGATGATAAGCAATTCAAACCAGAGGGGAAACCTTTAATTGATTCCCTGCGATAGAGCGATTGGCGTTTGTTGGCGCTATAAGCTGGTTTACTTTGCCGCCTGACTGGTTCCGTTTCCCAAAGGGGCAAACGAGTAACTTTGGTTCAGCATGGCCAATTCAAATTCTTCTGTGGCAATCGGGCGACTGTACAAATAACCTTGCGCAGAATCGCATCCTTCCTCGACAAGAAACGCGTCCAGCTCTGGGCTATCAACCCCTTCAACGCCGACTTCAAGATGAAGTTTCTGAGCAACATGAATCACCGAGCGCAGGATTTCCTGATCTTCGCTGTTGCTGACAAGCTGCTGAATGAACGTCTTATCGATTTTGATCGCATCAAACGGGTATTTCTTCAGATGATGGAATGAAGCAAAGCCGGAGCCAAATTCGCTTAATGTCAAATGCACGCCCAAATCATGCAAGGCTTGCAGAGAATTACGTGCCACCACTTCGTCAGACAGCAAAGCGCTTTCGTTGACCTCTAAGTCGAGTTGAGATGGCAGCACATCGTGCGCGTTCAGCAGCGCCTCTATTTGCTGTGCCAATTGGCCATTTTGCAGTTGGACCGCAGAAATGCTGGCAGTGAGTTTCAGATCCGGATAGGCGGTACGCCAGCGACTCGCTGTTTCAATGGTGTGGCGCAAAATGAAATGGCCAAGTTCAAACATCAGTCCATTTTGTTCCGCCATCGTCATTAACGCTTCGTGGGAGACGTCTCCGAGCAGAGGATGGCTCCAGCGCAATAACGTTTGCGCTCCAAGCCAGCGACGAGAATCCGGCGCAACTTTAGGCAGGAAAGAGAGCAATAAATCATCGTTCTGCAACGCCTGAAGCAGGTAGCTTTCAAACGCATTGGCCGACGAGACATTATCGAACGCCGATTGCGAGTGATAGTAAAACGAGTAGCCGGAGTCTTTACAAGTTTGCATCGCCTCTGTGGCGTACTGAATTAATTCACTGCTGTTGTCGCTGTCTGCACTGGTTGCAATGCCAATATACGCGTTGAGATGGAACCGTTCGCGGTCAAGCTGAAATTCAGCCTGATGGATCCCGGTTAAGCGATGGCACAGCAGTTCTAAGGTTCTGTCGAGCGATGCCGATTTCACCAACAAGATGAGATCAGTGACGCTCGGTCTGGCAGTGACTATCTCTACACCTTCAAAATGACCCACGCGTTCACGATAGCGTTTAAGTACCTGCTCCCAGCGCTGATAGCCGAGACGTGACTGCAGATGACGAGCATTGGCAAAACCAATGTATATCAATGCAAGTGGTTGCTTGCTTTGCAACGCTTGTTCCAGCTCGGATTCTAATCCTGTGCGGTTTAAGAAGGCCGTACCGCTGTCGTGATGCAGTTGAAAAGCGACCAGTTGTTCGGCGGCTTTACGTTTATCGATTTCCTGATTCAGTGAGTAATTCATATCGGCCAGGTCCTGAGTGCGAATTTGAATTCTGGCCTGTAAATCATCGTTCAGCAGTTTCAGTTTGTGATGCTGATAAATCACGGTGAGCTGAGACTCAACCGCGGTGCGAAAACAATGGAGTAGCTGCCGATAAGTCGGGGTGAAAAAATTCTCTTTGTTGTCGAGCACGCAAATCGTGCCGAAAACGTCTCCGTTGGGCCACAGAATGGGGATGCCGCAATAAGCGACCATACCCAGTGCGATATCCGGATTCTTCCGCCATTGCAGGTCGTTGAGCGCGTTTGGCACCACAAGCTCCTTGCGGCTGTGCACCACCGTTTCACAGTACAGACCGTGGCCTAATGCCTCCGTATCTCCGCTGTGATAGGGCTGACGAACGTTGTTGTTGGCGCAGAATACTTCTATTTCTTCATCGTGGATGCGCATGATCAGCGCGGCAGGAACATGGAGAATATCGGCAAGCAGGTTAACGATGGTTTGCCAGCCACTCAGCATCTCTTGGGGGACAGTTAATGCATGCGTATTGATTCTCGACATACAGTCAATCCTTTGAAAGTCGGCAGAGGAATCTGAACAATCCTTGCTCAGCATGCGCGCTGCTTAGGGTTGCAGCACGTCTTTATCAGTATATGAACAGCTTTATTGTTCGACAAAAAAAGTCCCGACAAATACTCGGGACCTTCACAAATTGACAGAAATTGTCACGAACGACTCGCGAAATCACTTATAGCGTTCTAAGTCGATATCTGCATCGTAGTCGACATTGTCAAACCCAAACCCGTTGAGACGCAGAAACTCCGCTTTGAACCCGGCGTAATCGCCAACCTGCTTAAAGTTGTCACAGTTCATATCCGACAGCAACTGGCGCACTCGCTCTTGCGTATCAGGATTGAGTTCCCAATCGTCCATACGAACCAAGCGTTCACCATCAACGGGAACGGGAGTTTTGCCATACAGTTTGTCACTGAACAGACGATGCATCTGCTCGATACAGCCTTCGTGCGTACCTTTCTCTTTCATGACTCGATACAAAGCAAGCAGGTACGGGCTGAGACCCGGAATAAATACGCTGGCTTTGGTCACGAGGGCTTTACACACGGTCGCGTAGGCTCCGCCGTCAAAATTCGCCAGTTTAAGATTGAGCGAATGGCTGGTTTGGTGCAGATCGATTTTCGCCCGGCCGAGCGTACCGTCCAGGTAGATAGGGTGGGTAATCTCAGGGCCCACATAAGAAAACGCGATGGTTTTACAGCCTTGAGCAACAGATTCGGTGTTGATTAACGTATCGATCCAGTCTTCCCAGTCTTCACCGCCCATAACACGCAGCGTGCTATCGATCTCTTCTTCGTTGGCAGGCTCTAAAGTGGCATCGACCCACTTATCATTTTCCAGCAGAATGGCAGCGCCAGATACGGGCTCACCGATGGGTTTGATTGCTGAGCGCCAGAAATCCTCGCTGCCGGGTTTGCGGCGCATGCCACTGGCGATACTGTAAATCACCAGATCCACTTCGCCTTCAAAATAGGTTTCAATCGCTTCGATGACTTGTTCACGGACTTGTTTAGAAAACACGTCGCCATTGATGTTGATGGCGATACGACCTTCTCGATCGGCCTGCTTCTTGAACGCCAGATTATTGAAGTAGCCAGCGCTGCCGACACCTTTGTCCGACGGGCCGCGCTCAAAGGATACGCCGATGGTATCGGCTTTGGCTCCGCCGAATGTGAGTGCAATGCGTGCCGCCAGACCGAATCCGGATGACGCCCCGAGGATCAGAACGCGTTTGGGCCCTTGTGTGATCGGTTTTGCCGATTTAACGCACTCAATTTGTTGTAAAACAGCTTGTTCACAGCCAAGTGGATGAGCGGTGCGGGCCACTACACCCTGAATAACGGGCTCAATGCGCATTGATGATCACCTTTGTTTCATTACAGTAGGGGGAGCGTTAACAATATCGTAAAGCTGCGTAAATTTTATTGAGCTAGACCATTAAAAACTGGGATTTTAAACAAGGAAGGCAGATTCCACCGCATTAGTGGGGCGGAATCTGGAAAGAAAAGGTAAGCAGCACTCAGAGTAGCGGTGCCAGTTGTTTTGCCATGTAATCGGCAATCCAAGGTTGAGCTTCCGATTTCGGATGCAAGCCATCTTTCATCATCCATTCTGGTTTGACGATGACTTGTTCAAGAAAAAACGGAATCAATGGAACGGCTTTTTCGTCCGACAGTGTCGGGTAGAGCTTGGCAATGGCATCACTGTATCGCTTGCCGTAATTGGGCGGAATACGAATTTGCATCAGAATGACTTTACTCTGGGTGGCCTGAATCTGGTCAATCATGCTGCGCAGGTTGTTCTCGACCACATTCGGTGGAAAACCGCGTAAGCCATCATTGGCGCCGAGTTCGATCAGAACCGCATCCGGTTGATGCTGTTTCAGCAATGAAGGCAGGCGGTCCAGGCCGTTAACCGTGGTATCACCGGAGATGCTGCCGTTAACAACAGAAACATTTTTGCCTTTTCCCTTCAAGGCGCGGCTTAGTAAACTGGGCCAAGCTTGCTCAATCGGCATCTGGTAGCCAGCGCTTAAACTATCGCCAAGTATTAAGAGTGTGTTACTACTAGCGCTAGCGGAAAAGAAAAGAACAAGAATCAAGGAAAGTCGTCGAATCATGCAAACACCTGTTATTTCAGCTCAATCGTTGTCCAAAGTAGTCTCCACCAATCAGGAGCAATTAACAATCCTTAAAGAGGTGAATCTGCAGATTCATCAGGGCGAAAGCGTTGCCATCGTCGGTACTTCTGGCGCGGGCAAGTCGACCTTAATGACACTGCTTGCCGGGTTAGATACGCCAAGCCACGGAGAAGTTCACTTACTCGGGCAGGCACTGTCTGAACTTGATGACGAAGCGCGTGCGGCGATCCGCAGTGAATCGGTCGGCTTTGTGTTCCAGAGCTTTCTGTTGATTCCCAGCCTTTCGGCACTGGAAAACGTCACGCTGCCATGTTTGCTGAAAGGTGAGGCCGAAGATCGCGACCGCGCGACCGCGCTGCTGGCGTCTGTCGGATTGGAACATCGCATTCATCACTCACCGGGGCAGCTTTCTGGTGGTGAGCAGCAACGGGTCGCGTTGGCGCGCGCCTTTATGATTGGCCCGCAGGTGCTGTTTGCCGATGAACCGACGGGCAATCTGGATCAGGAAACGGCCGCCAAAGTGATTGATTTGCTGTTTGAACTCAATTCGAAACATGGCACCACGCTGGTGCTGGTAACGCACGATCCGAAACTGGCGGCGCGCTGTGATCGCCGCTTTCACATGCAAGCAGGCATGCTGGAGGAGCGTACATGAGTCAGACCTCTGCCCCCGCGCTCAATCAGCGTTTAATTCGCTGGAGTCTGAGCGAGATTCGTCACGGTCAGTTGTGGCCCATTTCTGTGGCGCTGACCTTAATCATCGCTTGCGTATTTGCTCTCACGGCGCTGGCCGGACGCATGGAACAAGTGGTGGTGAAGCAGGGCAAAGATGCCCTGACTGCTGACAGCGTGTTTGTGTCCGCCAACCCGATTCCGCCCGCGCTGCAATCGCTCACTCAGCAGCAATCGATGGCAACCTCGAACATGACCCGCTTTGCGACCATGGCGTTCAGTGACAACGGCATGCAGTTGGTGACAGTCAAAGCGGTGGATAGTCAGTACCCCATTCGCGGCGAAATGCAGCTTTCCGACGGCAAAAGCATCGTCAATCATCTTCAGCCCGGTCAACTGTGGCTGGATGAACGTATTTTTTCCCAGCTCAACGTGGCGATTGGTGACAATGTGACAATTGGGGATGCGGATTTTACCGTCAGTGGTCGCATCGTCGAAGAGCCTGGTTTGAGTTTTAACCCGTTTCAACAAATGCCGTCGGTATTTATTCACCAGCAGGATGTGGCGAAAACCGGCGCCTTGCAAATTGGTAGTCGCGTCAGTTACAGCTTGTTTATTAACGGTGAACCTGCGCAAATCGAGGCGCTGAAAAAGGCGGTTGAACTGACACCAAGCGATCGCTGGCGCGATCAGAACAGCGCCAGTCGTACCAATGAAGTGTTTGAACGCACGCAGCAATACCTCTCTCTGACCGTTGCTATTGTGATCATCATGGCGGCGACGACGCTGGTGTTGACTTGTCAGCACTATGTCTCAACACGTCAACGCACCATTGCCATGCTCAAAAGTTTGGGCGCCAGCAAACGTTGGATTGGTCGCTGGTTAGCGGTGCAGGTACTGATGTTACTCGGATTTGCAGCAATTGCCGGCATCGTGATTGGTGTCGGGCTGGAGTACTTGTTGCGCGTGCCGCTGGTGGATCTGCTGCCCAATCCGCTGCCGGGTTACGGCTACAAGCCTGCCATCGTAGCGTTGGCCTCCAGCGTGTTGATTGCTGTGCCTGCGCTCGGTATTCCGCTTGGACATCTGCTGAATGTGAATGCCGTGAGCGTGCTGCAAGCGGCGCAAAAACAAAATCGCCACCACTGGAATGTGGCGCTGATTTTAGTGCCGCTGATCCCGATGTTAGCGGTGTACTGGCAAAACCGTTTGGTGTGGATTGTGTTGGCTGGCATTGCGGTTCTGTTTGTTGTGTTAGCGGTATTGAGCGTCGCCGTAACGCGCCTGCTCGGTCGTCTTCCGCTCAGTACGTCAATGAAATTGGCACTCAGCCGAATCAATCGTTCCAGCGTGGCGACGGGGATTCAGTTTGGCGCGCTGTCACTGTCGCTGATGTTGCTTGCGGTGATGTGGTTGGTGCGTACCGACCTGCTTTCGGACTGGCAGCGCACACTGCCACCGGATGCCGCGAACGCCTTTGCACTCAATATCGCTCCGTATGAGAAAGAGGCTTACCTCAAAACACTCGACGACGCCGGGATCGAACGCTCTCAGGCGTTTCCAATCATTCGGGGCCGTTTGGCGGACATTAACGGTGTTGATGCCAAAACATTGACTCAGGGGGAAGAGGGAACGGACGCGCTGCGCCGTGAGCTCAATTTTACCTGGGGAGAGTCGCTACCGAGCTACAACGAGGTGTTGGAAGGCAAATGGACCACACACGATGGTGTCTCGGTCGAGGAAGATGTCGCGCGCGATTTGGGGTTGAAAATCGGTGACAAACTGACTTTTGTCATCAACAGCCAAAAGATTGAAGCGGTCGTTAACACCATTCGCCACGTAGAGTGGCGCGAAATGAAGCCGAATTTCTATTTCATCTTCACGCCGGATGTCATGAAAGACATTACGGGCAGCTGGCTGGTGAGTTTCCGGGTTGAATCCCAGAATGATGCGCTGCTCAACCAACTGTCGCGCAATCATCCGACGGTGAGCTTGTTGGATATCCGCTCGATGGGAGCGAAGATCCAGACGCTACTGACGCAGATCGTTTGGTCGATCACCGTTCTGGCGGCTCTGGGAGTAGTGGCAGGCATCTTGTTGATCTTCACACTGCTGCGTCTGAGTTTGAGCCAGCGTCAACAAGAAATTCAACTCTATCGTACTCTCGGGGCGAGTCGACGCCGTGTGACACGCACGATTTGGGCTGAATACGGTTTGATGGCGCTGATTGCGGGTCTGGTCGCCAGTATCAGTGCAGATACCGTCGTAGCGAGTGTGATGAAATTTGGTTTTGAACTGACACCATCGGCGCATTTCCTGATGTGGCTGACGCTGCCGGTGGTGACGTTTTGCACACTTGCTGTCGTTGTGAGCAGTCTGATTAAGCGGTTATTAGTCCCTATAAATAAAGCGTTTAATTAGAAGTTACTTGAGTAATTAGTTTAGTTATCCACAAAAACAGTGGATAAAGTTTGGGATAACTCAGCCTGTTAATAACTCACCGTTTCGCGCCAGCCCCGTGCCGCCGAAGGATCCAGCCAATTCGTTATGCACAAGGGGGCGAAAACGCGGTTTTGGCAATAATGAGTCAAGCATTTTTTTTCATTTTTTTGTCTTGATTTGTTCATAGAGTGATCTAGCTCCTCTGATGAGTAGTAAGAGAAAAATTGACGACATAAATGTGTCGTTATTGAGATAAGACCGCGTAAAAAATGTGATTTTCATAGCGTTTTACAAGCATTAGAATAAGCAGTGAATAAATGACTATCGGCAGCGAAATGTTACAAACAACGCCAAATACCGTGTCACCCAGCGTCGCTATCATTGGTGGTGGTGTTGCGGGGGCGACTGCAGCAGTTCATATGAGTGAATTAGGGCTCAACGTGCTGCTGTTGGAAAAAGGACCGGGGTTAGTCAATGGCCCACCTATTTGTCACCTGCATGCGGGCGGTAACTTGTACCGGGAAATCTCGCAGCAACAGTGCGTTGAGTTACTCAGACAGTCGATTGAGACTGTGCGCCTTTATCCTCACACGCTGAATAAGCGTCCGACGGTGATTGCGGTTCCGCATACCGACCCAGGGCAGCCGGAGGAGATTTTGCCGCGTTTGTCAGTCATTCAGGACGCGTATCAATCGCTGGTGGATGAAGATCCCCGCAATCAAATTCTCGGCGCACCGCAAGCGTATTATCAGACGTTTGATCGTGCGCAACTTGAAGCTCTGGCGTTAAAAACTCAGACTCAGGAACCGACCACGATCGAGGAGTGGCTGATTCCGTTTGCTCAGCACGCGGATTTGTCCACCTTGAAATATCCGGTGGTTGCGGTTCAGGAATATGGCTGGAGTGTCTTTCGTCTGGCAGCCAGTGCCGAACTGGTGCTGGCGTCTTTGGACAACTGCCAAGTGCTGACTAACGCGACCTTAGTTGCTTCGGCGTTCGTGGATAACCAGTGGCAACTGACATATCAGGATAAAAACGGGCACCAACATCAACTGGTGAGCGATTATCTGGTCAATGCCTGTGGCTTCGAAACCGGTAAAGTCGATGACATGACGCGCTTTTCGCGCCAGCGCCTGGTGGAATTCAAAGCCGCTTATGTTACGCATTGGCCGCAGTGCCAGCAGCAGTGGCCAGAAGTGATTTTCCACGGGCCTCGTGGCACACCGCAAGGAATGGCGCAACTGACGCCGTACGCTGATGGGGTGTTCCAACTGCACGGCATGACTCAAGGCATTACCCTGTTTGAAGATGGTTTGGTTGCGTCCAACGGCATCTCTTCGCAGCCGCAATTACCGGGTTATCTTGCCAACAAGATCACGCAAGGCTGGCAGGCTGACGCAACTCGTGAGCGTACCGAGCGGGCGATTGAGCATATGAGCCAGTTTGTGCCTGACTTTGCTCGCGCTGAAGTCGGCGGTAAACCATTGTTTGGCGCGCAGCAGATCCCCGGAGAAGACGCTACGCTGCGTGCTGCGGATGTGACTTTTGAAGCGCGTCATTATGCGCGGATTGAAGTGGTTAAAGGCTCTTCAGCGCTGGAAGCTGCGCGTAAGATTGTCGCTGAATGGCAATTGGCGGACGAACAGGCTGCAGACTCGATAGAGGCGCAGCATCCGGTCAGCATGAGCCTTTCCGCAGAGCAGGTGGAGCGGAAAGCACTGCAATTGGCTGACGAACGTGGTTATCCACAAGCGCTGGCGAAAGTGGTAGGAATGGCTTAAGCCATGAGCATAGAAATAAAAAAGCCCTGATGAATCAGGGCTTTTTTTGTGCGTATTTGCGGTAAAAATGACCAATGTGGCTCCGCGGTTTTTTAGTAGCCGAAAAAGCGTGCCCACTGGCACCACACATCTTGTAAGCCTTCCAAATCGCCTCTGACAAAACGAACGCTCTGGCCGGGTTTGGCTTGTGCTAAACGTGGTAAGTCGATCTTCGCCACGCAACCTATTTTCGGGTAGCCGCCGATGGTCTGGCGATCATTGAGCAGCACAATCGGTTGCCCATCCGGTGGAATCTGAATAGCGCCGAGAGCGATCCCTTCGGACAGAATGGGCTCTGAGGGAGGCGTGACCTCTGGCCCGGTCAGTCGATAGCCCATGCGGTCGGCATGCTGGCTGACGGTGTAGGTACGGTTAAAGAAGGTGTGCAGACTCTCTTTGTCAAAGCTGGCGTTCTGGTAACTCTCAATCACCCGCAGTCGCAGTGGCAGGTTGTAATCTGGCTTGAGTCGAAACGTCATTTGTAGCGGTTTTGCGTCTAGCGAGTGGGGCAGGAATTGCAGCACGTCACCTTTTTGTAGTGGTTTGCCATTCTGATGCAATCCGCCCAGACCTTCTTTTTTTACGGTAGAGACGCTACCTAAGTGGGCTTTAACCACAAAACCGCCGCGTACCGCGAGATAAGAGCGAAGTCCGTTGCGCGGCAGGGAAAACTTAAGCCGTTGTCCCTTTTGCGCGCTGAACGTACACCAGTTAGTCAGTGGTTTGCCATCAAGTGTGGCATTGAGGTCGCCGCCCGTGATGGCCATCTGACAAGGATGCTGAAGCTCAAATTCGGCCTGGCCTAAGGTAATTTCCAGAGTAGCAGCATTGACCGAATTGCCCAGCAGGTGGTTAGCCCAACTGTAAGCATAATCATCCACCGGGCCTGATTGGGTAATGCCGACATGGCTAAGTCCAAAGCGGCCGAAATCCTGAATCAGACTGAGTTGACCTGGCTTGATTACTGTCATGCAAGTTTTCATCGTGCGCTTCCCCATTGAAATTGCTCAGGTGCGATTATTCCGCCTAGCTCAAGGAATTCATCCCGGCTGATGGCACGAAACGTCACTTGGCTGCCAATCCCCCAAGGTATCATCGGCGATGTATCTGGCGTAAAGAGTGGCAGAGGGCAGTTCCCGATGATATTCCACCCACCAGGCGAGGCGTTTGGATAGACCGCGGTTTGCTGCTCGGCAACCGCAACGCTGCCTGCTGGAAGAGAGAGTCTCGGCGTGGCATGTCGCGCCCGGCGCAGTGGTTCGGCCACTTCCGTCATAAACGCAAACCCTGGCGCGAATCCGATGGCGCACACAGTGTAGGTTTGCCTGCTATGCAGTGCAATCACGTCATCCAGAGAGAGACCCTGTTGCTGATACAGCGCTAAATCCGGCCCGACATCTGGGTGGTAATAAACTGGCAATTCAACGGCCGCCGCAGGTTGAGCGTCCTTCTCGGTGGCTTTCTCAACACACTGTATGACGCGTTTTGCGAACGTCTGAGGTGCAATGCGATACGGTAAGTAGTCAATCAGAATGGTGGTGTAAGAGGGAGTCACGTTCATCACGTAGTCTCCCAGAGTGAGGCGGATTCGTTTGGCTATCTCTCCGATGATGAGAGACAGTGAAGCATGGGCTTGATGATCAAAACGAATCAGCAGGCTACTTTCTGCAACCTGCTCGATAGAGTAATTGAGGCGCAATTAAAATCCTTTTCATATGTCCAGTTGGTCGCGAATTTTGGCGATTAAGGCAATGGCTTCGTCGTTGTCGCCGTGTACACACAATGTGTCGGCCTCGATGGGAATCACGAAACCATCGGCACTGGTTACCTTGCCATATTTTGCAATTTGTTGCACTTGGCTCAGAATCGCATCTTCGGTTTTGAGCACCGCGTTGGGCATGGAGCGTGGTGTCAGGCTACCGTTCGCCAGATAGGTGCGATCAGCAAACGCTTCAAACAGCAGCGGGACGTCATAGCTGTCGGCGATATCCAGATAATCCTGATTGTTGGATGAAGCTAAAATCATCAGCGGAACGTTGAACACTGACACGGCATCGACCACGGCGCGGAAGATCTCCTTATCGCGCATCATGTCGTTGTAGAGCGCTCCGTGTGGTTTGACGTAACTCAACTCGGCATTTTTGCTTTCACACAGCGCTTTCAAAGCGCCAATCTGATAGATCAGGATTTCGCAAATTTCCTCATCACTGAACGCCATGGAGCGGCGACCAAACCCTTGTAAATCGGGGTAACCCGGGTGAGCGCCAATCATGACATCGTGTTGCAGCGCCATATCAATGGTTTTGCTCATGACGTGAGGGTCGGAGGCGTGAAAGCCGCAGGCGATATTCGCCATATCCACATACGGCATCACCAGATCGTCGGCGCCCATTTTCCAGGCGCCAAAACTTTCGCCCATGTCGCAGTTGAGTTTGATTGTACGTGTCGTCACCGGATTCGCTATCCTTGTTGTGTAAGTCACGGTTAAGTTGCAGGAAATGCGCGCTGCAAACAGTGATCCTATTCATTGTTCCTGTATTGCAGTCTCCGGTTTCTCAGCGGTTTGTCCAGATTTTTACGCGTCCCTTGAAAAGAATAGTGAACCAGAAAAGATTCAGGAAAGTCGCTCGGTCTTATCCTGAGCCAAGATGCTCCCAGTTCGTGCGAGTGAGTGCGGGATTTTTGCGGTAAAATAGGTGAAAAACTGAGCGGGTACAACGCGGAGGACGTGTGGCAGACATAGCCGTTTAGAATTCGCAATTACTCAAAATCAATAATTTGCGCCTATCTTTATCGAAGGCAGTGGCAGAAATCGAGACAAATGAGACCTAACAACAGGCCCGCATTGGCCATAATGAATCTGCGGTATTTGACATTACAAGGTCGGCGGTATGGCTGATCTGTCATTGCGCACCAAACTGCTGTTTCCTATTTTTCTGCTGATGACGCTGATTTTCTTCATCGCGCAGGGATTCGGGCTGTATACCGCTACAGAATTACGCCAGACCAACCTCATCGAGCGGGTCAATGTGTTGTCGAAAGGCGTGGCATACAACCTTCAGGCGGCTGTGCTGTTTGATGATCAACTGGCGGCGCAAGAAGTGTTGTCGGCATTTTCCGCCGACAGCGATGTGGTGCGGGTCAAGCTGTATAACGAATACGAGCAGCTGTTTGCGATGTATGAGCGGCCAGACAGCAGCGCGCCGATACCAAACGAAGCTCAGCGAGAGCAGATCCGCCTGCATCAGTATGCGATTGGCGATGATTATATTTACCTGCGCGTGCCCGTTGCGATCGACACCGATCACATGGCGTCTTTGCGGGTCATTATTTCCAAGCAATCGATCGACCAGCTCTACGAATCGGCGCTGTATAACGCCAGCTTCTTTTTCTCACTGCTATTGGTAGGCGGCCTCATTCTTTACTGGATGGCGCAGCGCATGATTCTTTCTCCCGTGCTGGCACTTAATCAGGCGATGCAGGCGTTCATCGAAAAGCGTGAGCGCAGCCAAACACTGGTGAGTCGTTCGGACGATGAGATCGGCCATCTGGTCAATGCATTCAATACCATGCTGGATAAGTTAGAACAGCGTGAACGTCAGGTGTTGTTTACCCTCGATAAGCTGGAGCAGGAAAAATCGTTCGCGAACGAAGTGGTCGACACCGTGCAGCACGCACTGGTGGTTGTCGATGCGATGGGGATGATCATTCACTCCAATGATGCTGCCAATCATGTGTTCAAATGCACCAGTGCCTATCTGCGCGGGGCGAATCTGTTTCATGTGCTGAAAACCGAGGATATCGATCTGATTGAATCGGCACTGCGCAATGAAATTCAGCTCGATGAGCAGCTATTGGTTGCTACTGATGTGTACAGCCATCAGCTATTGTTGCGGGTGGGAAGTCGGGCATTGTCTCGTCCGGGGCAGACGCTGTTCGCCATTCAGGATGTCACTGAGGTTGAAATTGCTATGCGCCGTCAACGTCTGGCGGCCGGGGTGTTTGAGAACAGCCAGGATGGCTTGATGGTGCTCAACGCTCAGGGTGAAATTACATTAATTAATCCGGCGGTAACCCGGTTGCTCGGTTATAGCCGCGACTTAATGTTGGATAGACAACCCCAGAACAGCGTGGCGTGGCAGCAGCTTTCTGAGCTGTTACCCGTCATTTCGGAAGCGGTGGCCGTGCAGGGCCGTTGGCAGGGCGAAGTGTGGGAGCAACATCAGGACGGTCATCTGGTGCCGTTGCTGATCAAGGTGAATAGAATTTCTTTGCCGGAAGCGCCACACGATTACGACATGGTGTTTATGATTTCCGATTTGTCGAACATCAAAGAGATGGAGCGGTTGGAGTATCTGGCTCATCATGATTCGCTCACCGGGCTGGCCAATCGCAGTGAACTTTACCGTGTACTGGAAGATATTCTGGCCACCAATCGTAACAAACTGGTGCCGTTTGCGCTGGTTTATCTGGATCTGGATGGCTTTAAACAAGTCAACGACTCATATGGTCACGATGCGGGTGATGAAGTACTCAGGCAGGTGTCAGAACGTTTACTTTCTCAGGTGCGCAGCCACGATCTGGTGGTGCGTCTCTCAGGCGATGAGTTTGTCTTGGTGATTCATCCCAGTGAGCGTGACAGTGTCGCGTCGTTGGCAAGTCGGCTGCTTGCTTTAATTGCGCAGGATATTGTCTATCGCGGCCAGTTGCTGAGCGTCGGCGCGAGTCTGGGGATCTATTTTGTCGACTCTGTCGATGAGGACATCGATACCATCATGAAATCAGCGGACAGTGCCATGTATCAGGCCAAGTGTTCCGGAAAAGGGCGTTTTGTTCTCATTGATAAGGCACAGCGAGATCAAGCCGATTCCTGAGTGATTTCAGGGGCTAATGCCGCTACAATGACCGCAAATTCTAAGGAGGCTAGGCATGAACGTTTTAGTAACAGGTGGCATGGGCTACATTGGCAGCCATACCTGCATTCAAATGATTGCAGCGGGAATGACGCCTGTCATTCTGGACAACTTGTACAACAGCAAATCCACCGTATTAGCGCGTATTGAAAAAGTGTCAGGTGTGCGTCCTCAATTTATCGAAGGCGATATTCGTGACAAAGCACTGCTGATCGACGTGATGCAACGTCATCAGATCCAATCGGTGATCCATTTTGCTGGCTTGAAAGCCGTGGGCGAATCGGTACAGAAGCCACTGGAATACTACGATAATAACGTTAATGGCACTCTGGTGCTGGTGGATGCGATGCGTGAAGCGGGCGTGAAGTCGCTGGTATTCAGCTCATCGGCGACAGTGTATGGCGATCCGGCATCCGTGCCAATCACCGAAGATTTTCCGACCAGTGCGACGAACCCTTATGGCCGCAGCAAACTGATGGTTGAAGAGTGTCTGACCGATTTTCAAAAAGCGAACCCGGACTGGAGCATTACCTTGTTGCGTTACTTCAATCCGGTTGGTTCACATCCATCGGGCGAACTGGGTGAAGACCCACAAGGTATTCCTAATAATCTGATGCCGTTTATCTCACAAGTGGCTGTCGGCCGCCGTGAATTCTTGTCGGTCTTCGGCAGCGATTATCCGACCAAAGATGGCACTGGTGTGCGCGATTACATTCATGTGATGGATCTGGCGGATGGTCATATTGCAGCACTGCAAAAAGTAGGCGAGAAAGCGGGTCTGCACGTTTATAACCTGGGGACAGGCAATGGCTACAGTGTGTTGGAGATGGTGAAAGCGTTTGAAGCGGCCTCAGATAAAGCCGTGCCTTACCTGCTGGTGGAACGCCGTCCGGGCGACATCGCAGAGTGTTGGGCTGACCCGGCGAAAGCGCAGCAAGAACTGGGTTGGAAAGCGACGCGCACGCTGGAAGAGATGACTCAGGACACCTGGCGCTGGCAATCCAATAACCCGCAAGGTTATCCGCAAGCCTAGTGGCAAAGATAAAAAAGCCAGTCTGATGACTGGCTTTTTGTTTGTCTGCGAACAGTTAAGCTTAGTTAGTACGGTAACGTTCCAGAATCTGACCAAGGTTGCGCGTGGCTTGAGCAATGTTGGCAATACCTGCCGAGGATTGCTGTGCTACTGTGCGGATGGTGTTGGACTGCGCACGAATATCACTCAGTTCTGCCGCAATATCATTCGCCACTGAGCTCTGCTCTTCCGCAGAGGTAGAGATCTGCACGCTCATGTCGTTAATCATTTGCGCAGAGTCGGCGATCTGGTTGATGTCCTGGCCGATTTCAGACACCAGCGAACTGCTGCTCTGAGCTTGTGTCACCGTCTGCTGGGTCATCTTAGCGATGTTCTGGCTTTCGGTTTGCAGTTTTTCAATCATTGACTGAATCTCCACGGTCGCTGCCTGCGTGCGGCTGGCTAGGGTACGCACTTCATCCGCAACCACAGCAAAACCGCGTCCCTGTTCACCAGCGCGAGCGGCTTCGATCGCGGCGTTCAGTGCCAGCAGGTTAGTCTGTTCGGAAATTGCGTTGATGGTGGTGATCACTTCGTTAATCTGAATCGCGTTCTCGTTCAGGGTCGAGACCGAAGAAGAGGTTTGCGCAATGAATCGCGATAGCTGCTCAATCTCATTGATCGCTTGTTGTACGCGGCGACGGCTGCTATCGACCTGCTTTGAATCCTGCTCGGCCTGATGAGTCGCTTGCTGAGAAATGCTCGACACTTCCTGAGCAGAGGCGGTCATCTCTTCCATCGCAGTGGCAACAGAATCCAGTGACGCATACTGGTTTTGAATCTGGGTTTCGCTCTCTTTCATCTCTTTGGCAAACGAGTTTGAGCTGTCACTCAGAGTGGATGAGTTGTCTTTCACCGATACCACTAAGTCAGTCAGCGTATCCATGGCGTTGTCTAGTGCGCAGCCGATAGTACCAAACTCATCGCGGCCCGGGTGAAAACCAAGACGTGACGTCAAATCGCCTTCCGCAATTTTCAATGTGGTGGTGTAGAGCACCCACAATGCGCCGCCGATAAAGGTGGCTACCCAGTAAACGAAAATGGCAAACGGAATCGCCCACAAGTAGGCCATAAAGAAAGAGGTCAGGGCATCTGAGCGAGTTTGCTGTGCCTGACGGGTGAAATCTTCGCTGAGTGCATAGACTTTGCCGTCGCTCGCGCTCGATGTTGCGGTCACGCGGCCGTTGTTATAAGTGGTATCGGCAATGCTTGAGCGAGTTTGTAGCCCCGGAATGGTCGTCACGTCACCATGACTTAACATCCCTTGTAATTTGTATTCTACGGCCAGTTTTGACTGATCTTCAAAACGCGTCAGCGTGTCGAAGTAGCGAGCGCCAGCAATGGCAGTTAACGTGGTCAGAAAGAGGGCAAAAATCACCCACATTTTGTCGTTGATCGACATCTTAATGAACACGCGGTCAATCGTCCTGAATTGAACTTCTTTCATGGTTACTCCGGTGCAACAGAAATAGATTGGAATAGACGGGTATATCGTACCGCTGAATGTGTTTAACCTTGCATAAATTTATGAAATATATGTTGGGTTAATTAATGAAAGTGAGATGTTTGTCAAATTAGGTGGGCGAATAATAAAAAGGGTGAATACCGTAATATTCACCCTGTTGCGTTTACTCTATCGAAAGTAAGATTAGCCCAAAGATGGCAGAACCCCGACGGTAATGAGCAGCTGCGCGCCGACGATCAGGATGCCTACGACACCGGTGATCGCGAGAGCCGGAGTGCCACCCATTACTTGGTAGTAGTCGTTGTTATTCGCCTGACGACGTACTCGGGCAACCATCACCAACGGCAGGAAGATAGCCAGCACAGCCAGTGCGATAGCGGCGTAGCCCAGTGCCATGATAAAACCTTGTGGGTAGAACAGCGCAAACATCAACGGTGGAGTGAAAGTGACCAGCGACGCGACGATGCGGTTCATGTTGCCATCTTTCTTACGGATGGTGTCACCCATGAATTCAAACAAGCCGAGGCTGACACCCAAGAACGAGGTCAGCAGTGCCAAATCGGCAAAGATACCAATCACATGGCCTAAGTTCGACTGATGAACGGTTTGCGACAGTGTGCCGATAAGCGCACTCAGACCCGCGTTATCAACCAGATCCGGTTGGCTTACGACACCCAGTGTCACCACTTGCCAAAATACGTAGATGACCAGCGGTATTGCAGAGCCGACGACGATCGCTTTACGCAGAGAAGGCGTGTGACCGTCCAGGTAGTTAACGATCGCCGGAATACTGCCGTGGAAACCAAAGGAGGTGAAAATGACCGGAATAGAGGCGACGATAAGGCCTTGGCCCAGCGGCATACTCAGCAGGTAAGACTGACTGACATTCGGTGCAAGGAAGGTTAACACCATCACCATGGCCACCATCTTACCCGCAAACAGCAGGCGGTTGACGCGATCCACAGTACCCGTACCGATGGTAACGACCGCCGCGACAATCAGGGTGAAAATCAGTGTGCCAGTCGGCCCGCTCACTTCAAGGCCGGTAAATTCGCTGATGCGGTTGGTAAACTGCGCGCCGCCACCGGCAATGTATGCTGCGCAAAGTGCGTAGAAAAGGAACAGCATAGCAAAGGTCGCGACCCATTTACCTTTATTGCCAAGGATCTGTTTAGCAAGCGTGTGCAGTGTTGCGTCTTTGTCTGCGTATTGGTGAATTTCCACCATCAGCAGCGCGGTAAACGCCATGAGTGCCCACAGTGCGAGCATAATCATCAGGGAAGTGGAGAAGCCGATTCCGGCTGAGGCTAGCGGCAGAGCCAGCATACCAGCACCAATGGTGGTGCCAGCGATAATCAAAGTACTGCCTAAAAGCTTTGATTGCATCATAATGTAAACTTATATGTACGATTGTTGTGGTTGCATAAGTGTATTGTGCGAATAATAACCAGTTAATAACGTCATAATCGCTGGTTTTGAGCTATTTTGTAGCACCAAAGGGTTTTGGTCAACGTGTTTGTAAAAATAAAAATCCATAAGTGTAATTAAAAGTGTACGCCTTGGGCTGTGCTGATTGATGGGGTAGCAAAAGCGGCACAACCTATGATAAACATCATACTTTGTTGCAAGATGACTTTCGGTTTTCACAGGAGTGTCATATAAGCAATATAGAAAGGAAACGGGATGGTGAATCCCGCGTTTTATTAAGGAGGTCGACAATGAGTGACCAAACAACATACCAAGAAGACAGTCTTGAGCTGCTTGATGCGCTTGAAATTGGTTTTGATCTGTCTGAATACGAGTCAGCTCGTGAAGAAATCAACGACGATTTCTGTCTTCAATAATCCCGTCAGATAAGCCAACCTTGGTGTTGGCTTTCCGCTTATGAACTATCTAGCCCATCTCCACATCGCGGATCATTGTCAGAGTAGCCTGCTCGGTAATCTGTTAGGTGATTTTGTCAAAGGTGACCCCAGCGCACAATTCTCTCCCGAGATTGCGCGTGGTATTCGTTTGCATCGTTTGGTTGATGCATACACAGACAGTCATCCGGTTATGCAGCAAGCCAAAGCTTGCTTTTCCTCGCAAACCCGCCGTTTTGCGCCGATTGCGCTGGATATGTTCTGGGATCACTGCCTGGCAAAAGAGTGGCGCCTGTACCATGACCTTTCACTAAGAGCGTTCGTAAACGGCGCGCAGCGACAGGTTCAGCAGGCGTATCCTGCGGAGTTACCCGAGCGCTTTACCCGCGTTTCTGAACATATGTGGCAGGGACGTTGGCTGGAGTCTTATGCTGACTTCGATAACATCGAGTTTGCGCTGCAACGCATGTCGCAGCGCAGTGCACGTATGGCGACTCTGGCTTACTGTTTTGACAGTATGAACAAGCACTACCAACCTTTGCGCCAACTGTTTTCCTCTCTCTATCCGGACGTATTAGAGAAAGCCAAACGCGCAGAGGTCTGATACAATCCGCGGCCCATTGTTTTTCGAGTAAGTAACATGTCCGCAGAATCTTCAACTTTTCTTTCATTAGGCATTGCTCCGGCGCTGGTTGAGCGTCTGCAGCAGCTTGGAATCCAAACGCCAACGGATATTCAGGCTCAAGCAATTCCGCATGTGCTGGAAGGGAAAGATGTGTTAGCGGGCGCGCAGACTGGCACCGGGAAAACCGCCGCGTTTGGTCTGCCACTGATTCAGCGCTTTCTCGATAACCCGGCGCCTCGTGAAGCCAACAGTAAGGATATTCGCGCGCTGGTTCTGGTTCCGACCCGTGAATTGGCGCAGCAAGTGTTCGATAACCTGCAAGCGTATGCTCAGGGCAGCGAGCTGAAAATCGTTACTGCCTATGGTGGCACCAGTATGAACGTTCAAAAGCAAAATTTGCGTGGCGGGGCGGACATTCTGATCGCAACCCCAGGCCGGTTGCTTGACCATGCCCACGTGAAAACGCTCTATCTCGGCAACGCAGAAGCCTTAGTGCTGGATGAAGCCGACCGCATGCTCGACATGGGCTTTATGCTGGACATTCAGCGCGTACTGCGTAAAATGCAGCATGATCGCCAAACCCTATTCTTTTCCGCGACGTTTGATAGCAAAATCAAAGCGTTTGCTCATCGCATGATGCAAACACCCGTTGAAGTGCAGGTGGCGCCGAGTAACTCTACAGCTGATACCGTTGAGCAAATGGTGTACCCGGTGGATAAGAAGCGCAAACGTGAACTGCTGGCGTATCTGATTGGTTCACGTAACTGGCAGCAGGTGCTGGTGTTTACGCGCACCAAGCAAGGCAGTGATGCTCTGGCACAAGAGCTGAAACTGGATGGCATCAAGGCCGCATCGATCAACGGTGATAAAAGTCAGGGCGCACGCCAAAAAGCATTGGATGATTTCAAAGCAGGTAAAGTTCGCGCGTTGATCGCGACTGATGTCGCTGCACGCGGGATTGATATCGCCGAACTGGAACAAGTGGTGAATTTCGATATGCCGTTTAAGGCCGAAGATTACGTTCATCGCATTGGCCGAACGGGCCGAGCTGGCAAATCCGGCTTTGCGGTATCCTTGATGAGCCACGATGAACAGCCTCTGTTGGAAGCGATCGAGCGTCTGCTGGATAAGCGTCTGCCGCAAGAGTGGCTAAAAGGGTATGAGCCGTCGCCAGTCGTGATGACTGATGAGAGCAATGCGCCTCGCCGTAACAGCCGCTCGTCGGAAAAGCGTAAAATGAAAGCCAAACTGAAGATTCATGCCAACCGTGGCAAAAAGCAGTAAGCATTATTGAGCTGGAATTGACTCGATGTCACACGATTAAAAAAGGCTGCCCTCGGGCAGCCTTTTGTCTATTCTTCCGCTATCTCACACATCTGCGCGCACTGTTTTTCCCAGTTGTAGTCCAGATTGTAAACCAGATCCGTTACCGCCTTTGGTTGTAATACATTCTCTGAAGGTACATTAAATTTGTGCACCATAATGTCGTTAAACAGTTGCCAGTGGCGCAGCAGACAGACATCCAGATCGTCGGTTTCTTCGATAAAGGTCTCTCGCAAAAACGGCGTAAGGCTTGCAGCACCATGGGTGTACATAATCATTTGCCACTTCAGCTCCCAGATTTTAATTGGGGAATCCGGGTATTCAGTGTTGTATTGGTTGGATAAGTCTTCAATCAGACACTCCAGTTCACCGGCTGTATCAATGAAGTAGTCGAACAACGCATCTTCCTGACGCACGGCATCGGCGATCAGTTGGATCGGTTGTTTGACGATAAGACCATGAGCGAGCAGGCGCATGATAAAGGTATACAGCTTGACGTTCACCGGAGTGGTGTCGGGAATGTTGTCCAGCACCTTGCGAATGTAATGTTGCATGTAAAGGTGCAGACCATCACTGATGCTGTGCCAAATCTTCTCTTTGCTGCCAAAGTGATGACGAATGAGACTGTGCGATACGCCGGCCTTTTCACTGATATGACGCAGAGAAACCCGGGCATAGCCGAGCTCGCAGAACATTTCTGCTGCCACTTTTAAAATGTGATATCGGGTTTTCTGTGCATCTTGAGCGCTGCGGCGCCCTTGTCTCTTTTCTGTCATTGCTTCTTTTAGTCCACCTTGTCGGCCGTTGTTTTACCAGATCTGATCCGGAGTTTCACGGAAAAAAGCACAGTGATAGCGACTGTTTGCTCATTTAATCGCCCTGTGAAGCATAAAATGCAGCAATGTCACGCAAGTCTTCATCATTGAGCTTTTGCAACTGCGCTTGCATCATCTGCGCTAATGGCCCGGAACGTTCACCATTTTGGTAAGCCTTCATCGACGAAAACAGGTAGTTTTCGCTCTGGCCTTTGAGATTAGGGTAGCTTGAGTTAACGGCTTTTCCATCAGAGCCATGACAAAATATGCAACTTGGCGCCTTTTGCTGGCCAAGAACGGGATCGCCTTCAACGGCCTGAGCGTTGAGTGACACAAAGAGGACTGGGAAAAGTAGCCATAGGCGCATAATGGAATCTCCATGAAAAAACTGCGCCTATTGTAAAGCTTCCCCTTAGGGGAAGCGCAAGAGGTTCTAGAGCAGAGCGGCTAACTCTGCGAGCAATTGGTCGATATCGCTACGCGTCACGTCTTTATGCGTGACGAAGCGCACCGGATTGCCGGCAGACACCAGAATGCCTTTGTGTTTTAGCTGTTGGCAAATGGCGCTGATATCGACCTGACTGTCGAGTTTGGCAAAGACGATGTTGGTTTGTACGTGCTCTGGATTAACGTGAAAGCCCGGTAAAGCAGCCAAACCTTGTGCCAGATGTTGCGCGTTTTCATGGTCGGTCGCGAGCTGGGCAACCTGTTCGGTGAGTGCCAGTTTGCCAGCCGCTGCAAGAATCCCCGCCTGACGCATACCTCCGCCCAACATTTTGCGAATGCGACGTGCTTTTTGAATGAATTCGGCCTTACCAAGCAACAACGAGCCAATCGGCGCGCCAAGTCCTTTAGACAAACAGATCGTCATTGAATCAAAGTGCTGCGAGATTTCGCGAATATCGACATCCAGCGCCACGGCTGCGTTGTAGACGCGTGCCCCGTCAAGATGCAGCTTAAGGTTGTGCTGATCGACAAATTCGCGCGCTTGTTTCAGATATTCCAGTGGCAGCACTTTTCCGTTAATGGTGTTTTCCAGGCTCAGCAGGCGAGTGCGGGCAAAGTGGAAATCATCCGGTTTGATGGCGGCTTTGAGCTTGGCAAAATCCAGAGTGCCATCCGGATTGTTTTCAATCGGTTGCGGCTGAATAGAGCCCAGGACGGCCGCGCCGCCAGCTTCATATTTGTAGTTGTGGGCTTGCTGGCCGCACAGATACTCGTCGCCGCGTTCACAGTGAGACATCAAGCCAAGCAGGTTGGCCTGCGTGCCGGATGTGGTAAACAGCGCCGCTTCAAAACCATGACGCTCAGCGGCCCAGCATTCGAGCTCATTAACCGTCGGGTCATCCCCATAGACATCATCGCCCACTTCCGCGTTGGCCATGGCATCCCGCATCGCCTGAGTTGGTCGGGTCACAGTATCAGAACGAAAATCCATCTCTACTCCTTGTCTCGATTTTTTATAGATAGCCACAAAGCTTGGCTTTGCTTAAACACGCGATGGTTTTGGAATCGCTGATTTCACCTTCAATGATCTTTTGTTCCAGCTCGTGAATCGACAATTCCAGTACTTCGATTACTTCATCGTCGTCGCATTCTAAACGTGCGGTTTTGCTGAGCTGTTTCGCGACATAAAGGTACTGAATTTCGTCGCAGAACCCGGCCAGTGGTGTGACTTGGCCCAGTTCGATAAATTGGCTAGCGCTATAGCCCGTCTCTTCTTCCAGTTCGCGTTGAGCGCAGGCCAATGGTTGCTCACCTTTCTCGATGGTGCCGGCTGGCAGTTCCAGTAACCATTTTTTCAAAGAGGGACGGAACTGACGGATCACGACCACTTTGTTGTCTGTTGTGACAGGCAGGATCACCGCAGCGCCCGGATGTTCAATCGTGGTGTGCGTGACGGTCCGCCCGTTTGGCAGTTGCACCTCTTCTTCAATCAGAGAAATGGTTTTCCAGGTGTGTATGGTTTTGCTCATGCAAATAATCTTCAGGTTGGGTGAGAGCCGCGTTTGGTTATTAATAGCATTATTTATTAATATCAAAGAGTTGCTATTCTCGACTGTCATGAATCAGTGTAGGAATCTGTCTGTTTCCACCTTAACTCAATTTGTTTTCATAACCCAAACACTATCTGATGGGATTGTGTTATCCGTGCGGTGATTGGTCGTTCTGCGTCCGATGTGAAGCGGTGAGGTTAAAGTGGCACTTAGTCCTTGTTTGTATTAGGGTTAATTAGTGAGCTAACTCTCAAATCTGCAAACATTGATTCCGTGATATTTCAGGGAAAGGAGATCTGATATAAGGATGCGTTCAGATAAAAATACACTTGTAACAAAGTGATAACAAATGTATAAGTCTTTCTACTATTATTCTAATGTCCAAGCCTGCCGTGGAGCGATTCTATGATCAATCCGTCTTCTGCCTCTCACGCACAAAAGGCGCTTCTCTCAGAACGTATCAATAAATTAGCCAAAGCCCTGTCTGATGGCGTGTACGAACGTGAAAGTACCATCAAATTGTGTCTTCTTGCCGCTTTGTCCGGTGAGAGTGTATTTCTGCTCGGTCCTCCGGGCATTGCCAAAAGTTTAATCGCCAAACGACTGATCCAAGCGTTCGATAACAGCAGCTATTTCGAATATCTGATGACTCGCTTTTCCACGCCGGAAGAGGTGTTTGGTCCACTCAGTATCCAAGAGCTTAAAGACAACGGTCGTTACGTGCGTCTGACGCAAGGTTACCTACCTACCGCGCAAGTGGTGTTTCTGGATGAAATCTGGAAAGCCGGCCCGGCAATCCTCAATACGCTACTGACCGTCGTTAACGAAAAAACGTTCAAAAACGGTAGCGATATCGAACGCGTGCCGATGCGCCTTTTGGTTTCTGCATCCAACGAATTGCCGGATGAAGACAGTGGCCTTGAAGCCTTGTATGACCGCATGCTGGTGCGTGTGTTCGTTAACCGCATTCAAAACAAGCAGAACTTTAAATCCATGCTGACCGTCGGTACGCCGCAGGAAGCGCGTATTCCTGACGGGCTGGCGATCACTGACGAAGAGTATCATCAATGGCAGTCTCAACTGGATAAGCTGGAGCTGAGTGATGATGTGTTTGAGAAGTTGTATCAGCTGAAAAATATGCTGGAGAAGGCGGTTGAGGATAGCCATCTGCCACAAGCCGATGTGTATGTGTCTGACCGCCGTTGGAAAAAAGCAGTGAAGCTGCTCAAAGCCAGCGCGTTCTTTAATGGTCGCGATGCGATCAATCCGCTCGATTTGCTGCTGTTACAAGACTGTCTGTGGAACAGCCCGGAATCTCGTGAAGTGGTGCGCGAAGTGATTCGCGAGTTTGCGCTGCGCTATGCATTTGACCAACTTGAGGTCGAGCAGCAAATCGAACTGTGCCGCGAAGAGCTCACCGCGATTCAGGATGAGCTGGAATCTGAATTCGGCATGATGTTGTCGATGGAAACCTCAACCGGTCTTATCAAAAAGCAATTCCACCAATATGACATCAGTAACGCCAAGAGCTACAAAGTCGGTTCGGCGTATGACTTGGTGAAACTGGTCTTGCTGCAAAGCAACATGTCGGTTTCAGAGTCGGAGAAAGGTGACAGCCGCTGGGTATACGTGCCAAAGAACGAACTGGAGCGCGTGATCAAAGAAGGCCGTGGCGATGTATATGGTTACGTCAATCAGAACACCAACCTGTGCCGTCTGCGTTTTGATGTGGATGCAAGCAACAATCTGGTGATCAAAGACATTGCCAACCGTTCGGTGCTGGTGTCACTGGTCACAGCGCAAGGTCTGGACGCTTCTTTGTATCAGGATTGGTTGGTCAAGGCCGAGCAGGCAGTGACGCAACTGCAGCATGCTGAGCACCACTTGCGTAAAGTTCGTTCTAAATTCCACGGCGCGCTGCCACACAACTTTATCGATCCGGAACTGCCGACCGCAATGGAAGCGACATTGCAGCAGCTTCAGCAGCAGCTCGAAGGCACTCAGACCGAGTGCGAGAAAAGCGTGCAGCGTTTTCGCAATCTTGACCAGTTCTTCTCGTAGGTGGCCTGAATGCTCGGTGTAGACGGACTGAACCTCGCGCTGATGATTGCTGACTCCGGGATCATTGATACTGCCGTCAGCGATTTAATGGGTCGTTCTCAGGTCATGATGATGGCAGAAAGCCGTGGCGTAAAATCGTCGGTGAAAAGCCATCTGCTCAAATGGCGCGGTAGCGTGAAAAAACGCATAACCCGCGTGTGCGAAACCGAGCGTTTTCAGCAAGAATTAGGACTCTATCAGGAAGTGATTCACTGGGATGAAGAGACCTTCTTTGAACGCATCCCTGACGTGGTGAAAAAGCTGGAATGGCATTCGGCGTTCTATTTGCCCGCCCGCCGTCTGCTGGAAAAAAACAAAGGCATTCACAACCCGATGTTTGCTCATTTCTTTTGCGATCAGTGGTACAAGTCGCTGTCTGATGCCATTCGTCAGGCGCAGATTCTCGAGCTGGAAGCCAACAAAGAAAAGCTGCTGGCCGATCTCTACCAGCGCATGGAAACCATCCGTAACATGGACAAGGTGACCGAATCGGGTGACGAGGCCAGTGTCGGGCGCTTGTGGGATATGGCGGCTGCCAAGCTGAGTCGCGGTGATATCTCGGTGATGAAACGTCACGCGGAGTTTCTCAAAAAGAATCAGGGATTGCAGGAAATTGCTGAACAGTTAGGTCGTATGGCCAGCGATATTGATGATCCGGATCTTAACCGTGCGCCAGCCGAAGAGCTGCAAATGGTGGAAGAGAAATCTGATGAGGCGACCGATGACATCGTCGGCATTCATGAAAGTGACGATTTAAACAAGCTGCTGCCCAACGAAACCATGTTCCTGGCTTATCCTGAGCTGGAAGTGGTGTTCTACAAACATTTGGTCGACAAACGTTTGATGAACTATCGCATGCAGGGTAAATCACGCACGCTGCGCAAAGTGCGTGCTCACCGGCCGGATAACAAGCAGGCCGATATTGAGAAAGGTCCTTTCATTGTGTGTGTTGATGCCTCTGGTTCGATGAACGGGTTTCCTGAGCAATGTGCCAAAGCGATGGCTTATGCCCTGATGCAGATTGCGCTGGCCGAAGATCGCGACTGCTTTGTGATGCTGTTTTCGACCGAACACATTACCTATGAACTGACCCGTCAGGACGGCTTGCGTGAAGCGAGCGACTTTCTCAGTTACGCGTTTCACGGCGGCACCGATCTTGAACCTGTGATGCTCAAATCCATTGAGCTGATGGAGGGCGGCCGCTACAAAAACGCCGATATGGTGGTGATTTCCGATTTCATCGCGCCAAAACAGGACGAAGAAATTCTGGCCAAAGTACAGCTTCTGAAGCAGAAAAAGAACCGCTTTCATGCCATCAGTTTGTCCAAATATGGTAACCCTGAGCTGATGAGTATGTTTGATCACTGCTGGCACTATCATCCTAATCTGGTCGGGCGCTTAATGCGCAAGTGGTGAGATAACGCGTTTCAGGCGGCGTGAGCGCTGAAGAACTGGTCAATCTGGTGTAAATCTCAGCAGGCGAACTAAAAAAGTATTTTTTTGTTTGACTCTCGTCGCTCAATCCGTAAAGTGTGCAGCGAACGCAACGGGGAACGCCCCGAATGATGTTCAAGGTAAGGCGCGTTGGCAGAGTGGCCATGCAGCGGATTGCAAATCCGTGAACCTCGGTTCGACTCCGGGACGCGCCTCCATTCTCTCCTTGAATATCAAGTCCCAGCCAGCTTAATGCTGGTTTTTTTATGCCTGAAATTCGGCGCTTCACGGATTCTTGTTTGAATACGACGACCCGCTAAAGGTCGAATCGCCGTATTGTCTTTACTTCTCTGCCTGCGACTCACCATCAAAGTAATCTTTCACTGCTTGCGCCTGGTTAGCATCAATTTGCATTTGCGGCCAACGTTTGGCTTTATTGATCACCATGTTGAGGTAGTCGCTATCTGGCGTCAGCTGGCTACTGAGCCTAGAGTTGAGTGCCTGATAATCGGCAACGACTTGGTCACGGTTCAATTCGCCCGGTGAGAGATCCAACTGATAGCCGCGAAACAGCCACTGTAACCCTTGATAAACCGCCGGATGATAGACCGAGTGGTGATCGTCGTTTTCGTAGTAGTGGAAAGTGACATCCAGATTGGCTGCCGGGTGAGCGTTGACGCTCTCAGCGAAGGCTTTGAGATGATCGCGGTGAAAGGCTGAGCGGCCAAAACCTGGCGTGTAGGGGTTATTGGCGACGGCGATGTACAGCGAAGAGCGGTGTTTGAGCGGCGTAATCAACGCATGTTCAATGCGCTGATAGTTGCTTGGGTAGTCAAACCATAGGCTGGCATCAATGGAGATATAGCCCTGAAAAGCGCCTTTGTCGCGCGCCACAGAGTCGAGTGCGAGCAGCCCGCCTAAAGAGTGCCCCACTAACAGGTTGGGTGCAGTGGTACGAAATTGGCGTTCAATGTCTGGGCGCAGTTCCTGAGTCAGATATTGCAGGAATTTGGGTCCGCCTCCGGTATGCGCATAGCTCGGGCCCGCTGATTCGCCATTGGGGAGTTGAGTGGTATGGCTGGGGGTGTAATCACGCATACGATCCGTATTGTGTATGGCGACGATGATCATCGCCGGTATCGCAGGCGTCAGGCCGGAACGAAATGAATGGACGATCCCCGCAACCTGCAACAGGCGCTGATCGCCATCGAGCAGATACAGTACCGGAAAATGCTGATTGGGATAGCGAGCATACTCTTGTGGTAAATAGACGCTGTATTGGCGGTCTTCGTTGAGCAGCGACGAGTGATGAGTGTATAGCTGAGCGTAGTTGAGCGGGGCTGATTGGACAGATGACAAGCTCAGCAAGGCGGCGAGCGTCGTGATGATTTTCTTCATAAACAGATGGGTTCCAGTGTAAATCAGTGCGAAAACCCAATCGGTGTGAACACCGGTTGGGTTTTGCAATCAAGAAGAGCAGGGCTATCGCCCTGCAGACAGGCGTTATTTGAATTTATAAGTGAAGCCTGCCATAACGTTCGCCGGTTCACCGTACATGTTGAATGTGGTGGTTGTGCCGACACGGTAGAAATATTCGCGGTCAAACAAGTTGTAGACGTTAAACGTCGCCTGCATATTGTCGGTGATGTCGTAGCGAATAGCGGCATCGAATAGTGCGTAACCGCCCTGATGTGTGGTCACTCCATTCTTAGTGAAGGAGTAATCGCTCACTGCGGTCATACCGCCGCCGATGTGCAGGCCTTGCACCCAGTCTACCAGATGGTAATCAGTCCACAATGACAGTGAGTGGCGAGGAATGGCATCAAATTTGGAGTTGTGGTCGCCGGATTTTTCGTCGATATCAGTGAAGGTATAACCTGTCATCGTCATCCAGTTTTGGGTCAGGTAGCCAGTGGCTTCCAGTTCCACCCCTTTGGTTTCCACTTTAC
The DNA here is from genome assembly GCF_016464285.1 of Vibrio sp. bablab_jr001. Classification (NCBI taxonomy): domain Bacteria; kingdom Pseudomonadati; phylum Pseudomonadota; class Gammaproteobacteria; order Vibrionales; family Vibrionaceae; genus Vibrio; species Vibrio sp. bablab_jr001. The sequence continues at coordinate 450,791 of NZ_JACDWZ010000046.1, forward strand.
CGGTCGCCCAGTAGGTGTTGGTGATAGCGACGCCGCTGTCATCGTATGCTTGCGCAGCGATATTGTTGTCTTTCATCAGGAATACGCTGGCGCGTGTGTTCAGACGGCCATCAAGCAGTGACGATTTTACGCCCGTTTCCCACTGGTTGCCTTCACGTGGTTTGAGCATGTCGCCGTTTCCGTCCTGGCTGGTTTGCGGCTTAAACACTTTTGAATAGCTCGCATACAACGCGTGCTCATCAGTCAGGTCATACACTACGCCGGCATAAGGGGTGATCTTGCCATTAAAGCTATCGGTTTCGCTGCTTTCTGCGCCAGTAGAGAGTGTCGTGGTGGTGCTTTCCAAATCGTACCAGGAAACACGAGCTCCGGTGATGACGGCCAGAGGTTCCAGCAAACGCCACGTCACTTTACCGTACAGGCCGAGCTCCGATTGCACTTCATGGACATTGCTGGTGTAGCTGTACGTTGGTGTGGTAACGCTGGTTGGATCATAATCAAACACGTTAATCGACGCGAACTTGCGGTTGGTGTAGCTCTGTGTGTCTGATTCGTAGCGTTTGTAATCCGTACCGACGACAAACTCGCTTTGATGGCCCAGCAGGCCGAACATCTGGCTGTAGTTTGCATCAAATGCTGCGTTTTTCTGTTGGTTTGCCTGCGCACTGAACATCAGACCGGTATTGCCATCGGCATCCACGGCACCATTGGTGTAAGTCTGCTCCAGCGACATGTCGTGGTCCATATAACGCGCGGAGATCTGACCGACACCGCCATTCGGGAAAGCGTGTTGCAAGGATGCGCCGACGTCAGTGGTCTTGGCGTTAAAATTGTCGTCCGCAGACCCCAAATACGTGCTGCGGCTGACGTTAAGCATTGAACCGTCGCTGTAGGCTGGCAACCCATTGGTTGGCACAATGTCCTTGGTTTGATGCAGAACATACACCGACAGCAGGGTGGTATCAGACAAGTCGAATTCCATGGTGCCGTAATAGGTGCCATTATCGTTGTCGTTGTAATCCACCTGGTTTTTGATATCGGCGTTCGCGACAACAAAGCGGCCACGCACGGTGCCATCTTCATTCAGTGAACCTCCCATATCTGCTTCAAGGTAATGACGATCCCAGCTGCCGTAACGCGCCGTCACCGAACCGCTGAATTCCTCCGTTGGGCGTTTCAACACCATGTTGATCACGCCGCCGAGTTCACTGGTGCTGTTGAACAGGCCGGATGGACCACGCATGATTTCGACGCGGTCGACCGCCGCCAGAGAAGGCAGGTTACCGTATTTGCTCTGCATCGGGGATGGCAAACCGTTCAGGTTCACTTCATCGTATTCGTAGCCGCGGGAGAAAATGGAAGAGCGGCCACTGTCGTTGACCATAGTGCGCAAGCCCGGGGTGTATTTAGCGAGATCGTCCACGGCGACAAAATTACGTTCTTCAATGTAATCGTTGGTCAGGACAGTGATCGACTGAGGAATGTCTTTCAATGCCGCGGGTGTTTTGGTGCCTACCGTAGCAGAATCAACGCTGTAGCCGCCCGTTTCTTCTGACGGCGCCATGCCGTACAGCGGGTTACCATAAACCACAACCGTTTCGTCGGCTTTGTCCTGAGATTCTTCAGCCATCGCTGGTTGAAGGGATGCGAAACCAAGGGCAACTGAAATAGCCAGCGCCACTGGATTCAATGCTTTGTTTTGAAAGACCACCATAAAGCGATTAACTCCTTAAATCTATATGATAATTATTTTCATTTGATTTTGTGGGCGTTAATATATCACTCATTATCGGGACAATATTTTGCGTTCTGTTCATTTAGTTTTTCAAAATGGTCAAAGTAGTGATGAGTAATTCAGTGGTCGGAGAGTTCAACGTTCGTCAGCGCGGTTTGTTTACCGGCAGGGTTGAAAACCTGAAAGTGCAGGACGGAGTTCTGTTCCACAATAAGGACATCGTACACAAGGCCGATTTTTCTACTCAGCGCGAGATTCCGCCGCAGTTGATCATTGCCATTCCGCTGGAGAGCAAGGCGTTAATGACCTACGGAGAAACTCATCAGCTCAAAGGGTGTCGTTTCCATAAGTCCGATCCGATCGTCGCGACGGCCATTAATTACCTCGAACCCGGATTAGTGCGCGGCGCGGCCAAAGCCTATGTGCGCAGCCGCAGTATTGTGCTTTCATTTTCAACCCATTGGCTTGATACGACGATGAATGACAAAACCCGAGAGCACTTTCAGCAGGTGCTCAGCCGCCATTTGAGTCGTTTTGACTGGTCGTTGCCACCGCATATCGGCCAGATGGCGGAAGCGCTGAATCTGACCAGCAGCCAAAGTGCGGCGGAATCTCTGATGCGTGAGGCATTTGCATTGGCGGTCTGGGATAACCTGATGACGAACATCAGGCAACGGTCGTTTGTGTCGTCTTTGCGCCATGACGCCCAGTCAACCCGGCTGAAAATGTTTCTGATGGAGGAAAAAGTTGACGACATGCCGCTGACAACCATTGCCCAGGAGCTGGGAATGAGCGTTTCAACCCTGCAACGTGCGGCAAGAAAAGAGCTTGGCATGAGCCTGCAACGTTACCTGCGTGAGCGTAAGCTGCAACAAGTTAAGGTAAAACTGGAAAAACGCAGTGTCACCATTCAGGAAGCGGCAGAAATAGCAGGTTATGCGCATTCAGCCAACTTTATTACTGCGTTTCGTAAGCTGTTCGGTTTTTCGCCAAATCACATGAAAAAGGGGAGGTAAAAGATAATCTTTTGCAATCGATTGCCTTAATTTAATACCCCTAAAGTGGTAGTTTGCAGATTTTGTTGCATATCTGCTTGCGAGTGTTAAATGAATCCATATATTTGTCGCTATAGTTTATGTGGGTTTTATCACTAGTGGTGAGTAATCGTGAGCACAGAAAAGGAAGTCTCGTTTGGCCGCGACGAGATGATTATAAGTAAAACTGATCTTCAAGGCCGTTTAACCTACGCGAATCGCACTTTCATGCGCGTCGCTAATTTCTCTGAAATCCAGCTGCTGGGGCAGAATCACAACATCATTCGTCATCCTTCGATGCCCCGGGGTGTTTTTCATGGTTTATGGAAAACACTCAAATCCGGTCAGGAGTTTTTTGGTTTCGTCAAAAATACAACCGCCGATGGAAACTACTATTGGGTTTTCGCCAATATCACCCCGGACGTCATTAATGGCAAAACGGTAGGTTACTATTCCGTGCGTCGCACACCGCCTAAAGAGTCGATTGAGGTCATCAAAAAAATCTATCAGCAGATGTCTGAGAAGGAACGTCACGCAGACAGAAAGCAGGCTCCGGAGCTTTCCTGGAACTGGATGGTGAACACCGTTGAGCGAGAGCAAGGCATGAGCTACGAGCAATACGTTCTCGATTTGTACAAACGGCATCGATAAAAAGGACAGCGTGATGAATAACAGTCATATCAGTAAAAATATCCTGCTGCTCAGACAAAAATTTCTGGTGCTGTGCTGCGTCTTTGTGGCAGTGATCATTGGGTTGTCGATCGCCAATATCTTTTTGTATGGATTTAATTGGCTCAACTTAGTGGTGCCAGTGTTCACTGTCGGGTTTGCGTTTTATGCCTATCGCGATCAGATTCGCCCGATTATGGTGCTGGGGCGTATTTGTGATGCGCTCGAAGAAGCCAAGCAAGGCAATATTCACGTACGTATCACCCAAACCAAAGGCTTGGGTGAAGTCGGTCAGGTGGCATGGGCACTGAACGATTTTCTCGACATTGTCGAAACCAACTTCAAAGAGCTGTCGAACAGCTTTCAGCGCACTTCGCAAAAGCAATTTCATCGCAATGGTTTATCCGATGGTATGCCGGGCGAATTTGCCGCGACGATGGACAACATCAACATTGCAATTCGGTCGATGCACGATGCTCATATCTTTTCGACCCAGAATCGTTTGAAAAGTGAGTTGCACCATATCAACACGTCGAACCTGTTGGTCAATCTGAAAAACAACCAGCAGGAACTGGTGTCGCTATCGCAAAGGATGGACGATGTGCTGTCGATTGCGACGCAAAACCGCGATGGTGCGGAGGGCAGCCGTGAAACGGTGAAAGAGCTGAAATACGCGCTCGAAGACATGAACCAGCGCATGACCAGCATGGAAGAGACCGCCCAACGCCTTGGCAGCAATAGTGTGCGTATTTCAGACACGATTAAAATCATCACTGATATTGCCGAGCAAACCAACTTGCTGGCGCTCAACGCGGCTATCGAAGCCGCGCGTGCGGGAGAAGTGGGACGTGGTTTTGCCGTGGTGGCCGATGAAGTGCGTATGCTGGCGGATCGCACCCGTTCCTCGACAGCCGAAATCAGCAATGTGGTAACGTCGTTGACGGAACAGATTCAAGATATGGTGTCGCAAACTATGGCAGTAGGTGAGCAAACCGCTAAGGTGGGCGATGAAGTGAATCACTTCCACACCAACTTTGATCAGGTGGCGAATTCGTCGCAGGAGACCATTGCTCTGATCAACCAAACTAAAGACATCGCGTTTGCAACTCTGGTCAAACTGGATCACATCATCTACATGCAAAATGGCTACATCGGTCTGGAGAGCAACGGTGAAGGCAATGAGGCGCATGCAGTGAGTGTTGATCACCATCATTGTCGCTTGGGTAAATGGTACTACGAAGGTGAAGGCTATGAGTCATTCAAAGACTTACCTGCCTATCGCCGCCTAGCGAGCCATCACAAAGAGGTGCACAGCAAAATGCATGTGGCGATGGACTTGGTGAAACAAGACTGGCTCAATGACGACAGCGTGCTGCACTCTTTGATTGCTACGATCAGTGATGCCGAGAAAGCGAGTAACCACGTGATGGGCTGTATTTCTGACATGGTGGCGGAAAAACACGGCTAACTTAACGCAAAGACAACGAAGTAACGTCAGCCGCAGTGTCATCATTGCGGCTTTTTAATGTCTTATTTGCGCCGATGAAGCTTGTGTAATGAGTGGAGAATACGTTGTTTGTTCTGCTTATGACGTTCTAACGTATGCTCAATAAATTCCGCGATCGCTCCTGAGGTTTGAACTTCGTATTGCAAAGGAGCCAGATGGTCACGACAGAAGACGATTTGACTGGCGGTGTCGTTGAATTCTCCCAACTCAGTTTGCAGCTGTTTGAGTTTCTTGAGTGACAAACCAGAACGGGTATTAAGTTTGAAAGCCAGACCAAAATCGGCCAGATAGCGTACTTTTTTACCCGCGATTCGCACGTTGTGGATGGCTTCGTCGGAGCTGTGGGCATCGACTTTGTCGATGCGTTTAAGAAGCCGTTTATGGTGCTCATTCCATTGTGTTTGTGCGAACTCGGCGATATCACCGAGGCCCATATCACTAGGATGTTGGGCGCAGTCAAGCAAACTGGCGTAGGTGGCTTGTTTCAACTCCCGGTACTCTTTGCCTTTCAGCCACAAGGTGAGCAGTTCAAAAGCCTGAGCTCGTTCAGTCTGAACAAAAGGTAGCAGCGGCGTCAGCTTCGCGAAGATCGCGGCGTCATGTGATTGAGGGTTAATAAATACATCCAGATCACGTACTTTCCCGGTCGGTTCCATCAAGGTTTTGAACTGTTGCAACAGCAGGTTGACGGGTTTGCTTTGATACAACCCGGCCATGATTGAGAGGAGCGAGCGGCAGCGGCGCAGGCTGACCCGATATTGATGAAGATATTCACTCTCCTGATCACGCAAAACTCCCGGCTCGTATAGCTGAGCAAGTTGAAACTCATTCACGAGATACTGACTGAACAGCCAGAAAGCGGGTGTGCCAGGCTCGTTGCTAAGCTGCGTAATCGGGTTGGACAGGGTTAAGGGAGAAAACTCGCGCATGATTCACCTCCGGTACACAGAGTGTAGCGCGCGGAAAAGCGCTTGCGCATGGCAGACAATAAAAAACCGGGCCAATGACCCGGTTTTGTCTTTATCTGACACAATCGCCTTAGCGAGGCATGGGCATTGAATAGCGCTGGATGCGATCCGGCGGTGTACAGGTCGGCGTCAGGCTATCCTGACCAAACAGCATCCAGCTTTGGCGGTGGCCATAGCCCAGTAACTTGGCTTTGCTGTTGTCAAAACATTCTACGTCATCACGTTGTGCCATCATGATGAAACGATTCGGCTTCTCTTTCATCCACAACCAAGCGTTGCGGAACTGCTGGTCAGGTTCTGCGAGATAACTGAATTGCGTCAACGGAATCGGAGAGAACAGCAGGAACTGCTCCTTAAATTTCACCAGACCCAGTTCGCCATCTTGACCAATTTGCTGCGCGGCATCGGCCATGATCTCTTTAGCGGGCGTTCGGAGCGGGTTGAGCAAAGTGTATCCCCAGGTGCTGTAGAGCAACCAGGTACACGCCAATACGCTACCAAGAATGCAATACACTGATTTTCGACGCAGAAACACCAGCAACAGAGTCCAAATCACTCCAGCGCTGGCGAGAAACAGAGTCAGGGATGTGGTATCTATTTCATCTTCGAGGTGCTTGGTAATAATATGGCTATCAAACAGCGCCAGCCCCGCACCGACCAACAAAATAATGCACACCAGCCACAGGAAGCCTTTAATAAAGCCGCTGAGAACACGATGCGGTTTGAAATTGGTCATCCATGGTGATACCGCGAGAACCAGCATCGGAATGGCAGGCAGCACATAAACGCCGCGTTTACCCGGACTGATACTGAAGAAAATGATCACCAGTACTACCCAAATCAGCAGTGACTGAATCACTGGTGTTGCGCGGTAGTTTTTCCAGTAACTCTTGCTCATCAGCATAAACGGAACCGGGAACCAGAACAGCGGGATCACACCAGTGATGTAGTAGTGCCATGGCTTGATGTGGCCCCAGGAGTTGGCGTAACGCTCACCAGTTTGTTTAAACAGAATATTGTTTTTGTAAGCAGTAAAGTCCGGATTGCCGCTGATATCGGCGTAATGCAGCATCGGCAGTAGCCACATGGCAATCACAGCCAGCATCGCTAGCGGCCCCAGCGCATATTTGACAGCATTGGCCAACGAGAAAGGTGTTTTATGGCGGATTGCCTGAATGATGACGGGAATCAGGAAGAAGACTGGCAGAAAGCCAACCCCTTTGGTGATGATGCCCAGCCCCATAAAGGCCCAGCTGGCAAAGTACCAAATCCAGTTCTTCTTGATGTAAAAGTGATAAACAAAACCATACATCGCCAGAGTCACCCAGCAGGCGACCATCGCATCAATCTGAGCGGTTTTGGCTTGCAATACAAACTGCGGCACGATCAGCATCAGCAGGAAAGCATTGCGTGCGACGCGCACGTTCCACAGCTTGGCTGCCAGGTCGTAAACACACAGCAAAGTAATCATGCCGGCTAAGGCGTTCGGGATCATGAACGCCCAGTCCATATTGCCGATCCATGAGTAAACCAGAGCGATCGCCCACATGAACACTGGTGGTTTGTCCGGATACAGCTCGCCACCGCGCATCGGGAAAAACCAGTTTCCGGATACCACCATTTCACGAGCTACTTCAGCAAAGCGTGGTTCATCGGCAGGCCAGGGCGAGCGCAATCCAATACCGGCAAAAATAATGATGAAAGCGAAAACCATCAACAAAGAGAGCACTTTGTAGTAGTCATCGCTATGAAAACGTTCAGAAATCTGTTTGATCATAAAAGGTAGAGTCCTGTTAGATGGTCGTCCTGGTGTGTGATTTACGGTATTTCTGGTAGAGATGCCCGGTCAGCACCATGCTGATGATGCCAAGCGCAATACTAATAATCAGCTGCCATTCATTGGCGGAGCCGACACCGGATCCCGCCAAGGCAAAAATCAGAGTTTGCGGCAGATAGCCAATCAGTGATGCGCCGATGAACGCCTTGACCGGCACACTGGCAATGCCGGAGAGCAAATTGGTAATCAGGTTGTTGCCAACGGGAAACAGGCGAATAATGAGGATTTTCGAAAACGGTGCTGAGCCGACAAATTGTCGGAACTGCTCTACTCGGCGACCAAATTTTCGCGTCAGTGTCGGCTTGAGAGTAAAGTGTGCCACCGAATAGCTGCACAGCGCGCCACCGAGCGTACTCAGTACACACAGCGCGGTGCCCCAAACACTGCCGAAAGCAAACCCAAAGGTAAAGGCAATCAACTGACGCGGGCCGCCACAACCGGTAAACACGGCACCAAACAGCAATAAGGCCATGGTACCGGAGATGCCATGACTGATCAGGTAGCTTCGCACCCAGTTTTCATCGGCGATGTTTTGCCAAAGTTCACTGTTGGATTCGCGATAGATCAGAAAAGCGATCGCGATTAACAGCGCAATTTTAACGATTTTCATAATCTACTTTTGTGTAGGCCAGTTCGACTTCGGGCCATTTAGTGCGGCGACGCAGCCACATCACGCCAAACAAGTCGACGATACCCACCCACAAACGATTCCAGACATTGTATTTGGAAACCCCGGCAGAACGCTGACGATGATGAACCGGGTGGACCACAATCGTACCGTTCATACGACGGATCAACGCGGGCAGAAAACGGTGCATGTGATCAAAGTAGGGCAGCAACAAAAATGTTTCTTTAGGGAAGAGCTTCAGGCCACAACCTGAGTCCGGTACACCGTCGGCAAGAAACGCCTGACGAATTCGGTTCGCCACTTTGGATTGGAAATTCACCCACGCGGTGTCTTTGCGTTTGTTGCGATAGCCTGCGATACAGAAGTGAGGCTCAGTCAGCTGGCTGGCTTTGTCCAGCATCGGAATGATATCGGCCGGGTCGTTTTGGCCATCCGCATCGAGAGTCGCGATTAACTTGCCTTTTGCGTTACGGATTGCGGTATGCACCGCAGTACTCTGACCGCAACTCTTGGGATGGCGCATGACCGTCAGCGCGCAGTCCAGTCTGGTTGCGGTGTCGATCGCTTCCTGTACGGTAGCATCATCACTGCCATCATCCGTGAGGACGACTTCGAATTCGATATGGGTATTGAGCGCGTGATGTATTTCTTCAATCAGGGGGCCGATATTGCCGGCTTCATTTTTTGCGGGAAGAACAACTGACAATTGAGGCTGCATATTGAAATAAAAATCCTTTTTGTATGAACTGCGTTAGTTTAGCCACAAAAGTGTGAAAAAAAAGTGAATGCCTACTGATAAAATTGAACAATTAATTTTCATATTGCTCAATGCATTTAGTTGTTATCACTATCAATTGTGACGCGGTAATCCATTACTTAAGTAAATACTGAAGTATCGAAATGGATTAAGCAACTGAAGTCTCTGTGTAAACTAACCGTAACAACTCAGAACTAAGCTTGCTCATCGCGATTCTTAAAGGATTTGAGAGAATGAAATATTCAGCACTACTTTTCACGTTGTTTGCGACGTTAAACACATCTGCTTGGGCCGTTGATCTGACCAAGGTTCATCAGGGTGATGTACTCCCTGTGATGCTGGCGGAACTAAAACCTACCCAACCTTCCGTGGGCTATGACCAGATTTATTACAAGTTAGGACGCTATCAGCAGGATGCAGAAAAGCAATTTGATGAAATTTGTGAAGCCAACGGTCAGAAGGGGGTCAGCCATTTTGATGCGCAATCCCAACCCGCCATTGCAACCAGTTTTGAGTGCAAGGAACCAGTAGGTGCCGAGCGCAAGGATATGAAAACGGTGGTCATTGCGCCGAACAGTCAACTCTATCTCACCGATGGTCATCATACCTTTAATACCTTCTGGCATATGGAAGGTGGTGGCAGTGAGTTTCCGGTCAATGTGCTGGTGGACAAAGATTATCGTGGGTTGAAAACCATGGATGCGTTCTGGAAACAATTGGATCTGGACAAAAACACCTGGCTGTTTGATGTCAGCGATCAACCGATTTCTTATCAGCAACTGCCAACGATGCTCGGTATGGAAAACTTTGCCGACGATCCGTATCGTTCACTGATGTACTTTGCGCGCGATGTCAGTTGGGACAAGCCAGCTCAGCCCGTGCCGTTTCTTGAATTTTACTGGGCGAAGCAACTTAAGCCGCAGTTACCGCTGGCGCCATTCGATCTCAACACCGAGCAAGGCTACTTAAATGCCATCGAGGCGGCGTCTAAGCTGCTCCTGGCTGAACAGAGTAACGATATTGGCGGCTCTGGCCTGTCGGCGAAAGCCATGGGACAGTTTGATCATTTTGATGCGAAGAAGTTTAAAAAGCTCAGCAAACAGAACAGTAAACTGAGCTACATGTTGGGCTATAAAACCGCTCAGCAATAGCCAGTGTAGCGATGAAAAGCAGTGAGTTGGCGAGGCTAGCTCACTGCAAAGCGCTGTATGACGAACTCAATGAACAAACGCACCCGCAGCGGCAAGTGGTCTCGATCGCGATAGAGCATAAACAGTGTTCTGACTTTGCTGCTCCAGTCGGGCAGGACATGCGTCATCTCCCCTTGGGCGATCATGGGTAATGCGAAGTAATCCGGTACATAGCCGATGCCAATCCCTGTCTTCACGGCATGGGTAAGCATTAATACTTCATCCACTTCGAGACGAACACCTTTCTGCGGGTAATAATCAAATTCCTCGCCACTCGCTTTATTCACCAATTGCCACGGAATCATCGGACGACAAATGATGGTCGGATGCCCGCACAGCTTCTCTGGTGTGGTAATGGTGGAAATATCGTAATCGGGATGCGCGCACAAAATGAAATGGATGTGTTTCAGTGGCCGCGCGATCCAGTTATCGACCACCGGGCTTCCTACGCGAAACACCACGTCCATGCCTTCTGCTTCAATATCAATCAAAGAGTTGGAAAAACTCAGGTCTAACTGAATATCCGGGTACTGCAACAGAAAATCATAAAAAATGGTGCGCAAGAACTGGGAACCGGCATTGATCGGCGCAGAGATGCGAATTTTTCCTTGTGGCTGATGTTTATCCCGGTGCAGATCTTCATCGATATCATCAAGTTCATCAAACAGCGCCACCGAACGTTGGAAATATTGCTCACCCGTGCTGGTTAACACCACACGATGCGCATCGCGATTGAGCAGACGAAGCTGCAAATCGGCTTCCAACTGGCGGATACGACGACTTAATGTTGAGAGTGGCATACCCAATGATTGGGCGGCATCTTTGAAGCTGCCGGAGCGTGCTACAGCACAAAAACAGCGCAAATCGTCTAACGAATAGCTAGGTTTCATTATTGGCATTTACTGTCTTAATTTTGCTTGTTTATCCAGTTATTGAAATCAATACACTAGTGAAACTGTTTTGACAAGTCATTCGGAGTGACGATGAAATCTGATTCAACGATGAAAGCGATTGTTCTGCTCATTATCTGTACCTTCTTTTGGGGCAGTTGCTTTCCCATTGGTAAACACGCGCTGGACGAGGTGCATGCGCTGACACTGGTGTTCTGGCGCTTTGTGATTGCGGCTGCCTGCTTAGGTCTCTATATCAAAGCGGCGCGGATGCCCAAGCCTCAGCTAAGTTCGCGTCAGTGGTTGTGGGTGATTGCGGTCAGTGCCGTTGGGGTTGGCGGGTTGAACCTCGGGTTGTTTACTGGTCTTGCGTACACCAATGCGACCAACGGCTCATTGATCATGGCGCTCAGCCCACTGATGACGTCGCTCATTGCCTGTATTGCGCTGCGCACCCTGCCTTCGTTTGCCCAGTGTTTTAGCCTGCTGGTGAGTTTAACCGGCGTGCTGATGGTGATCACCAACGGTCACTTGGAAACGCTGTTTTCGATGGAGATCAATCACGGCGATAAACTGATTTTCTGCGGTATGCTGGCCTGGAGTCTTTACACTTACTTCAGCCAAGGCATCAGCCGCTGGATGCCAGTGATTCCTTATACCTTTGTCGGCATGTTAAGTGGTGCGGCCGTCATTGGTGCGATGTGCCTGGCATCGCCAGAAGTACACCCGTTTGCCGAGCTGTGGAACAGCAGCACGCTGGGGGTTTCAGAAGTGGTGTACATCGGTGTGTTTGGTACGGTGGCGGGGTATCTGTTGTGGTTGAACGGTGTGCGTCACCTTGGTTCGGCCAATGCCGCGCTGTTCTTCAACTTTGTGCCTATTTTCTCTGTGCTGACCTCTTTTATGCTTGGTCAAGCGGTCACTCAGCTACAACTGGTCGGGATTGCGGTGGTGATCGCAGGCTTGTTGCTGCCACGTCTTCGTTTGATTAAACGCCAGTCAAAAGTGTGCCCAGATGCTTGACTGTCGAGTGGCTTGTTAAATCCAAAAGGCGAGAGAATTTCTCGCCTTTTTTTGTCTCTGGCGTCCTCGCTGCGAAAGTTCGCAATTTTGTTCTATTCAACCACGGCGTGCGTTCCTATACTGGCTTTATTGATTAACGCGAGTGAATGAACCTCATGCAAGAGCAGTTTCAGTATCTTCCCAGCCAACATACCGATGGTCTGAGCGCCTTTTCTGCCCGAATGAAGGAGTTCAGCTACGATAAGCATGCGCATGAAGAATACAGCATTGGTGTGACTCGCAAAGGTCGTCAGGATTTTTTCAGCGGCGGGACGTATCACAAAAGCAATGTGGGCAATGTGATGATCTTCAATCCTGAGCAGGTGCATGACGGCTGTGCCGGGGAACGCTCGGCGCTGGAATACGAGATGCTTTACATTCCGCAGCACACGCTGATGGAGATGATGCAATCTTTGGGGCAAATTACACCCGATCAGGCGCGTCTCAAGCAATCGCTGTTTCATGATGAACAGCTGCGCCATCAAGTGCTGAATCTAAGCCAGATGATGCGTCAGCCGACGCTGTCTGCGTTAGAGGAAGAAGCAGCGCTGCTGGCGATTGCCCAATCGATAATTCGTTTAGGTGGCGGTTCGCTCAACGCCGGACATTATCATGGCCGCAAAGACACACTCTTGCTGCGCGCCAAAGAGTACATTCTTAGCAACCTCGATCAAAAGCTGAGCGTGGATGACATTTGCCAAGCCGCCAATATGTCGAAGTTCCATTTTATTCGCCTGTTCAACGAACAGTTCGGCATGACGCCGCATCAGTACGTGCTCAACTGTCGGGTGAACCGCGCCAAGCAAGCGCTGGAAGTGGGCGACAAAGCGTCGGATGTGGCGATCGACTTAGGCTTTGCTGATGTTAGCCATCTCAATCGTAAATTCAAACGGGTTTTTGGCATCACGCCGCATCAATATCAGCGACAACTGCATACCAGCAACTGCTGAATATCAACGACAACGGATCGTCTGATTCGTCAATCTTAACCACTCTCAGAGCGACCCATGACAGACATAATTCTTTATGCCTTTGGCGTGATGTACACGCCTGGGCCGGTGAATGCTATTGGCCTCAATAATGGTATTCAAAAACAACAACGTATTTTCGGCTTCTTCTCCGGTGTTGCGGTCGCGATGTTCATCCTGTTTTTCAGCGTTGCCATGATTGGCGAGCGGATCATGAACGAATCGCTGCTGCAAGGTGCATCGGTGCTGGGCGGGCTGTATATCTTCTGGCTGGCCATCAAAATATTCCGCTCTCAAGTGAGTCAAAACAACACTGGTGAAGATAAAAATAGTGAGGTGCGCGCGCTGACATTTCGCGATGGATTGATGATGCAACTGCTCAATCCCAAAGGCATCACGGTTGCGCTGCCTGTGGCGACGGTGCAATTTCCTGCGGCGGGGATTGCGGGTGTGAGTCTGTTTGCCTGGTGTGTGGGGCTCGCAGTGTTTGCCTTTGGCGCGCCTTGGTCTTATTTCATTTTCGGCCGATTGCTGGGCAACAACATTCGTCAGGCGAGTTACCTCACGCTAATCAATAAACTTATGGCACTGTTTCTAATGTTCGTGGCCGTGAGCATGGGGCTGAGCCCGTTTTTATAACACCATCATGAATCAAGTCTATTCAAAGGGAAATAGCATGCAGTTTGATACCAAATTCGCCATTGTGGTGGCGGACGATTTGCCAACTTGGCAGAAATTGAATGTGGTCAGTTTTCTGTCCGGCGGCGTGACCGGTAGCCCGCAAGTGAAAACCGGGGAATGTTATCGCGATGCCTCAGGCAATGCATACCTGCCTCTGTGCGTGCAGCCGATCATCGTGCTCAAAGCGAGCCGAGAAAAGCTCTCCACTTTTGTGCAGCGCGCGAATCGCCAGCAAGCAGAGATGGCGATTTTTGTCGAAGACATGTTCGCCTCCGGTCATGACGAAGCAAACCGCCAAACGGTCAGCCAATACACGAGCGAGCAATTACCGTTGGTCGGGCTTGGGATGTTTGGTGATAAGAAACAAGTGGATAAAGTGTTTAAGGGAGCAAAGTTGCATGATTGAACATGCATGATGTGCGGTAAACAGCAGAGTCGACATTTAATTCCTTTTATTAGATAAAACTCATTTATAGTTAATCAAAGGTTCACCTTGGTGAACTAATAATAAAATTCAATCAATTACCTGGGATTTACTGGGTGAATAAGGGATTCAATGTCGGCGAGGAAGCAGGTGTTCTCGATAGCACCAAACATTCAATATGCAGTTTTGGCACTGATGGTTGCGCTGTTTTTTATTTCAGTGAACGTTTTATTCAGACCCATCTTCCCAATTGATGAAACACGCTATGTGTCCGTTGCCTGGGAAATGTGGCTGGATAACAACTGGTTGGTGCCCCACATCAACGGTGCGACTTACGACCATAAACCACCATTCATGTTCTGGCTATTCAGCTGCATCTGGGCGCTGTTTGGTACCTCTGAAACCGTCACCCGCATGGTTGTACCGGGTTTTTCACTGATTAACCTGTATCTGGTAAGCAAGCTTGCGCAAAAAGTGTATCCGGATTCACCGCAAGCGAAATGGTTATCCCCGTTGATCCTGATTAGCTTTCTCGGCTGGTTTTTGTATTCGGGTATGATCATGTTTGATCTGATGCTCACAGTCTTTATCCAACTCGCTGTTATCAGCGTGTGGAAATTCGCACAAACCGATCGCATTTTTTGGGCTCGTTTGAGCGGCGTGTTTCTGGGATTGGGCATGCTGACCAAAGGGCCAGTGGTGTTTGTGTATTTCATCCCCTTTATTGCTCTGGTTCGTTTATGGCATCCATCGCCGTCAAGAATCAATAAAGCGTTTTTCAAAGCGATTGTGCAGAGCGTATTCATTGCGATTGCGGTCATTCTGGCCTGGGCGATTCCCGCTGCGATTGCCGGTGGCGCGGAGTACGCCAAAGCCATCTTCTGGGGGCAATCTGCGGGGCGCATTCAGGATTCGTTTGCCCATGCGAGGCCATTTTATTGGTATGTCATGCTATTGCCAGCGCTGTTGTTTCCTTGGTTCTTCCTGACGGGCTTCTGGCGCAGCCGCCCTTGGCTGGGGGGAGAACGCAGCGATACCTTCTGTTTGGCGCTGTTCGTCATTGTGGTCGCCATATTCAGTTGCTTCAGCGGTAAGCAGATTCACTATCTGTTTCCGGTGTTTCCTTTCGCTGCTATCTGGGTGGCGAACCGCCTCAGTCCTGAAAAATTCACGACGGAACCTGCGGTCATTGCCATGCTGGTTTTTGTCGCGATTGCGATTCTGAGCTCGCCATTGTGGGTCGAGAAAGTCTTTCGCAGCGCGCAAATCACCGAGGTATACCAAAGCTGGGCGTTGTTGCCTGTTGCTTTCATGGCATTGTTGCTGTGGAAAAGGCCTCTGCCGTTTGAACGTCTGGCGCTGAACCTTGGCGCACTGATGCTGAGCTTATCTGCGCTGTTGGCCAGCCTGTCACCAATCTTGAACAATCTTTACGACGTGACTGACATTGGTCGTCATATTCATCAGTTGCAAGCCAGAGGTGCCAGCGTGTCGTTTGTCGGTAAATACCACAACACCTTTGGTTATGCAGGCAGACTGGAAGCGCCGTTGAATCTGATCTCCGGGTCAAAAGAGCAGCGGGATGCGTTTTTGAGTACGGAGCCGGGTTATACGGTGTGGATTCAACGTAAGAAAACCGACCCAATGGCAGAGAATGCCGTCTACATGACACCGTTTCGAGGCAAGTGGCTGTTTATTATGGATAACCAGATGCTTGAAAAAATACTGCAAGAGAACCAGACCAATAATTTGGTGGTGGCGGAAGATTCTTAACTTTTCGTCATAGCGGCATCGCGTTCGTATCTGACTCAACATTGCCCGGCGAATACGTGCAGTTCGACTACACTCAAAGTAGAGTTTTGTATCGGAACTGCGTATGTATCGTCGGGTGATGGAAGTGCTGCTCACCAGCCTTCTGAGTTTTTCAACACTGGCGACGGCTGATACAACGAATGCGCCAGCGGCGCCTTCTCAAACCGTTCCAGTGATCGCCATCAGTGGTGCCATCGGCCCTGCTGTAGGGGATTACGTCATCAAAGAGCTTCAGCGCGCCAATCAGCAAGTGAATGCTCCTGCCGTGATTGTGACGCTCGACACCCCGGGCGGCCTCAGCTCGACCCTTCGTGATATTAACCAACATATTCTCGCCTCCGACATTCCGGTGTTGTGTCTGGTCTATCCGCCGGGCGCACGCGCCGCCAGTGCCGGTACCTACATTCTCTATGCCTGTCATATCGCTGCCATGGCGCCAGCGACCACGCTCGGCGCTGCAACCCCGGTTCAGATTGGCGGCCCGTCACCGGGTGGCGGTGAGCAGCAGGATAAACCGAGCGAACCGACCGCGATGGAGAAAAAGGTACTCAATGATTCGATTGCCTACATTCGCTCGCTGGCACAGCTGCGTGGGCGCAATGTGGAATGGGCTGAAAAAGCGGTGCGCGATGCGGCTACGTTGTCTGCGATTGAAGCGTTGGAGATGAATGTCATCAATGTGATGGCCGAATCTCCGCAGGATTTGCTTAATGCCGTGAACGGGCAAACGCTGGATGTGAATCACCGCGCTGTCAGTCTCAATGTCGACAAGGCACAACTCGAGATTCGCGAACCGGATCTGCGCAATCAGTTTCTTGCCACCATCACCGACCCGAACGTGGCTTATATCCTGATGATGATTGGCGTGTACGGTCTGCTGCTTGAGTTTTACACCCCAAGTTTCGGCATTGCCGGCATCACCGGGGCGATTTCATTGTTGATTGCGCTCTATGCCTTCCAGCTGCTGCCAGTGAACTACGTCGGCATGGGACTCATGCTGCTCGGGATTGCACTGTTTATTGCCGAATCGTTTCTGCCGAGTTTCGGTTTACTGGGCATTGGTGGGATCGTGGCATTTGTACTCGGCTCGGTGTTTTTGATCGACAGCGATTTGCCAGAACTGCAAGTGTCTCTGGGGCTGATTTACAGCATCGCGGCCGTCTCGGCGGCGCTGATCATCTTCGTTTTAAGCCGGGTGATGGAGCTGAGACGAAAACAAGTGGTCAGCGGCCAGGAAGCGATGTTGGGTATGGAGGGCATGGCGCTCGATAGCTTTGAAGGCCAAGGTTTTGTCCATGTCGATGGGGAGCGTTGGGAAGCGTTGAGCGATGTTCCGCTGCGCAAAGGTGACCTGATTCGGGTGATTGCCGTAGACGGATTGACCTTACAAGTGACCAAAAAATAAGGAGGCGGCTATGCCGGGTATTCCAGTAAACACTGAGCTGCTGACACCAATTCTGCTTCTGGTGTTGATCGTGCTGATTGCTGTGCGGCTGTTTCGAATTTTACGCGAGTATGAGCGTGGCGTGATTTTCTTTCTTGGTCGCTTCCAGAAGGTCAAAGGTCCGGGGCTGATTATCGTCATTCCGGTCATTCAACAAATGGTGCGGGTGGATCTGCGCACCGTTGTGATGGATGTGCCGAGTCAGGATG
The DNA here is from genome assembly GCF_016464285.1 of Vibrio sp. bablab_jr001. NCBI lineage: Bacteria > Pseudomonadati > Pseudomonadota > Gammaproteobacteria > Vibrionales > Vibrionaceae > Vibrio > Vibrio sp. bablab_jr001. The sequence continues at coordinate 468,606 of NZ_JACDWZ010000046.1, forward strand.
TCATCAGCCGTGACAACGTCTCGGTGCGCGTCAATGCGGTGATTTATTTTCGCGTCGTCGACTCGCAAAAGGCGATCATCAACGTAGAAAACTATCTCCAGGCAACATCGCAGATAGCGCAAACCACCTTGCGATCCGTACTTGGTCAACATGAACTGGATGAAATGCTGGCCAACCGCGAAATGCTCAATGCGGACATTCAGGCGATTCTGGATGCGCGCACGGAAGGGTGGGGCATTAAGGTATCGAATGTAGAAATCAAACACGTTGATTTGAACGAGTCGATGATTCGCGCCATTGCCCGTCAGGCCGAAGCGGAACGGACACGTCGTGCGAAAGTGATTCACGCTTCGGGGGAAATGGAAGCGTCTGAAAAACTGGTGGAAGCGGCGAATCGCCTGGCGGCAGAGCCCAACGCGATATTGCTGCGCTACCTGCAAACGCTGACGGAAATCGCGGGTGAGAAAAGTTCGACCATTCTGTTTCCCATGCCAACGACATTGATGGAAGGCTTGTTTCAGAAACTTAATCAGCCGGACAAAAAAGACCCCGAGTCATAACGAGATTTTCCGCCGTGCAACTTGGCGCAAATCGCCTATCTTTAAGTGTGGTGATTTGCGCTTTTTCAATGAGATAGCGCAAGTCACCGCATCCCCATAATGCTATTCATAACCAAGGAAGTTTGCATGAGTTTACAGCCGTTTCATTTGGCCATTCCGGTTTACGATGTTTCGCTTGCACGTCAGTTTTACAATCAGGTGTTTGGTCTGGAAGAGGGGCGCTCGGCTGAGAGTTGGGTCGATTTCAATTTCTTCGGTCATCAGTTAGTGATTCACTACCACCCGAAAACGGCCGATCAGGAGCGGGCAGTGACCAACCCCGTCGATGGCCATGATGTGCCAGTGCCGCACTTTGGTGTGGTTTTGGCGTGGAACGATTGGGAAGCGCTGGCAGAGCGGTTGAAATCGCATCAGGTCGAGTTCGTGATTGAGCCATATATTCGCTTTCAGGGGCAGGTTGGCGAGCAGGCCACGATGTTTTTCTTCGACCCGTGCGGCAACGCGTTGGAATTCAAAGCGTTCAAAGATATGAGCCAGCTGTTTGCTAAATAGTTTTGCTCGCAACAAACCAAAAGCCGTGTGTTCACACGGCTTTTGACGTTGAATGCTGACTCCCCTGACACGGGGTGTGCCAGAAGCGTTTAGCGCAATTCCGCCAGCAGTTCGTAAGAACGCAGCTTCTCCTGATGATCATAAATCATCGCGTTGACCATGATCTCATCAGCGCCTGTGCGTTCAACCAGCTCTTCAATGCGGCGACGCACCGTGTCCGGACTGCCGTGAATCGATTCCCTCAGTTGACTTTCCACCTGACGCTGTTCGTGGGGCAGCCACAGTGGATCCATGCTCATCACTGGTGGCGGCAGCTTGTCGCGCCCACCACGAATCATCTTGAGAAACTTCTGTTTTTCCGTCGTACCCAGATACTGCGCCTGACGGTCGGTTTCCGCCACAATGATGTTCACCCCAATCATGGCGTAAGGTTTATCGAGTTGCTCCGACGGGCGGAAGTGTTCGCGATAAATCTCCAGCGCACGCAGCATCGCATCCGGTGCAAAGTGAGCCGCAAAAGCAAAAGGCAGTCCCTTAATACCGGCAAGGCGCGCGCTGTAAGTGCTTGACCCCAATAGCCACAAAGGCACCTTGGCATTGTTTCCCGGGAACGAACGGACCGGCTGGTTATCAGAAATCGGCCCCATAAAAAACTGCAGCTCTTCCAGCAGTTCATCAAAATCAGGATCCATTCGCTCAGGATCGCGGCGCAGTGCATGCATCGTCGGGTAATCGGTGCCCGGTGCACGGCCAAGTCCCAAATCAATCCGGCCCGGATACAAGGCGTCCAGCGTGCCGAATTGTTCAGAAATAATCAGCGGCGCATGGTTGGGCAGCATAATGCCGCCGGAACCCAGGCGAATGGTGTCGGTTTGCGCGCCAATGTGGCTGAGCAGCACAGCAGTCGCGGCGCTGGCGATGTCTGGCATGTTGTGGTGTTCGGCCATCCAGAAACGTTGATAGCCAAGCTTTTCGGCGTGTTGAGCCAACGAAACGGACTGTTTAAATGTCTGATGGAAATCAGAACCTTCTGAAACCGGAGCCAAATCCAGAATCGAAAACGGAGGTAAAGGCATGACGACTCATTCTTGTTATCAGTAATGGTGAGACTATGCCTGTTTCTTTAACTAAGATAAACTGCCTTCAAATCGATTCTATGTTGAATTCAGTTCTACAATTATGCGTAAAGACGATCATTTCAGCGGCATCACAGCGTTTGTCTGCACCGCTCAGCACAAAACGTTCACTGCCGCTGCCGAGCGGCTCAACCTGACTAAATCCGCGGTGGCGAAAAGCGTGTCGCGCTTGGAAGAGCGCCTTGGCGTCAAGCTGCTGCATCGTTCCACGCGCCAACTGACACTGACGCCGGAAGGGGAAGCGTACCTCAAAAGTTGCCTCGATATTCTGGGTCAGCTTGAGTGCGCTGAAGCGCTGTTGCAAGCCAAAGTCGACAAGCCATCGGGCAAGCTGCGGATTGATCTTCCTGCGGCATTCGGGCGCAAAAAGGTGCTGCCTTTGCTATTGACCATGAGCGCGCAGTATCCGGAACTGTCGCTGGCGGTGACGTTCAACGAGCGCTTTGTTGATATCGTCGAAGAAGGGCTGGATGTGGTGGTGCGCATTGGTGACCTGCAGGAAAGCAGCGGGCTGGTTGCGCGTCATCTGACGGTACAAAAAATGGTGATGTGTGCTGCGCCGGATTATGTGGCGCGCCGCGGCGTGCCATCCAGTTTTGATGATCTGAAAAATCATGACTGCGTGGTGAGTTTAAAGCAGAATCAGCCGCTCTCGTGGGTGGTGAAAAACTGCGACGGCGAAACTGTGCGTTTTAAGCCGCCAGCGACCCATGAATTCAGTGACGGCGACGCGATACGTGAAGCCGTGATCGCGGGTTGCGGAATTTCGCAGTTGCCGCTGTGGCTGATTCGTGACGATTTGCAAGCGGGCCGATTGCAGGAGGTCTTGCCGGGCCATTGTGCAGGTTCATCGCCGATTCACGCCGTATGGCCGAAGAACCGCCATTTATTGCCTAAAGTCCGCTTTGTGATTGATGAGTTGGTAGCGTTCGCGCAGCAAGGCCAATTCGATTAATTCGTCAGACGTTCGTGATGAAAAATGAATAAATTTATCGATGGTTCAACGCATTATTTTTAATGATTGATGGTATCGATGAGTCTATTTATTAAACTGATTTGACCCAAGTGACGCGAGGATTAATATGGATGAATCAAGTCTGTATTGATTCGGCTGACGGAAATAACTTTCCGTTGGTGAATCTATTATTGGGAGTCGTTCATGAATCATCATTTGAAAGAGAAACCGCGTTCAACGGCGATGGACCTGCTGTGGATGGGCGCCATCTGGACGGGCAGTGTGCTGACGCTGGGCGTTGTCGCCATGGGCTTTCGTGCCCTGATGTCTGCTGCTGGGATGAGTAGCCACTGAATCGTTGGCAAACGAGATCTTAATGTTTCAATTGTGCGAGAAGAAATAAGGCGAATGACGATGACGTTGTTCGCTTTTTTATTATCGGTCGTCAGGGTAAAAAAAAGAGATAAATCATTCCGTCGGAAAAGGAATGATTTATCTCAGGTCGTTGCGAAGAGGAACAACGTAAAAATACCCTTGTGACTCAAGGTGACTGGGGTATCAATTATCGAGAAAGTGAAAATAATCGTGGAGCACGTAGTCTTCGCAGTAGAAATTAACGGTGCAGATCGACAATATTGTTGCTGACCGGGGCCGGGCTGTATAAGCGCGGTGCGCTGCCTTTTGGCAGGTGAATCAGGTTCAGATGATGGCGACGTGCCCACTGCACAGTCAGCGCCGTTGGCGCCGACAAAGTCACTAAGGTGGCAATTTTGGCGCGCACCGCTTTGTGAATCAGTTCCAGGCTGCAGCGACTGGTCATCACCACAAAGCCGTGTTGTGGATTCACTTTGTCATTGACCATCGCACCAATCAATTTATCCAATGCGTTGTGGCGGCCAATATCTTCGCGGCATAGTGTAATGTCGCCTCGTTCGTTGGCATACAAAGCCGCGTGCAACGCGCCACTATGACGGGCCAGAACCTGTGCTTGTTGAATACGATCGCGCAATCCGTTGAACAGAACCGGGTTCGGCGGTGCAACAGGAGACAGCGGCGTTAATGATGGCAGCGCTTGATCCAGCGCTTCCACACCACAAATGCCACAACCGCTGGTGCCGGCCAGTTGGCGACGCTGGGTTTTCAGCGACCAGAAGGCGCGATTGGCGATGTCGACGGCGGCATGATGAGACTCCGCCCCCATGCTCAATTGCACGTCGTGGATTTCGCTGGCAGCCTCGACGATGCCGCTGCTGATGCTGAATCCTTTGACGAAATCTTCAAGATTGCCGGGCGTCACCATCATGACAGCGTGGCTGATGCCGTTGTAGCTGATCGACAACGCCGTTTCACTGGCCAGCGCATTGACGCCTTGGGTGTGTTCGGCATTCATTTCAACATAGCCATATTGATCAGGGGCGGGCGGCGCGAAATTCGCTTCAGCCAGTTCGGTCAGTTGAGTCACAGTGCACGTCATGGTGATCTCCCGGTTTAATCCGACACGTTGTGGTCGGCAGCAAAAATTTTCTGTGCTTTGGCAAAGCAACGCTCAGCCAACGCGGAGCGCGGTTCGGTTTTGCGCATCAGTAAGCCGATGCGTGAATGCACTTCGGCCTGTGCAATCGGAATCATGCGCAGGTGCTCGTTCATGGTCTCCATACCGCTGTTCAGTGGCATGATGGCGCAGCACAACCCGGCATGGACCGCTTGCAGTAATTGAAAGGTGGAATCACTCTCCACCTGAATATGTGGCTCAATCCCCTTGCTGCTAAAGCTCATGTCAATCGACTGGCGGTAATGCATCCCTTTGGTCAGCAAACCCAGCGGAATATGGCCGAGGCTTTCCCAATCCATTTGCGTGTCAGCAAATCCGAAATGACGGGTATCGTGCAGCAGCCCCATGCTGGTAGCCGCCAGTTCAATCACTTCAAAATGGGTGGTATCGACCTGATCGAGATAGCACAAGCCCAAATCCAACTGATTGCGGTTGAGGCCGTCAATCACCTGTTCAGACGTCACCGAGCACAACTGATACCGCAGTTCAGGGTAGCGTTTTGACAGCGGTTCGAGCAGCGCCATTGGGTTTAGGCTCGCCAGCGGCACCATGCCAAAACGAAGGCTGCCCACCAACTGGCCGCGGCAATTGGCTGCTTCTGCCTGTAATCCATCGTGGGCAGCGAGCACGCTGCGCGCCCAGGCCAGAATGCGGTCGCCCGCCTCAGTAAACCCTTCAAAACGCTGACCGCGGTTAATCAGGGTCAGTTGCAGCTCATCTTCCAGATTGCGAATGCGCATCGACAAGGTGGGCTGCGTGATGTGACACATTGCAGCGGCTTGCCCAAAGTGTTGGGTTTCGTCGAGCGCAATGAGATATTTCAATTGCTTAATGTCCATAATGCTTCCTTAAGCGGCCAGTGTTTTTTACTTGGGCGGCACGTTGTCGTGCTCGTATTGTTATTTGGCCACTTGTGTTGAGACTGACAGACTGAGTGTGCTCAGTACTTATTATCTTATACCCGCCTGACTTGAAGTGGCAGCGGTGTCCGCTGCGCCAAAGCCGTTGGGGTGGTCATACGTTGCGACTAGTTGAGCACATAATCAACCGGTTGCAAAATCGGTGGCAGCTCCGCCACGTTGAGCGCGTCCAAAACGTCACGTTCAATAATTCTGACCAGCGCATCCATTGGCAGATCGTTTTCATCACGACCAAAGGGATCTTCCAGTTCGTCCCCAATCGCATCTAAACCAAAAAAGGTGTAGCTGACGATGGTGGTAAAAATCGGCGCAATCCAGCCCAGCGGTTCTGCCATCGCAAACGGCAACAACAAACAGAAAATGTAGTTGGTACGGTGAAAGAGCAAGGTGTACGGAAAGGGCAGTGGCGTGCTTTTAATGCGTTCACATGTCGCTTGTGCCTCCGACAGGCGTTGCAACCGCTCTTCCAGCATCACATAGCGCCACTCACTGATGCTGCCTGCTTTGGCGAGCTTGGAATAGCCGCGACTGATATGGCGCAAAATTCCGTCGCTGACGTTGTGTCCGTATGCCTCTGCCCCTTGACTGAGCCAGTCTTTCGCAGCCTGATACTCGTCTTCGTTGCGCAGCCGAGCCGCCAACGCGTGGGTAAAACCGCACAGCTCTTTTAACAGCGACGTACGCAACGCTTCATCGTCAATCACTTCACTGGCGCGAGTAAATGAGCGCACTTCGGTAATCACGTGTCCCCACGCCTGACGACCTTCCCACCAACGTGAGTAGCAGGCATTGTTACGAAAACTCATAAAGATGGACAGCGAAATACCCAACAAAGTAAACGGAGTGGCATTCATATGGGTAAAAAATGTCGGCAACATCCCTTCCACTAACACAATTAATGACGCCAGAGCGGTGATCATAAAACTGCGTTTAGCAATACGTTTTGCAATGGAACCTTTTAATGAAAATAAAATATTCGTTAAATTAGGTTTAGGATGAACGATCATGATTTTTCCATGAGTAATAGTTTTAACGTTACTTTAAGTAGAATATTATTGTTGAAGTGTTTAATGGCGATAATATTCTATTTTAATCCTATTGATGATGACGGTTTAATGGCATCTGACATGCTTTTTAAAAGCACTATTTCTCGACAGGTCTGATTCAGCACATTGACAAAAACGGACTCGGTTGTGATTAAAATCTGCATGTTTCTTGATCTGAATCAAGAATAAGATCGAAAACACCCCGGGTCAAATCAGTTGTTTTTATCGCGTGATAGAGCGTTTCTATCACGCGCAACCCATGGTCGGTTCAGTGCTTGAAGTAAAAATAAGTGCCGAATTTAGAGTGAGTTACTCGAACAAATGCATCGGTGTGCTTATTAGAAATGTATGCGTCTGGAGCGTGAGTCGAGATTAAAAATAACGTCTGCCTTCATTTAAGAATGAATCAATAAATTACTTTTTGTGTGGTTATCTCTGCTTTATCTGAGTGATAGATTTCGTCGATGATTAATTCAATAAGTTCAATTGGACGGTCGTAAAAATACGATTTACGCTCTAGGAAAATAAAAGTCACGACCAAAAAATATCGTTGGTTGTGTTTAATTACAACTCAATGAACCTTATTTATCTCGTGCATATTTGTGCATAAATATAAGCACAAATGGTCGAAATAATATTTGCCATCGCTCACCGGTAAATAACGCATCGTTCATTGAAATTCCTAGAGAGGAGTGTCGTCATGAACCAAAAGGAACACATTAAAGAGTATCCCGGACCTGCAGCAGGCTGGGGCGCGCTCAAAGCGGTCACCAAAAGCTGGTTAGGCAGTGAGAATGCGTTTCGTAACCTGAGAGCGATGTTGAAAACCAACCAGAACGGCGGCTTCGACTGTCCGGGATGTGCGTGGGGCGAATCGCCTGAAAACGGGATGGTGAATTTCTGCGAAAACGGCGCAAAAGCCGTCAACTGGGAATCCACCAGCCGTCTTGTGGATCCGGATTTCTTTGCCAAATACAGCGTTTCGGAACTGGCGAAACAAACCGATTACTGGCTGGAATATCAGGGCCGCCTGAGTCATCCGATGCGTTATGATTCTGAAACCGATCACTACGTCGAAATCTCCTGGGACGATGCGTTTGCGATGGTCGGACGCCACCTCAACGCGCTGGCGTCACCGGACGAAGCGGAATTTTACACCTCTGGTCGTGCCAGCAATGAGGCGGCGTACATTTATCAACTGTTTGTGCGAGCGTTTGGCACCAATAACTTCCCTGACTGTTCAAACATGTGCCACGAAGCCAGTGGGATTGGCATGTCCGACACCATCGGGGTCGGCAAAGGGACGGTGGTATTTAAAGATTTGGAATTGGCGGATGCGATTTTTGTCATCGGCCAGAACCCAGGGACCAACCACCCGCGTATGCTTGAACCTTTGCGTGAAGCAGTCAAACGCGGCGCACAAGTGATCTGTCTGAACCCGCTCAAAGAACGCGGTTTGGAACGCTTCCAACACCCACAACACCCGATTGAAATGTTGAGCAACGGCTCGGAGCCGACCAGCAGTGCTTATTTCCGCCCCGCTTTGGGTGGTGATATGGCCGTGTTCCGCGGTATGGCGAAGTTTCTGCTGCAATGGGAGCGCGAAGCGCAAGCATTGGGTGAAGCGCCGGTTTTCGACCACGATTTTATTCGAGAGCACACAACAGGCGTGGATGCTTACTTAAACGTTGTCGATCGCACCTCGTGGAAACACATCACTCAGCAATCGGGTTTGGGACTTGATGAAATCGAAGTGCTGGCGCGCATGTATCGCCGTGCTGAACGCGTGGTGATGTGCTGGGCGATGGGGCTGACTCAGCACCGCCACTCCGTGCCGACTATTCAGGAAGTGGTGAATTTGCAACTGCTGCGCGGGAACGTCGGCAAACCGGGTGCTGGGCTGTCGCCGGTGCGTGGTCACAGTAACGTGCAGGGTGACCGCACGATGGGGATTGATGAACAGCCGCCGGAGTTTCTGTTGGATGCGCTGGAAAAACGTTTCCAATTCAAAGTGCCTCGCGAACATGGTCATAACGCTGTGCTTGCCATTAAGGCGATGGAAGAGAAGCGCGCCAAAGTGTTTATCGGCCTTGGTGGTAACTTTGCGCAAGCGACGCCGGATACACCACGTACTCATGATGCGCTGCGCAATTGTGAGCTGACCGTGCACATCGCCACCAAACTGAACCGTTCACATCTGGTGACTGGTCGCGATGCGTTGATCCTGCCATGCCTTGGCCGTACTGAAATCGATATTCAGGCCAACGGCCCGCAGGGCGTAACGGTTGAAGATACCTTCAGCATGGTGCACCTCTCCTATGGTCAGCTCAAAGCGCGCTCGCCATCTCTGCGTTCTGAGCCTGCGATTCTGGCGGGGATTGCCAAAGCGGCACTGGGTAATTTCCCGATCGACTGGGACTGGGCGATTGCTGATTACAGTCACATTCGTGATTTGATTGCTGACACCATTCCCGGGTTTGAAAACTTTAACCAGCGTTTGCAGCATCCGGGCGGTTTCTACCTGGGCAATACGGCGGCCCGTCGTGAGTGGAATACCGCCAGCGGGAAAGCGCAGTTTGCTGCGCCAGCACTGCCGGATCAATTGGTGAACGAAAACGTGATTCAACGCGGCGATGCGCCGGATCTGATCCTGCAAACCCTGCGTTCTCACGATCAGTACAACACCACGTTGTATGGGCTGGATGACCGTTATCGCGGCGTGTTTGGCATGCGCGATGTGGTGTTCGTCAACGCAGAGGACATTCGTCGTCTGGGCTATGGACCGGGCGATAAAGTGGACTTGGTGACCTTGTGGGACGACGGGTTGGAGCGCCGTGTTAGCGGTTTTGAACTGGTGGCGTATGACATGCCAACCGGGCAGGCCGCGGCGTATTACCCGGAAACCAATCCGCTGGTACCGCTCGACAGCTATGGCGATCGCACCTTTACGCCGACCTCCAAGTTTGTGGCCATCAAACTGGAAAAAGCCAAACCAAGCAGCGTGATTCCAACCACTGCACTGTAATTCGGTTTACTTCTGTTTATCTCATTGGCCCTGCCTTGTGTTGTGCGGCAGGGCCAGCGACCTCTGAAAGATTAAGGATTCTGGTATGTTTCATTTAGAGGCTCTCGACCTGGCGCGCATTCAGTTTGCGTTCACGGTGTCGTTTCACATTATTTTTCCGGCGATCACCATTGGGCTGGCCAGTTTTCTCGCGGTGCTGGAATGGCGCTGGATGAAAACCGGCAATCCGGTGTACAAAAACCTCTATCACTTCTGGTGCAAAATTTTCGCCGTTAACTTTGGCATGGGCGTGGTGTCCGGCTTGGTGATGTCGTACGAATTTGGCACCAACTGGGCACGCTTTTCTGATTTCGCCGGCAGTGTCACCGGCCCGCTTCTGACCTACGAAGTGCTGACGGCCTTTTTCCTCGAAGCCGGATTTTTGGGTGTCATGCTGTTTGGCTGGCACAAAGTCAGCCGCCGCATGCACTTCTTTGCCACGGTGATGGTGGCGATCGGGACGTTGATTTCAACGTTCTGGATCCTGTCGTCCAACAGTTGGATGCAGACTCCGCAAGGCATTGAAATTGTGGATGGCCGCGTGGTGCCTGTCGACTGGTTTAAAATCGTGTTCAACCCGTCATTCCCTTACCGACTGGCGCACATGGCATTGGCTGCCTTCCTGTCGACGGCATTCTTTGTTGCCGCTTCAGCGGCCTGGCATTTACTGCGCGGTCGCAAGAATGCTGAAGTGAAAAAAATGTTCTCCATGGCTATGTGGATGATTCTGCTGGTGGCACCACTGCAAGCGGTGGTGGGCGATGCACACGGTTTAAATACGCTTGAGCATCAACCCGCGAAAATTGCGGCGATTGAAGGGCACTGGGAAAACAAACCGGGCGAAGCGACGCCGTTGATCCTGTTCGGGATTCCGGATATGGACGCGGAGAAAACCCGCTTCAGCCTTGAAGTGCCGTATCTGGGCAGCTTAATTCTGACCCACAGTCTGGAGAAACAGATCCCGGCGCTGAAAAGCTTTGCGAAAGAAGACCGACCCAATTCAACCATCGTGTTCTGGAGTTTCCGCGTGATGGCTGGCCTTGGCATGTTGATGATTCTGTCTGCCCTGACTGCGTTGTGGCTGCGTCGCAAAGGCAAACTTTACGACACCAAACTGTTCCATCGCTTTGTCCTGCTGATGGGGCCATCGGGACTGATTGCGCTGCTGGCGGGCTGGTTCACGACGGAGATCGGCCGTCAGCCATGGGTGGTGTACGGCATGATGCGCACCCGCGATGCGGCGTCGAACCATGATGTATTGCAGATGAGTATCACGCTGGCGCTGTTTGTCATCATTTACTTCTCGGTGTTTACCGTCGGGATCACTTACATGATGCGTCTGGTGGGCAAAGGCCCGACAGCGGTTGAGCAAGAACGCGTGAGCGATGACCCGCTCAGTCTGGCGAAATAAAGGAGCACAACATGACCATTCAAGGTATCGATTTATCCGTGATTTGGGCCGTGATCATCGCGTTTGGCTTGCTGCTGTACGTGATTCTCGATGGCTTTGACTTAGGCTTAGGCATTCTTTTTCCGTTCATCTCCGACCCGAAAGAGCGTGATGTGATGATGAACACGGTCGCGCCAGTGTGGGATGGCAACGAAACCTGGCTGGTGTTTGGCGGTGCGACGTTGTACGCCGCATTCCCGCTGGCGTATTCCGTCATTCTGGAAGCGCTGTATCTGCCGCTGGTGCTGGTATTAGCGGGGCTGATTTTCCGTGGCGTCGCATTTGAGTTTCGCTTTAAAGCGTCAGCCAAATCTCGTCACTGGTGGGATAAAGCGTTCATCGGTGGCTCGATCATGGCGGCGTTTTTCCAAGGCGTCGCGCTGGGCACTTACGTCGCGGGCATTCCGGTGGTGAACCGTCAGTTTGCCGGGGGTGATTTTGACTGGTTGGCGCCGTTTCCACTGCTGTGTGGGTTGGGTTTGACTCTGACCTACGCGCTGCTGGGCAGTACCTGGTTGCTGATGAAAACCGACGGCATGCTGGAGAGCAAAATGCGCCACTACAGTCGCCCGCTGACTTACGCGTTGATCGTGATGATTGCGATGGTGGCGGTGTGGACCGCGTGGTTAAACCCGCACCTGGCTGACTTGTGGCTGAGCGGTCATCACTGGGTCTTTACGGCGTCAGTGGAAGTGTTGGCGGTGATTGCCGTGGCGCTGATTCTGCGTAATCTGCGCAAACGCCACTCTTACAAACCGTTTGTTGCCACGCTGTTTTTGATTGCACTCGGCTATGTGAGCCTGATGATCAGCATCTGGCCGACCATCATTCCGCCATCGGTTGACTTCTGGCAGGCGGCGTCACCGCTTTCCAGCCAACTGTTTGCGTTGATAGGCGTGCTGTTTATCCTGCCCGCGATTCTGGCGTACACCGCTTGGGGTTACTACGTCTTTCGCGGCAAAGTGCAGGTGGGCGAGGCGTATCACTAACACCATCCCGCCAATAAAAAGGGCTTCAGATGACTGAAGCCCTTTTGGCGTGAGTGCGGAGAATGCTCTTCTGGCTTGAAGAGCTGGATTGATGGATTAGCGCGTCAGAGCAACGGCTTCGCGGGTCAGGCGCGCCAGTTCTTCCCATTCCCCGTTTTCGATCAGCGACTTTTCGACCATCCAGGTACCGCCGCAAGCAATGACGCGCGGGATCGCCAGATAGTCATTCACGTTGGACGGTTTGATGCCGCCGGTTGGCATCAGCTCCAGATCGGTATAAGGCGCAAGCAGAGATTTCACCATGCTGATGCCGCCAGAAGGCTCGGCCGGGAAAAACTTCATGGTGGTCAGGCCCATTTCCAGCGCTGCTTCAACGGCACTTGGGTTGTTGACGCCGGGGATGATCTCAATGCCCAGCTCCTGACAGGCGCGCACGGTATTCGGGTTAAAGCCGGGCGAAACGATGAACGTGGCGCCGGCTTCTTTGGCGGCAATCACTTGCGCGCGGTTAAGCACTGTTCCCGCGCCAATTAACATCTCCGGTTGAGATTCACGCAGCAAACGAATCGCTTCTTCGGCTGCATCGGAGCGAAACGTAATTTCAGCCACCGGCAGGCCGTTTTCGACCAGCACTTTACCCAGAGGAATAATGTCCTCCGCGTTGTCGATAGCAATCACAGGAATAATTTTAAGAGCTTTAATTTGTTGTTTAATGTCAGACATGGTTGTTCCTTATTGGGCCAGCAAAGCGGCCTGAGTATGTACTTTGTCGATAATCGCGCCGCGATGCTGAATGACAACGCCAGCAAGTTGGTTACCACGCTGGCACGCGTCAACCAGTGAGTGACCCGCCAAATAAGCGGAGAGAAAGCCGCCATTGAACGAATCGCCAGCGGAGGTGGTGTCAACCACGTTGGCTACGGGCGTTGTCGCGACACTGTGAGTGACTGAGCTGCGCTCCTGAACCGAACACCCTTGCGCTCCGTTTTTGACCACACAGCGGTTTACGCCGAGCTGGGTCAGGCGACTGAGCGTTTGTGAAGGCGTGACATCACCCCATAACAGTTGTTCGTCATCAAAGGTGACCAGCGCGAGATCGGTGATCTGATACATGGCTTCGTAGATGAATCTGACGGTCGCGTGTTGGTCGTTTGGCCACAGAGCCGGGCGAAAATTGCTGTCGAAGGCGATTTCCACCCCTTGCTGACGCAGCTGTGCCAGCAGATGCAGCAGTTCAATCCGATCCTTTTCTGGCAATATGGCGAGGGTGATGCCGCTTAAAAACACCATGTCCACCTTCGACAAAGCGCACTTGATCGCCGCGAAATCGGCATGTTGCATCAGATAGCGCGCGGCAGATTGATTGCGCCAGTATAAAAAGGTGCGCTCTCCCTGCTCATCGAGTTGGATTAAGTACAACCCCGGTGTTCGTTGTTCATCCCGCAGAACCCACTGCGTCTCGATACCTTCATGCTGCCAGCGCTGGATCATGCCCTGACTGAGCGGGTCGCTGCCCAAAGCGGTAACGTAGGAGACGCGAATATCCTGAGTTGCCCCGTTGGCTTCGCGGCCGCGGCAGAGGTAAATCGCGGCGTTGAGGGTATCGCCGCCGAATGTTTGCTGCATAGGGCCGAACGGTTTCCCGTTCAGCTCAATCATGCATTCGCCGATGATGGCGATGTGTTTCATCGCTCAGCCCCTCACTTCGAAATAACGCTGGGCGTTGCCGAAACAGATGTTTTCGACCATCGGGCCGAGTAGCGACAAATCGTTAGGCACTTCGCCATTTTCTGCCCATCGGCCAAGGATGTCGCACAGAATGCGACGAAAGTATTCGTGGCGCGTGTAGGAAAGAAAACTGCGTGAGTCGGTCAGCATGCCAACAAACTGGCTAAGCAGGCCAAGCTGAGACAGTTGCTCAATCTGGCGCTGCATGCCGTCTTTCTGATCGTTAAACCACCATCCCGAACCAAACTGCACCTTGCCCGCAATGCCGCCACCCTGGAAGTTGCCGATCATAGTCGCCATCATTTCGTTATCTCTGGGGTTGAGGCAGTACAAAATGGTGCGTGGCAACTGGTTCGATTTATCCATCTCATCCAACAGGTGCGCCAGTTCAAACGCAAACGGACGGTCACCGATGGAATCAAACCCTGCGTCGGCGCCAAGCAGCGCAAACATGCGGCTGTTGTTGTTGCGCTGGGCTCCAATGTGCATCTGCATCACCCAACCTAGCTGAGCATAACGCTGGCCAAGCCAGACTTGCACCGCGGTTGAAAACTGGGCGCATTCCAATTCGCTGGGTGTCTGACCGCTGAGGCGGCGCGCGAGCAGGGCATCCAGTTCCTGTTCCGTCGGAATAGGAGCAAAACGCACAATCTCAATCCCATGGTCGGCAGCGCGGCAGCCGTGCGCGTCGAAGTGCGCCAGACGTTTATCGAGTGCGCTGAGCAAATCGCCAAAGCGGATAATCTCAATATCCGCTGATTGCCCCAGTTTTTGCAGGTAATCGGCAAAGCCATCGAGTTCAATCTTAAACGCTCGATCCGGGCGCCAGCTTGGCAACACGGCGATGTTGAAACTGTCGTCCTGCGCAATGGCGTGGTGATGTTCAAGGGTGTCGGTAGGATCGTCGGTCGTACCTGCCATCACGACATTCATCTGTTGCATGATGCCGCGAGCCGAGAACTCAGGAGTGGCCAACAGTTCGTTGCACTGGTGCCAAATGGTTTCGGCGGTCTGCGGACTGAGCAGCGTACCAGTAATGCCAAAGGGGCGACGAAGTTCCAGATGAGTCCAGTGATACAGCGGGTTACCCAGCGTTTGCGGTACGGTCTTTGCCCAGGCAAGATACTTGTCATAGTCGCTGGCATCACCCGTGATCAAGGATTCTGACACACCGGCAGAGCGCATACCGCGCCACTTGTAGTGATCGCCAGCCAGCCAGATTTGCGTCAGGTTTTCGAAGCGGCGATCGCTTGCGACTTCCGCCGGATTGAGATGACAGTGATAGTCATAGATCGGCTGCTTGCTGGCGTGCTCGTGGTAGAGGCGACGAGCCGTTTCCGTGGAAAGTAAAAAATCTTCGCACATAAAGGTTTTCATCGTATCTCTCCTTATAGCGCCGCGACTGTCGCGCGGGCACCGTTATCCAATAGTGACTGATAGGCGCGGCTCACCGCGTCAATAACCTGCGGGTTCTGTCCCAGCTCGCGCGGAAAGATGGCTTCGATGCCGAGTAATGCTGGCACCACGGAGACATGAAAACCATGCTGATCACAAATGCGGCGCAGTTGTTCTGCCATCGGATCACGCACATCAATCTCGCTGCCCGCTTCATCAATCCCTGAAACGTAGCGCATCCAGCCCGCGATCGCGGTGGCAATCCAAGAGAAATCGGTGCCATTGGCTAAATGGTATTTCAGGCTGCCGCCCATGCGTTGCGGTATCTTCTGGCTGCCGTCCATGGCGATTTGCCACGTACGGTGTTTCAGGCTCGGATTGGTAAAACGTTCAATCAGCAGCGTGGCGTAGGCTTGCAGGTCTGTGCCTGCTGGCATGGTGAGAGACGGCGCCTGCGCTTTCATCATCATGTTGAATGCCGCTTTGCGATAGCCAGCATCAGTCATGGTGTCAGAGATGTGGTCGTAGCCACCAAGATAGCCCAGATACGCAAGGAATGAATGGCTGCCATTGAGCATTCTCAGTTTCATCTCTTCGTAGGGCACAACGTCTGCGACAAACTCTGCGCCAGCGACATTCCACTCAGGGCGACCTGCGACAAAATTGTCTTCGATCACCCACTGACGAAACGGCTCACAGGCAATCGCGCATGGGTCGTCACAGCCGAGTAAGGAGGCAATGTCGCTCAGTGTTTCTGGCGTTGCGGCAGGCACGATACGATCCACCATCGTGCAGGGAAACGTCACGTGCGTTTCAATCCAGTCACGCAACTCAGCATCAAGAGACTGCGCAAATTCAAGGATAGCCGCTTTGGCTACATGGCCATTTTCCTGCACGTTGTCGCAAGACATGACCGTAAACGGTGGCAGACCTCGTTCGCGGCGTAATTTCAGCGCCTGCACGATATAACCCAGCGCCGATTTGGGGTGTTGTGGAGTCAGCAAATCCTGTTGAACCAGCGGATTGTTCTTATCCAGCTTGCCTGTTGCCGGATCCGTGCAATAGCCTTTTTCCGTGATGGTCATTGAAACAATCGCGACCTGAGGTTCGGCCATTTTTTCCAGAATGGCTTGGATGCCATTTTTAGCCGGGTGCATCGCCTCGGTAACCGAACCAATCACTTTAACTTCGGTACTTTCTGCGCCTTTTTCGGCAACAGAATAGAGATGATCCTGTTTACACAGCGACTGGATCAGCGACTCTCCGCCAAATAGGTTCACTTCGCAAATGCCCCAATCGCTGTCGGTTTTCGCCAACATCTCATGGGTGAATAGTCCTTGGTGGGCGCGGTGAAAGGCGCCAAAACCTAAATGCACGATTCGGGTCACCAGACGGCTTCGGTCATACTCTGGCAGCGAGATGCCAGAGTTGAGCGGTGTATTTGCAATATTCTTCATCTTGTCAGGCTCTCAGATGGAAAAACGATAAGAGTGGCCGGCCAGTTCACCGTTGATAACCAGTTGCCGTGTTTCTGTTTGTGGCAGTCGAATCTCGATATTTGAGTAATCGGGTTTGAAGTCACCACGTTGAGTCAGCGATACATGAATGTTCTTTGCATCGCTGGTCACTGACAGCGCGAGTTCCAGATACTGACCATCCTGATAGGCATAGCTTTCACCGTCGTCATCGAAAATGGTCTGAGTAAAGCTGTGCGCGCCCTGGGCAGGGAAGAGCAAAATAGTACGCTGGTGATCGTCCTGAGTGTTCTGCACACCGACGTCGCGATTGAGTGGCAACGCGCATCCGGCTTTGACCAACAGAGGAAGGGTCTCCAGTTCAGCCGGCAACGTGATGGTTTGACCCGCGCTAAACCATTGATGAGTGTAAAAGTCATACCAGCCAGCGGTGTTATCCGGCAGATAGACCTCGCGCTCGCGCTGACCCGGTTCAACGACAGAGGCCACTAACAGGGATTGGCCCAGCATAAAGTCGTCATTTTCTGACCAGGTATTGGCGTCGTGTTCATGATCAAGAAACGTCGGACGCAGCATCGGCTGGTGATGGCGGTGTGCCTGCCAAAGCGCATCGTACAGATAAGGCATCAACTGGTAGCGTAAGGCCATCGACTTGCGAATAATCGGCGTCACTTCCGGATACATCCATGGTTCGTTGACGGTGCCGTCATCATTCCACGAATGAATCGTAAAGCGTGGGTGCATCACGCCATTCTGAACCCAGCGCACGAACAGTTCAGGATCCGGCTTGTCGCCAGAGAATCCACCGACGTCATGACCCAGGTTATAAAGACCGGACAGACTCATGCCCAGACCCATTTTTATGTTGTATTTGAGGCTGGTCCAGTTGGTACGGTTATCGCCACTCCAGGTTTGTACGTATCGGTTCATGCCCGGACAGCCGGAGCGGGAAATCAGATACGGGCGCAGGTGTGGCGCGAATTCACGTTGCGCATGGTACGAGGCTTTCATCATCAGCAGCGGCTGCAGTGGTCTGATCAAACCCACCGGAATCGGATTGCCGAAGCCGAAACAGCGCGCGTCTTGATCCCAGATCTCATATTCGTTGTTGTCGTTCCAGGTTGCATCGATGCCCTTTTCAAGCAGCTGCGTGGTGACATTATGCTTCCACCAATCAACGGTTTTCGGATTGGTGAAATCGAGGTGCGAGCCGTCTGCATCCCAGAACACCGAGATTTCAGGAGTGTCGCTTTCGGAATCCTGAATAAACAGACCTTGCTGTTTGACGTCCTGATACATCGGATGGTCGTGAAGTAAACACGGTTTGATGTTAGCCGCCAGTTTCATGCCGTGCTGGTGGAAATGCGCTGACATGCCTTGCGGGTTTGGTACTTTGTCGCTGTTCCAGTTAAACACGTAGCGCTTGTCACCGATGGAGGTATAGCCGGACGACAGTTGGAAAGAGTCGCAGGGAATCTGATGCTCCTGACATTGATCGACAAAACTCTCCAGCAATTCCTGAGAATTGGGTTCATCGGTATAGCGCATGGTTGAACCACTGTAACCCAGGCTCCATTTCGGACCGAAGAGGGTGCCGCCAGTTAACTTGGTGAATGCGCGGGTCACTTCAAGAACGCTCGGACCAAGAATGAAATAGAAATCAAGATCGCCATCTTCAGCGCGATAGCTGCGGTATTTGATGTGATAGTTGTCGAGCTCATTACCCAAATCGAACCAGCAACTGGCCAGGTTATCGTAAAACAGACCATAGCTGACGTTTTTTGGCGTGCGTGTGATGTAGAACGGAATGTGTTTATAGAGCGGGTCGGTTGAGCTGGCGTTGTAGCCCATCGCATCCAGGTTACGCATTTCAAAACGGCGCCCTTCGCGGTTCAGGTTGCCTGTTTTTTCACCCAGACCAAAGTAATACTCGTCATCACCGCGATGCATGAAGTGCGCGACGCCCTGTGAGCCGGTTGCTAACTGAATCGCCCCCGTTTTACGATCGTGAGCCAGCGGCTGCCAATCGCCCTCAGAGAAATGGCTCCAGTGCAGTTGCAACGGTTGAGTGATGGTCAGTTTGAGACGATCGGTGGCAATTTCGATCTCATCATCTGAACGTGTAAGTTGATAGTCAGGCAGTGAATAGCCTTGTGTGGAGGTTCTTTCTCGGCCGTTCCATGCGATATCGTCGGCTGAAGGCGAAACAGTCCAGGTTCTATCAAGGCGTAACTGCTGATTTTTCTTTACCAGCACACGAAAGATGTCTTTTTCGAGGATGAAGATGTGCAGCGTGTGTTTCGAATCGCATCGAAGAATCACTTCGTTATCTTGAGCTGAATCCCATTCCCAATGTTTGAGCGTTTTCATTATTTAGTCCTTAAATTGGAGCGCACAAGCTGTGCGCCCCGAGAATGCAAGCGAGATTAATAACCAAGGAAGGCGTGAGGCAGCGCCAGGCTGATCTCCGGAACGTAAGTGACGAGCATCAGCGCCAGCACCAACACTGCGTAGAAAGGCAGCAGAGGTTTAATGACTTTATCGATTTTCACCTTGCCGACAGAGCAGCCGATGAACAGGGCGCTTCCCACTGGCGGCGTACAGATACCGATACACAGGTTGAAGGTCATCATGATGCCGAAGTGAACCGGATCCATCCCTAAATCCATCGCGATAGGCAAAAAGATAGGGGTAAAGATCAGCAGGGCTGGTGTCATATCCATAAAGACGCCCACAATGAGCAGAATCAGGTTGATGATCAGAATGACGACCATGGGATTTTCGGACACGTTCATCAACGCATCGCTGATCATGTAAGGAATATCGGCATTCGCCATGGCCCAGGACATGCCCATTGAGGCACCGATCAGCAGCAGAACAATCGACGTGGTAACCACCGATTCCAGAATGATGGAAGGCAGTTGCTTGAGGGTCACTTCACGATAGAACACCACCGCGAGAAGCAGGGTATAGATGACCGCAATGGCAGACGCTTCTGTTGCGGTAAAAATACCACCGATAATACCGCCCATGATGATGATAATCAGGCCAAGGCTTGGCAGCGCATCCAATGTTTTTTGCAGAACGATTTGACGGCTTGGCTTTTCGGAAACCGGGTAGTTACGTTTTTTGGCAATCAGCGCCGCGACAATCATGAGTCCCAAACCCATGATCAAACCCGGGATGTAACCGGCCAGAAACAGCGCACCAATTGACGTGCCGCCAGAAATCAGTGAATAGACAATAAAAGTATTGCTGGGCGGGATAAGTAAACCTGTCGGGCAAGAGGTAATGTTGACCGCCGCGGAATACGCCGGATCGTACCCTTCTTTCTTTTGCAGCGGAGACATGGTGCCGCCGACTGCGGCTGCAGAGGCGACTGCTGACCCTGAAATTGCGCCGAACATCATATTCGCCAGCACGTTAACGTGAGCCAGTGATCCCGGTAATTGGCCGCCAATCACTTTCGCAAATTCGATCAATCGCAGCGCGATGCCACCCTGATTCATGATATTGCCCGCGAGGATGAAAAACGGAATTGCCAGCAGCGAGAAGCTATCAAGGCCAGATGCGAGTTTTTGAGAAATCACGGCAATGGCTGCGTCAAACGGTAACGACAGCATCACGGTCAACAACGAAGAAATCGCGATACCAAATGAAATCGGCACCCCTAATCCCAGGAAAACAAAGAAGGTACCAAACAGAACGATAATAATTTGCCAATCCATGAGTAAAATTCCTATTTAAATTGGTTAGCCACAGAATCCACTTTGCGCTGCTTTCCACACTTCAGTGTTCTCAGGTTGGTCAAAAAATCGGCTGACAAGTAGATCAGCATGAACACGCCACTTAAAGGAATGGCGGAGTAAACGTACCCCATTTGCAGATTCAGAGCAGGAGAGACCTGACCACTGGCGAGGATTTGCAGCATCAGTTTCCCACCGCCGTAAATCATGATCACGCTGGCAAAAATGACGCTTACGATGTTGATGACGAGGCGAAGAACACTAAGCTTTGTAGGCTTGTTCTCTAACATTTGTTCAAGTAATTCAATCGCTAAGTGGCGTTTCTGCCCCAGGGTATAGGCAGCGCCCATCAGGCCGACCCATATAAAAAGGAAGCGGGCAAGTTCATCGGTGGTGGTGCTTGGTGCATTGAGCACGTACCGAGAAAAAACTTGCCAGACGACGCAGGCAACGAGAAAGCTGGATAACACGATGCAGAACGTCGACAGCCCCCGATTAATGATGCCTATTAACTTGTCCATAATGACTCCTGGTAAACCAATTTTTGTTATAGGTGTGTAGGGATAGGTTGTTTTCCTTAAAATCGGTTGAGATTAGAGCATGTGAAGACAAAATGGCCTGTGATCAAACTCTCATTAATATTTGGTCTGAACAGTTGGGTGTGGTTTTTATGATATTGGTCAACCAATTTGAAGTTTTTGGTTGAAATTGGTTTGCTTTGGCAGATAAGTTAATAGGGAATTACTGCAGATGAGATAGGAATACATGCAGTACTCATCCAGTGATCTGAAAGATAACGCATGAAAACAACATAATTCTAAATGGAGAACATTATGCGGTTTAGTAAAAAAACACTGTCTGCCGCTATGGCATGTGTGGCTGCTGCTTCAATTTCTTTTTCTGTCTCTGCTACCACTATTCTAAAACTGAGTCATAACCAGGATCGCAACCACCCGGTGCACAAGTCGATGCAATACATGGCCGACAAAGTCAAAGAGTACACCCACGGAGAGGTGAAAATTCGCATCTACCCGAATGGACAGCTGGGCACGCAACGCGAATCAATGGAACTGTTGCAAAATGGTGCTCTGGATATTGCTAAATCCAACGCCAGCGAGCTTGAGTCGTTTGAACCGGCTTACGGCGCGTTCAACATTCCTTATATCTTCCATGACCGCGACCACTTTTACCGCGCCTTAACCGGTAAAGTGGGTGATGAAATTCTCGATGCATCAAAGGGTAAAGGTTTTGTTGGCTTAACGTATTACGACGGTGGTGCGCGCAGTTTCTACGCTCAAAAGCCGATTAAGTCGCCGGCGGATCTTAAAGGGATGAAAATCCGGGTTCAGCCGAGCCCGACTGCGGTCAACATGATTAAGTTAATGGGTGGCGCACCGACACCTTTGGCTTACGGTGAACTGTATACCGCGCTGCAACAAGGTGTGGTGGACGGAGCGGAGAACAATGAAACCGCGTTGACGAACTCACGTCATGGCGAGGTGGCGAAATATTTCAGTATGGATGAACACACCATGATTCCTGATGTATTAGTCATCAGCGAAAAATCGTGGGACAAACTCACTCCTGATCAACAAACGGCAGTGCGTAAAGCGGCAAAAGAATCGATGCTGTATCACAAAGATTTGTGGACCAAGATGATTGCTGAAGCGCAGGAGCAAGCAAAATCCGCCATGGGCGTTGCATTTGTACCTGTCGAGAAGCAACCGTTTATCGATGCCGTAAAACCGATGCACGATGAAGCGCTGAACAATGAAGCGATTGCGCATTACGTGAAGGAATTTGATGCATTGGCATCAAATTAGTTAGCCAAATCAAAGGTTGACCTTAGATTGGTTGACCAATTATTTAGGGTTCGATTATAGTTGCACCTGTACAAAACAATACCGGTAGTGAATTAAGTGAGATCATATGGGTATTCAGACAAACTTGAGTGTTAGTGTTGGCATGATTAATCCAAAACGTCTTTATCAGGAAATTGGCCTCGGGCTGCAGAAACGTATCGCATCTGGTGAATTTGGTCTCGGGGATAGATTACCTCCCGAGCGTGAAATCGCCGAAGAGTTGGATGTGAGTCGCTCTGTCGTTCGCGAAGCCATTATCATGCTGGAACTTCAAGGGTTTGTTGAAGTACGGAAAGGGTCGGGAGTTTACGTCATTAAACTTCCGAGCTCTTTAAACGAAGATCAGGATCCTGAGTTAAATCGCAATAGCGATGTTGGTCCGTTTGAACTGTTACAAGCTCGTCAGGTTTTAGAAAGTCAGATCGCTAGTTTCTCTGCTTCTAATGTCACTAAAAATGATATTTCTCGTCTTCGTTCTTATTTGGACCAAGAGAGAATTAATCTCGAGAGTGATAAAGAAGATTACGAATGCGATCGTATGTTCCACTTAACGATCGCTGAAGCCTCTCAAAATAGCGTTCTGAGTGACATTCTCCAAGACCTATGGAATCGACGAGAAGAGAGTCCAATGTGGCAACAACTGCATTCACGCATTACCAGCAACACCTACCGTTACCAATGGTTAGAGGATCACGAAAAAATCCTCTTGGCGTTGCAAAAGCGTGACCCGGAAGGGGCAAGAAAAGCGATGTGGCAGCACATCGAAAATGTTAAGCAGACGTTGTTCAAATTATCCGATGTGGATGACCCTTCTTTTGATGGCTATCTGTTTCGCTAATTCTTTGGATATATCGCTGTAGCAGTCATACGACGTTGCTCAACAATATATAACTAGGAAACTATTATGGAACAAACTTGGCGTTGGTATGGCCCAAGCGATCCTGTGTCTTTGGATGATATTAAACAGGCAGGCGCGACGGGAATTGTAACCGCTTTGCATCATATTCCGAACGGGGAAGTGTGGAGCAAAGAGGAAATCCTCAAGCGTAAAGCTATTCTTGAAGCGAAAGGTTTCAACTGGTCGGTGGTAGAAAGTGTTCCTGTACACGAAGAAATTAAGACTCGCACAGGCCAATTCGCGCGTTGGATTGAAAACTACAAGCAATCGCTGATCAATCTGGCAGAGTGCGGCATCGATACGGTGTGCTACAACTTCATGCCAGTGTTGGACTGGACGCGTACTGATCTGGAATACCAGTTGGCAGATGGCTCGAAAGCGCTGCGTTTTGACCAGATTGAGTTTGCTGCATTTGAACTGTTTATCCTCAAGCGTCCGGGCGCCGAAGCCGAATACACTGAGCAGGAACAGCTGCAAGCGAAAGCCTGTTATGAAAGCATGTCTTCGGCACAAATCGAAAAACTCACCTCAAACATTATTGCGGGCCTACCTGGCGCGGAAGAAGGTTACACGCTGGAAGAGTTTCAGGCTCGTCTGGATACTTATCAGGGTATCGATAAAGACAAATTGCGCGAGCATATGGTGCTGTTCCTGCAAGAGTTGATGCCAACCTGCGAGCAGTATGGCCTGAAGCTGGCGGTACATCCGGATGATCCACCGCGTCCGATTCTGGGCTTGCCGCGTATTGTCTCGACGATTGAAGATATTGAAGCACTGACAACGGCAGTACCAAGCATGATGAACGGTATTACCATGTGTACCGGTTCTTATGGTGTGCGTGGCGATAACGATCTGGTGCGCATGATTGAAACGTATGGCGATCGCATTTACTTCACGCATTTACGTTCGACCTTGCGTGAAGAAGGCAACCCGATGAGTTTCCATGAAGCGGCGCACTTAGACGGTGATGTCGACATGTATAACGTCATCAATGCGTTGCTGAAAGAAGAGCACCGCCGCGAACAACAAGGCAACGTACGCCGCATTCCAATGCGTCCTGATCATGGGCATCAGATGATTGACGATCTGAAAAAGCAAACCAATCCGGGCTACTCGTGCATTGGACGCTTAAAAGGACTGGCGGAGATCCGCGGGGTCGAATTGGCGCTCAAACGTGCCTTTTACACCAATTAAATGTCATTAAAAAAGGAACGCTGAGCGTTCCTTTTTTTTTCTATCTATTGCGTCAACAGCCAGCGGGCGGTGGTTTCGTCGGTGACTAAACCATTGATCCAGCGACCGCGCAGCGCGGCGAGAATGGCGGGGCGTTTGTCTTCACCACAGGCAGCGCCAATGCGTGGGCAGTCGTTGCTGCGAATGTCATGGCTGGTGATGAAGGTGTTGATGGCGCAATCAATCACGTCACCTTGGGCGTTGATGAAGCGGCCGAGAATTTCTCCCACGGCGCCTTGTTGATTTAGCTCGTCGGCCTTATCGGCGGAGATAAAACCATCTTGGATGATTGGGCTTGCTTTACTCAATGAGCCGATACCGATAAACACCACGTTGGCATTGCTGGCTACGGCGGCGACTTCCTCAAACACGCGCATGCCGGTCCAGACTTTCAGTTCATCGGCTGACAGGGCGTAACGCGGCGCAGGTAACTGGTAATAGTTGGCGCGAATTTTCCGCGCCAGAATCAGCGGCACATCATCGTAGTAGTTACATTGACCATTCACTCCCATCGCGCTGATCAGCGCCACGCATTGGCTGTTGGGCGATTCGAAATCAATCCGGTTGATCGCTTTTTTCAGCGTCAGCCCCGAGCCGATGCCGATGATTTGATTCTGCTGGTCTTTGACGTATTTTGACATCAACTGAAAGCAGCCAAACGACACGTTATCTAAGGTTTCCTCGTCGCTGGTGGTGGGGACGATGTTGCACTCCACCAGTTGATACTTCGCTTTCAGCAGTTCTGCGTAATCTAAACAGGTTGAAATCGGGTGGTGCAGGCCAACCGAAACAATGCCTTCCTCTTTGGCTGCCGCAATCAAACGTTGCACCACCGGACGGGATAAACCGAGTTCAGACGCAATATCGCTCTGATTGCGGCCGGAGATGTAATACATCCAGGCGGCACGCACCATTTGGTCGGTTTTAAAACTGTCGTCTCTTGCCACATTTCATCCTTACTATTCAATGTCTTGCGCCTGTTCTAAAGCTTTGATTTTTCGTCTTGGGCGCGCGAATACCTCGTATCTTCTCTCGAACGTCTTCGGAGTGCAATAGTTATCAATTACCCACAAATGAACAAAAGACCTTTAAATGGTCTTTTGTTCATTTTGTTTTTGTGGCATAAATATCAGAGGATTTCCAATCGTGGTTATTCTATTTTCGCTCGATTAATTTGAGGTAAGTATGAACAAAAAAGCAGTAATTTTTGATATGGATGGCGTGATCATTGATTCCGAGCCGTTGTGGCAGGAAGCGCAGATTGAATCTCTGGCCGGGTTCGGTGTGGCGATCACGCGTCAGGATTGTGAACAACTGACCATGGGCAAGCGCATTGATGAGATTGCGCGCACGTGGTGTGAAACGTATTCGCTGGCGGTTGACTCAGAAGTGTTAGAAACCCTGATTCTGACCAAGCTGTGTCAGCGCATTTCGGCAACGGGCGAAGCGATGGCAGGCGTGTACGACGCTTTGCACTTTTTTGCCGAGCGAGGATTGAATATTGCGCTCGCGACCTCTTCAAACCACGTGGTGATCAAAGCAGTGTTTGACCGTTTATCGCTTTGGGACAAATTCAGCGTGATTTGCAGTGCGGAAGATGAAAAGCACGGTAAACCGCAACCGGATGTGTACCTGACCGCCGCGCGCAAACTCAATGTTGCGGTGTCTGATTGCTTGGTGATTGAAGACAGCTTCACTGGCTTAACTGCGGCCAAACGTGCTGGTATGACGACATATCTGGTCTCGCCTGAGAGCCAACAAGACAAATTTGCCATCGCCGATGCGCGATTTTTGGATCTTAACGCCGTGATTGCTTCGTTACGCAACGCGATTGTCGCTTAGTCCAATATTTCATTGCGGTTAAAGTGGCCGCAATCATTTAATTTATTATGGACTTTGGATTCCATAATGTTTGGCATGATTGGCAATCGAATTCCCGCAGAATGAATCGCATAATGCAATCACTTTGAAAAACACAGTTGCTCAATCGACTCATTCAGCGACTTAACCAGTTACACTACTTGCGGGAAACCACCATGTCGAACCAAATTATTGCAGACCTGACTAAACGTTATACAGCCAAGCGTTACGATGCGAACAAGAAAATCTCATCAGACGATATGGCGATCATCAAAGAGGCGCTGCGTCTTTCTGCCTCATCTATCAACGCACAGCCTTGGAAATTTATCGTGATTGAGAGCGATGCGGCGAAGCAACGTTTCCATGATACGTTTGAACGAAAACACCAGTTCAACCAACCGCATGCAAAAGCGGCGTCGCACACTGTGTTGCTGGCGTACAACCCTAAATTCACCAAAGACGATTATCGTAAAGTGGCCGACGTTGAAGTGTCATCGGGTCATCTGCCAGCGGATCGTTACGACGGTTTCCTCAATGGTGCGTTTACGTTTGCTGAAGCGAATACTGACGACAACGGCTTTAACGGTCACTGGACGAAAGCGCAAACTTACATCGCATTGGGTAACCTGCTACATGTGTTGGCTCGTTTGGGTATCGATTCCACCCCAATGGAAGGCGTAGACCAAGAGCTGATCGGTGACGTGTTCAGCGAAGAGCTGGATGGTTACGTGTGTGATGTGGCAGTGGCGATGGGCTACCACCTGGAACTGGAAGACTACAACCATGGCCTGCCAAAAGCTCGTTTGCCAATGGAAGACGTTCTGACTGTTCTTTGATTTTAGATAGATGCATGAGTACATGCATTAAAACGTGACTCACACTTTATCGAACCATGTCTTGGGTCTTTGAGTATCAGTGACAAAGCGTAGTGAGATGCTACGCTTTGTAGAGGAAAGTAAGATGAAAATAGCCATTGCAGCAGCCAGTGGACAATTAGGCTCAGCCGTTGTCAAAGCACTGCTTCAGTTTACGCCATCTCATCAAGTGGTAGCGCTCGCGCGTACCGTTGAAAGAGCGATGTCGTTGGGTGTTGAGGTTCGTCCAGGCGATTACAATCAACAGGCACAGCTTGAAAAATCACTGCAAGGCATTGATACGTTATTGATGGTGACGAGTATGAGCCATGCAGATGAACGCATGATTCAACATCGCAATGTCATTACGGCGGCGCAGCGAGCTGGTGTTCGTAAAATCGTTTATACCAGTATCCAAGGGGCAGAGCACGACACTGCGTTTTCTCCTGTGGTGCAAAGTAACCGAAAAACCGAGTTGATGCTTCAGCAATCTGGATTGGATTGGGTTATTGGGCGCAATGGGATTTACATCGAACCGGACGTGGAATATTTGAATGAATACGTTGCCGCCGGTGAAGTGGCAAATAGTGCTGGAGATGGCTTATGTGGTTATACCACGCGTGATGAATTGGCTTATGCCTACGCGAAACTCCTGACCGACGATAAGCACAATGGCAAGATTTACAATCTCAATGGTCAGCCAATGAGCCAGTATCAATTGGTGCATTATTTAAATGAAACTTTTAATACGCACTTAGTTTATGTTCCAATGGATACTGAAGCATTTAGATTGAGCCGTATTCCTGAATTGGGCGATTTCTTAGGGAATGTGGTTGGTGGCATATATGAGAGCATTCAGACCAACCAACTGAACAATGAAAGTCAGTTTTACGCTGCAGCGGGCAGGCAGCACATCACGTGGGATGAGTACTTTCAATGTTTGAAATCATAAATAAATGCCACGACAGGTGGCATTTAGACAACAAATTAAGATCAATACTATGAACTCATCAGTTACCCGACGCAGCTTTCAGCTACATTATGAGCACTATGGTTTCATTGTTGTTACGCTGTTATCTCTGGTTCTCATCGCATTTCCACGCTATAGCATTTCCGCGATTTCTCATGTCACGCAAACCTTCGTTGAACGTTTTGGTCTTAGCTTCTTGTTGTTCTCGTCCGCTACGATTTTTGTGTGCTTGCTGATTGCAATGAGCCCGATAGGGAATATCAAATTAGGGGGGCAAGCGGCCAAGGTTGAATTCTCAACGTTTAGTTGGATAACCATGCTCTTTACCTGTGGCATGGGATCAGGATTGGTCTTTTGGGGCGTCGCGGAGCCAACGTCACATTTTGCTCATATGCCTGCTTTTGGCATTTCGCCTGCAGATAAAATCGACAACGCTTTGGCGCTGACTTATTTCCACTGGGGGCTACATGCATGGTGTATCTATGCGTTGGCTGGGCTCACCATCGCGTGGTTTACGTTTAATCGCGGGCGACCTTTGTTCATTTCTTCCAGTGTGAATGCCGAGTCTAAACGCGGCTTATTTGTGACCATGGATTGGTTGGCCATTGTGGCGATTCTGTTTGGTGTCGCGGGGACGTTTGCCAATACCATTGCTTTGATTCAGGCGGGTGTGGAGAATATTTTTGGTGTCAATGCAGACTCTGTGCTGTTTAGGTACAGCATCATCTTTTTGATTTCTATCTGCTTTACAGGCTCATCATTACTGGGGTTAAACAAGGGAATTAAGCGACTGAGCCAACTCAACATCGTGCTTTTATTGGTGATGATGATGTTTGTCGTGATGTCATTTGACCCCATCACGATTCTAAATCGCGTGCTGTCATCTACGGCTCGCTACGTCGAAATCTTACCCGACGTTTCATTTTCACTTGCGCCCAACGATGAGCAATGGAGTGTGGGCTGGACGATTATCTATATTGTGTGGTGGATAGCTTGGGCGCCCTTTGTTGGCCCTTTCATCGCAAGAATTAGCCAAGGTCGGACGGTTCGCCAGTTTATTCTGTGTGTCGCGCTTGTACCGTCATTGGCCTCAGTTTTATGGTTCACGGTGTTTGGTGGCACGGCTTTGGAACAAGCCTCTGCTAGCCTAATTATTGATGCTGTGGATCTGGATTATACGCAAGGCTTGTTTCTGTTTTTGGACCAATTGCCGCATGGCAGCATGATTGCCTGCCTCGCGATTGTTTTGTTAATCACTTTTATCATTACCAGCGCTGATTCTGCGTTACTGGTTTGCGGTATGTTGGATGGAAAAACCGGGAAAAGAAACACCATGCTCTGGGCAGTTGTACTGCTGGGCTTATCGCTCAGTCTGATCTATATCAACGATGTGAACCTCAACAAACAGGTCGCCATTGCCGGAGCGCTACCTTTTACGTTTGTTCTCATTGTGCAAATCGTTTCTATGCTGAATGATATGGTCAAACAATATCAATCGTCGGCTTCCTAAGGCCGTCACTCACCATGCATTGTTTAGACATGCATTGTTTAGATAGAACGGCTTCACCCTTTATTGCTTTTTTGATTGGATAATCTATGTCAATTAGTCACCAGTTGTCTCTGTTTGTCGATGTGGTTCGTCAGGGCTCATTTTCTAAAGCGGCGTTATTGCATGATATGGATAACTCGGCGCTGTCAAAGCAGATCAAAAAGCTGGAACAGAGTCTGGGTGTTCAGTTGTTGAACCGCTCAACCCGTACCATTTCGCTCACACCCGTTGGCGATGAAATCTACCAGCAGGCGCAGGTGCTGGAAGATACGCTCATCAATATCCAACGTATTGCAGAAACCTACCAGTCAAAGCCCAGTGGCAGCATTAAAATTGCCGCTCCCAACTATTTCGGTCAGCGCTATCTACAACCGGTTCTCGATGCGTTTATCAGCAAATATCCGGAGGTGGAACTGACGCTAGTGCTGGATGATAAACGCGCCGACATCATTGCGGATAAGTTCGATATCGCGATTCGGATCGGCAAATTGGCCGATTCCAACTTGATCGCCAAGAAGATCACCAACACCAATTTTGTCCTGATAGCCTCGAAAGACTTTGTGGCAACACATGGTCTGCCGGAGACTCCCGAAGCTCTGATTAGCCTGCCTGCGGTGATTTATGCCAATGGCGATGTAACGTTAGATAAACTGACGATAAGCTTTGAGCCGGGCAGCCAAGAGATGCTCAATCTGACCATGAAAGGCAACTTCAAAGTCAACGATGTGAAGCTGGTGGTGGAGTCGATAAAAAAAGGCGTCGGTTATGGATTGATAGACATGTTTGGTTTGGAAGAGTCATTAGAAGAGGCGGGGTTGGTGCAACTGCTGCCCGGTTATGTGATTTCCACCATGAGTACCGGAATCTATGCCATCTACCCCAATCGCCAGCGCAGCCTGTTAGTCGATGACTTTGTCAGTTTGCTGATGAACCACCTCGGTGAACGGCCATTCTGGCTCGACTATGTCGATATGAACTAAAAAAGCGAGCTGATGAGCTCGCTTTTGACTTTAGAACGGATACTTATTTCACGTAAACCCGTGGGTTCGCACTGCCCCAAAGGGTGTAGAGTTCAGGGAAAATCACTTCCGCGTTGTTTTCCATTTCCGAGGCGGAAATGGTCTCGCCTTGTGATTGACCAAACAACACCACTTCGCTGCCCGCTTTTACGCCTTTGATGTGGGTTACATCCACCATGGTGGTGTTCATCGACGCCACGCCTACCACGTTGGCACGTTGACCGTTAATGATCACCTGCGCTTTGTTGCCCATTTTACGTGGGTAACCGTCTGAGTAACCGACCGGAATGTTCGCCATCAGGCTGTCTTGCTGCGTGGTGAAGGTGCTGTCGTAACCCACGGTGCTGTTTTTCGGCAGGTGATGCAGTGATGCCACGCGCGTCTTGAATGACACGATTGACGGGTACTCCGGATTGGTCGGCTGATCGCCGTACAGTACTCCGCCAGGACGCACCATATCCAGTTGCGCTTCTGGCACATTCAGCGCTGTGAACGAGTTCGCCACGTGCAGCAGAATGTCTTCGCGGTTGAGTTTCGCTTCTTTGATCAACCATGCTGAATGGGTGTTGAAAGACGCCAGTTTTTGGCGCACTTCGTCCGCGTCGTAGCTCGGGAAGTGCGTCATGATACCGACAATACGCACGCCTTTGGCGGCCGCGATTTGTAGTGATTCTTTCTTGCCGGCATCGGTAGTCATATCAATACCGTTACGGCCCATGCCACCGTCGTTCAGTGCCAGATGCACTTTGATGTCGTGTCCGGCCTTTTTTGCCAAAGCAGAGAGCGCTTTGGCTTGTTCTGCGCTACCGATCAGCTCTTCCACGTTAAGGTGCATCGCGTCTTTGATTTCGCCAAGGCTGGCTGAACGAACACGCATCAATTCACCTTTAAAGCCGCTGTCGCGCACTGCTTGCGCTTCCGCATTGCTGGCAATCGCGACACAAGGGATCTGCTGCTCAAGAATGGTTGGCATCAAACCCTGAATACCGTTGCCATAGGCGTTGGCTTTCATGACCGCGCAGATCTTTGTGTGGCTGTTCATTTTCGATTTGAACTGTTCGATGTTGTCGCGGAACTGCGTTAAGTTGATCTCAAGCCAGGCGTTGGCCGCTTGAATGTCTTGTTGCTGAGTGTCACCGCTGAAAAGATTTAAAGGCGCGCTTAATGCTGGTGTAGCGGTAGCGAAAGTGGCAGCGGCGATGGAGAAAGCCAGTAACGTTTTCTTTAGACGCATAACGTCTCCTTATACAGTTATTGTTGGAGGAGGGTAGAGATAAGATTCAGAAAGCGTTGGGGTTGGCACTCCGCGGGGAGTGCCAGACAGATTAATGCAGTTTAAAGCGTCCCATTACATCCTGAAGTGACACAGAAAGTTGGCTCAGTTCACGACATGCTTGCGCCGTTTGCTGTGAACCTTGCGCGACTTCCTGTGAAGCAAAGTGAATGTTCTCGATACTGCGGCTCAGTTCTTCAGCAACCGAATCTTGTTGGTTACAGGCGGTCGCGATTTGGCTACCCATGTCAGAGATATCGGCGATAGAACGTTCGATCTCGCCCATCAGTTGTTTCGATTGCAGGCCTTGTTGCGCGCAACCGGTAATGCTAGTGCGTGACAACTCGGTGGCTGACTTGGCATCTTTTGCCAGAGATTGCAGCTGCTCGATAATGGTGGTGATTTCGCTGGTCGATTGCTGAGTGCGTCCCGCCAGTGTACGAACTTCATCGGCCACCACAGCAAAGCCACGGCCTGATTCACCCGCACGCGCGGCTTCAATCGCGGCGTTCAACGCCAACAGGTTGGTTTGGTCTGCGATGTCGCGAATCACGTCCACAATCACGTTGATCTTGCTTGATTGCAGTTCCAGTTCGGTCACGGTGTCACCAGCGTTACCAATCACGTTAGCTACGTCTTCAATGGTATCGACCATGTGCTGGGTTTCACGCACGCCGTGTTGGGTACGCTCGTTTGCTTCACTGGCCTGGCTGGCCGACTCTTCGGTGTTGCGCGCAACATCCGCGACCGCCGCTTTCATCTCGGTCATCGCTGTGGCGATATGGGTGATTTGTAGCTGCTGATCTTTCATGCCGGAAGCCGACAGATCAGAGATTTGCGTCATCTCTTCCACTGCGCTGCTCAGTTGTGTGACAGCCGCGATGACGTTGTCGATCACCTGACGCAAATCATCTTGCATCTTGCTGGTGGCATCGGCCAGTTCACCCAGTTCATCGTTACCGATGGCCTGACGGTCAAGATCACTGGACAGATCACCGGTTGCAATGGCGTTCGCTTGCGCCACCACCAACTTCAATGGGCCGCAGATCAGACGCGTCAAGACATAAGTCATGGCAACCATGATGAGCAGAATGATGACGTTGCTGCCGATAGAAGAAGTACTTAAGTCATTTACCGAGGTAAGAATATGACGCTTATTGTCTTCCATGGCCTTCTTAAGAACCAGGATCAGTTCGCCCAGCTCAGAGTCAACGTCTTCGAAAGCAGATAAAGATGAAGAAAGAATAGGTTGTGCTTTGATTTTATCGTTAGCTAACATAGCGGCGTTATATTGATCCATCGTACCGAGATAAATTTCCCAGTTACGCATGATTCGTTTAAACGTTTGCTCTTCTTCTCCCGGCCATACGGTTTTTCCATAAGCTTCTAATTCGCGAGCGATTTCATTTCGTTTACGAATATTACTTGTAATTTGATTATTTATTTTATCAGCATTATCTAATGTATAAGCGACAAACTGTGAACGTCTCCAGCGAGAAAGATCATCGCGAATAGCATCTACACGTTCTACTGCTGGCAGGGTGTCATCGGTGTAGTTGAGGAGCTCTGCTTTAATGTTCTTGAGCTCAGAAGACAAAAATACGCCAAAGGCGATATTAATTAATGCTATGATCAGAAAGGAAAAAGAAATCTTTTTCGCAATGGAAAGATTCTTGATAAACATATGTTGATATACCTTGATTTTTTATTTTGACTACAAAGTAAACCATATCCGTATATGTAATTTTGATCCGTATTTTTACCGCAAGGCGCGCAAGTTAACACTTATTGACTAAATTTTCGATAAGGATATTGGATTAAAATTAAAATAAATTATGTCAATAATTTAATACAGATTTCGAACACGCCATTTTGACGCAGCCATAATTCTGACTATGTAGAATTAGTGTTAATTTCAATTCATTTCGTCCTTCGTTTATTTATTCTTTAACGGCACTTCTAACCCTAAATGGCTAGGTTGTTCATTGCATAGATATTTTTTAATCACGCAAACGAATGCGTGGAAAAGATG
This sequence comes from Vibrio sp. bablab_jr001, assembly GCF_016464285.1. Taxonomy (NCBI): domain Bacteria; kingdom Pseudomonadati; phylum Pseudomonadota; class Gammaproteobacteria; order Vibrionales; family Vibrionaceae; genus Vibrio; species Vibrio sp. bablab_jr001. Next base: position 502,724 of record NZ_JACDWZ010000046.1, read on the forward strand.
TTTTTTTCTCAATCGGATAAATCGGTGACCTACAACAAAACCACCATGCTGATTGAAGAAATTGAAGATAAAAAACGCGTTTATGGTTTGGAAGCCCTCGCGTCCTATTGGGTACACGAAAACATTCAGCTGGGCGCGTCGGGTCACTATGTTATTTCTGAAGTCAAAGGCGACGACGGTTTGGAAGATGACGCCGCCGCGTATGACTACAAAGGCCGCGGTCGTACCTACACACTCAACTACCAAGTGAAGTTCTAACAAGTCCCGTCACACCGATATTTGCGCCCAATAATTATCCGGATTGGGCGCAAAACATACCGCGTGGAGCGTTTGTTGCTCATTCAGTTGATAAATATGAATTATTTTGTTGACCTGAAAACTCAATCCGTTAAAGTACGCCCCGTTCCCGCGATGATGTCGCCGGAACGGATGGTGTTACCATCGCATGATTGCGTTGCCCTGGTGGTGAAATTGGTAGACACAAGGGATTTAAAATCCCTCGACTTTCGAGTCGTGCCGGTTCAAGTCCGGCCCGGGGCACCATCAACAAAAACCATCCATTGAGGCGCGTTGGCAGAGTGGCCATGCAGCGGATTGCAAATCCGTGAACCTCGGTTCGACTCCGGGACGCGCCTCCATTCTTTCTAACCAGCACTTTGCTGGTTTTTTTGTTTTTGCCTCTCACGATTTCTTATCTCTCTATGATATGTGCATTGCTTCAATGCGATGACGCTCTGCGCTTTGTTGTCTTCATTTCTAACGATGGGTTGTTCTCCAGCTAACTTACGCGTCTATGCCGAAAGGAATTGCGGTCGATGTTCCGTCATCTTCCTGAGCGAGAACTATAATGTAACAAGTTGTAACAAATTAATCCGAATTGTCGGGTTAACTCTTTCTGGAATAAGCACGTGGTGGTTTTTTTAGATCAATAAACAGGAGAGATTATTGTGAAAAATTTACTAAGAATGGCCGCGTTTGCCACGGTTGTCATGGCGGCTCAAGTTCCGGCTGCCAGTATGTCTGCTCAGGTTGTTCATGCTGATCTGTGGGATCAAATGGGCGTCATGGGGATTAAATTGGATGTGCCCAGCGTTGTTGAAGGTTCGGTGTCTTTTGAAGTGATTAACAGTTCTACGACCATGGTGCATGAAATGTTGGTGGTTAAGGTCAACAATTTCCATGAAAGCTTACCTTATCAAGCGAATGAAGCGCGCGTGATTGAAGATAAAGTACAGGATTTTGGCGAAGTGTCTGAACTCGAACCGGGTCAGTCTGGTTCACTGACGGTCAACCTGAAACCAGGTAAGTATTTGCTGCTGTGTAACATACCTGGGCACTATGAAATGGGAATGTTCACCCCATTTATCGTGGAACCCAAAATGGGCAAGTAAGAGCATCACGACACAATGGGTGAGGGGGAACTTGTTCCATTGTTCGATGGTTGCTACACCAGTGTGAGCGCGTGCCAGCCAAGTTCTCAGTGATGTGGGCACAAAAAAGGCCAGCCCAAGCTGACCTTTTATTTCCCTACTGCTGATAGAGCGCTTGTTCGGTTCGCAGACCTTTGATCAAACTGACACACATCAGCAATAGTACAAAGCTGAACGGCAATGCAGTGGCAACCACTCCAGACTGCAAAGCCTGCAGCGCTTCTTTACCACCAATCCAAAGCATAACTGCCGCGATAGCACCTTCAACACTGGCCCAGAAAATGCGCTGAGGAATCGGTGCATCGACCTTACCGCCCGCCGTAATGCTGTCTATGACCAGCGAACCGGAATCGGATGAGGTAATAAAGAAGATCAGAATCAGGACAATCGAGATCATCGAGATTGCACTGCCAAACGGCAACTGGTCGTAGACATGAAACAGGGTGAGCGAGATATCGGTCAGACCATGAGCGCCCAGTTCGCCGACTTTATTCGCCACTTGATCCAGAGCAATGCCACCAAATACCGCCATCCAAATCAGTGTCAGCAGTGTCGGAATAAACACGACCGCGCACAGAAACTCTCGCACAGTGCGGCCACGTGAAACACGAGCGATAAACATACCGACAAATGGTGACCATGAAATCCACCATGCCCAGTAGAACACAGTCCAGCCATGCATCCACACTTCATCTTCTCGGCCGTGTGGGTTGCTCAAACCAATGATGTTTTGCGCGTACGCCATAAAGGTATCCGGAATTGAGCTGATGGCAGTGTCAAAGGTAACCGCGATAATGAAGATGAGCAGTGCGAAAGCAAAGGCCATGTTGATGTTACTCAGCACTTTTACGCCGCCATCAATACCACGAATGACCGAAATGATTGCAATTAAAGTGACAAACACAATCACGGCGAGTTGCATGCCGATTCCGCCATCGGTACCGAAAATGTAATTGATGCCGCTGGTGGCTTGCTGCGCACCAAGTCCCAGTGAGGTTGCAAGACCAAACAACGTCGCCAGTACCGCCATAATATCAATAGCGTGACCAAGCCATCCCCAGGCACGATCGCCGAAAACCGGGTAGAACACGCTGCGGATCGACAGCGGCAGGCCTTTATTGAAAGCAAAGAATGCCAACGCGAGTGCCACAATAGCGTAGATGGCCCAGCCATGAATTCCCCAGTGGAACATGGTCGCACCCATCGCCAATGACTTTGCTTCTGGCGTATACGCCTCGACATTAAGTGGTGTTCCCCACCAGTCGGTGTAATAGGCGGTAGGCTCTGCCACACTCCAGAACAGTAGACCAATACCCATACCTGCGGCAAAAAGCATAGACAGCCATGATACGCGTGAGTGATCCGGAACGGCATCTTTACCACCGATGCGGATTTTACCGAAAGGGGAAACCATCAACGCAAAAGTGAAGAGTAAGAAAAAGTTGGTGGCCCACATAAAGAACGCATCAAAGTCTTCGATGATACCGTTCTTGAGAGTATTTAGGGCATCTTTGGCCGTCACTGGATCGACGACCAGTAATGATGCCAGAAACAGAATGATTAATCCCGCGCTGATCCCGAACACTGGGTTGTGGACGTCAAAGCCCCATTTCTGAATGTTGTCCTGACCGACCTGATAGTCAGTCGTTTCTATACTGTATTTCTTTAAAGCATCTTCCATAAAATCGCTCAAAATGTTTTGTGTACTCGTTAAGTGGTTGACTTAATCCGTACAGTTCTAGTTCGTCAAAATCAAAATTAATTTGTGTACGAATGAAATTTTGTGATGGGAATGGTAACGAAAAACGAACGCATAAGTCAAATTAAGGCGTCTGTCCTTGTTTTATTGGTTGTGTTTGATGCCATATGGAAAGTTGGAAAGGATTGTGTACGAAATATTATGATGTGTGGGTTTCTTCGGAAACCTTTGGCCGCAGAATATTTCTCTTTAAGGAATGGTATTCGGTAGGGAGATACGCTGCCTCTGTTCTTGACGGGTTCGTTGCCGCAGTAAATCGTTTGATCTTCGTCACAGTCTATTGGGGGAGATGTTTGTCAGGGTTTTGTCCGATTTGAGTCGCTAATTACCCATCCAACATAAGGGCTTTATTCGTCAACAAAATCGAAATGAATGGATGTTTTTTGCTCGATTTTGTTGTAGGTAATGTCTAATCGACTTCGTAGATTAGGTGAGTTATCTATGACTCTAAAACGACGGAATAAAATAGCGCTACAGGTAAATTGGCACTAAAAACAGTATGATAAATTATCATAATTCATATATTAAACTATCCCGAAACTATTTATTTTTTAATCTGTCATTGTACTTATTATATATTTTATAAATGAGCGATAATATTTTCTTTCAAATATATAATTAAACTTAAAATATAATGTGTGTTCTAATTTTTTCATTTATTTTTTTGCCATAGGTAAGTCATCATTTTTCTTGGTTGAAATGTTAAATTAATGTTTCTCATGATGGTTATTTGACGTTTTTATAAAAGTGTCAAACTTATGTCATTTTGTGATTAACTTTATGATGAGTATGATATTAATGACAAAGGAAAGTTGTCTTTCTTCGAGCTGTTAGTCTAACTTTTCATTCGGATTATAAAGTTTCAGCCAACAAATTATTATCATTTTTATCTTGATGATTTATCTGTTTTTTTCAAAAAAGTTAAATTTATTAGTTTTTGTTGGTTGAAATTTAATCAGTGTATTTGCTAGTATTCTCGCTCGATTGTTGGCTCTGATTAATTATCTCGTCACCGATTTATCGCTAAATTTAATTTAATAGTGATTGATTGATGTGACCATGGTTGAATATAAATAGAATTTAAACATTATTATTCGACCATAGATAAAACTTTATTGTTCTAGGTTCTGCAGATTCTCGCTGCGGGAACGGGCTTTTTTGTGAAAAAATTCTGTACTTTATTGGGTAAAAAAATGGCATCAAAGATTAATTTAAGTAAGTTTGGCTTAGGTAAAACCTTCTATTTAATGATGTTTCTTTTGGTATCTGTGCAACACACTTCATTCGCGTATGCAGCAGGTAGTACAACAGGCCAGCAAGACACTCTGGTGATGTTGTTGAACTTCCAGGAAGACCCGAATGATCAGCCGATTTCGGTGAGTGAAGCGACAGATCTGGTCTTTGGTGAAGTGAACAATTTTTACAAGGAAAACTCTTACGGGAAAACCTGGCTGGCAGGTCAGGTAGTCGGTTGGTACAACTTACCGATTTCAAATCAGGTGTGTGATTATCCGACAGTTCAGGCTGAAGCCGATAAAATGGCGGAAGCACAAGGCATCACCATTACAGATTATCAGCGCGTGATCTATATCATGACTCAGTCTGGCTGTGGCGGCGGCGGTTCTGCAACCACGGGCAAAACCTTCCCTAGTCGCGCTTATATCGATGGCACTTTATCTCCTAAGATCATCGCACATGAATTCGGACACAACTTAGGTTTGATGCACGCGCGAGCGATGGACTGTGGCGACACAAGCCTTTCTTCCAGCTGCAGCACAATTGAGTACGGCGATTCTTACGACGTGATGGGCGACCCGGATATGGGTTACATCAATACCTTCTATAAAGAACGTATGGGCTGGATCAACGATTCCGCTTCGCCAAAAGTGCTGACCGCCTCAAAAGATGGTCTGTACGAGATTGCGGCTTACGAATCTCAAGATAGTCAGCAAAACATTGCGCTGAAGATCCCTCGTGGCGTCAACCCACAAACGGGCTTGAATGAGTGGTTCTACATTGAATACCGTCAGGCACAAGGTTACGACGAGTTCCTTGCCAGTCGTTCTTATCTGCTTTACCGCGGTGATGTCACCGATGGTGTGATTGTGCGTCTTGCTCAGGAAAACGGTGACTATAGCTATATGCTGCATATGAAGCCGGATTCGGATTACAGCCAGGTTTATGGCCGCAAAGACTGGAAAGACACAGCGCTTCCTGTTGGTGCGACATTCACCGACCCAAGCTCTGGTATCTCAATCAATCTGGCCAGCGCCGCGAACGGTGTGGCAGATATCTATGTGTCAATGTCGGGTTCTGATCCTGGCAATGTATCGCCAGCGGTCTGTGAAATGGCAGCGCCGACGGTAACGGCGACGGCAGTGGGTGACAGCTCTGCAAACGCAGGTTCTACCGTTAACTACCAGTTGTCAGTGACCAATAATGCGAGTGCAGAGTGTGGCACGCTGGATTTTGCGGTGACGGCTCAAGTGGCTTCAGGCTGGACCGCGGATCAACAAACGGTTTCTCTGGGCGCTGGTGAAACAGGCCAAGTGGTGGTGGCGGTGACGTCATCTCAACAAGCGCAAGCCGGTGACTACACTATCTCGTTTGCTGCAACAGATACCCAGGACACCTCGTACAGCGCGGCAACTCAGTCGTCTTACACGGTGATCACTGACAGTTCTACGATTTCGGATATCACCGCGGTTGATGATGCGGTAACGATGAGTTCACTGACGACCGTGGATATCAATGTTCTGGGGAACGATGTGGTTGATGCGGGCGCAAGTGTGACGATTTCTGTAACGGCACCAAGCAAAGGGACGGCAAAAGTGTTGTCTGATGGTTCAATTCAGTACACACCGGGTAAGCGCTTCAAAAGCAGTGACAGCTTTACCTACACCATCAGCGATGGCAATGGTACTTCAACGGCGACGGTAAACGTGACGCTACAGTCTTCGTCTTCTGGTACTGGCGGTTCGCCGGGCAAAGGCAAAAACAAGTAACGAAAAAATCCACCTCTTAGAGGTGGATTTTTGTTTTATTGCGCATCATCACGCGGAGAGTGTTAATCCGCTGGACACAATGGACAGCTTGCTTCTACTGGTAAACCGGTATCGACAGTTTGACCAGTAATCGCGTTCACACCTTCTGCGATAACCGTATCTTTGAAGGTACGTACATCATGTGCCAATACCGGGCCACCCGCGACATCGGTTCCAGGGACTGGGACATAGTCGTCAGAGTATGGCATACACGCATATGGTGCCAGCGTACCGATACTAATGACTTGATCCGTACCATCATGTGTTTCTGTGATCGCAACGCCATTCATTTTCACAGCGCTGTCATTACATACTTCACCTGCGAATTTGACTCGTAGGCCATACGCGCCAGAACCATTCTGTTCAACATAAGTTGTACAGTTTTTGGTAATGCTTAATGAGCCCGGAGGGTTCAGAGGTGGACAGTCATCGGAATCAGATTTCGACAGGATTGGATCGCCGCCTGTTTTCAGCGCCGCAGTTGCAGTTGCGACGTTTTCAACCCCGTTGATGAGTGACACAAAGGAGCCCGTGTAGGTTTCAGTCGCGCCAGCCGCCAAAGAAGGTGTATAGAAAGTATCACCGGCAGTCACGTCTTCTACGTTAATGTCATACAAAGAACCGAAACCTGTATTGGTTACTTTGATTTCATAGTCGTAGATGATGGAGTCACCGGATGGAGACAGTGCGCCTGTTGGACAGGTTTTCACCATTTCCATGCCGCACAACGAGAATTTACCCAACACAAAGTCTTTCAGTGATGCGGTAAATGAACTTGAAGAGCGGGTTTCTGCCATAAAGCTACTGAAACAGGTATCGGTGCCGTTGAGCAGTTGAGTGATGTTAATACCACCTTCGTAGAAGCTTTCAAATGGGAACACATTTGGTGAACCTGCTTTAGGTGTGTATGACCAAGGAGAGGTTTCATCACCACTGTTGGTAGTTGCACACGCTAAGTCACCAGCTTGCGCGCCACATTCAGCAGGATGAGCACCGTCAGATTCAAGTTTCAGACGTAAGTTTGATGCTGCACAATCGCCAGGCATTGGGTCATTGCTATCCGCTTTTGAACAGCTTGGATCCCACAGAACAACGGCGATGTATGGCACTTCATTCGCACCTTGAGGGTAATCAACCAGAATCAGTACGTCGCCAATAGTGTGGACACCTGAGAAGGAACCGTCACTTTGTGCAACCACTTCATCCTGGAAGAACCAGAAGCCCATGAAGGCATCACCGACATTGGCAAAACGGTCAGCACCAAAGTAGATGATGAGATCTTCGCCACCCGCGCCATTATCGACACCATAGGCAGCGGCGTATGCATTGGTCAGATCATCTTTATCCGGTACAGAACCGTCTTTGTGGCTCCATTGGGGCACATCTTGAATGTCTTTTCGACCACCGGTAAATATCGATTTTGGAGAAGGGTCGGCAATAATACCGGTTGTCACATTGGCTGAATCGGTATCGTTGTAGATGTTGCTCCAGTCATCGCCGGCGGTGCCCGCTGCATCTACAGCGTTACCATCCAATTCGAAAACATCTTCGTCGTGAACCGCGAATACAGGCGTAGTGAAGAAGCCAAGAATCAACCCCAAACACAGCGTGCGTATCGCGAGTTTAAATTTACTAAAGTCCATCTTAATCACTCCTTTTTAAAGTTAAAGATCCGGACCTTTACCTGTTATCGAAGATAATCAGGATTTGCTGAATCAAATCACAATGGGAGTTTTAGTACTCTCGTTTGCTTGGTGTGGCATAAAGCAAGAAATAAACCGAACTGCAAACGATTGATATTTATTGAGTTTACGATTCTGATGGAAAAATATTGAACACTGAATTAAACACTTTGTATTGTGTTTGGAAATTTATTTATATTTTTCATTGAGTTAAAAAGTGTTAATCATCCTGTTCAGCTGGTTTACAGGTGAACAGACACGCATATTTTCTTCTACAGGTGGGACAATTAAACAGAAAGGCGATAACCGACGCCGCGAACGGTCTCGATGCAGTGCGCATAACCACAAAGTTTGCGACGCAGGGAGACAATAATAGTGTCAACCACATTGCTGGAGCCTTCAAAATGGATACCCCATACGTGCTCCAGCAGCAGTTTTCGGCTGACGGCTGCGCCTTGGTGGTGAAACAAAATGCTCAATACGCCAAATTCTAACGGGGTGAGGTCGATGGGGTGCTGATTGACTTTCAACTGCCGCGCGCCGCTGTCAAACCAGTGGCAATCCAGTTGCTGCCATTGCTGACTCAAATGCAATAAGGTTTGAAACCGTTCCGGATCGCGCGCTTGCAGCTGGCGGTTAATGATATTGCCCAGTACCGGAATTAAGCTGATGCCATCGTGATGAGTTTCTGTACTCCAGTGCTGGCAAAGGGTTTGATAGAGTTGGCTGCATTCGTCCTGTTGCGCCAGATAAGCCAGAGCCGGTTCGTTGGCGCGTGGCAAGAAAGACAAACATTCCAATGCACCTAACAGGCCTGGCGGCTCGGGTGAGGCAAAAAAATAACGCATCAGCGTATGGATCAGCTCAGTGGGCGGATAGCGCTCGACATTCAAGACGCGGGTATCGGCGCTGAGAATATTGAGCAACGTCGGATGGCCCAGAGCGAAGCTGTTGATGGTTCTTGCGGCACACTCTTCTACACCGAGGGATAATAAGTAAGCCAAGGCGTGGTCAGCGGACAGTGTGGCAAGTTTAATCGCGCGAAAACGCTGGTGCGGCGATTTGTTGGTCATCCAGCTTAAATGAGGGGGCTGACGACGGGCGAACACCATCTTAGTGTTGTGCGGTGTTCGGAGGAGGAATTCACATCGTAGCCAGGCTTCAAGCTCTGGCTGACAGTCCAGATGATCAAGCAGCAGTACAGTGTCAGCCGCCGCAGTTTGAATCCTCTTTTTCAGACTTTTGCGGAATTTGTCGCGATGGGCATTGCCGTCAGTACGACAATCAATTTTGCAGCAGCGTTTGTCGTTGAGGCGGGCAAAGTCTTCCAGCAGAGCGCTTTTGCCCACGCCCATTAATCCGTGCAGGCAAACCACGTCAGGATGTTGCGAACTCAATAATGAGCGCAACACATTAAGTTCCGGCTCGCGGCTTTTTGCTCGCTCATACGCCATTCGCCGATCCTCCGGCGCAAAACGTCATTCGCATCCCATCGAAATCTCATCAAATTCTCACCAATAGATTTATCAATAGTGCTTATGTTTACAGATGTAAAGCGAGTGAGGAGGAAATCCGATGAGACTAATTTGTTTATCGGCTTGCGCTCTGGCAGTGGTTGCGACATTCGCCACCGCTTCTATGGAAGAAGAAAAAGTGATGCGCGCGGAAAGCGCGGCGCACACCGATCTGAGTTCAACGGCAACGATTATGGACACAGACGGCACGGTGCTGCGCAAAGGCAGTAGCCACTGGCATTGTATGCCCGGCATTCCTGTGATGGAAGGTGATGCGCACCCCATGTGTAATGACCCGGTTTGGACGGCATTACTTCAGGCAGCCGCGGAAGGTAAACCGTTTGAAACCGATAAAGTAGGCTTCTCATACATGCTGCAAGGCGATGCGCTGGTCAGCAATGAGAGCCCGGCAGCAACCGACCCTAACGACGGCGGAGTCTGGGTCGAAGAAGGTCCGCACATTATGATTGTGGTGCCTCGGGCACTGCTGGAGGGGATCAGTACTGACCCTTATAACGGCGGCCCTTACGTGATGTGGAAAGATACCCCATATGCTCACATCATGATTCCGGTTGGAAACAAAACTAAGCCATGATTGGCCACTCCGGGTTCAGGGAGTGATGGGCTACCTTCGGGTAGCCTATTTTTTTGTCTGATACTTTCAGTTTGGTAAATATTTAAGGTCGAACCCGCCAATTTGTCGGAGGTTTTCTACATTCCACGCCATGGGTAGGCTGTTAATCGGTTGTTAATGGCGTTTCTACCCCTTTAGGGTAGTTTGATTTTGTAATTGATTTACATCATGAATTCATTTTCTTTCATAATTAACAATCTTGCTTAACGAAATATGACAATTATCTAGGAATCCGTATGAGCAAGTTGAAGCTAGTGATCATCGGTAACGGCATGGTCGGCCATCGCTATATCGAAGATCTCGTGGAGAAGATGGATGCGTCTGAACTCGACGTCACTGTTTTCTGTGAGGAGCCGCGCGTCGCTTATGACCGTGTGCACCTTTCCTCCTATTTTTCCCACCATACCGCGGAAGAACTGTCGCTGGTTAAAACGGGTTTCTACGAAAAGCACGGCATCAAAGTCCACATTGGTGAACGTGCGATCAACATCAACCGCGAGCAGCGCACGGTCTACTCCAGTGCTGGCCGTGAAGTCCAATACGACAAACTGATTCTGGCGACAGGTTCTTATCCGTTCGTACCACCAATCAAAGGTAACGAAGGCAAAGACTGTTTCGTTTACCGTACCATTGAAGATCTCAAAGAAATCGAAGCGTGTGCGAAGAAGAGCAAGAGCGGCGTGGTGGTCGGCGGTGGTCTGCTTGGCCTTGAAGCGGCTGGCGCGCTGAAAGCACTCGGCGTGCAAACCCACGTGATTGAATTTGCGCCTGTGTTGATGGCTGAGCAGCTGGATCTGCAAGGCGGCCTGCAACTGCGTAACAAAATTGAGCGCATGGGCGTTCAGGTGCACACCAGCAAAAACACGCAAGAAATCGTGGCGCAAGGCACCACGGCGCGCAACACCATGAAGTTTGCCGACGGCTCTGAGCTGGAAGTGGATTTCATCGTGTTCTCAACTGGTATTCGTCCGCAAGACAAGCTGGCGCGTCAAATGGGGCTGGACATCGCGCCGCGTGGTGGTATCGCCATCAACGATCATTGCCAAACCTCGGATCCGGATATCTACGCCATTGGCGAATGTGCGTCGTGGAACGAGAAATTCTTCGGTCTTGTCGCACCGGGTTACAAAATGGCGACCGTCGCGGTGGATCACATCGTCGGCAACGACAGCCGTTTTGAAGGCGCAGACATGAGCGCCAAACTGAAATTGTTAGGCGTGAAAGTGGGCTCAATCGGCGATGCCAATGGCCGCACACCAAATTGTAAAAGCTACGTTTACCAGAACGAAGAAGAGGAAGTGTACAAGCGCATCATCGTGTCTGAGGACGGCAAAAAGCTGCTGGGTGCTGTGCTGGTGGGCGACACCTCTGACTACGGCGACCTGCTGCAACTGATGCTCAACGAAATTGAGCTGCCAAAACATCCGGATACACTGATTCTGCCCGCGCATGCCGGCGCAGAGAAACCGGCTCTGGGCGCCGACGCGCTGCCGGAAAGTGCGGTGATCTGCTCTTGTTTCGATGTCACCAAAGGCAAAATCGCACAAGCGGTGGCCAATGGTTGTCATACCCTGGCGGAAGTTAAAGCGGCGACAGGTGCTGGCACCGGTTGTGGTGGCTGTATTCCTCTGGTGACTTCAGTACTGAATGCGGAACTGGCGAAATCAGGCATCGAAGTGAAGAACGATGTGTGTGGCCACTTTGCTTATTCGCGCCAAGAGCTGTTCCACCTGATTCGCATCGAAGAGATCAAAACTTTTGATGAACTGCTGGAAAAACACGGCCAAGGTTATGGCTGTGAAGTGTGTAAACCGCTGGTGGGTTCAATCCTGGCCTCTTGCTGGGGTGAGCACATTCTGAAACCACAACTGGTGAAGCTGCACGACACCAACGACAACTTCCTTGGCAACATTCAAAAAGATGGCACTTACTCGGTCATCCCTCGTATGGCGGGTGGTGAAGTGACGCCGCAAGCCTTGGGTGCACTCGCGGCTGTAGCGGAAGAGTACAACCTGTACACCAAAGTGACTGGCGCGCAGCGTATCGGCCTGTTCGGTGCGCAGAAAGATGACCTGCCAGCCATCTGGCGCAAACTGATTGAAGCCGGATTTGAAACCGGGCAAGCCTATGCCAAAGCACTGCGCATGGCGAAAACTTGTGTCGGTTCGACTTGGTGTCGTTACGGCGTGCAAGACTCCGTTGGTTTAGGGGCATTTATTGAGAATCGCTACAAAGGCATTCGTACACCACACAAGATGAAGTTTGGTGTGTCGGGTTGTACGCGTGAGTGTGCGGAAGCACAGGGCAAAGATCTGGGCATCATCGCCACTGACGCCGGCTGGAACATGTACGTGTGTGGTAACGGCGGCATGAAACCACGTCACGCAGATTTGCTGGCAAGCGATCTTGACCGTGAAACACTGATCAAATATATCGACCGTTTCATGATGTTCTACATTCGCACGGCGGCGCCGCTGCAACGCACCTCAGTCTGGATGGACAATCTGGACGGTGGCGTAGACTACCTGCGCGAAGTGATTGTGGACGACAAACTGGGCATCAACGACCAGCTTGAAGCCGATGTCGCCAAACTGGTCGCCGAGTACGAATGTGAGTGGACTGCGACGATCAACGATGAATCGCAACTGACGCGTTTCGCGCACTTTATCAACTCAGACCTGCGTGATGACAACGTGGTGTTTGTACCAGAGCGTGCGCAGCATCGTCCGGCGACATTTACTGAAAAACATCCGCAAGCGAAAGGCGACATTCTGCACGTCGCGGCGACTGAAGCATAAGGGAAGGTGGATTATGTCTTTTGAAAAAATCTGTCACATCAACGACATCATTCCAGGCACCGGCGTTTGTGCGCTGGTGAATGGCGAGCAGGTTGCGGTCTTTCGTCCGACTAATGCCGAAGAGGTGCTGGCGATCAGCAATACCGACCCGTACTTTCAGTCCAATGTGCTGTCTCGCGGCTTGATTTGTGAACATCAAGGCGAGCTGTGGGTGGCAAGCCCGCTGAAGAAGCAGCGCTTTAATCTGAGCACGGGCCTGTGTCTGGAAGATGAGCGTTTTAGTGTAAAAGCGTACCGCGCCCAAGTGGTGAACGGTAACGTTGAAATCGCAGCGTAATCAGGCAATCCCTCCTCTGCGGAGGAGGGATGCAGATTCAATAGACAAAGGTTTCTTAACGCATCAACCCCCGTTCATAGCGATGTTTTCGATGCCTTTCTCTATTCAATCTTCACTTTTAAATTTCACTTTTAGATAGGGACACACTTATGTCTGCATTAAAACCAGTCGAATTTGTTCAAACCATGGTTGACGTTGGCGAAGCGAAAATCAAAACGTCAACTCGCGACTTGATTTTGCGCGGTACGATGGCAGGGATCATTCTCTCATTGGCGGTTGTGGTAGCGATTACTGCCATCACGCAAACGGGCATTGGCCTGGTGGGCGCGCTGGTCTTCCCGGTGGGCTTTTGTATTCTGAGCCTGATGGGTTATGACCTGGTGACTGGCGTATTTGGCCTGGCGCCGCTGGCGAAACTGGACAACCGTCCGGGCGTAACTTGGGGACGCGTGCTGCGCTGCTGGGGTCTGGTGGGGTTGGGTAACCTGATCGGTTCCCTGATTGTAGCGGCTTTGATTGCGCTCTCTCTGACCATGAACTTCAGTGTAGAACCTAACGCCGTCGGTCAAACTTTCATTAAAGTGGCCACTGCTCGTACGGTCGGGTTTGAAAATCTGGGCGCAGACGGTTGGATCACCTGTTTTGTACGCGGTATTCTGTGTAACCTGATGGTGTGTCTGGGTGTGATTGGTAACATGACCGCACGCAGTGTCGCGGGAAAAATTGCCGCGATGTGGCTGCCAATCTTCATCTTCTTCGCGTTGGTGTTTGAACACGCGGTGGTGAACATGTTCCTGTTCCCTCTGGGTATGATGCTGGGCGCTGATTTTGGTATCGCAACCTGGTTGAACTTCAACCTGATCCCAACCATTCTGGGTAACATCGTTGGTGGTCTGCTGTTTACGGCCATTCCGCTATACCTGACTCACGCAAAAACAGCACCTGCGCTGGATGCTGAGCAACGTGTTGACGCGCAACCTGTGTTGAGCACGAAATAATCGCGCTGAGGCTCCGCGCTAAAGCGGAGCCTTTCCCTCAATTGCTGTAAACCCGCAGCTAGGAAAGCACAACTTAGGTTTGACGATAACAAGTCATCATTCAGCGGCCGATGGCGCAAAGGGTGACTTTTTATACTCAAATTTGAATGGATTGGCGTTGCTATGACTACTTATCCCACTTCTCAACACTCTGGCTTTGTTTCTTTGGTTGGCGCCGGACCGGGCGATCCGGATCTGCTGACGGTAAAAGGTCTGCGCGTGATTCAGCAGGCGCAAGTGCTGGTGTATGACCGTTTGGTTTCTCAAGCGATTCTGGATTTAGCCCCGCAAAACGCAGAACGTATTTATGTGGGCAAGCAACTCGATTTTCACTGCGTGCCGCAGGACCAAATCAACCAGATTTTGGTCGATAAAGCGCGCGAAGGAAAGCATGTGGTGCGTCTGAAAGGCGGCGATTCATTTATCTTTGGTCGTGGCGGTGAAGAGCTCGAAGTGCTGGCTGAAAACCAGATTGCGTATGAAGTGGTACCGGGTATTACTGCGGCGGCAGGGGCGACGTCCTACGCAGGTATTCCGCTGACGCATCGCGATCACGCGCAAAGTGTGCAGTTCATTACCGGTCATTTGCAAAAAGATGGTCAACCCATCAATTGGCAATGTCTGGCGCAAAGCAACCAAACCTTGGTGTTTTACATGGGTTTGAAACAGAGCCCGCACATTACTGAAAAGCTGCTTAACGCAGGGCTAAGCGGTGAAACGGCTTGTGCCATCATTGAACGTGGCACCACAACGCAGCAACGTGTCCTGACTGGAGAACTGGCTACGCTGCCACAGTTGGCGCAGCAGGCAGAGAGCCCGGCGCTGATTGTGGTAGGTAGTGTGACCAGCCTGCACAACAAGCTCAAATGGTTTAACGAGTGATCAGATTTGGCAGCGGCTGATTTGCCGCTGCATCTCATGCTGGCGCATCGGCATGGCATCGATGGTGTCTTTCACTTTTATCCAGTCGGTGGTTTTACCCCACCGCAGCTTTTCTTCACCATCTTTGCCGACCAGCACCGCAGTGTGGCTGCCCGCAGGCACGCCATAGGCCATCAATACGTCACGCAGATCGAATTCATCTTTGAGCCAGGCAGGGTAACTGTAACCATCTTCGGTAATGATAATGGTGACAACGTCACGCTCA
This sequence comes from Vibrio sp. bablab_jr001, assembly GCF_016464285.1. Classification (NCBI taxonomy): domain Bacteria; kingdom Pseudomonadati; phylum Pseudomonadota; class Gammaproteobacteria; order Vibrionales; family Vibrionaceae; genus Vibrio; species Vibrio sp. bablab_jr001. The sequence goes on from NZ_JACDWZ010000046.1 coordinate 518,106, forward strand.
TCCAGCTCGCACTCATGCATCAGGGTTTCCAATAAAAACTGACGCACATACTCATCCTGAGTCGGGGCAAAGTAGAGCACGCTGCGATGTGACCAAGAGTGGGCATAGAGCGGATACGCTGACGCAATCAGCGGCAGGCAGCTTAGGCAGAGTGCCAGTAAAATCCTTCTCATACGCCCTCCTGTGGCTCTGTGCTCAGATTCCTTGGCCATGACGTTGTCATCGTTTTTGATTTTGCGCCGTCTTTCGCTTTTGAGGTTCATAGTGTGGTAAGGTCGCACACTCCAAGCCCTAAAGACATCGAGGCATTGTTACTCTTACGATTCCATTGGAGCCAGAGTTCACAATCCCGAGCAACACAGACGAAGATTATGGAAACTATCGCCATTTTGGTGGACGTTCAGAACGTGTACTACACCTGCAAAGAACGCTATCAGCAACATTTTAACTATAACCATTTCTGGCAGCAGGTGACCAAAGATCGCCGGGTCGTTAAAGCCAATGCGTATGCGATTGCGTCCAACGACAGCCGTCAACGTCAGTTCCACCACATTTTGCGTGGTATCGGCTTTGAAGTGATGCTGAAACCCTATATTCAACGTTCCGATGGCAGTGCTAAAGGCGACTGGGATGTGGGCATTACTTTAGATGCCATCGAGCTGGCGCCGGAAGTGGATACGGTGGTGCTGGTGTCTGGTGACGGGGATTTCGATATTCTGGCCAAGCGCATTCAGGATAAATACGGCAAGCAGGTTGAAGTGTATGGTGTGCCTGGATTGACGGCGAAAAGTTTGGTTGACGCCGCCAATCGCTACGTCACGATTGAAGGAGCGTTACTCCTCTGACGGAGTGACACTCTCATCTGTGCTTGCTTCTGCGGCCGCTTGTTCCGCTTCCATCTTGGCGCGTTCAGCTTTGGAAATATAACGAGGCTTGTTGCTGTTGTGCAGCTTAGCGTTTTGCTTTTTCAGCTTCGTTTTTAAAATTTGGTTGATTCTCTTTTTACGGTTCATCTCTGGCTCTGGGAGTCAAGGTTGCGAGGTGCGGAGCTTACTTGTTTTCAGCCTTAAGCTCAACAGCTGCGCGCGAGGTTTTCTATCGGTTTAAAAGGTGGGTAAATGGCATTGTCATCGCTACTAACCAACGCATTGCTGACAGAGTTTAAAACGGTGCACGGCATGCTGCAGATATACTGCAAAGCGCATCATCCAAGTGAGATCAAAGGCGAGGATGGACTCTGCGAAGCGTGTCGCGCGCTACAAAATTACGCTGAAGTGCGCCTGGATCGCTGTCCCTATGGTCAGCACAAGCCAACCTGCAACCGCTGTCCGATTCATTGCTATAAACCCGAGCCCAAAGAGCAGATGCGTCTGGTGATGCGTTATGCTGGCCCGCGTATGTTATTGCATCATCCGATTCTGGCGATTCGTCACTTGCTGCATGAACGCCGCCCGATTCCGGCCAAGCCTCCGGCGAACCAGTCCAATCGTCATCAGCGTCAACAGCTGAAATGAATAAAGGCAAGCCGAAGCTTGCCTTTTCCGTATTCGATGCGTTGGCGTTATTCGCCCGCCACCCATTCGCGTTTGGTTTTTACGCTCGACAGCAACATGTAGATACACGTCGCCAGCAGCGTCACAAACAGGTAGCCCAACAGGCCTTGCGTGCCTTGCATAAACCAGTCAGCCAGAACCGGGCCTGCGACGGAACCGATGCTGTAACTGAACAGCATGACTTGCGTGGCAGACACAATGTAACTTGCGTCCAGTTTGTCGCAGCCAAGGTTAATCGCAATAGGGTAAATGGCGAATGTCGCCATGCCAAGCACAAACAGGCCCGCTGCCAGCATGTTAATGCCGGAGTAAATCAGCGGCATCGCGGTTGCGCCTGCGCCAATCAAGCAGAACATCGCCATCAGCAGCTTACGACCCATAAATTTAGACAGCCAAGGCACCATAGGTTGTACCGCCATCGCGCCCAGAATAACCAACGCCATCAAGGTGCCGATATGGGTATTGCTGATACCGCGAGTCGAAAGCTCTACTGGCATCAGGCCGTAAATCGCGCCCAGCGTCAGGCCAGATACCAAGCAACCGATAATGGCCGCATGGCTCAGTTTGGCCATCTGCTTCCACGACAAACTTTCAGAGTGTTGCGATGGCGGCTGATCCGATTCGCCGTAAATCAGCACAACAGAAGCCAGTAGCAGTAGGGTAGTGATGGCAATAAATGGTACGCCACCTGAAACACCGAGCACGCCAATGCCCAGTTGACCGACAGCAGTGCCGCCGTACAGTGACGCCATGTAAATGCCCAGACGTTTCGCCCGGCCGGTTTCATCTCCGTGTAGCAGCCAAGATTCCACCACCACAAAAACACCCGCAACAGCAACACCCGCAATAAAGCGCGTGATCAGCCACGCCGAGGCGTAAGGCAGTGATGGCAGCGCAATAATCGACAGTAGCAGAATGGCTAAACACCAAATAAATGCCATCCGGTGACCCAGACGGTTAACGAACGGTTCCATGATCATCGCGCCCAGCAGTAAACCTGCATAGAACACACTCGCCAGCCAACTGGCCAACGATTCTTCTAGTCCATAATGAGAAAGCATGAGCGGGATCAGGCTCATCAGATAGCCAGACGCGATCGCGTACAGCGCCAAAGCAATAACTGGCACTGAAATGCGTTGCGCAGGAACAGCGGACGTACTCACGGCGTAGCCTCGAAATTAGATGCAGAACAGGGGGAAATTCGCCGCGAATATGGAACTAAAGAATGGAAAGGTAAAACGAAAAATTATGGTCTTGACGATTAACAAAATTTATCAATCGGCTAAGCAGTGAAATGAGGGGTTAAGTTGGCATAATCCAGCAAATAATGCCAACTTTATTGTCTGTTTTTATGACAGGCTTACTTATTTAACGCTTGGTTGAGCCATTGATCGAACTGGGATTTTGGCAGCGCGCCATTGATCACATCCACTCTTTGACCGTTTTTGAACACCATAATGGTTGGAATGCTGCGAATCTGAAATTTTGCTGCCAGATTCTGCTGACTTTCGGTATCGATTTTCACGAAGCGAACCTGGCCTTTACGCTCTTCCGCCACATCACTGAAAATAGGCGCAAAGCCGACGCAAGGGTTACACCACGGAGCCCAGAAATCGACCACTACAGGTTGAGTGCTTTGCAACAATGCCTCAAAGTTCGCGTCCGTTCCTTCTATCGGTGCTCCGTCTAAAAGAGATGCCTGGCATTTACCGCAGTTCGGGCTTTCGGAGATTCGTTCGGTCGGTACACGGTTTAGCCCGTGGCATGACGGGCAGCGGGTGTTAAATGTGGTCATCACTTTCTCTCAATCTGGCGCTGGGTTAGGCTCACTTTCTTACGCTGTGCGGATGTGCATAGGCAAGTTGTGGGGCATACCCCTTAACGTTAAGGGGAAAATCAGCGTATAATTTCGGCCATTGCGTAATATAAACGTTCGTTGAACTGTCGGTTTCCTCACCGCGTGATGCTGTAAAGGTCGCAGTTCGCCTGCTTATTATCGCTCTCTCTACAGCGAAATGTGGGGGCAGGTTGCGCGATTACAATAGATAACGACAACAAAAAAACAGGATTACAATGACCAAGTTTTATGCCGAAATTACTGGTTGGGGCAAATGCCTGCCACCAGCGACGCTCTCCAATGACGATCTGGGTACGTTTCTTGACACCAATGACGAGTGGATTCGCACTCGTACCGGGATTGAAAATCGCCGTATCAGTCACGTCAACACCTCTGATCTTGCTACCGTGGCTGCAAAACATGCGCTGGCTTGTGCTGGCCTTGACGCTAATGACATCGACCTCATCATTGTGGCCACCTGTTCACCCGATTCCCTGATCCCAAACATTGCCTCTAAAGTTCAGCAGAACTTAGGGATTACGGCGGCTGCGGCGTTTGACCTCAATGCCGCCTGTACCGGCTTTGTTTACGGTCTGGAAACCGCGACCCGCCTGATTCAGGCAAGCAACTACCGCCACGCGCTGGTAATCGGTGCTGAGCGCCTTTCGTTCTACCTTGACTGGACGAAACGCGATACCGCTGTGCTGTTCGGTGATGGCGCAGGTGCCGCTGTATTGAGCCGCACGGAAGCTCAGGTGGGGCTACAGGATGCGCAAATCGGCTGTGATGCGGCTGGACGCGATATTCTGGCGGTGCCGAAATTTGGTACCGCGATGGATCGTTTTGATGAAGAGAACGGTTACTGGTCGTTTGATTTTGTCGGCAAAGAGATCTTTAAACGCGCGGTGAAAGGCATGGGCGCAGCAGCGCAGCAGGTACTGGCGCGTAGTGGCCTGAGCAAAGATGACATTGATGTGGTGATCCCGCATCAGGCCAACATCCGCATTATTCAAACGTTGTGTGACCTGTCAGGTATCGATCAAAGCAAAGCGTTTGTGAATATTCAGAATTACGGCAATACCTCTGCTGCGACAGTGCCTATCGCGCTGTGTGAAGCGCTGGAACAAGGCAAAGTGAAACCGGGCGATAACTTGCTGCTGGCGGCGTTCGGCGCGGGTTTAACCTGGGGCGCAGGCCACATCAAGTGGGGTCAACGTGTCACACCAGTGGCGACCAGCGACGCTGCCTTGCCAGCCAGTGACCACACCGCATTGCAATTGCTTGAAAATGCGATTGAGCAATGCAAACGCCACAATGCGGCGGAATAATACAAGCAGGTTATTAAAAAAGGAGCGTACATCGCTCCTTTTTATCGTCTTTTACACGCCGTTTTCAGAACTTACAGACTGATACAATTGCCCTGACTTCCCTGATAATTCTCGGACATTTCTTCACAAACGATTCCATAGATTGCACCCATCAAGATCGATGAAATGGTTTGTCATGAAAAAACGCACACTCTTTACTGCCATGACGGCGGTTATCCTTTTGGCCGGTTGTCAGGATTCGAACCCCAAAGCTGCTCAGGCGAATTCGCCATTGGTGGTGACCAAGCCTGTGGAAGTATTGGCCTATCAGCCGAGTACCACCTACATAGGCCGCGCTGAAGCGATGGAAGATACTGCCATCACCGCTCAGGTAACCGGTTATTTGCAAGCGCGCCACTTTGCAGAAGGCCAGATTGTCCAACAAGGTCAGTTGCTGTACAGCATCGAACCCTCTTCATTTTTGGCTCAGGTCGCCAGTGCCAAAGCCTCCTTGGCGCAGGCTCAGGCCGGGTTAAAAAAGGCCGATATGGATTTCAAACGTGCACAAACGCTGTTGCCGCGTGGCAGCATTTCTCAATCCGAATTTGATACGTTGAACGCCAATCTGCTTGGCGCAGAAGCGGCGGTGGAAGCCGCAAAGGCACAGCTGAATCTGGCTCAGGTCAATCTCTCCTATACCGAAATTCGCGCGCCATTTACCGGCCGTATCAGCAGCAGTAAGGTCAGTCAGGGGGATTTGTTGTCACCGTCGACCGGCGTGCTGACAACGCTGGTCAGCCTCGATCCAATTCATACCCGTTTCAGCGTCAGCGAACGTGAACGCCTGACGTTTGATATCGACAAAGTCAAAGGTGATGGCAGCAGCGAAGCGAACGGGGTTGAAGTACAAATTATTCTCGAAAATGGCGAGGCGTACCCGCAACTGGGCAAGCTCGATTTTCTCAGTAACCGCATTGACGTCAACACCGGGACAATTGCGATGCGCGCACTGGTGCCGAACCCGGAGCATCGTCTGTTACCCGGTCAGCATGTCAAAGTGATGCTACGCAGTAAACAAGCAAGCGATGTGGTGGTCGTGCCACGTAAAGCGGTGCAGATGGATCTGGAAGGTCACTATGTGATGGTGCTGACCGACGGTGATATTGCCGAACGCCGCAATGTCGAACTGGGCACGCAACTGCCGCAGGGAGTGGTCATTCTGGAAGGGCTGAGTACCGAGGATGTGATCATTACGCAAGGTCTGCAACGCGTGCGCAATGGTCTGACCGTGCGCCCGCAAGCCGCCACACAAGAGTAAGGGGACGTTATGCTCAGTCGTTTCTTTATTCAGCGCCCCAAATTCGCGCTGGTGATCTCCATCATTCTGACACTGGCGGGCGCCATCGCTTTGTCTGTCCTGCCGGTGGCGGAATATCCCAAAATCAGCCCGCCTTCAGTGAGTGTGACCGCTTTTTATACCGGCGCAAGCGCTGAGGTTGTCGAACAAGCGGTTGCGGATCCGATAGAAACTTCGGTCAACGGCGTTGAAAACATGATCTACATGTCGTCGAAAAGTGCCAATGACGGTTCTTACAACCTGACGGTGACATTTGATGTCGGCACCGATCCGGATATGGCACAGGTCAACGTACAAAACCGCGTGGCGCAGATTGAATCCAAGCTGCCGCAAGAAGTTCGCATGGTTGGGGTGACGGTGAAAAAGCGTTCGCCGGATATTCTGATGGTGCTCAATTTCTATTCGCCGGACGGGCGCTATGACGATCAGTTCCTGACCAACTACATCAACCTAAACGTCAAAGATCAGCTGGCGCGCGTTAAAGGCATCAGTGAAGTGAACGTGATTGGTGGCGGTGAATATGCGATGCGTGTGTGGCTGGATCCGAAGAAGATGGCCAGCCTGAAACTGACCACCACGGATATATATGCCGCGCTGGCTGAACAGAACGTGCAGGTGGCGGCTGGCCGTATTGGTGCTGCGCCATACCACGCGGCTCAGGACGTGCAGTTTAACCTGGTGACCAAAGGCCGGCTCGAATCCGTTCAAGAATTTGAGAACGTGGTACTGCGTGCCAATAACGACGGTTCCAGTGTCTACCTGAAAGACGTGGCACGTCTGGAACTGGGTAAAAAGTTCTACGATGGGAACGGTAAATTCCGTGGCCGCGACGCCTCAATTGTGGCTTTGTCGCTGCAATCGGATGCGAATGCGCTCGAGAGCGGTCAGGCGGTGATGGATATGCTGGACAATCTCAGCACCAACTTCCCGCAGGATATGGTTTACGAGACCAGCTATGACACGACACTGTTTGTTGCCGAATCGATCAAAGGTGTGGTGAAAACGCTGGTGGAAGCGATTCTGCTGGTGATTGCTGTGACGTATCTGTTCCTGGGCAGTTTCCGCTCGACGCTGATTCCTGTGGTGGCGATCCCGGTGTCGCTGATTGGTACGTTTGCCGTGATGCTGATGACCGGTTTTACCATCAACACGGTGACGCTGTTTGGTCTGATTCTGGCGATTGGTATCGTGGTGGATGACGCGATTCTGGTGATCGAGAACGTCGATACCACCATGGCGAAGGATCCGACGCTCAGCCCGCGTAAAGCAACGTTGATGGCGATGAAAGAAGTCACGGGGCCCATCATTACCTCAACGCTGGTGCTGTTGGCGGTATTCCTGCCTGTCGCGATGTTGCCGGGCATCACCGGCATCATGTATCGACAGTTCGCGCTGACCATTTGTATTTCGGTGGTGATCTCGTCTGTCAATGCCTTAACGCTTTCGCCGGCACTGTGTTCACTGGTGTTGAAACAGGGCGGTGACAATACGGCTCGTTGGTTTAAAGCCTTTAACCGTGGACTGGAAAAAGTCACCCATAGTTACGGTCAGATTGCCGGAATTCTGGTTAAGAAAAGTCTGATGCTGGTGATGTTCTTTGTGTTGGCAGTCAGTGCCGTCAGTTGGATGGCGAACAACACCTCAACGGCCTTTGTGCCGCAGGAAGACAAAGGCATTCTGCTGGTCAATGTTCAGTTACCAGACTCGGCGTCGCTGTCGCGTACTGAAGAAACCACCGCGCAACTGGTGGCGATGGTGGAGAAAGAGCCGGGCGTTGATGGTGTCACGGTTGCCAATGGTTACTCGTTTATGACAGGGGCGGCGGCTTCAAACGGCGCTTCATTGTTTATTAAACTGCATGATTGGGAAACGCGACGTGCGCTGGCGGGCGATCACTCTGCCAATGCGATTGCAATGCGCATCAATGGCCGCGCTGCACAAACGCTGCCGCAGGCGATCGTGTTTGCGATGGGTCCGCCGGCCGTACCAGGTATGGGTGCCGCTTCAGGTTTTGAATTTGTGCTGGAAGACGCACTCGGCCGCAGCCGCACTGATTTGGCGATGGTGATGGATGACGTCATCCGCACTGCGATGCAGCAACCTGAGATTGCCTATGCGTTCAGTACCTTCCGCGCCAACGTGCCGCACTATTACGTGGATATCGATCGCGAGAAAGCCAAGCAACTGGGAATTTCACTGTCTGATATCTTCCAGACGCTGCAAGGCAACCTGGGTTCGATGTACGTCAATGACTTCACTATGTTTGGCAAAAACTTCCGAGTGACCATGCAAGCCGACAGCGAACATCGTAATTCGATGGCAGACCTGAAGCATTTTCATGTGCGCTCGGTGAGCGGAGATATGATTCCGCTCAGCACCCTGGTCAGCTACAGCGAAGTGTTTGAGCCGGATGTGGCGTGGCGTTACAACATGTACCGCAGTGCCATCATTCAAGGTCAGCCTGCTCCGGGTTATTCCAGTGGTGATGCGTTGGCTGCGATGGAACGGGTCGCCGCTCAGGTCTTACCGCAAGGCTACCAATATGAATGGACGGGAATGGCGTATCAGGAAATTCTGGCTGGTAATCAGGCCATTTACGCCTTTGCGCTCGCGCTGATCTTTATCTACCTGTTCATGGTGGCGCAATATGAGAGCTGGAGTATTCCGCTGGCGATCATTCTGGTGGTGCCAGTCGCCACACTCGGTTCCTATATGGCGCTGACCATCACCGGAACGGCACTCAACCTGTACGCACAGATTGGTCTGGTGCTGCTCATCGCGTTGGCGGCGAAGAACGCGATCCTGATTGTGGAGTTTGCCAAGATGGAGCGCGAGGAGAAGAATCTGCCGATTGATCAGGCGGCGATCGATGGTGGTAAGCTGCGTTTTCGCGCGGTGAACATGACGTCATGGTCATTCATTCTGGGTATCTTCCCGCTGATTTTTGCCTCAGGGGCAGGGCATGTGAGTCAAAACTCGCTGGGGATTTCGCTGGTGGGCGGTTTGCTGTGTGTGTTACTCGCAGGCACCTTCTTAATTCCCGGATTTTACGCGCTGGTGCAACGCCAGCGAGAAAAAATTCATGGCGGCAGTACGCGTTTAGTGGACATTGACGAAGACTAAATTGCGCGAGATCAAAACACTACTATTGAGGTTATCAGTAGTAGTGTTTTTGACACGTTTCCTGACGAAAAATTGACATTTCTCTTTCAAAGAATCTTCTAACCTATTCAACGTGATTTGAGGATGGACGCCAGGATTTGTTGCAGGAGCACGACAGTCACATATCAACTATAGTTATGCTTAACTGCAACTTACTGATTGTGCTTGCAGTATTTTCTCTGACTAGGCGATCCATCCATGACTTCTAGAAAAGCGTTGCAATTGGCGGACGACGGTTACGCCACATTACTTAAAATCGTCGATTTCCTGATCATCAATCTCAGTTTGACCGTGCTTATTCGTTGGATTGGCGCCAAAGAGACCGCGATCGACGCCACGGCCGCTTTTCTGTTTTCGGTTCTGTTTCTTTTGGCAGGTGAATACCTGCGTCTCTATTCGCATACCACTTTTAGCCGTATTCGCCGCTCCTTCATTCGCCTGTTGTACACGCTGGTCGTTGCGGCGTTAGCGATGCAACTGGTGAAATTTACCTTCAAAAACTTGGAAGGTTATACCATCACCAATTTGAACAATGCGGTGTTTTTGCAATGGTATGTGATTTTGTTGGCTCTGATGTTCAGTGTGCGCTGCGCAACCATTGCGGCAGTGCGTGGCGTGCGTAAAGCGATGAACAAAAAACGCCGGGTGGCGATCATCGGTTTAACGCCCGGTGGCCTCACGATTGAGCAAGCGCTGATGCGTGCGCACCGTCCGCAAGATCTTGAAATCACTTTTTACGATGATCGTGATGAAAACCGTTTCCCTTATCCGATTCGCTCACCAATGAAAGGCAAAGTGGAGCCGTTAATCCAACTGGCGAAAGAGGATGGCATTGATGAAGTCTATATCGCCTTGCCAATGGTGGCGCGCGATCGTATTCGCCACTATCTGGATGAATTGTCAGACAGCACGGTCGATACCTTTCTGGTCCCTGATCTCTACACCTACAACCTCAGCGTTTCCCAGTTGAAAGAAGTGGGTGGGGTGCAAACCTTCAGTATTTTCAGTTCGCCGTTTGATGGCGTGGGCAAGTTTGTTAAACGCGTTGAAGACATCATTATCGGCTCTATGATTGCGCTGTTGATCTCACCCGTGCTGCTGGCGGTGGCCATCGGGGTCAAATTGAGCTCGCCAGGCCCGGTGCTGTTTAAGCAAGACCGTTATGGTTTGGGCGGCAAAAAAATCAAAGTGTGGAAGTTTCGTTCGATGAAAGTGATGGAAAACGACGCGGTAGTCACGCAGGCGACGAAAAATGATCCGCGCGTGACCAAGTTCGGCGCCTTTATTCGCCGTACGTCACTGGATGAACTGCCGCAGTTTATCAATGTATTGCAAGGCTCAATGTCCATCGTTGGTCCACGTCCGCATGCCGTCGCACATAACGAGCAATACCGTAAACTTGTCGATAACTACATGATTCGCCATAAAATTAAACCTGGAATTACCGGCTGGGCGCAGATCAACGGTTATCGCGGTGAAACGGAGACCGTCGACAAAATGGACAAACGCATTCGTTACGACATCCAGTACATGCAGAATTGGAGTTTGTGGCTCGATATCAAAATTATTTTTCTGACCGTTTTCAAAGGCTTTGTGAGTGAGACAGCTTACTAGTGCATTAATCATCGCGGTGCTGGCTCCGACGGCACACGCAGAATTGACCCCGAAGTCGCATATTGGTATCGCGGGAATCGATTTTCAAAGCCAACTCGGCGTGGACTACGGTCACGATGACAACGTGACCTATCAACGTGACTCAGATGCGGCCATCGATTCCAATTTCTGGACGCTGACTCCGACACTGAAAGCCATCGGGGAGCGGGGCGAAGACCGTTATGTGCTGATGTACAGCGGCGAATATCGACGCTACGAAGATTCGTCCGCTGACGACTACGACCGCCACTTTATGATGCTGGATACCGCGTGGCGGTTTGGGCGCATGCACGGCCTGACTTTTAACCTTTCGCAAACCTTTGGTCAGGAAAAACGTGGTCAGGATATGTCGGAAGGCTTTGATGACGCCGAATTCAAGCAGTTTGGCTTTAGCGAAGGTGGCTTGAAGAACTCGTTGCTTGATACCAGTTTGCGCTACAGCTACGGCGCGCCGGAAGGTCGCGGCAAGTTGGAAGTGATGCTACAGAGCAAAACTTTGCGCTTTCGTGATACCGACGCGTTCGAGCAAGCATCGGCGTCGTTTTATGAATACCTGCTGGAGCAAGAGTGGCGGGAAGACAGTTTAGTGGTTGATTTATTTGACCAGTACAGCAGCAAGAGCCGTTTTCGCTATAGTTTCATTACCAACCGTCGTTACTACGATGAAGCGGAAAATAAGCGTAGCAATGAATATTATCTGCTGTTCGGTTTAAAAAGTGAGCGTACGGGAAAAACGACCGTCGAGGGGAATGTCGCTTTGTTGTACAAAGAGTTTCCCAATGATGAGAATGCCGAGGATTTTAAGGGCTTTAACTGGGATCTCGAAGCAAACTGGAAGCCAGTCAAGCATTCCGAGTTTACACTCTACACCTGGCAAAAAGTGAAGGATCCCGAACAAGAAGGGGGCTATGTCCTGGAAGGTAAATATGGCCTCGCGTGGACACATTATTGGTGGGTGGATCGTTTCTCTACCACGCTGGATTATGGCTATCAAACCGATGATTACCGTATTCCGAACAATGATCGTTATGACAAAACGCAGGTGGCTAAGGTTGCCATCGGTTACGATTTCCGCCCTTCAATTCGCGTTGAGTTGAATTATCAGTGGAGCGACATGACATCCAACACCGATGATGTCATTCGGTATGGAAACCAACCAGGGGAGACGTTCACTCGCTATTTGGGTTACGAACAATCCTTGATTCAGTTGTTATTAAAGGTACAGATTTAGATGCGCGCGTTAATTATTGCATGGTTGAGCTTTATTTGGCTGGTGGCGATGCCGGTATCGGCGGCTGATTCGCCACAACCCACTGCGCCAGGCGGTGACGTTCAGTCGCAGCAGGTGGAAGATTATCACCTGGGAACCGGTGACATGATCGACATCATCGTACACGGTGAACCGGATATGTCGATGAAGCTGAAAATCGCCAAGGCGGGTGTGGTGAACTTCCCTTACATCGGTGAAGTCAAGCTGGCTGGCAGAACACCGACTGAAGTCGAAACGGAAATCGAAACCCGTTTGCGCGGCGACTACCTGCTTAACCCGATGGTGACCGTAAATCTGGCGGAATTTCGCAAAATTTACGTCACGGGTGAAGTTCAGCAACCGAATGGTTACGAATATCAGCCTCATTTAACGGTTGAGCAAGCGGTGGCGCTCGCGGGTGGCTTTACTGATCGCGCCGATCGTAAAGACATCAATATTCGCGTTTCAGCAACCAATGAACTGCTCAAAAAAGTTGAATTAACGCATCTTATCCAACCCGGTGACACCATCATCGTCGAACAGAGTTTTTTCTAATATGTCAGTAAGAATGGTAGAAAGCGGCACGAAAATGGAAAGCAGCATTGATTTTGCGCCGCTGGTGAAATCGCTTAAAAAACATGGATGGAAAGTGGTTCTGGCGACGGTTCTGGTCACCGGAGCTTGCGTACCGCTGGTCATGTCGATCAGTTCGAAATACGTCTCAACGGCTGCGGTGCTGATCAAAGCGCAAGAAGACAATGCGACCCCGATTCAGCAGGTCGACGGCTATGATTCAACGCGCGGTCGCTACTACGACACTCAATACAACCTCATGCAGTCGCGTGTGATCCTTGAGCGTGCGATCAAAACCTTAAAACTGGGTGAAGATGCGCGTTATAACGGCGATAAGCCGCTGAGCGAATCCCATCCGGAGTGGACGCTGTCTGAACAGGAGCGCATGGAAAAAGCGCTTAAGATGCTGCGCCAGAACATCACGTTTACCGAAGTGCGTCAGACTCAGTTGGTGTATGTCTCTTTTGAATCCAAAGATCCTCAGGAAGCGGCAAGAGTGGCGAATGGCGTCTCGCAAGCTTTCATCGACTACACCGTAGATAAGAAAGTCGAGAAAACCGAAGCTGCGCAGCGTTGGAACGAAGAGCAGATGAAAGATCTGCGTCAACAGATTGCGGTGAAGAAGCAGGAAATGGAGCAGTTTCTGGATAAAGAGGGGCTGCTGACATTCCGCGGGATTGATGGTTATGAAACTGAAGAGCTGGGCATTGTTACCAACAAACTGGCGGATGCCAAAGAGCGCCGTTTAGCGTCGCAGGCGCAGTACGAAATCGTTGCTCGCAACCTGAACGCGCCGATTGAAGATATTGCGTCGATGCCGGAAGTGTCTGCTCATCCACAAATGCAGGATCTGCGTATTGCGCTGATTCAGGCCAAACGCAATCTGGCGGATCTCGAACTGCGTTACGGGCCAAAACACAACAAGGTATTGGAAGCCAAAGCACAGATTCATGCGATTGAAGCGCAAACCCGTTCATTACTGCAGGAGCTGAAAGAAGGTCTGCTCAAGCAGTACCAGACAGATCTCGCGAAAGAGAACCGTTACAAAGCCCTGGCGAAAGTTCAAAAAGACGATTTCAAAACGTTGGTGGCGAAACGTGACCACTACGAGAGCCTGAAAACTGATCTGGATAAAACAGAAGATTTGTATCGTCAGCTATTCCTGCGCAGCAAAGAGCAAAGCCTGACGTCGCAATATCGTGAAGCCGATGCGGTGTTGTATGACCCGGCTGCGGCAGCTGAGCGCCCGCAAAAACCAAACAAAGCCTTGCTGCTGGCAATGGTGGCGATTCTGACGCCCGCGCTGTGCATTCTCTATCTGATCATTCGCGCCGCATTGGATCGTAAAATTTACATGTTGAGCCAGATGCAATCCAAACTGGGGCTGAAGCCACTGGCGGATATTCCACGCTTTGAAGGCGAAGAGCCGCGCGAGCAGTTAGTCAGCCTGATCGAATCCAATCCTTATGCGATGGAAACCATTCTCGGGCTGAAAACGGCGGTGCGGCTGGCGGCGCCACAGGCCCGTGTGGTGGGTGTAATGGCAACCACAGTGCAGGAAGGAGCCTCATTGCTGGCACAACTGCTGGCTAAAGCCTGGAGTCAGAACGAACGCACGTTGCTGGTGGATCTTGATTATCGTGGTAGCGGTGCGCTGTCATTCAGCGTGATTGACCACCCACAACCTGAACCTAACGGTGTGGCGCAGTGGATCGAAACGGAGCAGTCACTGGATACTCTGATTCAGCCGCTGGCAACCCAGTGTGACTTTTTGCCGCGCGGCGTATGGCTGCATTCCCCACTGGTGCTGTTTGCCAATGAACGTTATGCCGAACTGATGCACGTTTTGAAAGAACGCTACGATTGCGTGATCGTCAATCTGCCTGCGCTGAGCGACAGCAAAGACAGCCAGTTGGCTGCGCAAGCTTTGGATACGGTTCTGGTGGTGGTGCGTGCTGAGCAACGTCAGGCACCGGAGATGGTGAACGATTTGCGTAAGCTGCACGGTGACAACATTCACGTGGTGGGCGGCGTGCTGAACCAGGTGAATGCGGAAAATCTGCAAAGCGAGGAGAGCAAACGCTTTATCACGCAAGGAAGTTTCACGACGTTCGCTGCGGTGGAGTAAGCCCATGAGCCTGCTCAGAAGCATCTCAACCATTGCCGGTTCGTCAGTCCTATCGCAGGTGATTGGCGCCGTATCGCTGTGGCTGATCTCTCATCGCTACGGCATGGGCGAGGTCGGTGTTTACGCGCTCACCTACAGCATTGTTCTGATTGGAGCGCAGGTGTGCACGTTCGCCTCTCAACTGTTGTTACCGAAACAGTCGGATGATTGGATGGTGCAGAACATAGTGTTTTGCCTGCTGCAAAGCCTGATTGTGGCGTTACCTTTTACGGCGGCCGTTGTGGTGCTGTTCGATAAGCCGTTTGGCCTGTTTTATCTGCTGACGGTGGTGCACGCTTGGGTGTTGGTGTCGGAAAACTTGCTGATGCGCGATGAGAAAATGGCGCTGCTGGCTTTGCAACGCATTTCGATGTCGGTGGTGGTGATTTCCATGATTGCGCTGTCTCACTCCGCGCTGTGGTTCTACTGGGCGTGGGCGACGATTGCATTTGGGTTAATCATCCTGTGGCTGTGTTACTCGACCCCGCTCAAACAATTGCGCTGGAGTCATGTTTCATGGACAAATCTCCGCCATTTTTATCGCGCCAACCATCACCATATTTCCAAAGTGGGCAGCGCTGAAGTGTTGGCGATGGCCAACAACAATCTGCCGATGGTGCTGATCAACTTTTGGTTTTCGTCCGTGACAGCGGGCTACTTTGCGGTCGTCAGCCGCTTTTGTCTGGCTCCTGTCGTGATTGTCGGCAATGCGGTTCGCAATTCGATTTTCTCAAAGTGGTCGATTGATTTTCGCCATCAGCGCTTTAACTACCCGGAATTTGTCAAAGTCCGCAAACTGCTGTTTGTGCTTGGCCTAGTCGCAACTGCGGGCGTGTTCATCTTCTATCCGCTGGTGATGGAATTTGCCTATGCGCAGCACTGGGTCAGCCGCGAATGGGTTGAGTCGGTTCCCACGTCACGCTACATGCTGCCATATTTGTTTCCGGCGTTAGCGGTGTGTCCGCTGACGGTGATTGAGCTGGTGTTTGGTTCACCGCGCTACTTTTTGCGCATTCAGATCGAGCAGTTGGCAGCCGTGATACTGGCGTTTGTTGTGCTGCCTTATTTCTACCCAGACTACGGCATGTCAGTGCTGGCCTTTGCGGTATTGTCGGCGCTGCGTTACGGCTTTATCTACCTCAAAGTGAATCAGCGAGCTCGCCTGATGCGCGAATCAGTGGGGGAGACCCATGCTCAATAACGGTCTCTACATGCAGGTTTATTTGTGGATGACGTTGGTTGTCTGCGGCATGGTGCAGTATTTCACCGGGGTGGGCGCCGTGCTCTGGCTGCCGTTTGTCCTGGCGTGTGCAATGTTGATCCTGATGCTGCTGCAAACCCGCTACGCGCCATTCGGACTCGATAACCGCGAACGGGTGATTGCCGTGGTGTTTGTCGCCTTCTTTGCGATGGCGACAGTCTCAACGCTGCTGCAAAACGGTGTGGTGGTCACCATTGTCGGTTTGAAAAACGAACTGGCGATTGCGCTGGTGCTGTTTTGTCTGTTGCTCGGCTTCTGCCGTGAGTCGCAGATCTATCGTTTGACTCGCGCTATGTACTGGATCTTCTACGCTCAATTTCCCGTGATGCTGTATCAACTGCTGGTTGTGGTTCCCAAACGCGTGGCGATGAAAGGCGAGTTTGAGATGTGGGACTCGGTGGTCGGCACGTTTGGTGGTGACCCGATGGGCGGTGGTAATACCGCAGCGCTGGGTCTGTTCTGCTTGCTCATTATGCTACTGAAAGTGTCGGAGTATCGTCACGGCGTGGCGAGCAAAACCAGTACCGCGTTTCATGTGATTGCTGCTTTCATCATGTGCATTCTGGGCGAGGTGAAATTCGTTATCCTGATCGCGCCCATTTTGCTGGCGTTTGTCTGGTTTGTGCCGAGCTTTATGCACGGGATGAAACGCTACAACGCCAAGATTATTCTGATCATGATTGGCGGTTCGGTGGCTTTGCTGCTGCTCGCCGTCTTTGCGCTGGCTTCATCCTATTCGTCTGCGTTCGGTACCGATCCCAACAAAGGCGCGTTTGAAATTTTCATCGAATCGATGGAATACATTTTTGACCCCAACTTCATCATGGAAAATGGCGAACTTGGCCGCATGACCACCGTGTTTTTCTGGCTGAAAAACAGCGGCTTGTACGGGCTGCCAAGCATGTTGTTTGGTTATGGCCTGAATGCCACCAACCATGGAAGTTCGGTCGCCCCCGGTTTCCTCAACGATGTGTTTAATGTGCTGCTGGATTCGACCTCTATGAGCATGTTGTTGTGGGAAATTGGCCTGATCGGCACGTTCTTGTATCTGTTGGTGGTGTGTATGGTGATTTGGGTAGCGATTCCCCAACCTCGCCTGCATGCCTCCGACATGGATGTGGCTGACATTCGACTGGTGGCCTACCAGCCTGCGTATATCGCGTTTGGTCTGGCGGGGCTGATGAGCATTCCTTACAGCCAGATTCTGATGTTGGTGCCGATGATGCAGTTTATGTTTTTCTTTTCTCTGGGTGCAGCGTTGGTGATCCGCAAATCTGTACTCACACTGGGAGAGCGTTCTTATGAGTGAAATGCCTACCGTCTCCGTCATTATCAAGACTTACAACGAAGAAGAGGGAATTGCGAAGACCATTCATAGTATTCGTGACAACCTCCATGCCTATCCGCATGAAATTTTGGTCGCCGACAGCCTGTCGAGTGACAACACCCAGAAAATAGCCCTAGAACTTGGGGCGGTGGTGGTGTCGTTGATCCATGGAGAGGAGCGCTGTTGTGGCGTCGGGCACCAGCTTGGTTATCTGCACGCGCAGGGGGAGTTTCTGCTGCTGTTGGATGGTGACATGCAGCTGGCACCAGGCTTCATCGAGAAAGGGATTGAGTTTTTACACACCCATCAAGACTACGCTGGCGTGGCCGGAATGGTGGAGATGGACGATGCGGTGAGCTACGAATTTAAGTCACGTAAACAACGTCTGCATCAGATTTATCCGTTGGGTGATTGTCATCATCTGGCGGGCGGTGGTTTGTACCGCAAGTCGGCGATTGATCATATTGGCTACCTGACCAATCGCAACCTGCACGCTTATGAAGAAGCGGAGCTGGGGATGCGCCTGCACCAAGCGGGTTTCAAACTGCGCAGGCTTGATGTGCCGTATTTCCATCACACCTCGTATGTGATGTCGACGTTTGCCTTGTTGCGTCATCGCTGGCGAAGCCGCTACCTGTGTGCTTCCGGCGAATTGCTCAAAACATCGTGGGGTAAACCGCATTTTGCTCAAGCCGTCAGCACCGTGAAGAACGAACTGATCTTTGCGCTCTATCTGCTCGGCGTGGCGTTTGCGCTGCTGTTTTTACCGTGGAGTTGGTTTGGCTTGGCGCTACTGCCACTGGCTGCCTTCTTTACGCTGAAAGTGGTAAAAAACCGCTCGCTGCGCGACGCTGCGCAAAGTGTGATTAACCTGAGCGTGTTTGCCGCAGGCCTGATTCGTGGTTTGGGCGCAGCGTTAAAAGATCCGGCGACAGCGCCGGAGAATCGCGTCATTCGAGGAGAAGAGTGATGAAAGTGTTGTTGGTCAATAAATTTTTCTTCATGAAAGGCGGCGCGGAAACGGTCTTTTTTCAGGAACGCGAAATGCTGATGAAATCCGGAGCGGTGATCGTCGATTTCTCAATGCAGCATGAGAAGAATTTCGCCTCAGCGTATCAGGATTTTTTCGTATCGAACGTTGATTATTACGACGGTCATGGTTTGATGAGCAGCGTACGCACGGCTCTGGATTTCATTCACAATCGCGAAGCATGCCGGAAAATCCGCATCCTGATTGAACAGGAGCGGCCGGATGTGGTGCATTTCCACAACATTTATCATCAGCTGACGCCATCGATCATCAAAGTCGCCAAGTCTCTTGGCTGCAAAACGGTGCTCACCGCGCACGATACCAAAATTGCCTGCCCGAGTTACACCATGTACCGCGACGGTCATACCTGCGAAGCATGTCTGCATGGCTCGGTGTGGAATGCGTGTCGCTACCGTTGTCAGCAAGGTTCACTGTTTAAGAGCGCGTTATTGTCGCTGGAGGCGGTGTATCAGTCACTGGCTGGTAACTACCAAGCGCTGGATGTGATTGTGTCGCCGAGTGAATTTCTGGCCAATATCATTCGTCAGAAACTGCCGAACAACCGCATTGATGTGATCGTCAATGGGATTGATGAACACGTCGATGCGACGGGTTGTCGCGATGATGGTTATTTTCTCTATCTTGGTCGTTTGAGTCAGGAAAAAGGTGTGGCAACACTCGCCTCAGCTTATCAACAGTCGCACAAGCGAATGCCACTGAAAGTGGTAGGGGACGGCCCGTTGTATGAGCCATTAAAAGCGGAACACAGCGACATTGATTTCCTGGGTTTTCAAAGCGGCGATGCCCTGCACGCACTGATCAAGCAGGCCAGCGCGGTCATTGTGCCCTCGGAGTGTTATGAAAACTGTTCGATGTCGGTACTGGAGGCAATGGCGTATGGTAAACCTGTCATCGGGGCCAATATCGGCGGTATTCCGGAACAGGTGCGGGACGGCGTGGAAGGCCGCTTGTTTGAAGCAGGTAACCCGGATTCTCTGGCGAGTGTAATGGACGAGTTCGCCACACAAAAAGAGGCGGCGGTTGAGATGGGATTTCATGCACGTCAACGACTGCTGAATAAATACTCGCTGACCACTCACGAACAACGTTTATTAGATTTGTATCAGCAACTCGTCAGTGAGGCGGCTTAACATGAACATTACCGTATTGGGCACGCGGGGCATTCCCGATGTGCTGGGGGGCGTTGAAACCCACTGTCAGCATCTATACCCGCAACTGGTTAAACAGTTCGGTGCCGAGGTGTGCGTGATTGCGCGTTCGCCTTACGTGCCTTACCAACGCTCTTCTTATGAAGGCGTGCAGACCAAAGCCATTTGGGCGCCGAAGAAAAAATCACTTGAGGCTATTGTGCATTCAACTCTGGCCGCTTTCTCAACCCTGTTTGATGGTTCCGATGTGGTTCACGTGCATGCGATTGGCCCGGGGTTGGTCGTGCCGCTGCTGCGTCTGCTGGGTAAGAAAGTGGTGTTTACCCACCACGGGCCGGACTACGATCGTCAGAAATGGGGCGGCTTTGCTAAAAAAGTGCTGATGTTGGGCGAGAAATTTGCCGCGAAGTGGGCCAATGAAGTGATTGTCATTTCAGAGGTGATCAACGGCATTCTGCAGCAAAAATATCAGCGTTTTGATGCCAATTTGATTTACAACGGTGTTCTGGCGCCTGTGCCTTTAAGCGCAGATATCATCAGCACAACCTTGAGCCAGTATCAGTTGACGCCACAGAACTACATGGTTGCGGTGGGACGTTTTGTGGAAGAGAAAGGTTTTCACGATTTGATTGATGCATACCGCGATTCTGAGTTGAGCATGCCGCTGGTATTGGTGGGCGATACGGACCATGAAACGCCATACAGCGCGGCGCTCAAAGAGAAAGCGCGCACCACACCAGGCGTTATCCTGACAGGCTTTTTGAAAGGCGATGCGCTCAAAACCGTGTTCTCGCAAGCCAGATTATTTGTCATGCCTTCCTATCATGAAGGACTGCCGATCGCGCTGCTCGAAGCAATGTCGTTCTCGTTGCCAGCTATTGTCAGTGATATTCCCGCCAACAGCGAAGTGGCTCTGGATGCCAATTGTTATTTCCCGGTGGGTGACGTCTCGGCACTCAGTCACAAGCTGGCGGCGCTGCCTGAAGAAACGCACGTTGACTATTCTGAATACTTGGCAAAGTATGACTGGCAGAAAATCGCCCAGCAAACCATGCAGGTTTACCAAAAAGTTGTAGGACGGACAGTGTGACAGCGGCAAATGAACATAAAGCGGTGACTCAGTTTTACTACGCGCTCGATCAGGAAGTCGCGCAGGAGTTAACCGACAAACAGAAGCAGGCCATTGAGCATGCGATAAAAAGCGTTGGGTTGGGTAATCGTCATCCGGTTGATGTACGCAAAAGCCTGCCTTGGTTTGGCAAGCGTTACTATCTGGTTTTACTCATGGGACGCGATCGCCGAACTCAATTGCGGGCGTCTGAATCGAAGCTGGCCAACTTTATTGTCACCTCAGCGATATTAGTGGGTCTGCTCGCGCTGTTGGGCTTGTCATTTCTGGCGCTGTATCTGCTTAAGTCCGCGATGGGTATCGATATTTTCCCCAACTACTCACTCGGTATCTGGGATTGGTTTAAAGGGCTGATGCAATGAGCTCACTCACGAAGCGTTCTTCCCGCGTCTTACTGTGTCACATCGGATGGATTTTGCTGCTGATGTTGCCACTCTCTGCCTGTCAGGCGGAAAAGAAAACGTCCTCTTCGGCCACATCGGATTCACGCAATGAGCGGATGGTCACTGTGCATCCTGCTGCGCTCAGTGGGCCGATTTCGAATCCCGGTGTCGGTGTCGAAACCTTTCACAACAGCTGGGGCGTTTCGCTGGCCAGCGATCAATATCCGGCGTCAGGTGTGGATTACTACCGTTTTTACTGGAGCGATCTGGAGCCGAAAGAAGGCGAGTACGCGTTTGATACCATCGACCGTCTTCTGGCTCTTAATCAGGCGCAGCAGCCAGCTAAAATGGTCGCACTACGCTTTATGACGGCCGATGAGCCGTGGAGTGGCAGTAAAATTCCCACTTGGTTGATCAATAAAGGCATCCGTGGTGTCTGGACGCAAGATGGCAAAACCTTTGTGCCGGATCTGGACGACAATCTGTACCTCTATTATGTGGAAAAACTGCTCAATGCACTCGGGCAGCGCTACGATGGCAATCCGAGTCTGAGCCATATCGATATTGGGATGGCGGGCTCTTGGGGCGAGTGGCACAACAGCAATTTTGCTACGCTGGAACCGTTGCATCAGCGCTACAGCGATGACGAACTGAACAAACTGGTCGATTTGCATTTTGCTGCGTTTCCACAAACGCCGAAAGTGATGCTGATCAGCGGCGAAAACAGTCTGGCTTATGCGGTGGAGAAAGGGGCAGGATGGCGCGCCGATTGCTGGGGTGACTGGCACCATTTCTCCGACAGTTGGAGTCACATGGTTGATGATTATCCTTATCGCCTCAAAATGGCTCAGCAAACTTATGCGCTCTTTAATCAGGCATGGCAGTCCGCGCCAGTCAGTCTGGAAACCTGCGGCAATATGGCTGAATGGCTGAGTACGCAAAACTATACCCGCGAGCAGGTCAAAGCCAGTCTGGATTGGGCGGTAGCCCAGCATGCCTCAACGTTAAACCTAAAATCTCAACCCGTGCCGAACCAATATCGGGATCTTCTGGATGATGCGCTGAGTAAAATTGGCTATCGCCTGCGCGTGGATACACTTGAGCATCAGGCGCAGCTCTCAGCCGGTTCCACTCTGACGATTCAAACGTTATTCGTCAATGAGGGTAACGCGCCGCCATACCATCACTACTATCTGGCGTATCGTTTGATCAACGATGCTGACGAATCGGCGTTTTTGGCGATTTCGGATAACGATGTGCTGCAATGGTTGCCGGGTGAGCATTCGACCATGAGCAGTTTTACTCTGCCGAAGCGATTACCTGCTGGCCATTACTTTGTGGAGCTGGCGTTGGTGGATCGCTATGGCAAAGCGCAATTGAACCTGGCAAATAGCGGCAAACAACTCTCCGGTTGGTATCGGTTATCGGATTTAACGGTGCGATAAGCAGTAAGGAAAAAGCGGGCTCAGCCCGCTTTTCTGTTTTAGACCAATGCCTGAGCCAGCAAGCTGATAGGGTGAATGGTCTCCAGCGCGGTGTTTTCTTCAATCTGCCATTTACAGGTTTCGCAGTCAGTAATGGCAAAATCTGCGTTGGAGGCTTTAATCGAATCAAACAGGTGCGAGCCGATTTTCATTGAAACGTCGTAGTTCTCCGCTTTGAAGCCATAAGTACCGGCTAATCCACAACATTCACTGTCGAGTACAATCAGCTCCAGCCCCGGGATCATGCGCAGCAGTTCAATGGTAAACATTACGTTACCGCTGCGTTCCAAGTGGCAAGGAGTGTGGTAAACCACCTTCAGATTGACGGGCTTCATTTTGGGCGCGTTACCGTTCATGAACTCTTTGAGCAGGAATCGGGTCACGTATTCAATCTCGTTAGAGACTTTGCTGTTATCGACACCCAGCACATGTGGGTACTCTTGCTGCAAAGTAAACGAGCAGGTGGACGAGGTGGAAATCACCTTGGTGTGGTAATCGTTCACCGCAGCTTCCATGTTCTTCACATTCAATAGCGCATTTTTGCGCGCCTTATCGTGAAAACCGTTGGCAATCAGCGGTACGCCGCAGCATTTTTCGTTGTTCAGCAGGCGCACGCCAATGTTCATCGCATTCAGAACTTTGACTAAGTCTTTGCCCAATTGCGGGTGGTTGTAGTTAACGTAGCAGCCATGAAAATACGTGACCTGACGCTGATACAATGGCTGGCTGGTGCAGTTTTGTTTGAACCAGCGGCGAAACGTGCCGTGCGAATATTTTGGTAGCGCTTTGTGGTCATGCACGCCGATGGTTTTGTGCATGATCTTTTTCACGATCGGCATCGATGTGGCGAAGTTAACCACTGGCGCAAAGGGTGTCGCCAGCGAACCGAACAGATCGGTGTGGCTGAGTACGTAGTCGCGCATCAGTTTCGGATTGAGCGGTTTCTTGCCGTGTTTACCTCGTGCCACCGCGATAATATCGCCGATTTTCACCCCAGAAGGACAGGCCGTCTCGCAGCGTTTGCAGTTGGTGCAGTATTTCAGTGCTTCGTCGTAGTACTCCGGGCTTTTGATGCGTAAACGCTCACCGTCCGGGCCGCACTGTTTCGGCCCCGGGTAATCCGGGTTGGCTTTGGCGACCGGGCAGTAGACGGTACACACCGTGCACTTAATACATTGGTCAAAGCTGGTGTTCAGAGGAGCAGCTTTTGAAAATGGCGCGTTCATGCGAGCACCTCCTGATCAGATGGTTTAGGGTGAGAAACGGGCACTTGCGGATTAATACATTGCATGATGGCGTGATAGGCCGTACCAATCGCGACGCCACCACCACAGCCTTCAAAAACCGGGTCGTAACCTGCCAACATCGAACCGCAGCAGTAGAGGTTTTGCACTGCTTCCCCGTTGCGTGTGGGATTGAGCTGAGCGTTGGTTTCCACACCGAAAGCCATAAATGGGTGTGAACGGTCAGCGAAAAAGGCGGGATTACGCCAATCCGCCCGCGCGGGTTTGTGTGTCACTTGCAGCCCAAACACAGGTTCGGTGATGGTGTGTTGCTCAGCATGCAACCCCTGACTGAAATAACTGCCGGTTGCCATGATGTAGTGTTCAGCGCTGATGGGCATATCGCGCAGGTTTTGTGTTTGCAGGCTCACCAGACGGCCGCGTTCAAAATGGCCATTAACCACTTTGTCGCCTTTGAGGTGAATACCACCCAACTGAATAAAGGTGCGGCTCAACGCTTCTTCGATACGGATTCCGAGCAGAGAAGGCGGCATAGTCGGCACTTCATGAAAGTGAAGTTGCGTCGTAGCGCGCAGCTTGGTGAGCAGCGTCAGGCCGTCACCGTTGCCCATAATCGCGGGCATGATCACCAAGTCATCACGATTGGCGACACGCATCAGCCCGTCACACAGCGTGGTCCATGCGGCTTCCTGTTTGAGCAGGCGCGCAATATCGATCGAGCGCAGCTCGTTCGGGTTGCGGCGATAGCCATCAAAACCCGGAATCGACAACGTCACCGTATGAATCGGCACCGCATGAAAATCAGGGTGTTGGCTGAGGTTATCTTTCAGCATTTGCGGTTGGAAATCGCGATAGCCGTCTATTGAAGCCACCACGATGCGCTCAAATGGCACCTCGCTACGGTGTTGATAAACGAACGGTTGCGAAAGCCAGGTTGCTTTCAGTGTGCCCAGCGGGGTAATACGTCCGTGGTTCGCTAAATCATCCTGATGCTGCAGCGGCACATTGGCGGCCGCTAAAGTATGACGAAACCACTCCAGACCTTTTTGCAACGTGGTGCGCCCCACCGCATTGTAAGGGTGCAACGGCGCTTGCTGTTTTAATGCTTCGAGCGCATCAAACGGATGCGTTACCGGGCTGCCGTCTGGTAATTTAGCCAGCACATCAATGGAGCCGGATGAGAAATGCAGCGCGCTTTGGCCCTGACTGATTAACACGGTCTTTTTACCGGCTTGTAGGCTGCGAATGGCGGCGGTGTAGCCAGCAATTCCGCCACCGATAACCGCCACATCATAGTGCATCATAAACCCGCCTCCTGTTGTTCTTGTTGTTCTGGCTGAGAGTGATGGGGAAGGTCGCTGGCACCGAGCAGACCTTCGTAGATCCAATAACTGAATTCGGCTTCGCGCAGTGCATCACCCCAGAAGATCGGTTTAATGCCTTTCCAGCGCTCTTCCAGAAAATCGACCAGCAAGCCGCTTGATTGACAGCCGTCGACCTGACCATATTCGGAAAACAGGCTGGCCGCGCGGTAGCTGCACAGTTCGCCCTGACAAGGGCCCATACCTAAGCGAGTGCGGCGGCGTAAATCGACCAGATTATTGACGTCGAGCTGCTTAATGGCGTATTCGATTTCGCCAGCGGTGACCATTTCGCATTCACAAATAATCGCTTGGCTCTTGGCATCATCGGACAAGAACTGTTTTGCGCGTTCGCCATGACGGTAGATCGCCGATTCATAAACTGGCTTGGCAATGCTGGCCGTTTTCTTAACCGTTTTTGGTGTTTCGTTTGAGCCCGGCAGCGGGCGGGTATGTGTTTCACACGCGGCGGTATTACCCAGTTTCTCGGCCACCAAATCGGTCGCCCATTCGGCCATCAGACGATAGGTCATCAGTTTGCCGCCAGTAATGGTGGTAAGGCCTTTCAGGCCGTCACGCTGTTGGTGATCCAGTAACACGATGCCACGGCTGATATTGCGGCCGCTGCCGTCGTCGTCCACCGCCACAAGAGGACGTACGCCCGCATAGGCGCGCAGCACGCGGGTATTGGCCATGATTGGTGCGAGCTTCGCGCCTTCGGCCAACAGTACATCCACTTCGCGCTCGGTCACATGCAGATTATCGATCTGGTCGTAGTCGATGTGCTCAGAGGTGGTGCCAATGAGTGAAATGGTGTCGCCCGGAACCAGGATGTCCGCATCCGACGGTTTACGGCAGCGGTTAATCACCAGGTTGTTGATGCGGTAATCGAGGATCAGCAGTGAACCTTTGGCTGGGAACATCTTGATGTTGAGATCGGCATATTCGCAGATATGTTGTCCCCAGATGCCCGCCGCGTTGATCACCTCTTTAGCAAAGATTTCAAACTGTTGGTTGGTGCCCAATTGCAGGCAGCGCACGCCCAGCACGGTATCGCCCTGACGAATCAAACTGGTGACGATGGTGCGGTTAAACATGCGCGCGCCATGTTCTTTTGCATCCAGCACGTTAGAGGCACACAAGCGAAATGGGTCCAGCGTGCCGTCTGGCACTTTGACCGCGCCAATCAGCGCAGGGTTAACGTTCGGCTCCAGAGCCAGTGCTTCTTTGGGCGTTAAACGGGTGGTTTCGATGCCTGCATGGCCACATGCCTGAATAAAAGTGTCTTGAAAGCTGAGTTCGTCTTCAGGGAGGGTAATGAACAGGCCGTCAGTTGCCTCCACGCAATGGCGGGCAATACGTTTGAGCGTTTGGTTTTCCTGAATGCACTCTTTCGCCGACTCAGCGTCGGTTACCGCATAGCGCGCGCCAGAATGCAGAAGGCCGTGATTTCGACCCGTGGTGCCAGAGGCAATGTCATCTTTTTCCAACAGGATGCAGGCGATGCCTCGCAATGCGCAATCCCGCATAATCCCGGTTCCGGTAGCGCCGCCGCCAATGATTACGACGTCGGTTTCCATTCGTTGATAAGCCGTCATGACCTTTACCTTATGCAACTTGAATAAACTTACACTTAGTGTGTCATTTTTTATCATTTGTGTTCGGTATGTTGCTCACAAAAGCGCGAACGAGCGCAAAATTGATATTTTTGGTGATTGTTTAGTAGGGTTGTGGAGAAATTAACCAACAATGTTGCGGGTTTTTAACAGCTGGATGCACAGAAATGTTACATATAAGTGGATGAAAATAAGGATAAATGAGCTAACGAGCTGGTCTGATGTGTTCGTTGTTGAATGGGTAAGAACGGTGATAAAAAACGTACAACGCCTTATTTAATCAGTAACTATATGTTTATTTAGTATTTACTCAATTAGATAAAGGTAAGGTGAAAAGTGAACCTACTGATGAAATGATCAAAATGATGCGCCAATTAACAAAAAACGAGTTTGACGTTAACAATTTTGTGCTCGAACGCTCATAAATTTCCATATTCGATTTTCGAGAGCAGTTTTCTGTGCCAGATTCGCCCTACACAAACATTGTGTACATAACAATAAACAGGACTCTTACTTATGACTCGAACAAAACAACATACTCTTTTAGGAGAGTGTATCGCGGAGTTTATCGGCACCGGACTGCTGATTTTCTTCGGTGTGGGTTGTGTGGCAGCACTTGTGCTGACAGGCGCACAATTTGGTCAATGGGAAATCAGTATCATGTGGGGCATGGGCGTTGCCATCGCCATCTACTGTACTGCTGGTGTCTCTGGCGCACACATCAACCCCGCGGTAACGATCGCACTGGCCGCTTTCCATGGTTTTGATAAAGCGAAAGTGGTTCCTTATATTGTGGCGCAAATGCTCGGTGCATTCTGCTCGGCAGCTTTGGTTTACAGCTTGTACAGTAACCTTTTTACCGATTACGAAATCGCGCACAATTTTGTACGTAGCAGCCAAGAAGCGTTGGCAACAGCGGGTATTTTCTCTACTTATCCGAACGCATCATTGTCGTTTGGTGGTGCTGTGGCGGTAGAATTTACCATTACTGCTGTGCTGATGTTTGCCATTCTGGCGCTGGGTGACGAAAACAACGGCGCACACCGTAATGCCATGAACCCGCTACTGATCGGTATTCTGATCGCAGTGATCGGCGGCTCGCTTGGTCCACTAACAGGTTTTGCCATGAACCCGGCACGTGACTTCGGTCCTAAGCTGTTCGCTTACCTGGCAGGTTGGGACTACGCGCTGACTGGCGCTAAAGACATTCCATATTTTATCGTACCAATCATTGGCCCTATTGCTGGTGCTTGTTTTGGTGCGTGGGCATATCCGAAATTTATCGCTGTTTATCTACCAACAGTCGGCACCGGATGTACCATCCCGAACCAATGTGATGACGTGGAAGAAAGTGAACAGGCACACGTCTAAAATTAAAGTAATTCGAAGTTAGCAAGAACGTGAAACTATAAGGAATAAACCATGACTGAGCAGAAATATGTGGTTGCATTAGATCAGGGCACCACCAGCTCGCGAGCTGTTGTACTGGACCACGATGCAAATATTGTGAGCGTTTCTCAGCGTGAATTCACTCAAATCTACCCAGAAGCGGATTGGGTTGAGCATGATCCAATGGAAATCTATGCAACTCAGAGTTCAACGCTGGTTGAAGCACTGGGCAAAGCGGGCATCCGCAGCGATGAAGTGGCGGCCATTGGTATTACCAACCAACGTGAAACCACCATCGTTTGGGATAAAGAAACAGGCAAACCGGTTTACAACGCCATCGTATGGCAATGTCGCCGTACGGCTGAAATCTGTGAAGAGCTGAAATCTCGTGACGGATTGGAAGCGTACATTCGCGAAAACACCGGTCTGGTTCTGGACCCATACTTCTCAGGCACCAAAATCAAATGGATTCTGGATAACGTAGAAGGCGCACGTGAAGCGGCCGAATCGGGCAAACTGTTGTTCGGTACCGTTGATACATGGCTGGTGTGGAAAATGACTCAAGGTCGCGTACACGTGACCGACTACACCAACGCATCACGTACCATGCTGTTTAACATCAATACCCTGCAATGGGATGAAAAGATCCTGAAAGAGTTCAACATTCCTCTGGCAATGATGCCAGAAGTGAAACGCTCTTCAGAAGTGTACGGCCAAACCAACATTGGTGGTAAAGGCGGTACGCGTATTCCAATCGCAGGTATTGCGGGTGACCAACAAGCGGCGCTGTACGGCCAAATGTGTGTTAAAGCTGGTCAGGCGAAAAACACGTACGGCACAGGCTGCTTCCTGCTGATGAACACCGGTCAGGAAAAAGTGACTTCAAGAAATGGTCTGCTGACGACTCTGGCTTGTGGTCCGAAAGGCGAACCTGCATACGCACTGGAAGGTGCAGTATTCATGGGCGGCGCTTCTATCCAGTGGCTGCGTGATGAGCTGAAACTGATCTCTGATGCGCACGACTCAGAATACTTCGCAACTAAAGTGGATACCTCAAACGGTGTGTACGTGGTTCCGGCGTTTACTGGCCTTGGCGCGCCATACTGGGATGCTTACGCTCGTGGCACCATCGTTGGCCTGACTCGCGGCGTGAACTCTAACCACATCATCCGTGCAACGCTGGAAAGTATCGCTTACCAGACTCGTGACGTACTGGATGCGATGCAGGCAGACTCAGGCATTCGCCTGTCGGCTCTGCGTGTCGATGGCGGCGCGGTTGCCAACAACTTCCTGATGCAGTTCCAGTCAGATGTTCTGGACACCGAAGTTCACCGCCCGAAAGTCACTGAAGTCACAGCACTGGGCGCAGCCTACCTGGCTGGTCTGGCTGTGGGTTTCTGGGATGACTTGGAAGAGCTGAAAGACAAAGCAGAAATCGATCGCAGCTTTGAACCTCACCACGATGAAGAGAAACGTCAACGTCGTTACAAAGGTTGGAAGCGTGCAGTGAAATGTGCTCAGGCATGGGCAGAGCTGCACAACGAAGAGTAATCATGCATGTAACCGTTTCTTCGTAGGGGAGCAGCGGTTATCGGGGAAAAGCAAAAGCCCGGGTGACAACCCGGGCTTTTTTTACACGTCTTTTTTATTCTTTTCAGGCGGCGCTTTGCACACCTTCGGCTTTGTCAGCCTTCTTTTCCTGCTGCATCTTGAACAGGAAGTATACGTTAACGCAGGCGATGAACGCGTTCGTGGCAACCACTGGCCATGCGTTAATCATCAAACCGTACACAACAAACAGTGCACAGCCGATAAAGTTCAGAACGCGGAGTTTCACGATGTCTTTCATTGTTAGCGAAATCGCTACGCCGATTGATGCCGCATAACCCATGATTTCAACCATGTTCATGTCCATTTTTTGACCCTCTTTAAATTTTGCCGAACAGTGTCAGTGTCGGTACCAATCTTCTCGTCGTGAGATAAGTGAGGATGCTCCATGCCTCGAATGGTTCGGTTGTTTTATCTGTGGTCACTATAACAACAGGGTTATTGTGATAAAACCCTCAAAAACGAGTTCGGTGAAGGTTAGCGATTACGCAAACGTTTAATGTTAATCACACTTTTGTCATTACCTAATTCTGTTGGCGCAAATAGTAGGCAATCGGGTAGGGAGATGAAGCAGGCAAAACTGACGATGTGTGTCCGTAGAACGTTTGCAGTGGACACTCCGAAAGGGATTGACCAGGTGGTTTCAGACAACCCGACCTACGTATCATGCGAGATCAACCATAAGAACGGGCGCAACTTTAAGATTATCGGCAAAGCCATCGCGCCAGTGTTTAAGAAGATTTTTTGATAAGAAGCTACCTTGATAGGTGAGTCCTATGGTGTTGGTTAGGGGATCTGCCTAGTATATTTGTACTCAGTCAGTAACAATAGAAACCTTGTTGCTGAAGCTTTCTTTTCCTGATACTTTTATTACTTCTGTATTAAATTCTTCCGCCTTACCATTGTTACCAACGCGTCTGAAAATAGTTCCTCGATAGTAGTAATAAAAATGGTAGTCGGTTCTCAACAAAGAAATATCTTGGTCGTTTTCGTATCTATATAACTTATAGACGTAGTTAACTTTCCGTTCCTCCTTATACTCAGGCTTAGAACCGTATTTGCAGCTCCAATATATATTCCCATCTTTGTAGGTAGAATACTTAGGATTATGCTCTACAAAGGTGACTCTACCACCACGGCTAACTTCTGCTTTTGTCAACGTATGACATTGATTTATATCACTCCTATGAGCTTGGCCAATTTTTATGTCATCATCAATGTAGCTACAAAATGAATATGGAGTGTTGCTTAAAACTTTATAAACTCTATGTTCATCAACTATATAATTGAAATTACTTTCAATATTGCCAACTAATGTATGGCAAAACTCAACTCGTTCCTTTTTCGTTGTTTGTTGTGCAGAAACTGGTTTGTATTTTAGTATTTTCTTTTCACTATGTTCACAGCCAAAAATTCCAACCAAAAACACAACTAAGAGAAAATATCTGAAATTATATATTTTCATAACTAGTCGACTAAAAATGTAAACCTAATTTTTGACATCTGCATATATCATATCACTCAACTACTTTTTGGACTGGGTTAAACACGCATACAGCACCACCTTTAGTCAAACTAACACTGAAGCGTAAATCGCAATTAAGGGCTATGAACATTATTGGCAATTGTTCATTTCCAAAAGAACTAGGCAAAAAAGCTATTTTTTGACCAGTTTTACACTTTTCTACATTGTCAGCAGCCTTCCAGCTAGTTGCTGTACAAAGTGTTTTTAGCTCTATTTCACCGGCATTGGAAACAAAAGGCATGAAAAGAGTAATGGCCACCAAAATTTTATTTAGAGTTACTTTCATTTAAAAAATCCTTTGAATCAATTTTAAAATAGCTAACACCGAATTAAGGTTTGCTCAATGCTAGCATCTTAGTTATCTAGTTGTGCTGCAAACGCAAAACCCAACGCGAAGGCAAAAATGCCAAGCGCCGGGAATCACATCTAAAATGTCTTGTTATAACTTGCTGGTAAGCTCTATCTTTGATGTGTCAATTTTAAGCTGAGAAAGTTTTTGAAGAAATTGAGTTATATTACTTTTAGCGGAACCTTCGTTAGCGACTCTTAAACGTTCAACACCACTAAAAGCATCTCCAAATGTTGCTGTATATGGTGCCTTAATCAATTCGTCGAAGATTATTTTGTTCGTACTTTTTTCAACCAGAACGTACCTAACTGTAGAAGTAACTTCCATATCCAAACCAAATGTAGGTTGTTCGACTTCCATCAAGGTTGCAGAAAGATCATAAGTTGCTTGGTTGTCTCGGGACAATAGATATTGGGATTGTAAGGAGCTCTTCAACGCAGCTTCAAATTCTTTGTTACCTATTTCTGACGTCCACATTGGGTTTGTTTCCTCACCTCCACCCACTTGATTTAACTCGATAGAGCTATTTAGGTTTTCATCGAAAGTTATGTTTACAGACTCATCAACTTTCATATTTTCTACTTGGGCGGGAGAGGCACAACCAAACATCAGCGCAGCAGTGAGAGTCACACCTGAAGCTTTTAATAGATTCATCATTAACACCTTGATTTTATTTAAAATAGTAATCTATATACACTGAGGATTTAATTCCACAACTTAGATCTCAAATATTTATAAAATCAAATGCTCTTGACGATATATCAGTGAAATTTATAAAAGTCGCTTTTAACAAGAATCTATCTGTACCAGTCCAAATGAAAATTGAGACGGAATCTGCCTAATACACCATACCAAACTGGCCACATACGCTTTAGTAGTTTCATGGTTCACAACTGACAAATGAAACGCATCAACAGTATCAAACGAGTAAATCTTTTGGTGTGATCGGTATGGGCTTTATCGCCGCAATTACGCATCAATGTGCAGTTCGTTTGGTTGATCATATTATGAGCATCAAGAAAGAGGGCAGAAAGTGGTTGGTCGATTTGCGGCTGCGAGGCTGAAACGGAAGCGTCTTGCCGCCAGCTTGAGAACCAAGATTAAATGCTGTGAAATCTGGGATTGGGTAGATGTGGCACTAAAGAAAAACCCGCCATTAGGCGGGCTGGTATGTTATTTAAGTAATTGATTTATATTGCTTGTGTAAATTCGGTGACCACATTTTGTCCTCGGGTGTGGTTCTAATAGCTCCAGCCTAAGTTTCCGACATCCAGATTCAGATCGGTTCCTTTGTCGCTCTTTGCCTTGTCCACCGTCACCGGCTTGTCTGACTTAATCGTCAGTGCGACTTCCGATCGGCTGTTCAATGTCTGGCTCTTGATTGGCTGGTAAGGGTTATAAGGTTTGTGAGCAGGCAAGCCGCCGTTTTGATAGTCAGTATAGGCCTTGGTGCGCTCTGTTTGGTTGCGGGTTTCGTTGGTGACAATCCCCAGTGTGGCATTTTTGTCTTTGATGCTGTCGAGTTTGTTCGCCAGGTTATCGACTTCTGTGCCGGCATCGTCCAAACCGGTTTTCCAGCCGTCAGGAATGAGAGAATCCGGCAGCATGTTGATGAGCTTCTTAATCCCGTCCCACAGTCCGATAAATTGCTCTTTCACCCAGTTAATCACTTTGTCTAAGCCGATGAACTTATCCACCAGGTAAGTGATGGCAATAATCGCGGCGCCGATGGCCGTGACCATCATGCCAATCGGGTTGGCCATGATCACCGCATTGAGGCCAATCAGCGCCACTTTGGCGATCGCCAGAATGGTGAGAATGCCTTTGAAGTTCTGCGTAACAAAAATCAGTCCTTTGCCTAAGAACTCCAGCGCTTGATACAGCCCGTTGACGGTTTGAATCACTTTGTCCATAAACTCGGTGCGCCACTGGGTGTTTTTGAATTTCTCTGAGAACTCGGTAAACAGCCTGGTGGCTTTCTCCATAATCGGCGCCAACGCTGCAAACTTAATTGAGCGCAGGCTTTCAGAGATACGCTGCACTGCGTCGTTGTACGCTTCGGCTTTTGCGGCATCTTCGGCGGTAGCGCCACCGCCCAAGTCGTTGAACTCCTGACGCGCAGCAGTCAGCCCCTGCGTGCCTTCTCGCAGCATGATGAGCATTTCCCGCCCGCTGTCACCAAAGGCGGCATCCGCAAACGCCATCTGCTCCTGCGCGGTTTTGAGTTTAGAGAAAGACTCCAGCAGCATCTGGTAGGCTTCTTGAGTATCTTTTGCGCCCTGTAAATCGCGGAACGCGGCGTTCTTACTCTTTTTCAGGTAACTGCCCAGTGCGCCCGCTCCGGTGGTTTGGAGTACACCCAGACGACGGGTGAAACGGGTCATTGAGGCCGACAGCGCATCGGCGCTCACGCCCGCGTGTTCGGCCTGCGATTGCATGGCCTGCAGTTCGCTGATCGGCAGATTGAGGTTGGCGGATTTCTTGGCAAGTTTGTCCATCTCTGCCGCGCTGCTGTTCACCTCGGCTGCCAGTCCGGCCAGGCTGAAACCTCCGAGCAGGGCGGCACCTTTGCCGAGCGCCGTTCCGGCCACATTAGGGAGGCGAATGGCGCCGTTGAGTTTTTGCAGAGGAGTCACCGCGAGCCGAAATCGATTGTACCTTTTTGTCAGCTTGTCAATTTCCGCGCCGTGCTTTTTGTAGCGACTTTCCAGACGCTTGTTCTCGCCATCGAGGTCGTGCACTTTGACGCCTGTCTTTTTCAGCTCGCCACCCAGTTTAACCAGGTGCGTTTTGTACTGGTCCTGCTGCTGTGTGAGCTTATCGACCCGCTGCTGCTGTTTGGCCATTTTCTCAGTGAGGGCGGCGGTCGGTTTACCTGCCGAGGCTGCGCTGGCTTGCAGCTCACGAAGTTTTTCACTGGCCGATGCCATCGCAAGCGTATTCTGGCTCATCGCCTTTTTGGTGTTTTTGAATGAGCCAATCATGCCGATCGCGGCCGAGTCATCCGCTTGCGCTTTCTGAATCTTTTTGATGGCTTTGGCGTAGTGGTCGGAATCACTCGCCATGCCTTTGAGTGGCGCGGACACTTTGTCTTTCAGTCCCATCACCACGGAGAGGTTCATCTTCATTCGGATGTCCTTCATACAAAAAAGAGAGCTAATCGCTCTCTTGTGTTTCGGTTCGTTGCCGTGCCAGCTCGCGGAACAGTAATAAATC
>NZ_JACDWZ010000047.1:0-239 GCF_016464285.1 Vibrio sp. bablab_jr001
CCCGCCGCCGTCAGGCTGATCGCACCGCTGACCGCATCGATCTCAAACAAGGCTTCATTGGCATCGTTGTACACGTTGGTGGTAATGGAATACGTCACCGCCTCGCCGTCACCATCAGTGGCCGACACGGTACCGATCACATACTCATCGCTGCTGTTCTCATCATACGAGAACACATAACGGGGGCCGTCTTCGTTGTCCGGGTCATTCGGGTCGAATACCGGACCAAACTCATCCAG
>NZ_JACDWZ010000048.1:0-5751 GCF_016464285.1 Vibrio sp. bablab_jr001
CAAACCACCTCGATGACACTGTTCCGGCCATTCAGGGAGCAAAGCGATGTCTGACACACTGCTGGCCCGTTTGATGAGCCGGATTAAGAATCTGGTTGGCACCGGCACGGTCACAGGAGCGGAGACGCAGTGGCTGCAGATTAAAACTGCCACGGGCCGCACCAACGATCGCATCCGCCGCGTGCACAACTACGGCTTTATGAGTCGTCCGTTGGTGGGGGCTAAAACTTACAACCTGTTTATCGGGGGCGTCACCGCGCGCGGTATCACCGTCAATGTGGAAGACGAACGTTACCAGATGGCACTGCAGCCGGGTGAGGTCGCCATGCTCGATGACAAGGGGAATCTGGTTCACTTCACCGCAGACGGTATCAAGGTGAACACTAAGGCAAAACTGGACATCACGGCCGCAGGCGATATCAGCGTTAAGGCTCCCAAAGTGGATGTCACCGCGCCCCAAGTTTCGTTCTCCGGCAATGTGGACATCGGTGGCGACCTCAACGTCGCGGGCAACGTCGGCGGTAGCTCTGGGAAGTTTGCGGGCGTCACGGTGGAAACCCACACCCACGACTACCTGGACGATAACAACCAACGCACTTCATACAGGCCAAACCAATCATGAACTATTTCCGTTTAAACGCGATCACGGCACCGATGAACTCCGAGGAAGG
This sequence comes from Vibrio sp. bablab_jr001, assembly GCF_016464285.1. Classification (NCBI taxonomy): domain Bacteria; kingdom Pseudomonadati; phylum Pseudomonadota; class Gammaproteobacteria; order Vibrionales; family Vibrionaceae; genus Vibrio; species Vibrio sp. bablab_jr001. The sequence continues at coordinate 672 of NZ_JACDWZ010000048.1, forward strand.
CATGACACACGCCGTCTGGCAGAGCATTTACAACCACAGCGAGTCGACACAGAACGATCGCGCGCGAATGGCGGAAGACGAACGCGGCGGCAACTGGAGCGACGAACTGCTGACCATCGTAGGCTCACGCGACTGGACCCTGCGCCGCGATAAGCTCACCCCGCAGACGCTCGTCATGGCCAAACGCTTTTATGAAGAAGCGCTGGCCTGGCTCATCACAGAGGGCCACGCCAAAGCCGTGACAGTTTCCGTCTGGGAAGCGAAACCCAATCAGATGGGGCGTGATGTGATCATTACCCTCACCGATGACACCACGTTTAAGGTCACACTATGAGTACACAACGCAGCCTGCAGACACTCATCGAGCGCGCCAAATCGACACTGATGGCGAAAACTGGGCAGAACACACCGGCGATCGATGCCATCGCGTGCGCGATTGCGGGCGTGAGTTACGGTCAGTACGGCTATCAGGATTTGCTGTTTCGCCAGCTTCACCCGGAAACCTGCTCCGAAGCCTGGCTTTATCTGCATGCCAATCGCCATGACACGCCGCGCCTGCTGCCCACGTTTGCATCAGGCACCGTCCGGTTTACTCAGCTCGGTGGTGTGGTGGTCATCCCCAAAGCAACTTTGCTGACCGATGCCGCCGGCAATGAATACGAAACCACCAAAGAGCAATACAGTGACGTGCCGGTCAGCGTGATTGCCCGCGTGTCGGGCAGTGCCAGCAATCTGCCAGCCGGAAACATTCTGACCCTGTCCGAAGGCTTAGGCGGTATCGACCCGACTCAGGTTCAGAGCCTTGGCATTGAAGGCGGCGCCGACATCGAAACTCTCGAACACTGGCGCGCCCGGGTGATTGTGGCCTACGAGAAAAACGACCTGATCGGCAAAGCTGAAGATTATGAAGCCTGGGCAACGTCTGCCCATGCCGATGTCGACTTTGCCTGGGCACTGGATAACACCCCGGAGCGCGGCATGGTGGAAGTGTATATCGGCCGCCGCACCGCTGACCCGACACTGAGCAGCGAAGTGATCAGTCTGGTTCAGCAAACCTTCGAAGCGCATCGTCTGGCAGGTTGTCATCCCATCGCCTTATTGCCAGAACATGTTCTGCTGAATATCGAGATTCAGGGCATTGAAGACCAATCAGTCCGTGATGACGTGGTCACTGCGCTGCAGAGCCTGGTACAAAGCAAAATGGGTAAAATCAACGCCGCGACGGGCAATCCGGAATCCATCACACCGACGGAAATTGTACTGACAGTATCGAGTGTCACCACCAACTTTATTGTGAAATCTCCAACCGATGAAGTGACAATTCAGAGCCATCAGATTCATGTATTAGGAGACGTAACATGGACACCTCCAGCGTAATCATCGATTACAGCGCCGAAGACTTTGCGCAGGCCATCCGCGCTTTGTTGCCCAAAGGCCAATACTGGCAGGAAGCAGACAACCCGGAACTGACCAGCCTCATTGAAGCAATGGCCACCGACTTCAAAGCCACGCACGATGACATTGAACTGTCCCTGCTGACCGACTTTCAGGAAGCGTTGTTCGGCTGGAAAATCAGTGATTATCAGGCGCTGCTCTACACCCAGGCAGGTGATGACGCCGGAACCGTCTCTGATGACCGGACCACGCCGAATCTGATTTATGTCGCGCTGCAGGAAGATGCCCGAATCTCATGCGCGCAGGCCTGGGCAGCGTTTGAGGAAAAGCGCCTGCCGCATACTGAAATCACCTGGACGTATCAGTCCCGGCTTGATGTCCATCATCAGCTTGCCAACTGCCGGCATATCCGCAATCAACACACTTACGAGGTCACCCAATGAGCTTACTCATCACCCATGCCGGGATTGCCGCCGCGATTCGTGCCGGTGATCTGGGCATTGAATACAAAATCACTCACATCAGCATCGGCTCTGCCGGGTATGTTCCGAATCCGGAGCAAACCGCACTCGTTGCTGAAATCCAGAAAAAGGCGCTGACGCGCGGTGCGTTGGTGGCGCAAGGCCAACTGCATTTTGAAACGGTCTGGGATGGGGATGAAGAGTTTGAAGGCAAAGAGCTGGGCTACTGGCTGGAAGACGGGACGCTGTTCGCGGTCGACAGTCGCGATGGTGAGGTCATCACCTACAAACGCAAAAACACCGTGGTCACCGAAGCCTGTGAACTGAATCTGGCGGCGTCGACTATCCAGAATATCACGGTGGAGATGCTCGGCTCCCCTTACGCCACGGAACAAGTGGCGGGTATTGCCAAAGTCGTGACCACCGGACAGGTCGATACCGGCACAGACGACCGCGCGTTTCTGACCGTGAAAAAGTTTCTTTATGCACTGGATGTCACCGCCGTCGTCGACAAACTGGTCACCAACCTCTGGCTTAAACTCGCCGCCAGAATCTTTCCGGTCGGGGCCGCCATTCCGTGGTTTACGGACATTGCGCCGGACGGTTTCGGTATGTTCAAAGGTCAGGCGTTTGATATGGCGACGTATCCGGAGCTCGCCAAAGTCTTTCCTGACGGCATCATTCCGGATATGCGCGGGTGCGGCGTCATTGGTAAGGAAGACGGCGAAACGGTGGGTGTGTTTGAAGAAGGGGAAGTAAAAGCGCATGAACACCCAGGGTCAAGCGTATTATCGACGGACATTGGCTCAAAAACGACGTCGTCTGGTGGTGCACATACTCACACATTATCGCTAACACGAACGGAAGAGAATGGCGCTCGAAGCGGGCAATATTATGCCAACGGTACCACCATCGAAGCCGCCCAAACATGGACAACGAACAGTGCAGGAGCGCACGCGCACACAGTCGCGATTGGCTCTCATGCTCACACGATTGCCATTGCCCTGTTCGGCGCACTGAAAAACACCATCAACCACCGCAAAGTCAACTGGATTGTGAGGCTCGCATAATGGCTCCATTTTTCGCCCAATCTCAGACCGTTAATGTCTCGCGTATCACCTCCGACGGATGGTGGATTGAGAACACCACCGAGCATGTCAGCAAAGGCACGGCGCTGGGTAACGATTTCACTCAGACGCTCTACACGCCGTCCCGTGATGGAATGACTGCCCGTTATGACCGGGCAACCGGCACCTGGTCTGATGAAATTGAAGACATGACCTGGAAAACGTACTTTGACCCACATGGGAACCCGTTTGTGATTGGCGAGCCGGATGGACAGTTCCCGGAGAATGCGATCACGCAGTCTCCCCCCGAGTTTGAGGCAGGCTCTCAAACAGTGCTGTTCAGAGAAGGTCACTGGCAGGTTTACCCGATTCTGCTGGGGCAGCCGTTTTATGACGAGTACGGCAATGAATTCAAAGTGTCTGACTACAACTTTGAGTTACCGGAAAACCACACCTTTATTCCGCCACCTGAGCCGCTATCCGCGCAGCACGCGCCCAAACTTGTCAACGGAGAGTGGCAGCAGTTCTTGGACTATCGCGGGGAAATGGCGTACGCCACTGACCGCGACAACGGGGAAAATTACCGGATTGAAGAACTGGGAGAACTGCCAGCAACGCATACGTTAACTGAGCCGGAGCTCTATGACTCGTGGTCAGACGGACAATGGCAGTATGACATCGAACGGCACCGCCCGTTTAAAGCGGCGGAAGAAAAGCAATGGCGAGACGGGGAACTGACTAAAGTGCTGGACCGCATTGACCAGTACGAGAAAGACCAGAGCTATCCCGCTGAGCTGCGCACATCACCAATCAAGACCGAAGCGGATTACCTGAAACTGCTGCAGGACCGAAAAACACTCAGCGATTACCCGGAATCAGACGGCTTTCCTTTTGGGCAGCGTCCGCAACTATCAGGAATGGTTAACTATTAACGTCCAGATAGCTGACTATTTGCAGTATTAAGAGGATAACGATCTTGTAAGACGTTGATGGCTATCGCTTATAGCCATCAACTGCAGATATCGGACTGAATAAGATTCAGGATAGTCACTCACTTTTGGGCGAAAGTCAGTGCACTATCCCAAGTAATGCCCTGTTTAACCACTTTCGCAGGTGAACCAACAGCAATGGATTGACTCGGAATTACGCCTGATACAACAGAACGAGCACCAATGACGGAACCACTACCGATTTTCGCTCCCTTTAGTACCATTACATCTTGGCCTAGCCAAACATGCTCTTCGAGAAGAATGTCTTTGGCAGGGTTAATACGCTGCCCATGTTCCAAAATATCGTGACCATCACTGGTAAGCATGGTGACACCTTTGGCGAGCAACGAATTTGCCCCAATTCTTAATGTAGTGCCCTTCTCCTGACAAGAAATTTTGCCCTCTCCAGTGTTACGCGTATTTTTACCTATGATAAGGGTGCAATCTTCGCCTAACACTTCAATTAACAGGTTTTGGAGCTGACAGCCTTTCTCAATGATGAGTTTGTTGTTTCGCCCTTCAACGACGATCTTACAACGTCGGACACTTGCAGAACGTTCAATCTCAATAGAACTCTGATTGACGTTTGTCGCCTTGATAATACATTTTCGGACTTTGGCATTCGGATCAATTCGCAATTTACTGCCCGTTTCCAGAGTAATCGAATTTTGCAAACGTAGCTTGATTGTTGAAAGAAAGTTCACTTGGGATTGTCCATATTGCTTGCCGAGAATTTTTGAATACTATCATTTCAGACACCATGTATGCTTGGTTTTTCTACATCCCCCATCTAGAAACCGCTTCAATATCAGTCAGTAATTCGGGGCGATACACTGGCCTTTGTTTATTCAACGAAGGTTAAACCATGAAAGCACTGGCAACCCAACTCATCAAAAAACACGAAGGGCTGCGGCTGAAACCTTACCGCTGCAGCAATCAAAAACTCACCATCGGTTACGGCCGCAACCTGCAGGATAACGGCATCAGCCAACAAGAAGCGGAAACCCTGCTTCAACACGACCTTGATGCTGCGGTGAAAGACGCAGAAACGCTGCCGTATTTCGCTTCGCTTAACGATGCGCGTCAGGCGGTGATCGTCGACATGATTTTCAACCTTGGCCTGCCCCGTTTTGGCATGTTCAAGAAAATGATCGCCGCCATCGAGCAG